>DASSFI010000035.1:0-14385 GCA_035694465.1 Pyrinomonadaceae bacterium | reverse complement strand
CCTCCGTGGCCGCCCTTCGTTTGAGTTCCGCGCGAGGGCGGCCACGGAGGGCCGCCCCTACAGTACGTTCTGTATGGCCTCGATTATCTGTAGGTTTACCCTAGCCGTGAGCCAGTAAATATCTGACTTGCATTCCCTCGTACCGCGGCGTTAACATAAAGCCATATATAGCGCAACGCATCGGCTTTTTCCTTAACCTTCATAATTTAATTACACGGCCGGAGGTTCAACATGAAAAGCCTGAAAGATATTCTCGCGATACTGGTCGGCATTGCAGCCGCCATCGGAGCGATCTTCTACTTTTACAAGTTTGTGACTGAGCCCACGACGGCTGGCCACTCATCAGGATGGATCGCACTGGGGTTGGCAGCAGTAGCCTTTGTTTGTGGTTTGGTATACTTCCTCGGGCACGTAAATAAAGAGGAAGAGATTCACATTACGCAATAGCGGCGCGGCTACTTGCGGACAGCGGCCCCCAACTTTGTCCCGCAGTGTAAACTTGCGCCTGTTGCCCGACACTCAAATTGGACGCCGTTTGTGCACAGACCAAAGCGGCTTACGTGCGCAGACGGCGCTTGTTTTTGTGAACACGAACTTCGTGGACTGACTGAAGGAGAATCGCACTAAATATGTTTCCACTCCTGCTTGCGCTATTCCTGCAACCGCAACTGCGAGCCACGCAGCCAAATTATTTCTTTCCGGTAGTCGTCTTGTTACTGGTCGCAGGAGGTGTCGCCTGGCTGATAGCTGCCGTACTCGGTTTTGCCAGATCGGCGGCTTTCGGATCATCTGCGCGTTGGTTTTCGTACGCCGCCGTGTGCATGGTCATTTACCACTTGCACTTTCTGCTGTTCGGCATCTTTGCGGTGCTTGGTATTTCGCAGAATTCCGTCGATCTCTCGATGGCACTCGGCGTCGGCGCGTTCTTTAACTTGTTTGTGGTGCTGGGCGCTGTTTGCGCGATTATAGGATTCATTAGACTGACAAGCCCGAGATAGTGATTAGTACTGCGTTGATGAATAAGAAACTGCTTGCAGTCGCCCTCCTCGTAATTGTCGGATGTACGACGGCGTTCTTCTTAGTTGCCTCTCCAAACAACTCCGATAACCGACCCCGGGATCAGTTTGTGCGTCAACGAAGCGGACGCTTCTTCGTCGGTAACAAGCCGTTTCGCTTTGTGGGCGCGAATGTCGCGATCATGTATCGCGACGACGATCGCGCACGCATGCCTGAAACTCTGCGCCAGGCTTCTCAGGCCGGAATCAAAGTAGTGCGCGTTTGGGCATTTGGCGAGGGCGGTCCTAACGATGTGAAGCCGATGGCCGATTTCGAAGACTGGCCACGTAATCACTATTTCCGTCTCGCTCCGGGACAGTGGAATGAAGATGCCTTCGTCTATCTCGACCAGGTGATCGCGGAAGCCGCGAAGAACAACATCTACGTCCAACTGTGTCTGACGAATTGGTGGCGCGACACGGGCGGCGTTACACAATACCTGCGCTGGGCCGGAATCAACGACGCGGCCGACGATAGTTACAAGTTTGGCATCAACAACGAAAAGGCGATCCTCTTTTACACGAATCCGGAAACGCGACGTCTCTATCGCGAACATATCGAAAAACTCGCCACCCGAAGAAACTCGGTTACGGGTGTGCTTTATCGTGACGATCCGGCGATTTTTGGCTGGGAGTTGATGAATGAAGCGCAGGTAATTACAGAACGCTGGTCCGAGCGGCGCGCGTGGTTTGCGGAGATGAGTGCGTATTTGAAATCACTCGATCCCAACCACCTGGTTGCGCCGGGCGCGTGGGGTTATCGCTCGTCGTCTGAACGTCGTGAGTGGCTGGCTGATCATGCGCTGCCGACGATCGACTATTGCGACGTGCATAGTTATCCACGGGATGATCACGATAGCTTCGTCGATTCACCGAAAGCGTTGCAGGAATTTATTGAGAATCGTGCCGCGGCAGCGTTTTCGATCGGAAAGCCGCTGGTATTCGGTGAATTCGGAATGGGGGTTGAGGGCCACAACGGTGCTTCTCAGTTGGATTGGTACAAGGCCTTTTTTGAAGGCAACGTGAGAGCCGGCGCTGGTGGGGCGATGTTCTGGATTCTCACGCCGGATGCGCGCCGAGGTTATGGTGTTACCTACTCAACAGCTCGAGACAAAGATTTGCTTGGTGAGATTGGACGAGCCTCGCAAATGTTTAGTGCGTTGCAAACGGTTGAGTTGCCGGCGCAGTTACTCGAGAGTGAACGGCATTTGATCCCACGACAGTTTGCGTGGTCACGCGCGGATGGTGATGCGGCGACGATGCCGCAGATCATGATGAGGGAAGACAAGTCGGTTCTCTATCAATTCAAACCACAGATGGCGAGCGGCGAACGTTTCGAAAAGATTGGTGAGGGAGTTGGTTACATTTGGGGAGGCGGTTCGGGTTTTCTTGAATACACGATTCCGGAGCGCGACGATCGACGGCGCGTTAGCGAGATCATCGTGCGCGCGCACCTCCAGCCGGTGTTGCCGGTGGATGCGCCGCCGGGTTTTGTAAAAACTCGCGTCACGCTTTTTGTTGAAGGATGGAATGGCGGATCGCGTCTGATCCCGATCGAGCCACAGGGACAGCCGCTCATTCAGGAGTGGCGTTTGACGGGAATGTTTTTGCGTCTGCGTGCGATGCGTGGATTGCCATTGAAGCTACGCTTCGAGGTCACCCCCGAATCCGATTGGCTCTACGGCGTAAACATCTCAAACTGGCCCGAAGGTTACGACTCGAAAGACGCTAAACCGATCGAGGTTGAGTTAAGACATTGATCCGTAAGATCCGCGTTAATCCGCGGTTAATATTCCCTGAAGTTGATAGAGTTTAGCGGAGGGGACGACGCCGAGTTTGAATTCCGCGACTGGAGTGAATTGATTCTGGAGATTGGTGACAAGAGCGTCGTTGCTGAAGTAACGACGACCGCGGGCGACGATCACGAAGTCTCCGGCGCCCAGTTGTTTGAGGGCTTCCGTGTCGGACATTGAAATGCACACGAGGTCGGGACGATTCTCACGTTCCGCGTAGTAGGTAGCCAGAGAAGGGCTTTCACTCGCGACATGCGCACCCGGGCGAGCCCGACGTGCGATCTCCGTAATCACGTCACGCATACTCGCATCGTAGAATTCATCGTGCGGGAAGTAGTAACCAGCCCACGTAGTGCCGCCACCAATCGAGTTTGTAAATAGACGAAAGTGCGGCCCAGCCTGAATCGAATCGACGACCGATCCAATGATCACGATCACGGCGAGAGCTGCCGGTAGATAGTTCCTTAGATTACTTTCCACGATACGATTGGCTAGCCAATGACCGACGAGTTGAATCCCCAGCGCACTCGTTATCAGCACCGCCGGCAAGATCGTTGTGTAATAGCGAGTAAACTTTCCCCCCGGGAAACAGAACGCAACGACCCACAGCATGAACCAGAACAGAATGAAATAACGCCCGTCGCCAAGCTTGCGTCGAAACAACAATGGCAGACCGATGACGAAACCGAGCACTGTCAAAATAGGCAGCTTCACAGCCGTAAAAACAAGGTAGAAGTAAACGGGAATACCGTGGAACCAGTCGTCAAACTTTTGGGTGAAAAGTTTGCCCATGAACTCGTAGCCGTCGTGACCAATGCGCTTGCCGCCGGCAAACAACCCCATCTGTTTCCAGGTCTCGGGAAGCAGGATTGTCGGGCTGAGCACGAGGAACACAAGGCCCATTATGGTGAAAAAAATGAGCAGTCGCTTCTTGCCTAAACGCCAGCGAGTTTCCGGAATACTCTGAAACATCCAGTAGTAACAGATACTGATCGTTAAGAGGTGCGGCACGTATTTCGAAGCGACCATCGCACCGTAAGCAGCGGCGGTGGCCCAATAGTACTTGTTCGGATTGCGATCGGTGCTTTCGGCGACACGCTGACCGCGTAGCCAAAACACATTCGCCAGCAGAAAGAAGAACAACAGGAACGAATCTTCCTTAGCGATACGACTAAATCCGATCGCGCTTGGATCAAAAGTCCATAATGCTGCCGCAATCAACGCCACTTCAACGCCGAAGAGTTCGGAAACAATCAGGAAGATCAACACGGCGCTCAAGGCTCCGACGATGGTTCCGGGTAGTCTCAAGGCTGTTTCGGGCGCGATTTGATTGGCAGGATGCGCCGCGACGAACGAGGTGTTGTTCCATTTTTCGGCGAGGATTATTGACGCAGTCTGAAAAGCCTTCATCAGCATCGGATGCTCGCCATTCGCACCCGTCAAACCATGCGCGCGATAATCCGCAACGGTGTTGAGCTTGTTGAGCTCGTCCTCGCTTAAACCCTCTGCGTTCAAGCCGTTAACGCGAAAACCGAAGCCGGCGATGACGAGGACGACGAGCGCAACCAGAACGAGTGATCGGCTGTTGGTTAAGACACTGCCTCCGGCGAAAAGATCGGGTCTCAAACCGGCGGTGATGATGGGTTCAGCTTGTGCGGATACTTCGTGCAAAACGCGAAAGGGTACAGAAGACTGGTGTGAGTGTCAAAAGAGACTATCCACAGATTACGCAGATTGATATAAGAATCTGTGTAATCTGCGGATAGATCTTGCTGTCTTCCAATGGACCAGACGGAAAATCAAACTCAACTCGCGCGAAGACTCGGCCTCTTCGACGCCACCATGATCGTGATGGGCGGCATTATCGGGTCGGGCATCTTTATGAACCCGTCGGTGGTCGCGGTTCAGGTTCGCACCCCGTTTCTAATTCTCGGCGCGTGGGTGCTCGGTGGTCTGTTTGCACTCGCGGCCGCATTCATCTGGGCTGAATTGGCCGCTTTGCGACCGGACGTCGGCGGACAATACGCTTACTTGCGTGAAGCATTTCATCCGGCAGTCGCATTTCTTTACGGCTGGGTATTGTTGCTGGTGATTCAAACTGGCGGCATGGCCGCTGTGGCGGTGACATTCGCGCGCTATTTTGTCGAACTGACTCACCTTCCGATTCCCTCGGCTTATCTCGCCGCGATCGTGCTTGCGTTACTGACCGTCATTAACTGTCTGGGCGTGCGTGCCGGCAGCACCGTGCAGAGTATTTTGATGGTGTTGAAGATTCTGGCGATCGCGATGCTGGTCGTGTGCGGGTTCTTGTTCGCCGAGAGAAGCACGAATCCTGCCGAACTCCTGGATCGACCAGTCTCGACGGATCTTTTGACAGCGTTCGGAGCGGCGCTCGTGCCAGTCATCTTTGCGTACGGTGGTTGGCAAACGGCGACGTTCATAGCAGGTGAGATTAAAGAGCCACGCAAAAATCTGCCGCGCGGATTGATACTCGGTGTCGCCGGCGTCGTATTGCTTTATCTCGCTGCCAATGTGGTCTACATCAGCGTTCTCGGAACCACGGGTCTGGCGGCGTCGAAAGCACCAGCTTCTGATGTGATGCGAAGCGCCCTCGGAGATCTCGGCGCACGCATCATCGCCGCCGGGATCGCAATTTCGACGGTGGGGTTCCTGAGTCAAAGCATGCTCACGGCGCCACGCGTCTACTTCGCAATGGCGAAAGACGGATTGTTCTTCAAAAGCGTCGCGATGGTCCATCCACGCACGCGCGCGCCGATCGTCGCTATCGCACTTCAGGGACTGCTGGCGATCCTGATTGCCGTACTCGGAACTTACGATCGCATTCTCAACTACGTCGTTTCGGTTGACGTGATTTTCTTTGGCTTGACGGCGTGTTGTATCTTCGTCTTTCGCAAACGTGAAACCGTGGGAACAAACCGAGTTCCCGGTCATCCGTTGACAACGATCTTGTTCATTGCGGTGTGCTGGCTGGTGGCAATCAACACGATCTTTCATTTTCCAGGCAATACTTTGATCGGAATCGCGATCCTGCTTGCCGGCATTCCGGCATACTGGTTTTGGCAACAAAGGAACATCAGATGACAGCCGCTCGTGAAGTAATGACTTCGTCGTACATGTACTGGGCCAAGACGAGCTCGGTGGCAAAATACAATCTCGCGACGAGCGGGCTCGGTAATCTGAAACTGAGCGAATTGCGCGTTTCGCTCGACGATCTCGAGATCACAAACGGCGGTTACGGTTACCAGCCACTGGTTGAGTCGATTGCCACGCGTTATCGGGTCGCGCCTGAGGAAGTGGTGACGGCAGCCGGGACCACGTTCGCAAATCACCTTGCGATCGCGGCGTTGATCAAGCCCGGTGACGAAGTGTTGTTTGAGCAGCCGGCTTACGAACCGATGCTGGCGCTTACGTATTACCTCGGTGCGAACGTGAAACGCTTTACGCACCGGTTTGAAAACGGTTTTGGAATCGCGCTCGACGAGCTCGAGTCGCTCATTACTTCAAAGACGCGTTTGATCGTTCTCACGAACCTTCACAATCCGAGCGGCGCTCTGATCGATGATGCGACGATTAAACAAATTGGCGGGCTTGCGCGCAGTGTCGGCGCGCGGGTGTTGATCGACGAGGTCTACATGGAAACGTTGTTCGAAGCAGAGCCGCGCACGAGTTTCCATCTGGGACGCGAATTTGTGGTGACGAGCAGTTTGACGAAAGCATTCGGGCTGAGCGGACTTCGATGCGGGTGGATCCTGGCGGAGCCTGAGCTTGCGCGCCGCATGTGGTTGCTAAACGATCTCTTCGCTTCCACGCCGGTGCATTCGGGTGAGCGACTGAGCGTGATCGCGATGCAACAGCTCGAAGAGATCGGAGCGCGCGCGAAACAGTTGTTCGATCGGAATCGCCGGCTACTCAATGAGTTTCTCGATACGCGAGAAGATCTGGAAGTGGTGAGACCTCAGTTCGGGACAGTGATGTTTCCCCGGGTGCGCAGTGGTAGTGCGGAAGAACTTTGCCGGTTGTTGCGGGAGAAGTATGAGACTTCTGTCGTGCCGGGAAGGTTTTTCGAGATGCCGGCTCACTTTCGGATCGGGATCGCGGGGGATACGGCTACGCTTGCAGAGGGACTCGATCGGTTAGGGAAGGCGTTGAACGACTTAAACGCGGATTCACGCGGATGAACGCGGATTAGTTCTTCCTGTTGATGTCCTGTACCAGGAGCCAGTCGCGCACTTGTTCCGCGGCTTCGATGCCGACGGCTTCGGTGGTGATTCTGATTGGTGTTCCGGTGGGCCAGTTATCCTTCTTCAGCATTGGACCACCAACCGCTTTGTAGTAGACCTTACCTTCAAACTTCTTCTGCCCGGTCTTTGGTTCAAAGATATAGACATGCACTTCCAGATCGGGTGAGTTCAGGATGATGGTCCCGCTCTGAAACTCGTCGACGTCAAACTGCAACAGGACAACGGGAAGTTCCGTCTCACTCTTGGCTCGTTTCACCGCGCGATCGCGCTTGATGTCGCCGAGCGAGGTAGTGCTGACGTTTTTGAATTCGCCGAGGTGCGCCAGGAAGTCAGTAAAGATTGCATCTTCGCTGAGCAAGTGCTTCGAAGAGGGTTCGCGTCCGACGAGCAGAGAAACCCTCTGCTTTAACTCTCGAGCGCTGTTTTTCGACGTTTCAGGATCTGTTTTTGGGGTGCTGACCGGCGGTTCGGCGGGCTTCGCAGGACGCCGTCCTGACTGCGCAATCGTTTGGGTAGCAAACAAAAGCAGCAGGCCTGAAGCTGCAAATAAGCCTTTTCTACGGCATTTTCGCTGAAAGCCGGGGTGCATTTTCATGCGATCTTCTCCAGCGGTGTGACCTTAGAAGCGGGCTTAGTCTACAGGGTTGCAACAGAGCTGTCGAAGGTCGGGCGCGGTTGGGGCGGTGAGGTAAATCTGGACGGCCGCGCCCCGCCGCAGCTCCTCGGCGTATATGGCCGACTGCTTCTGGTCTTCCTGTGCCTGTAGAAACTGCATCAGCCGAAGTTTGTAGTCGGAAAACTTGCCCGGAAAATCTTTCTCGTGTTGCTTGTAGTAAGCACGTGCCTGGTCTTCGCTGGCGATGGGCACTTTAGTTCTCACGTTGAGATCGATTAAGGCTTTCGGTGTGGTGCCGAGTCGTTTTGCTTCCTGATCGAGAAGCAGGTCGTTGATCCTGAGATCGAGATCGCGTTTGCGCAGTTCGTAGACTTGTTTCTGGACGAGGAAGATCATTGGCAGCAGGCTTTGCTCGATGTCTGCTGAGGTGATGTTTACGCCGTTGACGTTGGCAAACACGCGCGCGAGATCAGCCTCGTTTGCCGGCGGTGAGACTCGCAAGTTCGACTCGGTGATTTGTGCGCCTGCGCGCAGTGCGTTCGCATATTGGTACGCACGGATGGTCTCGCGTTCGTTCCTCAATTGCGTGAAAATATCGTTCTTGACACTGCCAAAACTCTTGCCAAGTCGTTTCTTGTTTTGCTCGTAAAACGCACGAGCCTCTGTTTCAGTGGGTGGCGGCACTCTGGCTCTAACTTCAAGCACGAATAGTGTCTCGGTGGTAATTCCGCGTCTCTTTGCTTCCGCTGCGAGCAGCATCTGATTGATATGACGGTCCAACTCCTGTGCGCGTGCCGTAGTGACTGTCTCTTGCGCGAGACTCACCTGAGTTCGCGTATCGATACTTAAATCTTCTTCTCTGATCTTTACACCGTTGACGACGGCAAGGACGTTGAGCTGCGGCTTTTGTTCACAGCCGCAGTTTGGGGCTTGGGAGAAGGCGAGCGGGGTGTAAAGAGTAAAAAGAATTAGCCACAGATGAACGCGGATCTTAAACACGGATTATTTGCTTAATAGTTTGATTGCTTCGCGAGCGTAGTAGGTGAGCATGATGTCGGCGCCGGCGCGTTTGATGCTCGTGAGCGTTTCCATCATCACGCGGTCCTCGTCGATCCAACCTTTCTGGGCAGCAGCTTTGATAAGGGCGTACTCACCGGAAACATGGTATGCAGCAATGGGCACGTCGAAGCGTTCGCGGACCATGCTCAGTATGTCCAGATAAACTGTGGCCGGTTTGACCATCAGGATGTCCGCGCCTTCGGAGTAGTCGAGTTCAGCTTCGCGCATGGCTTCACGAGCGTTTGGCGGATCCATCTGATATGCGCGGCGGTCGCCAAATTCCGGAGCGCTCTGCGCTGCTTCGCGAAAAGGCCCGTAAAAACCGGAGGCATACTTGACCGCGTAGGCCATGATGGCGGTGTTTTCGAAGCCGGCGTTATCGAGTATTTCGCGAATGGCCGCAACTTGTCCGTCCATCATCGCCGACGGCGCGACGATGTCGGCGCCCGCTGCGGCCTGGCTCAACGCCGTGCGCGCCAGGAGTTCAAGCGACTCATCATTGATCACGTCTCCGTCGCGAACGACACCGCAATGACCGTGCGACGTGTATTCGCACAAACACGTGTCGGCCATGATAATCATCTCCGGTGTCGACTGGCGCACAGCACGAATTGCGCGTTGCACGATGCCGTCTTCAGCGTAAGCGCCCGACGCCTCGAGGTCTTTTGTTTCGGGCAATCCGAAGAGGATGATACTGCGCACGCCTGCGTCATAAGCCGCAGCGACGTCTTTCGTCGTCTCGTCGATCGACAGGTTGTAAACGCCCGGCATTGATGAGATCTCACGACGCACATTCGTGCCGGGACAAACGAACAGCGGCAACACGAAATTTTCCGGCGCGAGACGTGTCTCACGCACGAGTGAACGAATGGCGTCTGTTCGGCGAAGTCGACGAGGACGGTGAATCATTTCAACTCTCACTTCAGAAACTACCAACGATGATATGCGGGATGGCCCGGTTTGACCGCGACGAAAGTGCCGCGACAAGTGGCGCAAACTTTGTCGTGTCCGATCAATTCGCCCTCGACCACGGCTTTCGTGTCTGTTGACTCGACCACGCGTGCGACGAGTTTCAACGGTTGATCGGTCGGCGTCGGGCGCAGGAGTTTGATGGTGTATTCAGCCGTGACGGTGCACGGTGGTTTGTCGGCGCCCGTTTTTTGCATCAGGTACCACGCCGCGGCCCAATTGCAATGACAGTCGAGGAGCGTACCGATAATGCCGCCGTTCAGCATGCCGTTGTAGGCTTCGTACTCCTGGCTTGGCTGCCATTCGGCGACGACCTCATCACCGTCAGGAAAACTGCGAACGTGCAGGCCTTTCGGGTTTGCCGGACCACAACCGAAACACGCGAGATTCGGGGCGAAAGTTTCCTGGATGCTGTTCATTGATTCTGCTTTAGTTGCTGTCGAAGCTTAAACCGCTGAATCTTTCCCGTTGCCGTGTATGGCAATTCGTCAACGAACACGTAGCGGCGTGGCTGTTTGAAGCGCGGCAGTGTTTGCGACGCCAGCTTACGCAATTCGTGCTCAAGTTGATTCGAATCGAATTCTAACTCGTGCTTCACAACAAACGCACACGCACAAGGTAACTGATCGGAGTCAAAATCTTCGACCACTGCAACGCGCGCCACCCCCGTGTGACGCAACAACGTCCCTTCCACCTCAACCGGAGAAACCCACTGCCCGCTGGATTTGAAGCAGTCGTCGCTGCGACCCATGTGGTACCAGTAACCATCATCGTCGCAGCGATATAGATCCCCAGTGCGCACCCAGCCATCGACAAACGTTTGTGCAGTGGTTTCAGGTCGTTCCCAGTAATACATGGCGGCACTGTCGCCCTTAATCCACAAATTGCCTTCGGTCCCGGCCGGTGACGGGTCGCCGTGTTCATCAAGCAATCGCGCTTCGTATCCGTAGAGAAGACGGCCGCTGCTGCCGTAGCGCACGTCGTTCTTGTGGTTCGACATGAACATGTGCAGCATCTCCGTGGAACCGATTCCGTCAAGCACCTGTACGCCAAACTCTCGTTCCCATTCTTCGCCGAGATTAGCCGGCAGTGCTTCGCCGGCTGCGATACACAAACGCAGGCTGGAACAGTCGAGTTGCTGGCCGCGCCGGTGATGTTCAAGCAAGAGATTGTAGATAACCGGAACGCCAAAGAAGATCGTCGGACGATGCTCGCGAAATAGTCTTGCGATCACGTCAGGCGACGGCTTTTCACGCAAGAGGATCGTCGTGGCGCCGTTCAGGAGTGGGAAGGAGAAGCTGTTGCCGAGGCCGTAAGCAAACGGCAAACGCGACGATGAGAAGAGACGATCTTCAGGCGTCAGCCGCAAGACTTCGCGGCAGTAAGTTTGATTTGTGTAGAAGATGTCGGCCTGGCTGTGAACAGCGCCTTTGGGTTCGCCCGTGCTGCCGGACGTGTAAAGGACGAACGCAGGCTGGTCGGAGGCTGGTTCGGGGAAGTCGGGTTTGTCAGTCGCCGTCACTTCCCTCAGTAGGCCGTCAAAAGAGTGGGCCGTCAGCGGTGGATTGCGTAATTGCTCGGTTATGTAGAAATGATCGCCGACTTCATCTCCCGAAATTTCTTCCTGTTTTCGCTCGACGCTCACGATGTTTTTCAACGACCGCAGCTTTTCTGGCGCATGTGTCAGCAAGTCATGGCGGGTGTCCGTCTCCATAAAGGCCAGACTCGCCCCTGAATTGTGAAGGATCGAACACTGATCTTCGGCGCGTAGGGCCATGTTGATGGGAACGGCGATTGCCCCAAGCGAACACGTGGCTATGAAGGCTTCAACAAACTCCGGCGAATCATTGAGCAGCAGCGCGACGCGCTCGCCGGGCTCGACGCCAAGCGATCGAATCACGTGGGCCATCTTTACCGTCTCGGCGCGCAGTTCGCCGTAAGTGATTTGTCGCCGTCCGAACTGAATGGCGGGCGACGACGACTCGTTCGAGAAGATAGCGTCAAAGAGATTCATTGAAACACGGATCTTTGCTCTGGAGGAGCAAGATGTTTATAGCACCAAACAAAACATTCGGCTCCTAACGGAGCCGTAAGGGGATTAGAGAGCGAAGACTATAAACATATCGCTCCTACGGAGCGAAAACAAATGGTCGTTAGAAGCGCCTGTCTTGCCTTTGCTCCGGAGGAGCAAGATGTTATAGCACCGAAATAAAAAAAGCTGCTGCGCTCCGTAGGAGCGCGATGTGCGCGGACAAAGGAACGTTATGGAAGTTCTGTTCATATTGTTCATCTTCCTGGCAATTATCACTGTCGTTGGTCATGTCATCTGGGTAGGCCTGGCCGCTCTCATTCGCGTTTTCTCCGGAGACGAGGTGTCGAGCCGCGTTGAAGTCGTGCCGCGTTTCGATCCGGTCGTTTCAAAGCTCAACGATCTCAAAACGACTGAACGACAGATCGTGCAGTTTTACCAGGAAGGAAAACTGCACGATGGAACGTACGAGCTAGTGCTGAAACAGATTCGTTTGGAACGAGACAGCCTCCGTAATCCAACTCCCAAACCAAAACCAGCTCCCGCGCCTGTTGCAGCAACACCTCCCGTCGCCGCGACGCCACCAACTGTGTCTGCTGTCTTCGCAGCCGATGCGAAAGTTGTTGTCGAGCCAGTTCCGTCGTTCATCCGCAACGAAGAACCTCCGCGTGTTGAACCTCCGCCCGCGCCGCCGCGTCCGCCGCGTCGATCATTCTCAGAAGTGCTCCACGCGTTCATGGAAGAGAGCAACATTCGCTGGGGCGAAATCATCGGCGGCCTATTGATAATAGGTTGCTCGACGGCCCTCGTCGTGAGTCTCTGGGCACAAATCTCCGAGATTCCGGTGCTCAAGTTTTTGATCTTCACGACTGTTACCGCGATTCTTTTCGGGATCGGTTTGTACACCGAACACCGTTGGAAGCTTCCGACCACCAGTCGCGGCATTCTCACGATTGCGACGCTGCTGGTCCCGTTGAATTTTCTTGCGATCGCCGCTGTCTCTGCGAGCAATACGTCAGGAGGCCTGGTCATTGCCAGCGAACTGGCAGCGCCCGCGATCTTTCTCTGTCTGGTCTATTTTGCCGGACGCATCATCACGCCCGGTTGCGCACATATCTTATCCGCGGGAGTGTTGGGCTCATCGGTTGGTCAGTTGCTGGTGCGACATTTCGCGTCAACAGATGCTTCGCCGTGGCTGCTGATTTTTCTCGGCGCGTTTCCCGTGCTCTGTTACGTCGTAACGGTCGGACTCGCGCTGCGTTTCGTCCTTCACGATCGCGAGATCGACGAAAAGGAAACCGTCACCGTCTTTACGATACTCGGCACGATGAGCTTTGCGGCCCTCTTGCCGTTTGGATTGTTGTTGTACAAGTCTGGTCCGATTGGCATGTCGATGATGTATCTCGCGCCAATCGTGACGCTGTGGGGTCTGCCGATGCTGGCCACTGGCACGATCCTCTGGCGAAAGATATCCAACCGTGAACTCGTCGCTTCGAGAACCGCGGGCACAGCGCTCGGAATTCTTGGTCTGATGATCGTACTCGCGGGCATGATCCTCGCGTGGCCCAATCCGGCGAGTATTGTTCCCGCGGCGTTACTCAACTTCGCCGTGTTCACCGCACTCGCGATCGCACTCCGCCTGCCTGTCGGTCATCTGATCGCAGCGATCTGTGTCGCGCTTGCGTTCCTTGTGACCGGACACGTGATGGCCGGCAACATCACCTGGGAAAACTTGCGCGTGATGTCGCTGCTCGCGGTGAGTCTGTCCGTCAACAGTGGACAGTTACTCATCGGTGCAGTGGCGCTCTTCATCGTCGTTTCGGAATGGTTATCGCAACGCAAGAGATCTAGCGAGAGTCGCTACTATCTGGTGGCTGCGTGCGTGACGGCAATTGTGAGTATTTCCCTCGCGACTGAGTTTGGCATCGGCGTTCTGGAAGCGTACTCGCTGTGGATCGTTTACGGATTGTACGCGCTCGGAGCTTTCTGGATTGCGTGGCGACGCCAGCTCATGTCGTTCACGTGGGTCGGAGCGGCGCTGCTGCTGTTTTCCCTCGCGCATAACTTCTCGCAAGTCGATTTTGCATTTCCGTGGCAAACGGCTTACTTCGCACACGCGACGATTTGCAGTATCGCGGCCATCATCAGCTCCCGTTACAAGCGCGGCAGAGTTCTTTCTAAAGCGCTCAACCATGCAGCGCTGATCTCGATCGTGCTCGGTGTGATCAGTCTGTTTGAGGCGAACACGTGGGAAGTTACCTGGATGCAGGCGCAGAGAGTTTTCTGGATTGCGGGAATACTTCTGCTGCTGCACTGGCTCAACCGGCGACTCATCATTCACAACGCGTTTCAGATCGCACTGATTGGCGCGCTCGTGTTGACGGTCAAGGCTGCGCTACAGGGGTTCGAGTGGTACTCATATTTGCCGCACGCGTTTCTGCATCCGGCAGCACTGCAAATTCAGGGAACCGTGCTCACGCTGTTCTGCTTGTTGTGGATTTCGCTGCGATTGTTTGTCCGGCGTACCCCTTTGGAGTGCGGCGGCCTGGCGCCGCTTTCGCCTCGAACAGGCGTGATCGATAACAAAGCGGCGCCAGGCCGC
>DASSFI010000034.1:0-62746 GCA_035694465.1 Pyrinomonadaceae bacterium | reverse complement strand
GATTCTGGGAAGACAATCGCTCAGTAAACACTGCTGTTACAGCGAATAAGAGAAGAAAGCGAAAACGAATTATAGCAAAGCGTTATTCATATTACCTCATGGCGAGAATGATCTCATCAATTTTTTCTTTGGAGTAAACTGGCGCGATGCCAACTCGGGCTCCGCTCAATCGAACGCTGACTCTCTCAGAGGACGAATTCGCTCGTTATCGAGCCTCACTCGCAACTCTCGAATCACCAGCAACTCTTGAACAAATTCAGGACAAGCTGTTTTGCCAGGACGTCTTCACCGCACTGCCGCATCTGCCCGATCATTCCGTCGATCTGATGTTTGCAGATCCGCCGTATAACCTGACGAAGAGCTTCAACGACCGCAAATTCAAAAAGGTGTCGACTGAAGACTACGCGGAGTGGCTGGATTCATGGCTCTCATTAACCGTCAGGCTGCTGAAACCAACTGCATCGGTTTACATCTGTGGCGACTGGCGCAGTTCGGCGGCAATCCAGCGCATCGGTGAAAAATATTTCACTTCTCAGAACCGAATCACGTGGGAACGCGAAAAAGGACGTGGGGCGAAGTCTAATTGGAAGAACTGTTCCGAGGACATCTGGTTTTTTACCGTCGGCGACGATTATTACTTCAACGTCGAGGCAGTGATGCTCAAACGACAGGTCATTGCTCCTTACACCGACCGGAATGGCGACCCCAAGGATTGGAGCGAAACCGAAAACGGGCGGTTCAGAGTCACTCATCCGTCAAATCTGTGGACGGATCTGACAGTGCCCTACTGGTCAATGCCGGAAAACACGGATCACCCCACCCAAAAACCTGAGAAATTGCTGGCAAAAATCATCCTCGCCAGTTCACGCGAAGGCGATCTCGTCTTCGACCCCTTCAACGGCTCGGGTACGACGACTGTTGTGGCGAAAAAGCTTAACCGGCGTTATCTCGGTGTCGAGATTGACGAAAACTACTGCTGTCTCGCTGCGAAACGGCTCGAAATTGCTGTCCGCGATTCAAAAATACAGGGGTATGTCGATGGAGTTTTTTGGGAAAGAAATACTAAAAAGATCTCGCGCAGACCAACTAACTGAGGTTCTCAATCTGTGTAGTCTGTAAATGCCAAACCCCTTGTCTCGCTTGACGATCAGCGCATCCGGCCCCTATCATATCTTGTTTGAAAAATGCGGCCGGGGGCCGTCTATAGAGAGTGACGAAGAATTAAATGAAACCAGGAATTCACCCAGAATACGTCGAAATTACTGTTAGCTGCGCTTGCGGCGAGACCTTTAAAACGCGCTCGACCAAGAAAGGCGATCTGCACGTCGAAATTTGTTCGGCTTGCCATCCTTTCTTCACCGGGAAACAAAAGCTGGTCGATACCGCGGGACGCGTTGATCGCTTCAACAAGCGCTATGGCAAGAAACCTGCTGCCGAAACAGCATCCGCTCAGTAAACTTTTCAGAGTAATGCTATTGCCAAATCAGCATTAGCCATCCCGACCCTTGAACGCCGGCATGATCGGCCGGTCGCTCTTCGTGCATCCAAGCATCAGCGACCGGCAAACCATCGCCGGCATTATTGTTTTTGATTTACAAACAAGACCTACTGCGATGAGTACACCAGAACGAGATCTAATTGTTGGCGGCCAGGCCGTTATCGAAGGCGTCATGATGCGCACTCCGAACGCCTACGCGATCGCCGTTCGCAAGGCTGATGGAACGATCGTCAACACGGCGGCGTCGCTGCCGAAATGGAGCGACAAGTATCCGTTGTTGAAGCTGCCGGTACTGCGCGGTGGAGCAGTTCTGGTTCAGTCAATGGGGCTTGGCATTAAGGCTTTGAATTATTCGGCCAACGAAGCATTCGCGGAAGCTGAAGAAGCGAAGGTTGAAGAAGTAAAGGTGGCGCTTTCGCCGGCAGTGATTGAGGGCGAAGGAGATTTTGCCGGTTTGACTGGCGCGCTGCCCGGTCTGATTCCTGTGCCGACCCAAAAGCGCTCACGTGACGAATTGAAAAAAGGAACAACTGCCGCGGCAGCCGGTTCGATCGTCTTTGCTTTGATCTTCAACGTACTGCTCTTCGTCGCCGCGCCCCTCTTGCTCACGAACGCGCTATTCATCGGCGCAGGCTGGGCCACTGTTCCGCCTGCGGCCACGAGCACTCCGCCTGCGACGACGCAAACGTCGACACCCGCTGCGCAAACAGAAAGCGAAGCGTGGTACGAGAGCGCGTGGTCCACAGTCCGAACGTATCTGCATCCGGTACGTCCTTCGGTCGCCTTCAACCTGATCGACGGCATGATTCGCATGACGTTCTTTCTGATCATGATCGTCAGCTTCTCGCTCTTGAAGGACATTCGGCGCGTGTTTCAATATCACGGCGCCGAACACAAGACGGTCTTCACCTGGGAAGCAGGGCTGCCGTTGACGGTCGAAAACGCGCGACCACAACCTCGTCAGCATCCACGTTGCGGCACGAGCTTTTTAATGGTCGTGATGCTCGTCGCGATCGTGCTGTTTTCAGTGATCAAGTTTGATTCGCTGTTGCTGAATTTTCTGATCCGTATCGTGCTGATGCCGGTTGTTGCCGGTCTCTCTTACGAAATCATTCGCCTTTCAGCGAAAAAAGAGAGCAGTTGGTTCTTTAAACTAATGACGAAGCCAGGCGTGTGGCTGCAAAACATCACCACGCAGGAGCCCGATGACATGCAACTCGAAGTTGCTATCGAAGCGTTGAAGGAATCGCTAAAGCTGGAGCCCGCAACGGCGGAACCGTTACCGGCGCCGCTTTCATGATGAGGTTTTATGTTAGATAAGCTGGAACAGATCGTCAGTAGATACGAAGAACTAACGCAGGAGCTCTCGTCGCCCGAGTTGCTCTCGAATCCTTCTGCGTATGGCAAAGCCGCGAAACAGCACCGCACGCTTGAAGAGGTAGTGCAAAAGTATCAGGCGTGGAAAGGTCTCAAGACTGAATTAGCAGACGCGCGCGAGTTGATGGACACGGCCGACGACGAGGAAATGCGCGAGATGGCGCGTCTCGAACTCGAGTCGCTGCAAACACGCATCGACAAAACCGATGCGGATCTCAAACTACTGCTAATTCCGACCGATCCGAATGATGAAAAGAACGTCATTCTCGAAATCCGAGCCGGAACCGGCGGCGACGAAGCAACGCTGTTTGCCGCAGAGATGGTGCGAATGTATTCGCGCTACGCTGAAAGACAGCGTTGGCGGTTTGAAGTTCTCGAGGCTTCTGAGTCAGGCATTGGCGGCCTTAAAGAAGCGATCGTGTTGATCGAAGGAGACAAGGTCTATTCGAAGTTAAAACACGAATCGGGCGTACATCGCGTGCAACGAGTGCCGCAGACGGAAGCGAGTGGAAGAATTCACACCTCCGCGATCACCGTTGCCGTGTTGCCGGAAGCTGAAGAAGTTGACGTGAAGATCGATGCGAAGGACTTGCGTATCGATACGTTCTGCTCGTCTGGTCCGGGTGGCCAGTCCGTCAACACAACTTATTCGGCCGTGCGCATCACGCACTTACCGACAAACGTCGTCGTCTCGATGCAGGACGAGAAGTCGCAAATTAAAAATCGTGAGAAAGCGATGCGTGTATTGCGCGCGCGTTTGCAGGAGCTCGAAGAGCAGAAACAACACGACGCACTCGCCAGCGAACGCCGTTCGATGGTTGGCTCCGGCGATCGTTCCGAAAAGATTCGCACTTATAACTTCAAAGAGAACCGCGTCACCGATCATCGCATCGGCCTGACGATTCACCAGCTCGACCTGGTGATGGAAGGTAATCTCGATCCATTCATTGACGCTCTCGTGGCTCATTACCAGGCGGAGAAGTTGAAGGCCGACGCGGTCGCTGCTTAACTCTAAAGATATAAATGCCCGTTGCTACAACCGTACTCCTCATTCGTCACGGTCAGTCGAGAGGAAACGCTGAACGGCGTTTTGGCGGGCACACCGCAACGCCTCTTTCCACGCGCGGTCGCAAACAAGCTGAAGCAACTGCACTCACGCTCAAATCCGAGTCGATAACCGCTATCTATTCCAGCGACCTCGCGCGAGCCATGGAAACAGCTCGGCCCCTGTCGAAAGTTACCGGTCTGCCTGTTAACGGGACCACTGCTTTTCGCGAACGCAGTGTCGGGGTGATGGAAGGTTTGACGTTTGAAGACGCCGCGCAGCAACACCCGGAACAGTACGCCGCGTTGCTGCGACGCGACTTCGACCGCGTCTTACAAGGTGGTGAGAGTTATCGCCAACTACTCGATCGCGCACAGCAAAAATTGGATCAGATCATCAAAGAGCATCGCGGCGGCAAGATCGCGGTGTTCAGTCACACCGGCACGATCTGCATCCTCGCCCTGCACCTGATGGGCGCCCTCGACGCCCCCGACCTCAAACCCGTCTGGGTCTCAACCGCGAACTGTGGCATTACCCGCTTCGAACTCAGAAACGACGGCTTCGTCCGTGTGCTCGCAATCAACGATACCTGTCATCTTTCCAAGCTTTGAACTACTCTCTTCTTTTTGTGCCTTTTTGTGGCTAAATTTTCTTGTGCCTTTTTGTGGCACTACTTAGGCGCCATCTCTTTCAACCTGCGGCTCAACCCGTTCTTCGCTCGCCAATACGCTTCCGCAATCGGTTTCGGCACGCCTTTACCGACTCCCATCCACGTTAGTTTGAGATCGTCGCGCCAGGCTTCGAGCATCGTTTGATTGAGTTGCAAAACTCCTTCGCGAGTCACACCTGCAGGCGGTGGCGAGAGGGTTGCCATCTTCTCGAAAACACGCGCGCGATCGTTACCATCAACACGCGTCAGCAGATGCCAGAGCGTCAGCGTATCCTTCGGACGTGCGTCATCCAACATCACCTTCAGCGCCGCACTACGCGCGGCGGCGTCCGGATCGAAATCGACTTTGCTCAACTCCGCGCGAAACTCGGTTGAAGAGTCGTTAAAGTAAGGTGTGCCTGGTCCAACTACGGGCCGCGTTTCGCACGAGGCGCCAGCCGGTACCATCGACTCACGATCTTTTAACTCCAACGCCACCCAACCCGACGTCACTTGCAACTTACTGGCGCCGTGATCGTCAACCTCGAGTGTGTAAGCACATCCTAAATCAGCCGCAACGGCGGAAGGAGTGTCGACAAAGAAAAGCCGCGGCGGCGCCCAGATGCGTGCGCTCATCTTCCCACGCGCCAGCTCGAGCCGATGTTCGGTGTCGTGTGTCTCCAGCAATCGCACCCGTGTATTTTCATCGATATCAACATTGCCGATCGAACTGACGGCGATCTGTGCCTTCGACTTTCCATCCGTCTCCAACCACTCGCCGACGGCAAGTTGTCCGTTGTTCGAGATTGCTTCTTTCCCGATCATTGGCGTCCCATCGAGCCGCGTCACTTGCCAATAAGGCTCTCCACTCTTGAAGCTGGGCGGATTAAAACGCTTCTTGTAAACGGACAACGCAACAAGGCTCGAAACCAACAGCAACACTACGGCAGCCGCTTTCAATTGCCATGACCAACCTCTAATCGTTACGCGTTCACTCTGTGTAATCTGTGGATTCGCGAGCAGCGGTTCGAGCCCGCTCCAAAGATGATCCGGCGCTGAAAGCTGCGGCAGTCGTTCGGCTAATTTTATTCCCAGCTTGATCTCTTCAAATCTGCTACGACACTTCACACACGAAATAATATGTTCTGCAAACTGCTTCGACGCTTCGCTCGACAGTTCTCCATGACAATAAGCTGAAATATCTTTTGTTACGTGTCTTGAAAACATAAACCTCACTCACCCCACGCAGCCGGATTGTTCAAATGCGCCAGACGCTTCGCGAGTTGACTGTGACCACGATTCAAACGTGAAGCCACCGTCCCTTTCGAACAATTCATCACCGTCGCAATCTCCTCGTACGACAATCCTTCGATGTACTTCAACAAAATCGGCAACCGAAACTTCGGCTTGAGTTCGCCAATCGCCGCCTGCACAGCTTCCGAAACCTCGCGCCTGGCGTACTGTTTCTCCTGCGGCTTTCTCTCACTCGGGTTCTTCATCGCCATCGTCTCGGGCAACGGCAACCATCTTCGGCGGCGGCGATGTTCATCGAGACAGGCATTGACGACGAGACGATAGAGCCAGGTCGTGAACTCCGAATCGCCGCGAAACTGACGGATGGCCGTGAACAACTTCAGAAATATCTGTTGCGTGACGTCGTCAGCCACAGCGCGGTCGCCACCGGAAGAATAGACGGCGATGGAAAACACTTTGTCTTTGTAAGTTTCGAAGAGGAGTTGAAAGGCTGCGCGGTCGCCCTGCCGGCACGCTTCGATTACTTGTCCGCTAATAAGCTGTTCAGCCATCACCATCTGTGATTAGACGCACCGCGGACCATGATTCTTCCCAAAAAATTAACCGCGGATTCACGCAGATAAACGCGGATCAGATCTGCGTTTATCCGCGTGAATCCGCGGCCAAATTTGAAATATCTTTAGCGAGTGACGCGGACCAACATCTCGGTCCCGGACTCAATCTTCAATTCTTTGCTACCCTGCACAGCCAGCGAGCCAGCGCCACCGGCGCCGCCGATGATCAGACCGATCGCCGCACCTTTACCGCCACCCGCGATACCGCCGACGATCGCGCCGACCGTAGCGCCAATACCCGCACGTTTGACCGTCTGCTTGGTCCGGCTGCCCGACTCGACACCACCTTCATTATCGGCGCGCCCGGAGCCTTCACCATAAACCCTGGTCACATATCCGTGCAGTACGCCTCTCCGACCGTCGCGCAATTCGATCGAATCAAAGGCGAGATTCATGCTGGTCCGGCCTTTGATTTTTCCGGACTTCTGAATCGAGCTGATATGACCATTGAGTCGTGCTTCATCAAAACGGCTCGGATCGATCACGGTCGCCGTAAATCGATCGCCGATGCGCGAGTCTTTGGTGGACAGCGAATCGTTGATTCGTACTTTCAGATCGGTTCCGACGGGTACGAGTGGAACAACTCTGCGGGTCGTGGTGGTACGTCTCTTAATGGCTGGCTTTGTTTGTGCAACACTGATCGAGACCAGTCCCAAAACTACACTCAAAACTAATAGTGTGCGAAAAATATTTCTCATTTCATCCTCCAACTTTTAAAACAATGGGGGCTAACTAACGGATGTCGGTTACGCCCGACATGCTGGTGGCCGCAAGGTCCGTAACAGGAATATCTTCGTCGTCGAATTGCCGCCGGCGATGCACGGCTCCATCCGAATCAAAGATGTACGCAGACGGCGCCTCGCGCATAATGATGTCTTGCAGTCGCATCAGGCCGTATAAGAGGGCTTCGGGTCGTGGAGGACAACCGGGAATGTAAACGTCAACAGGAATGCAGCGATCGACGCCCTGCATCGTCGAATAAGAATCGAATGGTCCGCCGGTCGAGGCGCAGGCGCCCATCGCGATGGCCCACTTTGGTTCCGGCATCTGATCGTAGACACGCCGCACCACGGGACCCATTTTCAGAGTAACTGTGCCGGCAATGATAATTAGATCGCTCTGTCGTGGGCTGGGACGAAATACTCCGGCGCCAAATCGATCGATGTCAAACCGTCCCGCGCCGGTTGCGATCATCTCGATGGCGCAACATGCGAGGCCGAACGTCATGGGCCAGAGTGCCGACTTGCGCGCCCAGTTCACCACCGGAGCGGCGATGTCGACAGTCTTGGCGCCCACGGTGCGTCGAATCGAATTCATGATCGAGTCGACAGTAGTTAAGACAAATCCTTCTTCGTGTTCAGCCATAAAACTCTACGCCCACTCCAGCGCGCCCTTCCGCCATGCGTAATAGTACCCAACCACGAGAATCGCGATGAAGACAAACATCTCAATCAGCGCAAACTTCGTGAACGAAAAATCGTCGCCCATGAAAATAATTGCCCAGGGCAACAAAAAGATCGTTTCGACGTCAAATATCAGAAACAACATAGCGACAATATAGTAGCGCACGGTGAAACGCTCGTGTGCTTCAGTTGTCGGGTCGATGCCGCACTCGTAAGGGCGCATCTTGTCCTTCTCGTATTTGATTGGTCGCAGAAATCGGCCCAGTACAATTGGCAGTACCGGAAAGATAACGGCGACGACGAAAAAGATCATCACCGGCCAGTACCCGGTTATCGGGCTGCCGACAGTTTGAGTTGTCGTCGTTGCTGCCTGAAGAAGAAGCATCGTTCCCTTGAGCAGGAGAGCACTTTAGTGTAGCGCTCAAAATAGTAAGGTTCGCCCCAGTTAATGTCAACGACCCTTTTTATTGCCGTTCTGTTCACATCGATGTAACTTCAACGCAAGCTCAATTTAAGACGGCAGACATATGCTGCCGTGTCACTTCAGAATAAAACTCAGCGAGGACCGAAATCATGAAGCTTTCGATTGGGAATCGACAAGGCTCAATCGCAGTATATCTCTGCCTCTTGCTATCTTTTCTTTTCTTGAACTCCGTCTCTGCGATGGCGCAGGAGATCGTCAGAACTCCCGCGGAATCGTCGGAGACCAACGTCTCTGAGCGCGTCCGGCAACTTGAAAGCGAACTTGAACGCCAAAATCTCAAGCTCGACCAATTGCAAAAGACGCTCATGGAACAGCAGTCGACCATTCAGGCGTTACTGGAAAAACTTTCCGTCCCAACAACTCCCGCAAAGGCAACCGAAACTTCTGCGACGCTCGCTACGCCTGCAGCAGTTGTTACTGCTGAACCGCAAACACCGACGGTCGAACAACGTCTCGCAAAAGTCGAAGGCCAGGTTCTGAAGATTGGACCAATACGATTCAGCGGCGACTTTCGACTACGCTTTGACGGTATCTATCGCAGCGCCACTCATGCGCCGGATCCGCCGCTCGAGCACGTGCAAAACGCGCGCGGCAGATATCGCTTTCGGCTCAACCTGGATACCGATCTTTATCCGAATCTGAGTTTTCACGCGCAACTCGCAACCGGTCCGCTCAACAATCAGCTTTCCACTAACCAAGACTTCACTTCAATCGCGGCGCGCGCGCCGTTTTCGCTGAGTGAAGCATGGATCGAGTATCGGCCGACGAAGTCGATTCAACTCCAGGGCGGACGCGTGCAGGATGTGTTTGCGGACAATTCGAGATTTCTCTTTGACGACGATCTTCGTTTCAATGGCTTCAACGAAAGATACACAGCGACCTTCAAACCGAACGGCGCGCGTGTATCGAGTCTTGAGTTGCGTGCCGGCCAGTACATTCTTTCAACTCCCAACGTCGCGATCATCGCTCCGAACAGCCCCCTTGCTCGTGCAGGTGAAGTTGTGGGAACGGCAGGCAGGTCGGCGCGGCTTTTCCATCAGGGAGTGCTGCTGAATCAGATCTTCAACAAACGCTGGAGCAGCCAGTTCGGCGGCGACATTCAACTCTACGATCATCCGAATCAGATTCAGCTTGCCTCGACACAAGATGGATTGGTCCTTTTGGTCCAACCCGGATTGGGAATCGCACTTTCAGGGCCGCTTCCGGGCACCGGCAATGCAACCACGACTCCGGGCGGAGTTGTTTACACTGCTCCTGGTTTCCAGGTCGCACGAATCACATATCGTTTGAATTACGCCGGATTCACACGCGGCGATCATGCGTATCCAGTGACATTCAATGTGCAACTCGCGCGGAATGTCGCGACGGGTTTGAATGAACGCGACGCGATGCTGGCGGCGTTACAGGTCGGCAGGATCACGAAACGCGGCGACACGGCGTTTCTCTATGTGTTCGCGATCAAAGGCGCCAACTCTTTGATCTCGCAGTTGACGGACGACGATCTCGGAACAAACACCGGGGTAAACATCCGCACCAGTCATTTCCGATTCGAGTATGGGATCAGCCGGAAGGTGACTTTCCAGAGTTTGTTCTTTATTCAGAACTCGTTGCGACGCAGTGGACAGTTTCCGAACTTCTTCGTCCCACTCGGCGACTTCGCACCACGAACGTATCGCGTGCAACAACAACTAGTATTCACTTTTTAATTTGTGCTTTTTGTGCCTTTTTGTGGCAACAATTTTTCGGCGATGGATTTGAGGCGAGATTCTTTTGGTGGGGGCGTGTGATTGATGTTGCAGTGGCCGCTTGGTTCGCTGCCGCGCGGGTAAGTCATGCGGCTACGTACGGGACAATCGGCTTTCGCGAGTAGTCCACTTTGAGGATCGATCGTGACCGTTACTGTGGCAACGGCGGCAGGCTGTGTTTCGATCGGGCTTGAACTCGAAACCACTGTCGGTGCTGCTTCGTCACGAGTTACTTTTCGAGGGGCCTCAGTTTTCGTTCTTGCTTCGAGTTCTGGCTGAACTGGTTGCGCGGTCTTCTGCTCGGGAATAACGACACGACGTTGCAGCAAACTCCGACTCGTGAACGCAAACACCGCAACGAAGACGAGCAGAATAGCAGCCCACTTCCAAACTCCACCTGAACGTGCCGGCTGCGAAGCCGGAGGCGAGACTGGAGAGACTGGCTTCGGCACCTTGCCCGAAATCAACTGGTCATACGCCTCGTTGATCTCTTTCAACTTCTCCTGCGCTTTGTCCTGCAAGCGCGGATCGTGCTGAAACCTGTCCGGATGCCAGACTTTGGCCAGGTCTCGATGTGCTGCTTTCAATTCCCTGTTCGAAACGCCGGGCTTCACCCCCAGCACGTCGTAGGCCTTACCTAACTCTGAGCTCAATTGTTTTCCTCTATGACAGGACGTGCGCCAGTCTCGACACTCCACGCAACAAATCGTCGGGGCTCGGCACGGGCACACCCATGTAGTGCATAACCGAAACCAGAACCACCCCGAGAATGACGCTGGTCAAAACGGCCTTGACGAGCGCAGCGCCTAATTGCGCCACAAACATCGAAACTTTGTTAACAAATCGCCGGATTTTCATAGTTCATCCCCCCAGACTACTAATCTGTTAGCTAATTGAGAGGATTATTAGGGCTGTCGGGGACGAGATCGGAGGTAGTACCTCTGAAGGCATTATTGCAAACGAACGAGGGTAGTTGCAACAATGTTTTTCATACGCGGATTTACGCCGATCCGGGCTTAGTTTTTGGGGAGGTGGAGGGTGAAGGTGGTGCCTTTGCCTAGTTCTGAGGTGACAGTTACCTCGCCGCGATGCAGCAAAGCGAGGTGCTTTACGATCGCTAATCCGAGGCCGGTTCCGCCCATGTCTCTCGAACGAGCACGATCGACGCGATAGAAACGCTCGAAGAGTCGCTCCAGATGTTGGGCCGGAATCCCGTCGCCATTGTCCTGCACCAGGATCTTGTCGCGTACTCCGGGCTCATAACTGATCGCGACCGTATTGCGCTCGCGACTGAACTTAATACCGTTATCAATCAGGTTTGTCAGCATCTGCTCGAGCCGGCGCGCGTCGGCATATACCGTCACATCTTCTGCGACGTCGTTTTTAAGCGTAACTTTTTGTGCCTCAGCTTTCGCGGCTAATGAGGCGCACACCTCCTGGACCAGGCCGTGCAAGTCAACCTGAGCGGCTCTCAAGCGCACGTTGCCGCCTTCAATCGCAGTGAGCTCGAGAATGTCGTCAATCAAGCCGTGCATCCGTGAAGCATTTTTGCGAATGATGGAAAGAAAACGCTGGCAACTCTCTGCATCTTCGATCGCGCCGTTTTCGAGTGTCTCGACAAACGCGATGATCGCAGTCAACGGTGTGCGCAGTTCATGCGAGACGTTCGAAAGAAACTCCTGTCTCACAAGTTCGAGACGCTCAGTGCGTGTGATATCGAAGAAGACGCCGAGCGCTCCTTCCGCCCCATGACCATTGACACTTCCAATCGGAACCACACGCAAGTCGAAGATTTGTCGTTCTGGTCCATGCGTCTCGACTTTGACGCCGCTGCGTTCGATTCCCTTCAGACCATCGAGAAATGCACTGTAGATCGCGGGGTTGCGAGTTAGCTCGGTCAATCGTTGTGATTTGAGTGCTGTAACTGAGGAGCTGAATAATTTGTGTGCAGCAGTGTTGGAAGCGACTACACGCATGTCGCGATTGACAACCAACAGTCCCTCACGCATGCCGGCCATCGTCGCGTCTAATAACGAGCGGATTTCGAAGTTTTCAGGCGCATTTGTTTGATCGATACGATCGCGGGATGGAGTGTCGAAATTCGCCGATCGACGCGCGGTCGCAATCCAGACCACTGCAATGACGAGCACAACTCCGGCGAGAATCAAACGTATGGAAAACGAGGGAACAACCAGGGCGAGAACCGCTACACAAATACATGCGGCTATCAATAGAGACTGTCGCTTGGCCACGAGAACCTAACCTTCAATTGCTTGTAGAGCTCGCTGCCGCCTGACCCGTGCAACCTACGAAACGATAGCCGACTCCGACGACCGTCTCGATGCAATCGCCGCACTTATCGAGCTTCTGACGTAAGCGACGAATATGCACGTCGAGCGTGCGCGCGTCGCCATAGTAACTGTAACCCCAAACACTATCCAGCAACTGCTGACGTGTGACCACCCGATCGGCGCTTCTCGCGAGGACGGAAAGAAGTGTGAATTCCTTGTTGGTCAACTTTATCTTCACGCCTTCACAAACAACTCTGATGTCGTCGAAATCAATGAGCAGATGATCGTCTTCATACGTCTTGCCCATCGTTTCGTCTGCACGACGCATAACCGCGCGCACGCGTGCAAGCAACTCGCGCACTGAAAATGGTTTCGTGATGTAGTCGTCGGCGCCGAGATCGAGTCCGGTCACGCGATCCGATTCCGAGGCTTTTGCCGTCAGCATGATGATCGGCGTGCGCCGGGTCGCGGGTTCGCGTCGCAAACGACGGCACAACTCGATCCCACTCATTCCCGGCAGCATGAGATCGAGAATGATGAGTCGCGGCGGATCGCGCTCGTTCAGCGCGGCAGTCAGACCCGCTTCCCCGGTCGGCGCGGTCACAGCCACCAGGCCTTCACGCTCGAAGTTGTACTTCAAACTCTCGGAGATGTCGGCATCATCCTCGACGATTAGGATTGGGCGGGTCATAACTATGTGTGCTTGATAAATGCTGCCTCAGCCATGTAGACCGTTAGTTCACAAATGTCGGTGACGTAGTCGCCGATGCGTTCGAGATGTTTGGCGACAAACAGCAGCCGCGCATCGCGAGTGGCAGTAGCAGGCTCAGTAACCATCAGCTCGATGAGACGATGGAACGTGTGATTATAGAGATCGTTGATCCGGCTATCACTCTTGATGATCTCGCGCGCACTGATGGCATCGTTCGACGTGAACGCATCGAGTGCCCCGCGCAACATCTGCAAAGCATGTTCGGACATGCTGTTCAGATCGAGCACCGAATTCAGTTCCGGTTCGTTATTCAAATCGATCGCCGCGCGCGCGATGTTGACCGCATGGTCCGCGATGCGCTCCAGCACCGGGGCCATTTTCGCGACCGAAATAACAAAACGCAGGTCGCGTGCGGCCGGCTGTCGCAGCGCGATGATGTCGATGCACTGGCGATCGATTTCGACTTCGAGATGATCGACCTGATCGTCGTGCTCGAGGACCTCTTGTGCGACTTCGCTATCACGCTCGCTCAGCGCGTACATGGCACGCTCGAGAGCCTGCTCGGCTTCACCGCCCAGCAATAGAACGCGGTCGCGCAAAGCACTCAGTTCGTCGTCTAAATGACGGTGGGTGTCCATAAAATCTGTATCTTATCCAAATCTTCCCGTGATGTAGTCTTCAGTTAACTTTTCATTGGGGGCGGTAAACATCTTCTCAGTCGAGTTTACTTCGATCAACTTACCGAGCAGGAAGAACGCCGTCGTGTCAGACACGCGGGCCGCCTGTTGCATGTTATGCGTGACGATGACGATCGTGTACTGCTTCTTCAGATCGAAGATCAATTCCTCGATCTTCGAAGTTGCGATCGGATCCAGCGCCGACGCCGGCTCGTCCATCAATAGTACCTCAGGACGAATCGCGAGTGCGCGCGCGATGCACAAGCGTTGCTGTTGTCCGCCGGACAAACTCAACGCCGAAGTCTTCAAGCGATCTTTGACTTCGTTCCACAGAGCCGCATCCTTGAGTGCCTGCTCGACTCGCCCAGCCAGTTCAGATCCACTGTTCGTTAGACGGTTGATCCTCAAACCGTAAGCAACGTTGTCGAAGATCGACTTCGGAAACGGATTCGACTTTTGAAAGACCATTCCCACGCGACGCCGCAACTCGACCACGTCAGTGCCGGGCGCGTAAATGTCGTGATCGTCGATCAGCACGCTGCCACCGACGCGCGTTCCCGGTATCACGTCGTTCATGCGATTCAGCGTGCGCAGGAAAGTCGACTTGCCGCAGCCCGATGGTCCAATAAAAGCCATCACGATGCGTTCCGGAATCTCGATGGAGATGTTGTGGAGCGCCTGCGTGCGACCGTAGAAAAAATTCAGATCGCTGACTGCAACCTTCGCCTTTGCATCGGCGGGCGGAGGCGTCGTTGAGGCACGCACTTCAATCTTTGGAGCTGCTATTTCTACAGGCATAATTAGCCACAAAAAGGCACAAAATGCACAAAAAAGAATCTAAAATTTCTTCCGCGTCAGGTACCGCACGATGATGTTGATCCCCAACACCAACGTCATCAACACGAGCGTGGCGGCCCATGCCTGCGCGTGCCATTCGTCATACGGCGAGATCGCGTAGTTATAAATCTGCACCGTCAACGACGCGATCGGCTCATTCAACGACTCGGGAAAGAATCGACTACCGAAAGCCGTGAACAACAACGGCGCCGTCTCGCCTGAGATACGCGCAATAGCGAGCATCGCCCCGGTCGCAATTCCCGGCGCTGCGGCTGGCACAACCACACCCAAGGTCACACGCCATTGCGGTGCGCCCAGCGCCAGGGCTCCTTCGCGCATGCTGTGCGGCACGAGCTTCAACATTTCCTCAGTAGTACGCGCAACGATCGGAATCATGATGAGTGCCAGCGCGACGCCGCCGGCGATCGCGGAGAAATGTTTCATCGGCAACACCAAGATCGCGTATACAAAGACTCCAGTAACAATCGACGGAATACCCGTAAGCGTGTCGACGATGAAACGAACCACGCCACCCAGACGTCCCCGACCAATCTCCGACAAATAAATTCCCACACAAATTCCGAGTGGCAATCCGAATGCGGACGAAATCAAAAGCAGCACGAGCGAACCGAGAATCGCGTTTCCGATTCCCCCGCCCTCACCAACCGGCCGCGGACGATCGATCAAAAACTGTAGATTGAGCGATCCGAGGCCACGCCAGGCGATGTAGAAGAGAATTACCAGCAGGGCGCCAACGGCCAGGAAGGTGCAGAGACCAGTCAACGTGGTCATCACCGCGCTGGTCGCGCGACGCATTCGATCTGCATTGCCATACTCAGCCATCATGCAGCCCTACCAACTCCACCCGTTTTTCGCGTCACATTCCAAACGAGAACTCTGGCGATGCCATTCACGACGAACGTCACGAGAAACAGGATCAGTCCTAACTCGACCAGCGCACTGAGATGAAGATCATCAGTGGCTTCGGTAAATTCATTCGCAATCGCAGAAGCGATCGTGTAAGAGGGTTCAAAGAGCGACAGACTAATCTGCGGACGATTGCCGATCACCATCGTCACCGCCATCGTCTCGCCCAGCGCGCGTCCTAGACCGAGAATCACCGCCCCCGCAATGCCCGGCGCACCGTTCACCAGCACTACACGAATCATTTCCCACTTCGTCGCACCCAAAGCGAGCGCCGCTTCACGTTGTGAGCCAGGCACCGCCGCGAGGACGTCACGAACGACAGCGGAGATGATCGGCGTCACCATGATTGCGAGAATGATTCCGCCCGTTAGCAATCCGATTCCAGTAATCGTGCCGCGAAACAACGGCAACCAGCCAAACACCGCAGCTAAAGGAGGCTCGACGTACTGGCGCAACACTGGAGCCAGCACAAAGATTCCCCACAAGCCGTAAACCACTGACGGAATAGCAGCCAACAATTCCACGAGAAACCCGACCGGTCTCGCGATGTAGTGCGGCGCCTGCTCAACCAGAAAGATTGCGATACCGAGTGAAAAAGGAACGCTGATCAAGAGCGCGATCAGCGACGAAGCGATCGTCCCGTAAACAAAAGGCAGCGCTCCGAATTCACCTTTAATCGGATCCCAATTCTGTCCCGTCAGAAAATGGAAACCAAAACGCCGAATCGAAGTAATTGAATCGGCCGTAAGTGCGGCTACCATCGCCAGCACGATGCCGATCATTAAAAGAGCAACCAACAACATCAACACACGAAACACCGCGTCGCCGGTATTTCCGGTTGGTGAAAGAACTCGCCGCCAGGTGGAACCCTGTCCGGCGAGTCCTGCTTGAGTGTCTGCGGCCCAGCTCATTTACGCTTTTGCCGTTACCTTAAGGCCTTGCCGTCGGCCGTAACAGAGTTGATCTTGGCTTCGGCTCGCTTGACGATGTCAGCCGGCAGCGGCGCGTACTGCAACTCTTTTGCGAAGCTTTCGCCGTCGTGAATTCCCCACCACAAGAAGTCGACGAGGGCTTTCCCTTTTGCCGCATCCTTCTGATTCTTGTAGACCAGGATGTACGTATAACTGGAAATCGGATAAGCCTGTGGACCAGTTGCGTTTGTAATGGACACGCGCAGATCGTCGGGCGTGCTTCCTGCTGACGCCGAAGCCGCCGCAGTTACGGCATCAATGGACGGGTCAATAAAGTTTCCAGCGGAGTTCTTGACCTGGGCCACCGGCAGTTTGTTTTGGACCGCGTATGCCAGCTCAACGTAACCGATCGTGTTGGGCGTGTTCTTTACCTGTCCGGTTACGCCTTCGTTGCCTTTGCCGCTAACGCCGACGGGCCATTTCGGTGAAGTTCCAGCGCCAACTTTTTCTTTCCATTCCGGACTAACCTTCGAAAGATAGTCGGTGAACACGGCCGAAGTGCCACTGCTCTCGGCGCGAGTGACGACTGTGATGTCCGTGGTCGGCAGTGTTACGCCGGCGTTGTCAGCCGCGATCTTTGGATCGTTCCACTTCTTGATCTTGCCCAGAAAGATGTCGGCAATAACTTCCGGAGAGAATTTCAACGGTGCTTTCACACCCTCGAGGTTGTAAGTGATGATCACTGCGCCGAGCACCGTCGGTATGTGCAGGACCTCACCGGGCGCTGACTTGAGATCTTCATCCTTCATCGGCGCATCGGAAGCGCCGAAATCGACTGTCTGCTCTTTCAGTTGCTTGATACCGCCGCCGGATCCGATCGACTGATAATCGATCTTGATGTTGGGATGGACCTTCCCGTATTCACTCAACCATTTTTGATAAAGCGGATTCGGAAAAGTTGCGCCGGCGCCTTGAAGACTCACTGAACTCGAGCCGGAACCCGATCCACCTCCATTACACGCAATCGAAACAACTAACAACGCCAACGCGCTTACGAGCGCTATCAATCGCACACTTTTCGGGACAGACATTTAGGATCTCCAATCCTGTTCGGCTGATTATTCAGAGCGATTTGTAAACCAAGAGCCTAAGGAACTCGTGTTACATTTAACTGAACGCTATCTGAACTCTCAGTTAACAGTCCGCTGAATAAGGCGTTTTTCTTAGCTTTTCGAGGTAATCAGCCGGTAACCCACGTTCACCATCGTCTCGATTTGCAGTCCGAAATCAGACAGCTTGGCTCGGAGTCGATAGATGTAAACGTGCAGACTCTCTGAGTTGAGCGGCTTGTTCACGCCCCAGACTGAACTCCAGAGTTCATCGGCCGCGACAATGCGATTCGGCGTCCGCGTAAGTCGCGAAAAGATCAAAAACTCGGTGCGCGGCAGCTTGATCGGGCTGCCGCCACACGCGACGTAGTAGTTCTTATGCTCCACCCGCAGAAAACCATCGTCGTAGATGTCTTCAGCCGTGTGCAGCGGAGTGTTTTGTTCGGTTAGCGTCATTTCTTGTACTGACATATTCAACCTACCTTGGCAACAAAGCACTGGAAACGTGGAAGGAGATTCCTGCGAGAGAATCTCCTTCCGTTTGAGTTTAGAAGTTGAGACGCAATGCAAACTGAATCTGCCGGTTGGTTCCCAAACCGACTGTTCGCTCCACTGTCTGTCGCAACAAACCAAACTGCGGCGACGCTTGCGTCTGAGTGAATGGATTCCCTGGTTGCAAACTGCCAGTCGACAACACACCCGCAGTGCTGATAGTCGGCAGTGCGTTGTTCAGTGTGCTCGAGGGAACCGCGAAGTTAGTGAAGTTGAAGATGTTGAAGATCTCGGTGCGAAACTCGATGTTAGTTGACTCGGTCAACGCGAAGCGCTTGTTGAAAACGAGGTCAAACTGTTTGAAGTTTGGGCCACGCAGAGCGTTTCGCTCCAGATCTCCGAACGTCCCCGGCGCCGGTATCGCAAAGGCGGCCGGATTAAGCAGGTTGCGATCGTTGTTCAGATACGGGCTGACACCCGGAATCAGATTCGGACGGCGAATGTTTCGCGAAGCACCGCCACCGGGCGTATTGATCACGCCGACGAATCCAACCGGCAACGTGCCGCTCGTCAACTGGGCCACGAATCCTCTCGGAACTGTCGTAGCCACGTTATTGAGCGTCACCGGACAAGTGTCCTGCGCACACTGCATGACGACGTCTGGTCTAACAATACCGACCTCGATTGGCAGACCGCTGCGAGCGTTGATGATTCCACCGACTTCCCAATCGCCGAGAAAAGCATTGCCGACCGTGCCGAAGTCGTGGCTCGTGCCTTTGCCAAACGGCAGTTTGTACAACGCACTGAAGTTGAACGTGTTCCGGACATCGAAGTTGTTGTAACCGCGATCGGCTTCGAAGTTGTCGGGAATCGCAGCGGTTCTCGCTTCGTTTGATCCGGCCGTGTTACCGACGCTGCGCGAGAAGGTGTACTGCGAATTGAGCGTCAATCCCGTGCTGATTCGTCGCGCGAGGGTCATCTGGAACGCGTTGTAGCTATCGTCGCCGCCGCTGGTCTTGTAGTCCACTTCAGCGAAAGGCTGGAGAGCGTTGTTTCCGGAGATAACTGAAAACTCACGCACTGTGCGAACAGCAGTGATGCGACCGTTATTAGGACCACCGCTGGCGTCTTGCACGTTTACGACACCAAAACCCGCTGGAATGACTCCGGTGCTGAGAATCGTTGTCTGACCCGGCAGGATCTTGTTGGCGATGCTGCGCAGGAACAGGTTTCGACCCTGGCTGCCGACGTAAGCTGCCGTCAGCACTGTTCCCGAGAATAATTCCTGCTGGAGTGAGAAGGTGTATTGGTAAACCTTCTCGGGAATCTCGTAATCAGCCGAGTAAGCACGCGGCTGATAGGCACGAGTATTGACGTTTGCGGGATTCGTGAAGAATGCAGTCGCCGCCGCGGAATTCAACGGAAATGCGAGGGCGGGACCATTCGGGAAGATCGGATTGCTGGTGAATGTCGAACTGATTCGATCGCTCTCGATCGGCTGTATCTGGTCTTCTGTCTGACCCGGACCATAGAAGATTCCGAAACCGCCGCGCAACACCGTGCGACCACCACCGAAGAATCCCGATCCATTCGGATTCGGTGACCACGTCATCGAGATGCGCGGGCCAAAGTTAGTCTTCGACGACTTGAAAGCAGATTCAGTCGGCGGACGAAAAGTTCCGTCAGCGATATTGAACAACACTTGCAGGTTACGGTCTTCGCGGAGCGGCGTGTAGTACTCGTAACGCAGGCCGTAGTTGAGCGTTAGATTTGGACGAATCTTCCACTCGTCTTCCGCATACGTGATGTAGTACTCCTGCTTCGCGAATCGCTGTCCGGTCGCTCCATTGTTGAAAGGACTCGGAGCGCTGACATCGCCGAGGAACTGAACCGACTGCGCGGTGTTCGCGAGGAACGCGGGAAGATTCGAGTAGGTGTAAGTGGTTCCACCCAAACGATCCGTGTACAAGCGAATCATGCGGAACTCGCCGCCAACCTTTACATTGTGATTTCCCTTGGTCCAATTGACGCTGTCAACAAACGATAAGGTGTAGGGCGTGTACGGTTGACCACGACCATTCGTCGCGCTGTTCGCGCGAACGAGACCGCCGGGTGTTGCTGTGCCTGCCGACGTGCCCTGACCGGGCAGCGCGAAGTTTGCCGTGTTACCCGAGATATTAATGACTGCCGACGAGAGATCGAAACCGGCAATCGTTGGCGCCTGTCCGTTGATGCGCGTGTACGCGCTGTTGTAACCAAACTTGAATTCGTTGAGCAGTGTCGGCGTGAGCAACGACTGAAGTGCAAAGACCCCATTTTGCGGAACGGCCTTAATCGACACACGTCGACCGGTCACACCTTCCGGCTGATCGTTGCTACCTTGATCGCGGAAGAAGCGGAAGTACGACGAGTGCTTAGTGTTGAATCGGTAGTCCAGGCGAAGCGCGACGGCGTTCTCGTTAACGGACGAGTTGGCCTGCAATTGGGCCACGTCGAAGAAGTTGTTTCCGGTACCGGTGGAAATAATCGTCGCATTCGGTGAACGGAAAGCCGGCAATAGCGACACGCTCAACGCGGTGCAGGGATTCGGACCGGTTCCAAACTGGCCACCACAAATTCGACTCGCTGCGCCGGGCACGGCTTCAATCGAGTTGATTCCTGCGCGCAGCCGGTAGCCTTCGTAGCTGAAGAAGAAGAAGGCTTTGTCTTTTACAATTGGACCACCAAGAGAACCGCCAAACTGATTGAGTCTGAGCGGCGCTTTTTGCCCGATGATGTTGTCGAAGAAATTTGCGGCATCGAGCGCGTCGTTACGAAGATATTCAAATAGCGAACCGTGAAATGCGTTGCTACCTGACTTGGTTACCACACTAACCTGCCCGCCAGTGCCGGTACCGAATTCAGCCGGAAAGTTGTTTGAGTCAACGCGAAACTCCTGCACGTTCTCGAGACTCGACTGGAGTCGGAACGGTGATGGAACTTCGCCGTTGAGGTTACCCGGCGACGCGTCGATGATGGCCGAGCCCTCGATGCCGTCGTAACGAATCACGTTCTGCTGCACGGCGCGGCCGCTGAAGCGAATGTCGCCGAACGTGCCCGAGCCACTGTTCACCGAGCCCGGCGCCTGCAAATAGAGTTGTGAGAGTTGGCGGCCGTTGAGTGGCAATGCCTGGACTTCGCGTGGATTAACGTTTACGCCCATCGCGGCGCTACCAGTCTCTATGCCGGTGTCGCCAGAGGTAACAATATCGACTTTCGCTTCAACTCCTGTTGCCTGAAGAGTCAGATTGAGGTTCAACTCCTGGCTCGCCAGTAGTTGCACATTTGTCGCACGTACAGTCAGGTTTTGCGCTGAGGCTGTGATCGTGTAGAGCGAAGGCCGGAGACCGGAAACGATGTAGGCGCCGGAATCGCTTGAGGTGGCCGTTCTCTCTTCACCCGTGCGTTCGTTTTTCACAACAATCGACGCACCGGGAACGAGCGCGCCTTGCGCGTCAGTGACAGTGCCGGCGATGCGCCCCTGATCCTGCTGGGCGTAAGCCGGCAGTTGAATCAAACAAAAAGTGGCGAGAAACGTGACCAGGAGCAAGAGCTGGCGAACTGGCCGGGGAACGTTATTCGAATACATACAATTCTCCTGTGGAAGTTCAGTTGTTGCTTTGAGTGTCTGTTGGTGCAAAGCAGACCTTATCCCCGACCGGTTAAGGGCCTGTGAATTGCGCCTTAAATATTTGTTAAGCGGGACTGAGGTGTTAGGGCGGGAAAATGCCGATCAATATTGCGAACCGGCCAAACTGGCAGGACGCGGCGCTCCCTGAATGGCTACAGGCAGTTGCGGCGCACAACAGACTTTCTCCAAGCGTGCTCTATCACGCTGCATCTCACGATCGCTAGCCAGCCACGCCAGCGTATCCTTTAAAACACGAGCCGCGTCGGGATCTGAAGGTTCCGCGATTCGGTAGTGCATCCACGGTCCATCGCGTCGCGCGTTAACGATGCCCGCTCGCCGTAAATACGCGAGGTGACGGCTAATCTTCGGCTGATTTGTCTTCAGGATCTCGACAAAGAAGCAGACACAAACCTCGTCAGCTCCCATTAGATTGAGCAGCCGCAGCCGTGTCCCATCAGCAAGCGCCTTGAAGAAGAGTTCTTTATTATCCTTCTTACTCATGGGTCCCATCCTATCATAAATACCGGCGACAGATATACGGCTTGACAGATATCCCAACCTGAGCGATACTCCCGTCGATATTCGCATAGGCGAATATCTTATCCGCAAAATCAGTCTGTGTAATCTGTGGATAAGAGTCGACGGCAGGAGTAACGAAATGACGATTTCACAAATCAAAACACTCAAAGCGCATCTTGCGATAAACGTTAAGAACGTTGAGGAGAGCCTTGTTTTCTATCGCAAGCTGTTTGGAATTGAACCGAGCAAAGTGAGGACCGGATACGCGAAGTTTGACGTACAGAATCCTCCACTGAATTTTACCTTGAATCAGCACTCATTCAACGAGCGGGGCGCACTCTCGCACATGGGGATTCAAGTCGCATCCACTAACGACGTCCTCGCAACCCGACAACGCTGGGAAGAAGTGGGTCTTCTCACACGCGACGAAATGCAAACCAGTTGTTGCTACGCGTTGCAGGACAAGACCTGGGTTCGTGATCCGGACGGAAATGAATGGGAAGTCTTCGTGGTGCTGGAAGACAACCTGGCCGAGACTGCTCCGTGTGAATGCGGAACAAAAGTAGAAGCCGAACAACTTGTCGTAGCCTGTAGTGCGCCTGTTCCAGTCGAGATCACTAATGAATCAAAAACCAGCGCAACGTGTTGTAGCTGAGATTCTCGGTACAGCTTTCCTGCTGGCCGCGGTGGTTGGGTCAGGAATCATGGCAGAGCGTCTTGCAGGCGCGAATGTCGCACTTGCGCTTCTGGCAAATACGATGGCGACGGGCGCCGCACTGCTCGCCTTGATTCTGACCTTCGCGCCGGTATCAGGTGCACACTTCAATCCAATAGTTTCGCTTGCCTCGTTAATTGAAAAAGGCATTGACCGGAAGGTGTTTGCATTCTATTGCGGTGCGCAAATCATCGGAGCCGTCGCGGGAGTTGTAATAGCGAACAAGATGTTTGGGCTACCGGCCGTCAATCTGTCGCACCATGCGCGCGCAGGAACCGAACTGTTGTTAAGCGAGTTTGTCGCTTCATTTGGCCTGGTGATGGTGATCGCCGGTTCTGCTCGGCTGCCGTCTAACGCCGTTGCCTTTGCGGTAGCTGCTTACATAAGCGCGGCATACTGGTTCACACCCTCGACTTCCTTTGCTAACCCGGCAGTAACGATTGCGCGATCGCTCAGCGATACGTTCGCAGGGATTGCACCGGCGAATGTCTTAGGGTTCATAGCCGCACAACTTCTCGGAGGTGTCGCGGCAACACTGCTTTCTAAATGGCTCATCCCAAAAACGCAAAACATGGAAACGAAATGAGTGAACCATTCAAACTACTCTTTCTCTGTACAGGTAATTCCGCTCGCAGCATCTTTGGTGAGTATCTCTTGCGGCGTCTTGGAGGATCGCGCTTTGCAGTCTACAGCGCCGGCGCTTTTCCGACAGGCACCGTGAATCCCTGGGCGATCAAAGTACTGAAAGACTGTTTTCAGATCGACGCAAGCAATGCGCGAAGTAAGTCGTGGGAAGAATTGAAGGATGTGGAATTAGATTTTGTAATAACCGTCTGCGACAACGCCCGCGAGACGTGTCCAATCTGGCCGGGCCAGCCAATCGTGGCGCATTGGTCCAGTCCGGATCCCGCCGCAGTCGAGGGTAGCGATGAAGAAAAATATCGAGCCTTCAAGGAAGTTGCGTTTCAGATAAATCGCCGCCTGCAATTATTCACAGCGCTGCCGCTCGAGAAACTTGACCGCTTAAAGATTGCTGCGTTGACAAGCGAGATCGGATCGAAAGAGACAGAACTTGGTTCTCGTGCTAGTAGTTGAAGGTGGGCCAACTAACTTCCGTCAATCGCGCGAGACGTTTTTCTGAGCCCTTAGAAACTCTTAGACGCCGGCTTGTACGAGCCGCGCCGTTCGGTAGGGCTCTCGATTGAGCTTCTGATCGATGACGACCAATCAGCACGGAGCTACTGTAACTCCTCGAAGCGAAATTTGCTCGCGTCTAAGTACCCTTGGACAAGTTCAATCGCAATCCAACGACGATTGAGGCTTTCGGCAACGGCTCCGGTCGTATTCGATCCGGCAAACGGATCTATCACGAGATCGCCTTCGTTCGTAAGGAGTTTTAAGAAGAACTCCGGCAGTGCTGCTGGAAACCTGGCCGGGTGGATCTTTGTTCCGGACTCTTTGCAGCGCATCGTGTATACGTCGTTTGCCGCGTTGTTCCCGAACTTCAAATAGTCTTCCGGCATCGGTTCCTCGAAGACATTCGGCGCGATCGCTCCGCCGGCATCAAGCTTGTTGAAACTCTTCTTGATGTTGTGGCCTGACGGCCGCACGGTGGCTCGCACACCGCGGTTATTGAGTCGGATCATGTCGTCGCTGTAAGGGCGGAGTACGTTCCGATTGTTAGCTTTCGGCCATGCCGTTTTACCAAGCCACCACACGTGCTCGACGGCATCTTTGACCCGGATGCGCCGGACCGTTACCCATTCAGCCGGCATCGGCATCTTCGCCGGATTATACCAATACAGCTCTTGTGCCAAGTGAAAACCGATCTGTTCAACGAGTTCAAGCAAAAGTTTGTATTGATAGAGCGATCGCGTCGGCAGTCCTTTGTTGTAGCTGCCGCCGATGTTCAGTACGAAGCTGCCGTCGTCTTTGAGGACCCGGAAAAACTCACGGGCGAACACCAAAAACCACCCAACGTAAGCATCCTTCTCAACGTTTCCGTACTCCTTCTTAAAGTGGAGTGCATAAGGTGGTGATGTGATGATTGCATCAACGGAATTCGACGGGATAGCTTTCAGTAATACGCTGGCTTCGACCATGTATGCGGCACCGAGTTTGGTCGTGTAATACGGCGTGAAGCCGGAGATGGCGAGGTGCTCATAGTTCGGCTTGAGCGAGAGCTGAGCTTCTGGTGCACTGGACATAGTGTCTGGGAGGTAGCTTACACTAGGCTGATCGTTAAATCATAATTTCCTCCGGATTGGAGAGACCTATCAGGCACCGACTGCCTGACACTCCGATGACAAAAAAAGACGATGTGCTCAAGCTTCTCGAGGAGTGCTCTGCCGAGGAACGTTTCGAAGTTTTCAAGCACCTTCGAACGGAGATCCCCATCCACTCTCTCGAAGCGAAACTCAATACAACAGCAGAAATCATTCTTGAGGCGATCGAGCGCGGTTCGGATCTCACACTCCGCGGCGTGCGCGGAATTATTACTGAGGTTGCATTCGCGGTCGAGGTGGTGGACAAAACCGAAGGCATTGAGTCTGTACCGATCGTTGGGGATGTTTCCTATGACGCACACCTTCGAGACGCAGGCGGCGATGTGAAGGTTCAGATCAAGATGCAGCGAAAAGAACGTGGCAAGGTGAAGGTCCGGATTGGGAAGTACGTTGTCGAGGTCCAGCGAACGCGGACTGGTGTTAACAAAACCACGGGCGAAAAGACACGGCCATATCGGTTTGGTGAATTCGACATCCTTGCGGTGTCCTTGCAGCCGTCGACCAATGAATGGGACTCTTTCATGTATACAGTCGGCGTTTGGCTAATTCCTCGGAAGTCAGACGCGAGACTCATCGAGATTATGCAACCCGTCGCACAAGAGCCAAATGAAGACTGGACCGACGATCTCCGAACATGCATCGAGTGGTTCCGAACAGGCAAACAGAAAACAATTGCCGGGTTCTGATCATTCAATATCACTGATCTGTGGCATAGGATCGGACTCGTTAGACTCGTGTTATGGTGAAAGTAGGTTCACCAACTCTCGCACTGTGGTCCTTTTCTTCCACCACAAACCAAGGATCGGGGGATCCGGCTCGATGGGAATTTGGCGCCGAAAATTTGTTCGGTTTCGTTCCAGAACTGAGCGAACCACGTCGGCAGCAAATCACACAAACGCGTATCAAGATGCACGTCGCTGCGCGCGGCGCCGCCACGGACCATCAGTAAACGTCTTACCTCGTAAAACAGAAAGGCTCTTTCACATGCAATAGTGGTTTAGGTCGAGGTACAAAGCTTTGCTCACAACTCCTACACCAAAGATACTGAACTGTTTCACCCACGGTTTGCATGGCTTGAGCATCAGGGTTGGAAATTGAAAACCCAAACTTCTGTTCAATGCTCATGACGATTTCTACATCTTCCAAACTGTCTGATTCGTGGAGCAAGTCGCCGATCCATGTAGCATGCCAGTGATAGTTGATCGCTTGTGATAGGTGATCCTCTACGAGTTGCTCCAGGATCCGGTAAATATCTACCAGCGTTTGTCCATTGAAATTCGTCAGGAGACGCTCGCTCACGATGTCAGTCAACTGAACTAGCGAACGCGAGGCTGCGATCTCGGCCGGAGTTATCTCAACTCCCAGCTCTTCGCCAATCGCGCGACTTAGCTTTTGGCTCTTCTTACGATCGTTGAGCTTGTCGCTCAGGAGGTCGTCTTCGTTAAGCGCCACCGCGCACGCGGAATCTACAATCCGCACGAGAATCTCCTTTAATTCGTTCACTGTTGTCCTTCTGCTGTGAATTTGCGCGTGCTTCTCAGCTCCCGGAAGAAAGACATCTTCCTAAAAGCCAAGCTTAAAACTACCTCATGCTCCACGATTTTCTACCCGCCCCAGAGAAGGCCGGGAAATGTTGAAGAATCATTAAACCCCTATTAGGTAGGAGGTAATCGTTAATGAATCCACAAGCACAAACAGCATTAGACAGGATACTCGCCTAATCACGGGCTGAGTTGTCTGAATCTGAAGCAGGATTTATGGGCTCGCGGCACTCTTAGGCGCAGAAGCTCAGGTTCCCGTAGCTGATGAAGCACCCACAAACAGCGAAGAGCGGCTTCGGCCTGAAGCCGTCGTACCTCGCACTCGCAGAAGCCGAGCCCACATTCTAAGATGAGCGGGCGCTTAACCAAATTTGGCGAACAGATATTTAAGCCATTCCCAAAGATGTAGTTCGTAGTCCAATATCTTGAAGGCAACATGTGTGAGACTCACAGATGCTACGAACTGAATAACATAATATTTGTAGTCTTTGTGCGCTCCGCAATAGGGGCATCTTCGTGACATGAAGACTCCCTCCTCTCTTTGCCTTCCGGAGCACCAATGCCCCAGTCGGCATTGGTATTTCGCAGATGAAAGAAAGGTGGAGCGTTAAGAGCAGGAAATGAAGAATTGACGGTACTGAGGGGGATAATTCTCGAACTGGTACGAAGCGGTCACACCTATTCGAAATCAAGTTGACAGTGTCCTCACCCAGCACTTCTTCAATGTCGTGGACGAGGCGAAGATGGTCACGCCACACGGCGCGCAGCACGGCGAACCAGTATGCACCCGGTTTTTGCTCAGTGAACTGACCATACCGTTGCATCTCTCTAAGAGCCTTCCGAACGTTTTGGCAGGAATTGAGAAAGTCGCTAGCTATTATCCGGTCAGCCTGTGAAGAGGTTGTAGGCACTTGAATACTCCTGCGCGGATTCTACACCTGCTTTCCCAACCAATCAATGAATTAACCGCCAAACTCGGCCAATAACGGAACGGCGCCAACCACGACCGAAGGCATTTATTTAGACGGCCAGTGGCGGAGCATGCTAGGACTGAGTTGTTGCAGCCGATCGATTTGGTCCTAAAATCACTGAATGATCAAATCTTTACTCTACTTTGTCGCGGCTGGCCTATGTGAGATTGGTGGCGGTTATCTTGTCTGGCTGTGGCTGCGTGAGAATAAACCAATTTGGTTCGCTTTGGTTGGTGGCCTGATACTGATTCTCTATGGAATTATTCCAACCTTACAACCAGCTAACTTCGGGCGTGTCTATGCTGCATACGGTGGCGTGTTCGTGGTCTTGTCAATCCTTTGGGGCTGGAGGATAGACAAAGTCACCCCCGATAAGTTTGACGTCATCGGAGGTGTAGTCGCGCTCGCTGGAGTATTTATCATCATGTATTGGCCGAGGAATGTATGACACAAGAATCTCCGTTTGCCTGTGATATGACGGCGATAGCCGCCGAGCAGCGAAGTGCGCACATGGCGATAATTGAAAGGCTGTTTCGTTCGGTTCAAAGCAGTCGCGAATTGCCGGACGGCTACGCTTTTGAGCTACCAAACGAATCTGACACGTTGCTGACAGTAGCGGAGTTCATCGTTAATGAACGTCTATGCTGTCCGTTCTTTGACTTTGTGCTGGAGGTCGAACGTGAGGGTGGCGCCGTTTGGTTAAGTCTGAAGGGCCGCGACGGAGTGAAGCCGTTCATCATGGCTGAAGTTGGTCAACACTTATCTTCCATCACTCGAGAGAAACAATAAATTTGGCCTGGGTAGGGTCAGTACTACACTTCTGATCTCGTGAGATCAGTCAACTTCGACAGTCGTGCATTGCCCCGGCTAAACTAGGAACATGACGATCAAGAGAATGGATCATATCAGCGTCGTCGTTGACGACCTCCCAGCCGCCATTGCCTTCTTCACCACCCTCGGCATGACGCGTGCAGGCGAAGCGGCCGTCGAGGGCGATTGGGTGGACCGCGTCAACGGAATCGAGAATGTCCGAGTTGACATCGTTATGATGCGGACCCCGGATGGGCACGGACAGCTTGAACTAACGAAGTTTCGTAATCCAAAACTGATCGAGATCGAACCGGCGATCGCACCGCCAAATACGCCGGGCCTCCGGAGCGTCATGTTTGCGGTCGAAAGCGTCGACGACACTGTCGCTCGCATGCGCGCCGAGGGCGCGGAACTCGTCGGCGAGGTGGTCCAGTATGAGGACAAGTACAGGCTCTGCTACATGCGAGGCCCTGCGGGCATCATCGTCGCGCTGGCCGAGGAGCTCTCCTGACGCGTTCAGTGCCGCTGTAGTAAGGCAAACACTACGCCCAGCGGGAACCGTAAATATCGTGGTTCAGCGTATTCAGTAAACTCCAAATACTGCCCAAAGCTTTTTCTGTCGCGGCAACATCAATACGGGAAGGAATCCGAGGACGCTGGAGTTCATCACGAAGTTTTAGTGCGAGGTTGAATTCGTTCCAGGAGCTGGAGGCTTGATCCAAAGGTTCTGTTGAAAACTTCCTGAATAGATACTTCATTCTCTTATCAAGAGAAGCTTTCTTTCGGTGGGAAGGCACTTCGAACTGCTCAGCCACGGCCTTCAAATACGCGTCAACTGCGGTGAATCCGATCACTAAGGCCACCCGAAGGTGCTCGGAGGATTTTGCCGGCGACGAGTTACGACGTGCCGCCTCAAGATAATTGTTTGCGACGTTATAAAACAGTCGACCATGAGAAAATGAAAAGCCATAGCTTTCCGAATCAAAATCACGGCGCTTGAAGTCCAACCGTCGTCGTTGAACCTCTCGCGTAAGAACATTGTGTACCCGTCGATGTGTCTCGCAAAAATAGCCCTGATTCACAGCGGGTTGACCGCAGCGAATGCATTTCCGGTCCCGGTGTTTGCGTAGCTGATAGCGCCGCTGCCGGGAAATCGGAAGGCTGGTCAACTCATCAATGATTGCTTTCGGCATCGTCCCTCACATATTCGGCGTTTAGGATTCAGCGGGCTCTTTGTATAGTCAGTGATGTTGCTTGTCGTACCCAACGTGCCTGGCGCTTCTCATCGGGAATGACGATTCGCAGTGGCCCCTCTTTTTCTGCCAATGGTTTTCCATCTCGTCGGTCCGCAAGCAGGATGATTCGATCGGTGAAAGCGTGATCGAGTTCCGGCAGAGCAAACACAGCGCGATAGCCGTCGGCGGCATCAATCACTAGAAACAACGCGAGCTCTTTACTTCTTAAGTGCTCACCGAATTTCACCCCTGCAAGCTTCAACACTTCGCTGAGTTCGATCCCTTCAAAGGCGGTATCTTTACCATCATGATCTTTGGCTTGAACACTACGCCGCGGCAGCTTGGCTAAATCGTCTGCCGTCAGCTTAACGGGATTCGAAACTTCGCCGCCAACGGTAAGTAAGACCGGACTCGTCGACCCGCGTGCATTGTTTTGAGCAAACGTGAGAGTTGCAGCGCAAACAACAACAAACAGAGTTCTTAAAAATATTTGCATTCTCATCGTTTCACCTCATTTGATTGAATATATCGGCTATTATGTCTTAACGTAAATCACCTTCAGGAGGAAATCATGAAATTAAGTGCAAGAAATATTTTGAAGGGCACCGTCAAAAGCGTGGACCACGGGGCAGTCAACTCGGAGGTGATAATTGAGTTGCCGGGTGGAACGGAAGTCGTTTCGATTATCACGAAGGATTCGGCTGAAGGCTTGGCGCTCTCGTCCGGCAAAGAGGTTTATGCCGTAATTAAAGCGAGTGACGTCATGATCGCTGCGGATTGAAGTCGAAAGCTCGAGCGGGGTTGTTTAACTCACAACTCTCATCTTGTCCTGATAAGTTTCTCAACGGCCCGGTTCCACCACCGGCTGCTGCGATTTCTCTGCAATCTCGTTCTCGATTAAAACGAGTCATCATAGTTAATATTCAAATCGTTGACAGTAGGTTATCGACAAAGTAGATTCTGTTTGCCCAAATTCATTTAGTTCTTGTGATCACCGTTCGGCCCCCTCCTTCGCTCATAGCTGATCGGTGTGGTCTTAACGCTCCATTCGCAACAACCAGCGAGGTCAACAACCGCATGCCGAACCTTCTTCCTTCAAGGGCGCCATCAACAATAGGTTTTAAGCTTAGCCAACTCATAGCATTTTCATTTGTCATACTTCTGTTAACGACCTCACTCTCTTACGCGCAAACCAATACCGGGCAAATCAGAGGAGTGATAAGAGACCGAACGCAAGCGGTCGTGCCAGACTCCGCTGTCTCAGTTACAAATACCGCCAGCAACATCAAATACGATCTCGTTACTGACAACGCGGGCCAGTTTCGATTCCCTTCTCTTCCAGTCGGCGAATACACACTGACAGTGACGGCCAACGGATTTCGCCAGTTGAGCAAAACGGGAATCACTCTGCATCTCGGACAGGTCATCGACCTCAACCTGGAATTGGAAATCGGTGAGTTAACCGCAGTCGCCAATATCACCACTGCCGACGGTTTATTAGCTACGGCCACCGGCGAAGTAAGCGAAGTGATCGACAAGAAACGTGTCGCAGAACTGCCGCTGAATGGCCGACAGTTCCTGCAACTTGCACTCTTGAGCGAGGGCGTCGTCAGACCGCCGGGAGGCACCCGTGGCAGCGCCTTGCAACAAGCCGGCGAACTGGTAAACGTGGCCGGCCAGCGTAGTGGACATAACATCTATTTGATCGACGGTGTAAAAGTCACCGACGAATATTTTAATAACCTGGTCATCAATCCTTCCGTTGACTCGATTCAGGAATTCAAGATTCAGAAGACACTGTACGCAGCGGAGTTTGGTGGTAAAGCCTCGGCGTTGATTAACGTCGCCACCAAATCAGGCAGCAAGGCATTCAGAGGTAACGCTTTCGAGTTTCTGCGCAGCGCGAAACTCGATGCCCGAAACTTCTTTGACGATCCGACGAAACCGATTCCACCGTTCAAGCAAAATCAATTCGGGGCCACTTTTGGCGGTCCACTCACGATTCACAATCGCGATCCAAAGACATTCTTTTTTACCAGTTACGAAGGACAACGAATTCGCCAGTCGCTGACCAAAACGTTTTCAGTGCCGACAGCGGCGATGCGCGGCGGAGATCTTTCTGCGTTTCCTCAAATCTTCGATCCGTTGACAACAGACTCGTCAGGCAATCGCGCGCCGCTGGCCGGCAATCGGATCACTCCGGAACGACTTGATCCGGTGGCAGTCGCGCTCCTGGCAAAAATTCCACTGCCAAATTTGCCCGGCAGCTCGAGAAACCTGCTTGCCACTGAAGAAGAAAGAACCAATGTTGATAGCTACTCGATTCGCATAGACCATCAAGCGTCGTCTAAAGACACCATCTTTGGCCGGTTGTCAGGCTTCAACGCACGCGCGTTTCAACCATTCGGCAGCGGCAAACTGAACGAAGCCCTGCTGCCGGGTTTCGGACGCGATCTCACCACGAAAGCGATCAATCTCGGAATTAGCTACACGCGCTTCTTCACGCCTGACTTTCTCAACGAAGCTCGCTTTGGATACCTGCACGTGACGGGCGGACAGGCGAGCCAGAATCGGGGCGTTGACTTTGCTCCGGCGGTGGGATTGCAAGGCGTCACCAGGAACCCGCTGGATGTTGGCTTTCCACAAGTTTCGCTGGGCGGTCTGTTCAGTAACATCGGCGACCCAACTGCCTTTGTAACTCGCACAGACACGAGTTTCGAATTCTACGACAACGTGTTTCTCAATCGCGGCGCGCACAAGTGGAAGTTTGGCGTCTATCTGTATCACCTCAGTTTCAATCCGGTGAATCCCGATACTGCGCGCGGAGCTTTCACATTCAACGGGCAATTCAGCAGTGCCCGCGCCGGTCAAACCGGAAACCCACTGGCTGATTTTTTGCTGGGTTATCCCGGCGGTGCCCAAGTGGGATTCGGACGTAGCGAAGAGAACGGCCGATCAATCTGGTTACATTCGTACGTCCAGGACGAGTGGAATCCAACTCCGAACCTGAGCATCAATATCGGACTGCGCGTCGAGATCAACCAACCGATGCGCGATAAACAAAATCGTCTTTCTTCGATCGATCCAAACGTGCCGGGCGGACGCTTCGTGATTGCCAGTGACGACGAGGGAAACATCTCGCCGGATGCCGCGGCGTTGCTACCTTTGATTCCGCTTCCCTTTGTCACTTCAGCCGAAGCGGGATGGGATCGCTCACTGCTGCTCAACAATCCGGTTCGTTTAGCTCCCCGTTTCAGCTTCTCGTGGAAACTTCCTGGAAAACGCGACACAGTACTGCGTGGCGGTTACGGCATCTTCACCAACCAATGGGCCTACTCCGTGCAACAGGCACTAGCACGCAACCTGCCGTTCTTCTTACTCAAGAACATCAGCTTCGCGTCTGATACTCCGACACCCACGTTCACCACTCAGAACGTGCTGACTTCAACCGCCATCGGATCGATTGGGGGAAACGGCGTCGATCACGACTTTAGTATTGAGTACGCTGCGACTGTTGGCTTGAGCTTGCAACACCAGCTCACGCCGACGACAGTCATCGAGTTGTCTTACGTGGGATCGAATGTTCAGGGAGCTGACAGTTCCACGGTGCGGAATGTTCCGTTACCTGGTCCAGGACCGATCGCGCCTCGTCGTCCAATTCCGGCACTGTCCTCTTTCAGCAGTTTACGCTGGGACGGTTATTCCCTTTATCACGCCGGCACCGTGCGCGTTGAACGACGTCTGTCACGCAACTTTGCGATCAACGCGAATTACACTTTTTCAAAAGCGATCGACGATGCTTCCGACCCGGGCGCAACTACCAACGAAACAAACTTGCCGCAAAACGTGCGCGACCTTAACGCTGAGCGTGCGCTTTCGAGCTTCCATCACACGCACCGGTTTGTCGCCAGTGGCACCTACGAACTTCCCTTTGGCAAGGGCAAACACTTTCTGAATCAACCTGGTGTTGCGTCAGCAATACTGGGTGGCTGGAGACTGAATGCGATTGCGACGTTTGAAAGCGGCGCGCCGTTCACCGTCAACGATCAAACTGATCGTGCAAATATTGGCCAGGGTCCACCGCAACGACCGGTCTGTCTGCGCGATCCAAATCTTCCGTCTGACCAGCGCACTGTCGATCGGTTCTTTGACACGTCGGCTTTCGTGCCCGCTGCGTTCGGCACTTTTGGAAACTGTGGCCGCAACATTGTGATTGGCCCAGGCAATAAAAACGTCGACCTGGCAGCGACCAGAAATTTCAGACTCAGTGAATCAAAGAGCCTGGACTTTCGAGTCGAGACGTTCAACCTCTTCAATACGGTAAATTTTGATCTTCCCAATCGCTTCGCCTTTACACCCAACTTCGGGAAGATATTTAGTGCCGGTCCGGCGAGACAGATTCAATTTGGTCTCAAGCTTTCGTTTTGAACGGGATTAAGATAAATACCGCTGTCGTTCATTCGACCAGGAGACTCCGTTTTCGCGTGTGATAAAGCGGGGCCAACAGGCCTGGGCTTTACCTGTCGGCCCCTAACACCACGTTACGTCTCAACGTGGTGCCCCCCGCAGAGCCATCCGTTGTCGTTTGTGCCACCGCACGAATGGCTCCGCTCAATGAAAGACCCAGTCCCCTCACCAAAGACAGATCTTTCACTGCGAGGTTCAGACATTCCGCGAAAGTTACTGCTTTATATCTGCCGCAAAGCGATACCGCAACGCGCATCGATTGAGGGTGTGATCTGAATCTATGCCAACGCTTCTATATGAATTGACACACACGTATCCTCACCCGCCGAGTGGCGGTGTTTATCTGAAATGAGGCATTACCGTTTGTGGTCTATCTCAGATTGATGATCGTTAGTAGCACATTGAGAAGTAACGTGCTCGACGCGGGCGGCGATGATTGGCCGACCGCGCCAATAGTCGGCATGTCACCCACCGAAGTACTCGACGTTGTCGGTGGTGTTGGTGACTCAGACTTGCCGCCAGCCGGCATATCACCCGCGAGGATCGAGGTTGACAGCGCGCACATGAGCGCTAGCGTCATTGCGAATCGTTTCATGGATGTAGCTCCTTTGAGGGTTGAGAAAATGCCTACGCATTTACATAAAAAAGAATGGAACAACAACGCATGATTTCTTGCAAGGCAGTTTCCAGCGAACTAATATTCTGTTTGTATTTGCTCAACTTCTCGCTACTCGAAAGTCTGAATTCTCATGCGGACGACCTCTCCGAAGCTCGATATCTCTCACCTTACTCCGAACGAACAGGCCGAACTCAGATGCCGCACGGCACTAGAGCTAAAAGACAGAAACGAATATGACGCAGTGCGTGAGGCAATGTTCCCGCTCTGGAACGGGACCATCGGGAGTCGGCCCAACACTAAGGGTCTACATGACCCAGTTGTTGCCGAAGTCCTGTTGACTACCGGTGTTCTTACGGGTTGGCTTGGCAGTCGCAGTGAGATCAAAAAAGCCGACGACCATGCGAGAGATCTGATCACCGAAAGCATCACGCTTTATGAAGCATTGCATGACTCAAGGAAAGTTGCAGAGGCGCGAGCAGAACTCGGCTATTGCTATTGGCGTGCAGGCGCAAACGACGAGGCGCGTATTTATTTCACCGAAGCACTTAAGAGATTGACCGTCGGCGGGAATGCGCGAGCCAACGCACTAATCGGTCTATCATTCGTTGAATGGGCAGAATCGCGTCACAAAGAGGCTCTTAGGATTCTTACTGAGAACGCTTTACTATTTGAGCGCACCACTAACCGCACGCTTAAAGGCACCTATCACAATCAGCTTGGCATCACATATCGAGCGATCGGGTCGGCCTCAAAAAAACGAAGTGAGCACTTTCAACGCGCGTTCGATGAGTATCGCGCCGCAGACGAACAGTTCAAATTAGCAAAGAATTTGGTCTATCGCGCTCTCGTAAAGAACAACATCGGCAATGTATTGCGCGAACTCGGTCGTTTCAGAGAAGCGCACCAATACCTTGAGCAAGCGCGCCGTTTGTTTATGCGGTGCGAGACAAGGTTAGAGTCGCACAAGTTGACGACACTCGCGCTCAAGTCTTCATCGCAGAGCGTAAGTATGCACAAGCCGAGCTGATTGCGCGTACCGCCGCACGAAGTTTCGAGAGAGCCGGGCGACAATGCTTCTTAGCCGAGGCTTTAATAAATCAAGGGATTGCATTGGCACGAATACGCGAACCCGCGCGCGCTCAATTCATTTTTCAGCAAGCGATCGAGATTGCGCATCAGGCTGGATCACTAAATCGGGCTGGAATCGCTGCGCTCACTATGATTGAAGAGATAGATATACTCCCGCGTCAGATTCAATCAGTTGCATATGAACAGGCGCGGGAATGGCTGGCAACTAGTCAGAGTCCCGACATAAAACTAAGACTAAAAGCGGCACGAAAAAAGATCGCCACTCAACGACAAAGAGAACCTCAGACAATTGACGTCCACGCAGTTCTATTCAACAAACGTTATGACCTGGAAGAAGAAGTATTGAAGTTTGAGCGCGAGCTAATTAGTAAGACACTGACAATGGTCAATGGCAAAGTAACACATGCTGCCAAAATACTTGGAGTCGGTTACCAACGGCTGGCTCATATGATCGAAACAAGGCATCCAGACTTGCTCAAGAAGCGAACGGCAGTACGTCGGCGTCCACGAAAAGAATAAGACAGGGGCGGCCACGGAGGGCCGCCCCTACAGTACGTTCCGAGGCGCTCTAATGACTTTTGAGATCGCATTCAGAAGCAGGCATTCTTAAAACAGATACTTCACTCCCAGCAGGATGTTTCTGTCAGTACGCAACACGAATGGTCCCGTGTTGCGCACGACCGGAAACTGATAGCTGCCTTCGATAACAAATTGCGGGTGCGCGGCGTACTGCAAACCGGGCGCTAGATAATATTCCGTAGCGCTGCTGCCGCTAACCTTCAGGCCACCGAGACGCCCGTTGCTGCGGTGCACAAACGTCGTTTCAAGAATCAGAAACAACTCGCCGCCGGGTTTCTTTGGATCTCGCGGGATGACGAACTCGAGATCAGTGCTGAGTCGCTGCTCGTGACCCATGCGAAAACCGTCGCGCTCGGTCCGGAAGATCGCTTCGGCATTTCCACCAAAGATGAACCTGCCTCCGGCTTGAGAAAATGCAATATCAAAGTGCGGGCTGAAGCCACCGTTGATCGGAGTAAGCTGCTGTCTCACAAACGCCGGCACATTGATCTGTGCCTGACTCGGAGCGGTTTTCCTGCCGGTTGGTAATTCAAGTCCGACGCGAAACGCGGCTTGCCTGTCACCATAAGTCTCAACGGTGCGAAAGAAGCGATACTTGGCCCAGGCGGTTATATTTCCGACGCCGAATTCGGAATCTGACGACACGCCATCGTCAAACGACGTTCGCGAGAAAGGCGCTTCGATTTCCAACTGCAAACGCGGTGATGGTGTGTACGAAACACTCAGGTCGAAAACCTGGCGTTGAACTTCCAATGAGCCGAGGTGTTGCTTGATGAAATAAAAACGCGGTGTGATCGCTCCGCCCTTGTAGACAGTCAGGCCGGGAGAGGTAACACGAATTGGCGCTAAGGCAGGTTCCGTTTCTGCGATCGGCGCCTCTGTAAAACTTACTTTCGTAAAGACAGGAAATGAAAACTCACGACGATTGGCAGCCGTCTTTGCCGGCGAAGGGAAGACCGTCTCCTGAGTATTTGATCCACTGCCAACGGTTTTCCAATTACCAGTAAGCTCGATTGCGTCGTCCGGCTTCATTCCTGCTAACGTCTGTTCGACGTTTGGACCCTGCAACGCGAAGCGCTGCGCCGATTGCTGCACGACAATTACCCATCCCTTTTCGTCCTTTGCCAGCGTTCCGGCAACAGTAATATCGGCAGCATCAACCGTATATCCGGCTTTCTTTAGCGCATCTTTGAGCGCGGTAAATGAGACGGGTTTATCGGGCCTGGGAGTGAACACACTCAAGCCCTTCTTGAAGTCTGTTACCTCAATCTCTTTAAGTTTCGGTGCGAAGTCTAGACGGCTCACGGCCTTCTGAATGTTGTACACTCAATTGCCGCACAAATAACCGGCGATGTGCATTTGCACTCGCTTCACCTGACCCACCGAACTTACGGCGTTTCCAAACAGTAGAACTAAACCAATGATAGCGATAGTAATGTTGCGTCTCATTCTCTCTCTCTCCTTATCTATTTTAGCCGCAGATGAACGCGGATGAACGCAGATCAGTGCTTAGATCAGGAGTGCGAGATGTTGAATATATTTAGGATTGGATTCACGCGAATGGTTTAGGTGAGCATCCAGATCGCGAAATGCAAGTGGTGAGAAAGGCGTTGGCGAAGGAACGATTGTGATGATTGAAGTCGTTCCCTGATTCCTCAGGAAATTTGTGACGCTGCTCGATCCGCCGGTGTTGGGTTCCGAACAGTTCAGCTTACAACAAAGCCGAGCCATCGAAACCTCAGGAGCCTTGCCGGTTGATTTCGCCTTCTTGCAGCAAGCGGGCATATTCCCTTCCGCCCAGGATCCGTCCGCGGCGCTGGCGCCAACCGTTCCTCCCGCGAGGATGATCACAATCAAGAGGCATATGACGCGCTTTCGCATTGCTCGCAAACTATATTTAGCGCGTCGAATTAGTGTCAAGGCGATCGCTGTCTTAAGCTCAAGTATTTTGTTCTGCAGCCGCCTCCAACACCTCTCTAACTTTTGCGGCTACGTTTCGTGGTGTGAACGGTTTCTGCAGGAAGTTAATTCCCGGATCCAAAACACCGTGATTGACGATCGCGTCGTTTGTATAGCCTGACATGTACAACACTTTGATGTCGCGACCCTTCCCGAGGAGCCGATCCACCAGTTCCCGACCGCTCATACCAGGCATGATCACATCTGTAATCAACAGATGAATTTGTGGACCATAACTTGAACACACATTAAGTGCTTCCTGTCCGGTGGCTGCAGCCAATACGGTGTAACCCTCTGTCTGTAAGACATCCTGCAGCAGATTTCGAATGCCGGCTTCGTCCTCGACGAGCAAGATCGTCTCGGTGCCTCTTTGTCTTGGTAACTCTACCGTAGACGCCTGTGTCTCTTCGCCTTTATGACTCGTGAGCGGCAGATAGATCTTGAACGTCGTGCCGTGTTCGGGTTCTGAATAAACCCAAATGTTGCCGCCCGATTGTTTGACGATGCCATAGACCATTGATAGACCAAGTCCCGTACCCTTTCCGGACTCCTTCGTCGTAAAGAATGGCTCGAAGATGTGCTGCATGGTTTCACTGCTCATCCCCATTCCTGTATCAGAGACTGCCAACATCACATAGCGTCCGGGCTGAACGTGGACGTGACGGCGCGTGTAATCCTCATCAAGCAGCACGCTCTTAGTCTCGATAATGAGTTTTCCACCACGCGGCATTGCATCACGCGCGTTAACGGCAAGGTTCAACAACACTTGTTCCAGTTGACTACGATCAGCCATGACCCTGCCTGGTTCAGGGTCCAACAGAGTTACCAGTTCGATATGCTCACCGATCAAACGCTGAAGCATTTTCTCGGTTTCTCTTACGCTCCTGTTGATGTCTACAATTTCCGGCTCCAGAACTTGTTTGCGACTGAACGCGAGGAGTTGACGTGTAAGGGTAGCGGCGCGCTCGGCAGCATTAACGATTTCCTGCAGGTTGTTTCGAACGGCGTGATCCTCCGGCAAGCGTGGCAAACCAACTTCGGCGTGTCCCATGATGACGGTCAACACATTATTAAAATCGTGAGCCACACCGCCGGCCAACTGACCAATCGATTCAAGTTTTTGAGCCTGTCGTAATTGATCCTCGAGATGCTTCTGCTCCGTAATGTCAGTGGCTGAACCATAGATCAGTTGCTCTGCCATGTAAGGCCGGCTGCGCCAACTGATCCAGTGATACGAACCGTTTTTGTGGCGATAGCGATTTTCGAACGCAATCACCTCCGCGCCGTGGAAAATCCTCTCTCCCTCTTTGATCGTCCGTTCCTGATCGTCCGGATGAACAAAGTGCAGCCACGGGTGAGCCGTCAGTTCGGCGCTGGTCCAACCGAGCGCGCGTTCCCATGCCGGACTGACCCACTTAAACTGTCCATCGAAGCCGGCAATCACTAATAGATCTGCGCTGACGACAAAGAATCTCTCCCGCTCTTCTTCGGCTCGCTTGCGCTCGGTGATGTCGCGCACAATGCCGGTAAAATTTCGTTCTCGCTCGCCAACAAACTCACCGAAGGATAATTCGAGCGAAATTTCCCTTCCGTCTTTGTGTCGCCCGGGGACGTCGATGGAGCTCCAATTCAAATGTTTTTGACCAGTGTCGAGATATCGTCGAATACCTGTGCGATGCAGATGTCTCAGTCCTTCAGGCATGAGCATGGTCAAATCATGGCCCAGCATTTCCGGAATCGAATAGCCAAAGATCCTCTCAGCCGCCTGGTTGGCAAACAAGATCTTGCTGCTTTCGTCGATCGTGATGATGGCGTCTGAAGCAGTCTCCGTGATGATGCGATAGCGTTCGTTGCTGCGCCACAAGGATTTCTCGCTGCGCTGTCGTGCTGAGGTGAGAGTTACGAGCAGCAGCGCAACACCGACGAAGGCGCCTTCTTCAACCAAATTAATGCTGCCAAACCTGAGCGAGTATGTAGGGGAAACGATGAAGTAGTCGGTAAGCGGAACTGATAGAGCAATCGCCAGTAGCCCCATCCAATAACCACCGAACCACGCGCTAAACATTACTGCCGCAAAAAACAGCGCAAACGGTGTTCGCCGCGCGAGTAAATCAACCTGACTGGTAACGAGTAAGGCGAGTCCGACAGATGCAAATACAACCGCATAACGCGATAACGATGAGAACCGAGGCACATCTATCCTAACTGGGTGACGAGTACGGTAATGATAGGATTCCTACGACTTAAGGCTGTCGTTGGCGGGCGAGTTTGTATGGTATGTGAATGTTTCCGGCACGTCAATTTTTGATGTAATACCTTTACTCATCAAGCACAGTCTTAGTAAAAGATGGGAACGCCCGCATCCCAAAGGAGATAGACTCATGAGTCAGATTGAACTTCCGGAAACCACCGCGAGTATCGATCGCGCCTGGGCCATTTTGTTTGCACGCCTGGTGCTCGGCCTGATTTTCTTCATGGCTGGAGTGATGAAGGTCTTTCAACTTGGGCCACTGAACCACGCTCGCAAATACTTCCTGCCGTTCGCAGATACTTTTCTGCCGGTTTGGTCTCTCTGGGCGATGGGTGTGGTGATTCCCTTCGTGGAACTGATCGCAGGAGCAATGATCATTCTCGGTCTGCGGATTCGTGAAGCATTAGTAGCGCTTGGGTTTGTTCTGGCCGTTGTTACCTTTGGCCACTTACTCAAGGAGCCGCTCTACGAATTCCACACTCACGTGATACCGCGTCTCGCGCTCTTGCTGTTTGTGTTTTTGCTGCCGCGACAAGACGATCGATTTTCACTGGACCACTTCATTGCTCGCCGACGCTAAGAATCGATCGTACGGATCCGTACAAAAATCTGTGCAATCTGTGGTCAATTTTGTTATAGCGGAAATGCAATAATCACAAACCCTACACTAAAATGACACAACTCAAACCTACTATCAGCCCACAAAATTCGTTAGGCGATTTCTTTCCCCAGCCAAAACGATTTTCCCCAATCAGCTTGATTGCAAATCAGCGTTCGTTGTGACCTCGCAGTTGCGCGGTCACCCCCGATAACGAAAGCGACAATAGTTCCAGAGTGGAATTAGGTTGTCTAAATTCGCTCACGGCGATGTACTGGGTTTATGGTCCATGTCGTCCCGTCGGGTAGGTCAGGAGTTCGCTGTCGACGCAAGCAAGTACAAGGGATGGTCAAACCTCAATCTCGATTGCCCTCGGGCTGAGGTTTGAATAATTGAGTGCCTGAATCTACTTGGGGGACGAGGATAAACTTATGGAAATTAACTTCAAGAAAGTTTTGATGCCTCTGCTGTGCGCCGCATTTTTGGCGTTTTCCGCAGCGGCAGTTCAGGCTGATCCGGTGACGTTTAGTACTACTGGTGTTTTTAGTATCACTGGTACTAACGTTGTTGCCTTCACAAACATTAATGGTACGACGACGATCACTTTCAATGGCACCACGAATCCGGTTAACACGCCGGCTGGAACCAGCTTTGGTGATCTCGTGGTTACTACAACAGTACCAGCCAATCTGATGGGCCCGGCAATTGGCGGGAATTTCACGTTGAATTTCATTCAGGTCTCGCCTGCGGGAGTTGGCAGCCTGGTTGCGACTCTCAACGGAAATCTCGGCTTTAACACGGGCGTTGCGACAATAACGTTTTCAACCACATCTATAAATATCGGCGGCTTCACTTACACCGTTAATCCGGTGTATACGATCGCGTTGCCGGTAACGGGTGTTGGCGGAGGAGCGGCCACTGGTACAACAACGATCCAGGGAACTGTTACAGGTAGCACTGGCGCTGTTCCAGAACCAGCAAGCATGGTCCTGTTGGGCACGGGACTGTTGGGTGCTGCCGGCATCGTACGGCGTCGCTTCAAACGATAAAGCCCAGTCCAGGAAATCTTAAACAAAAGAGCAGTCTACGCGCCGTGCGGCAGCGCGTGGTCTGCTCTTTTGCATTCAGATCAAAAACCTCAAAACCGTTTAATTAACATCGATGTAACATCAGCGTAACACCGGGAAACTACGATGGCGGTCTCCAGAAATACACGTCAAATTTTCTTAAGAGTTCCGTTGAATAATGGCTATTTCCAACGAATTAAGCAGCGATGTTGCTGTCGCACTTTTGGCAGAAAAGAAGTCGCCCCAGGAATTAAGAAAACTCAAGGACATCATCCTTGAGGTCCACTCCGCACTCCAGAAAATGTCGGAAGAGGCGCGCGCCTACCGGTTCAGAAAAAAGACACAAGGGATCACAAGAGTTTCCAAGGCTCGCTAATCTCAGAAATGATTTAGTGGACTAGCGGACGAGTGCGCGCTGACCGTCACCGAGCAGACCACCTACAGTCGTCGCATCCCAGACCAGCCAGTAACGCTTCTTCTGTAGCGAGAGATCGTCGCGTCGTTCAAATGAAAGGCGTACGAAACGCGCACTGAAGTTTGCGTCGGCCTTGAGGTAAGCACGACTAAAGAAATAATCGACGCGGATCGGGAGGCCAACCTCGAGCCGCATACGATTGATGTGGTCTTCACACTCGCCGATGCCGGTCTGATCCTGCGCGTCTTCGGAGTCGCGCACGACGTGATCGATTTCATGTAGCAGGCCCCAGCCAACGTCGAATGCGGCGCGCGCTTCAGCGTCTCCACTCAAGCGTCGAAAGTCAGTGAAGTCAATCATCACTACAAATGCGGGTGGGTTTGTTGTTTCGCCTCGTAACCAACGGCCACGCACGACGCGAGCAAACCCAACATCTGAACGCGAGCTTGCATCTTCGATGATGATGAAGTTTGGACCACTGAGCGCTTGGGATAGCAACGCGCGCGCACTCTTAGATCCTCGTGTGGCGGGGTTACCTTCCAGACAGAGCAAGCCATTCGCATCGAATTTCAGATCGGATAAGCCGGTAATTGCGCGCAGACTCCTGGCAAGTTCCTCGCGGTGAGATCGCGAAACTTCTGGTCGTAGAAAAACTCTACTCAGGTTATCGGCAGCGAAGGTGGACGCGGCAGACGCGCTCAGGCAGGCAACCGCCAACAACACCTGGACGGCGTTTCGAGAAAAGCGCTTTCTTTCCGTTCTGGGTCGCATCGATATTCCTCCCAGACAATCAACCGGCGTAGTCGTTTGTGGCGTGCGTCGGCTCAGGCTTTCATCGACGTCTAAAGGGGTGACGTCGTTGGAGCGGATGTTACCAAAATGTTAACTGAGTGGGTATAGAAAAGTTTTATTTCGCGAGTAAACTGAATGTGACCTGAACGTCGGCTTAAGCTGGGCCGTAATCGACCGAACCGGGGGCGGCCACGGAGTGCCCCTACAATACGCACTGAAGTTCGTTATCCATTTGCCGTTGTGTTGGGAAAGATTAATGAGCGGTGCGGAACGTACTGTAGGGGCGGCACTCCGTGGCCGCCCCCGGCTTCTGTCGATCGCGACAACCTATTAACGAGCATTTAATTTTGCGTCTACGAAGCCGTAACCTCGCCTCAGTAAGCTCAAGCGAAACAAATTAGACTTAGCAAGGAGGTAACAAGATGAACCAGACTCGAAAAGAGCGAGAGCGCACCTTTCTGGTCCAATGTATCTGGTGCGGGTCGAAGATCCGCGATGATAAGGAAGAAGAAGCGAAAGGTGTTTGCCTGAAGTGTTTCTATCAAATCCTGAGCAATCATCTGCGCGCGCAGAAGCGAACCGTCTACGGAGAATTTGTTAGCGACCGCTAATCATCAATCTCCTTCGGCACAATAAACCACTCCAGCCTTCCCTCACCCGCTCTGACGTCCTTCCAACTCAAATCATCGAATCTGATCTTCGCCAGAGCGCACGTCGGCATCTGCCGGTGTTCGCGGGTCAGGAACGCCAGCAGTTCTTCAAAACCGGGATTGTGACCAATCATGATTGCGACCGCTTGATCATCCAGTATTTCCGACACGATCTGCGTCAATTCCCTTAACGAAGCCTCGTAAATACGGTCGTCAAACCGTGGCTCAACTTGAAGCTTTGCGTGCTTTAAAACAATCGCTGCCGTCTCGCGTGTTCGCGCTGCCGGAGAGCAGATCACAAGGGGATTCTGGAGGTTTTCTTCACCCAGGCGTTCGCCAATGCGTTCCGCAGCTTCGCGGCCACGCTTCTTCAACGGTCTGTCGAAATCACGCAAGCTCTGGTCGTTCCAACTTGATTTGGCATGTCGTAAGAGGTACAAAACGCTCATAGGTCTCTGATTTTATAGGCCCGGTTTAGTTTTATGTAACACGATTGACTTAGGCTCAGGCGCCGATGATCTCATACGGACAACATCAGTTTCCCGGCAAACTCTTCGTCGTCGAAGGCACCGACGGCAGCGGCAAGTCAACCCAACTTGCACTGCTGTATCAATGGTTGAAAGCCGAAGGTTATCCTGTCTTCTTTTCTGAGTGGAACTCTTCCCCGCTCGTCAAGGATACGACAAAACGCGCCAAGAAGCGCCACTTGTTTACACCCGCAACGTTTTCATTACTGCACGCCACCGACTTTGCAGATCGCACCGAACGCGACATCGTTCCCCCGCTGAAAGCCGGGGCGATCGTGCTTGCAGATCGATATATCTACACCGCATTCGCGCGCGACGTCGCCCGCGGTTGCGACCGTGCGTGGGTCAGAGACGTTTACTCGTTCGCAGTGAAACCCACAGTCGCTTTCTTTTTCCGTGCGCCACTCGACGTCGCAGTCGATCGCATCGTTTCCGGTAGACCAAACTTGAAATACTACGAAGCCGGAATGGACCTCGGCTGGTCTGACGAGCCCGAGGAGAGTTTTACTATCTTTCAGGGAAAGATCCTGGACGAATACGACCGGATGGTTTCCGAATTCGGGTTGACTGTGATCGACGCGACGCGTTCGATCGAGCGCCAACAACGAGAGATGCGTTTGCTGATCAGCCAACACCTTAACAAGAAGAGGCGGGGCAAAACTCATTAATCAGAAGCACTTTTATGGAACGCCGTTACCGGGCGTCGAAAAGGTTGAATACAGCGGCAAGCTGATCGTCATCGAGGGCACTGACGGTGTGGGACGCTCGACTCACATCGCAATGCTCAAAACGTGGCTGGAGTCGCGCGGCCATGCAGTGCTCGACACCGGTATGACGCGATCGATACTTGCCGGACGCGGTATCAAAGAAGCAAAGCAGGGTCACACTCTCGGTCGCCTCACGATGCAACTCTTCTACGCGACCGACTTTATCGATCGACTCGAAAACGAAATGCTGCCGGCACTGCGCGCTGGGTTCGTTGTCCTAACGGATCGCTACATTTATTCGGCAATGGCTCGCGCGGAACTGCGTGGCATCGACACGGCGTGGATTCGTTCCATCTACAGCATGGCGCTCGTGCCGGACGCAGTCTTTTACTTGCGAATCTCGTCGCCACAGCAACTTGTCGAACGCGTGCTCAGCTCAGGTCGTGGTTTTGACTACTGGGAATCGGGCGTGGACCTTCATCTCGGTGAAGACTTTTACGACAGCTTTATCGAGTATCAAAAAAGAATATTGCTGGTGTTCGATCGTATGAGCACCGAGTACGGATTTCACGTGCTCAACGCGTCGCGTACTGTTCGCAGTGTCGCATCCGACCTGCGTCGCGCGGTGACTAAACTGATCGATGAGCCTGCGTCGGCTGAAGATAACGTCAACAAGGTGCAAGCGATCAGAGACAAGTCGACGCCGGCGAAGTCAGCCGTCAAGCCCACCGATGTTTCGAAGGAAGCGTTATCTTAACGGTGAGCGGTGCGACCTGCGATCAGATCGAGGGCGTGGGCCAGCACCGGAGCTACGACTGCAAAACTTTCCTTTACCGCTTTTGGTGAACCTGGCAGATTAACGATCAAGGTTCCCGAGCGAACCCCACAAACGCCTCGAGAAAGCATTGCCATCGGCGTCACCTTGAGCGACTCAGCTCTGATGGCCTCAGAGATTCCCGGCGCTTCACGTTCAATTACAGCTTGAGTGGCTTCGGGAGTATTGTCACGCGGACCGAGTCCTGTGCCTCCCGTCGTCATGATCAAATTTACATCGTCGCGTTCTGTGAGTTCGTAGAGAGATTGGACCAGCGGTTCGAGATCGTCGGAGAGGATTCTGGTTTCGATGATGTCAGCGCCGAGATCGCTGAGTAATTGGACCAGTGTTTTGCCTGAGGTATCTTCACGCTCACCACGCGAGCACGCATCGCTCACAGTTATCACAACGGCGTGAATTCCGGACATATCTTGTGAATCATGCAAATCTTGTTAATCCTGTCCAAATATTTACGCTCAGCGGCGGGCGCGCATGTGTTCCTTGAGCCAGCAGCGATCCATCACCACCAGCAACCCCGCATCCTCCGCGCGCTGTGCCGCAGCCGAATCAATCACACCTTCCTGCAACCAAACGGCCTTGGCGCCAACCGCAATCGCCTGATCGACAGCAGTACCCGCCTCATCAGACCGCCGGAACACATCAACCAGATCGATCTTTTCCGGCACCGCAAAAACATCCCCGTAAGCTTTATCTCCAAACACCGCGGTCTCATTCGGATTCACTGCGATCACGGTGTACCCATGTCGCTTCATGTAAGCCGACACACTGTTCGACGGCCGGTAAGGATCAGACGAAAGTCCCACGACTGCAATCGTGCGGCACTCATCAAGTATGCGTTGAATTGTTTCCGGAGAGTTTATTGCCACGACTGCCTCACAGTGACGAAACCGCATCCATTGAACTTCGCATCGCGTGAAGCTCTTGCAGCGAATGAACGTTTAGAGCGTTCTCTGCACTGGATGCAGCAATCGCTTCGACAAGCGCTTGCGCGCCGGTCATCGTTGTCACACACGGAACACCGTACTGCAATGCAGCACGCCGAATCGCCTGTTCGTCGTAGTGTGACGCACGTCCCAGGGGCGTATTGATCACGAGGGAAATCTCACCACTCTTGATGTGGTCCACGATGTTGGGTCGACCTTCGTTGACTTTGAACACAGTCTCGACGTTCATGCCGACTTCGAGCAAACGCGCTGCAGTTCCGAGAGTGGCGACAATACCGAAACCGAGTCGCGACAATCTGCGCGCCAGCAAAACTGCCGCACCTTTGTCCGCATCTTTAACGCTCAGAAACGCCTTGCCGGCCGAAGGCAAACTCAAACCGGCGCCCATCATCGCTTTGCCGTAAGCCTCGCCAAACGTATCGCCGATGCCCATCACCTCGCCGGTCGAGTGCATCTCCGGACTCAGAATCGGATCGACGCCCGGAAACTTTGCGAATGGAAACACCGGCGACTTGATAAAGAATCGCTTCACGGTCAGTTCTTCAGGCAAACCGAAACTTTCAAGCTTCTGTCCGGCCATCACGAGTGCTGCAATCCGTGCAATCGGAACTCCGGTAGCCTTCGATACAAAAGGCACTGTGCGCGACGCACGCGGATTAACTTCGAGCACATACACGCGATGGTCCTTGATCGCAAACTGAATATTCATCAGCCCGCTCACCGACAGCGCCTTCGCGAGTTTGCGCGCGTAATGTCGCATCGTTTCAAGGTGCTCAGGATCGATGCGCACCGGCGGTAACACACACGACGAGTCGCCGGAGTGAATGCCGGCTTCCTCGATGTGTTCCTGAATGCCTGCGATGACACACGCGGTGTCGTCTGCGAGGGCATCGACGTCGAACTCCGCCGCCTGCTCTAAAAACTTATCAATCAACACGGGTCGATCCGGAGTAAAACCGACAGCGTTGCGCACGTACGTCTCGAGTGCTTCCTGATCGTAAACGATCGCCATCGCGCGTCCGCCAAGCACGTAGCTTGGTCGCACCAGGACCGGATACCCGATCCGTTGTGCAATCTCGCGCGCCTCTTCGACCGATGCGGCCATGCCGTTGTCAGGTTGTGGTATGCCGAGTTCCTGGAGCAAAGCGCCGAAGCGTTTGCGATCTTCCGCGAGGTCGATCGAGTCAGGCGAAGTTCCGATTACTTTCACGCCTGCTTGATGAAGTCGGTTAGCGAGATTTAGCGGCGTCTGTCCGCCAAACTGAACGATAACGCCGTCCGGTTTCTCGACGTCGACAATGTTCATCACGTCTTCGAACGTGAGTGGCTCGAAGTAGAGTCGATCGGACGTGTCGTAGTCAGTCGAGACTGTTTCCGGATTGCAGTTGACCATGATGGTCTCGAATCCGGCTTCGTGAAGTGCGAACGACGCGTGACAGCAGCAGTAGTCAAACTCGATTCCCTGCCCGATGCGGTTGGGACCGGAACCGAGAATCATGATCTTGCGCTGATCGGTTGGCGCGGCTTCGTCTTCAGTCTCGTATGTCGAATAAAGATACGGCGTGTGCGATTCAAACTCGGCGCCACACGTATCTACTCGTTTGTAAACCGGAACAATTCCCAAACTCTTGCGATAAGCACGAACTTCATCTTCAGAACGCTCAGTCAGGTAAGCGAGACGGCGATCTGACAGAGCGACTTCCTTGAAAGCCCGTAACTCTTCGCCGGAAATATCCTCGAGCTTCGTGCCCTCGATCCCGCGCTGAATCTCCATCACCTGCTCGAGTTGATCGAGAAACCACGGATCGATGCGCGAGAGACGGTAGATCTCGGAGATGGGCCAGTCGTGCTGAAGCGCGTAAGTGATGTAAGAAAATCGCTGCGAATTGGGACGTGCCAGCTTGCGTTGCAGCTCGTCGTCGGAGATGTCTTCGAGACGCAACGGTTTCACCGCTTCAAGTGAGCGCAAACCTTTGAAAAGCGCTTCTTTGAAGGTACGGCCGATGGCCATCACTTCGCCGACCGACTTCATCTGCGTGCCCAAAACATCTTCTGCTTCGCGAAACTTCTCGAAGTCCCACTTCGGAATCTTCGCCACCACGTAATCGATCGTCGGCTCAAACGAAGCTGGAGTTTTGCGAGTTATGTCGTTCGGAATTTCATCGAGCGTGTAACCGACAGCAAGCTTGGCGGCGATCTTGGCGATCGGAAAGCCCGTGGCTTTCGAAGCGAGTGCTGACGATCGCGACACACGCGGATTCATTTCAATGATGCGGATGTCGCCGTTCTCCGGATTGACGCCAAACTGTATGTTCGAACCGCCCGTCTCGACACCTACTTTGCGAATTACACGGATCGCCATGTCGCGCAAAAGTTGATACTCGCGATCGGTCAACGTTTGTGCGGGCGCAACGGTGATCGAGTCGCCGGTATGCACACCCATCGGATCGAAGTTCTCAATCGAACAAATGATCACGACGTTGTCGGCCAGGTCGCGCATCACTTCGAGCTCAAACTCTTTCCAACCGAGGATCGACTCTTCAATCAACACTTCGTGAATCGGCGACGCAGCGAGTCCACCACGAATGATCTCTTCAAACTCTTCGGGGTTGTAGGCAATGCCGCCGCCAGTGCCACCAAGCGTGAATGACGGCCGGATAATCGACGGATAACCCGTTTGCGCAACAATCGCTTTCGCTTCATCCCAAGACTTCGCGAACCCGCCGCGAGGCATCTCGAGTCCGGCTTCGTCCATAGCCTGTTTGAAGAGCAAACGATTCTCGGCGACTTTGATCGCGTCGCGTTTCGCGCCGATCATCTCGACGTTGTATTCCTGCAGCACACCCGCATCTTCGAGCGCGATGGCGAGATTCAGGGCTGTTTGTCCGCCGACTGTTGGCAGCAACGCATCAGGACGTTCACGACGAATTATTTCCGTCACTGAAGCGACTGTGAGCGGTTCGATGTAGGTGATATCGGCAGTTTCAGGATCGGTCATGATCGTGGCTGGATTCGAGTTAACCAGCACGATTTCATAACCTTCCTGGCGCAGTGCTTTGCAGGCTTGAGTTCCGGAGTAATCAAACTCGCAGGCCTGGCCAATCACAATCGGCCCGGAACCTATGATCAGGATTTTGTGGATGTCAGTGCGTTTTGGCATGCTTCGAGTTGGGTCATTCTACATAAAAAGAGCGTCTCTTTGGAGTGCGGCGGCCTGACACCGCTTTGGTATCGATCGCGCCCATCGAGGCCAAAGCGGCGTCAGGCCGCCGCACTCCAAAAGAGACGCCCGTAATCAACCTCCGAGACCAAATCGCCGGTAATCGCCGCCGTCCATCACCACTTTCGAACACATTTCGTAGAGGCGACTTCGCAAGCGGGTTCCAATGCGATCTTCGAGCACCTGCTCTTTGTCTGAGCGTCGTGCGTCGGAGTAATTGGTCGTAAAAATCGTCAGCTTCTTGTCGTTGTACCGTTTGTTAATGATCTGGTACATCGTGTCGCGCACCCAATCAGTGGGAATAGTCGCGCCCAGTTCGTCCAACACCAAAACATCGGTTTGATAAATCGGGGAAAGAACCTTGAGTTCAGATGATTTAGAAACAGGGTTGTACGAATCCTGAATCTCTTTGAGCAGCGAGCCAAACTCGCAAAAGATTCCCGCAAATCCTTTTTCGATTAAACCCTTGAGAATGGCAACTGCTAAATGAGTTTTTCCAACTCCTGCCGGTCCCATGAACAACAAGCCGTTATCTACCGGAAACTCTTCGACCAATCTTTGCGCAGCGAGGAGGGCATCATCCAGTGAACTGCCCGCCGTATATTTGAAAGATGCGAATGAGCACTCCGCGTAGCGCCTTGGGATACGCGCGGCAACCAGCAACTTTTTAGACCGGTCCGGTTTGCGACAGGGACAAACCATTGCCCCTTTCACCGGATCGATCTTGGTTCCGGTGCCAAAGCATTCAGTGCAAACCTCTGTGCTCTCCGTCTGGCGGAGTTCCGTCTCGTCTATCAAATTGATCACCTTGAGTACAGTTAACTGTAACTGATGATACCTTATAATGGCTTGGCCGTAACCCCGACTCTGTTAAACTTGATCGTATGAGTTTGTGGCAGTCGTTACTTACCAAACTTGGTCTGAAATCTCTCAGCGCAGAGCGTCATCCGATCCGTGTTTTTCTGCTGGATGACGACAAACGCCGGCATCGTTGGTTCACCGCGCGCTTCAAAGGCGATTTTATTGACATCGCCAGTAACGTAAAAGAGGCGCGACAGTTGTTGAGCAAGAGTTCTTACGACGCCATCTTTCTCGATCACGATCTGCATCCCGAGCACTACCACGCCGAATCCACGGACGACGAACGAACGGGTTACGCCGTCGCCGCCTGGCTCTGCTCGAATCCCGAGCTTCAGCGTGCCTCGACGATTCTGGTGCACACGCGCAATGCGGATGGAGCGATGCGAATGGTGGGAGAGTTGCGACGCGCCGGTCGCAGTGCCGATTACGTTCCCTTCCCTTTGCTGGCCGAGCGAATCAAGACTTATTGGAGTCGTTAGCCGGAAAAAGCCATAAAACAGAAACTTTGTTGTTTGCCGGCGGCAGCGGAAACAGTGCTTCCGAGCAGGCGCTCGTCTGCTTAAAAGAGTTTCCTCTCACTCTCTCACTGGTGGAGTAATACTTTCGAAGATTAACTCATATCGAGTTGAGTGAACCAGCGTACACCCCAGACATGACGTTGTTAAAGCATCGCCCCACCCAGGAGATTAGTGATGAGGACAAATACGAACGAGCAGCCCCCTAAGAAGCCGAACATCAAGATTCTGCTTTACACTGACGACCCCCAGATCGCGCCAACGAATGATTTCGGCCACTTCTTTGGCCTGGGGTCGATGATCGAACGACTACAGGCACATGCGCCTACTTTCGCGAATTTAGAAATCAAGTGGGCCAGTCGAAACTCTGACGCCACACACCACGCTGACAATAAGCTCGACGCCATCCTGAGCCAGGAAGTTACAGACACAAAAGAACCTTTCGATGAGATTTGGTTTTTTGGTCTGCACCAGTCAAACACAAACCGGTTTTCTTTGCTTGCCCGCCGGGGCGGCCCGGAAAGCGAACTCAACCAGGCCGAGTTAGACGCACTAACTGAATGGATGAAAGTTCGCGACGATGGATACGGTGGTGGCGGCGTGTTAATGACCGGCGACCATAGCAACGAAACTCCCTCGAACGTGCTTGCCGGCAGGAATGGCCATTGCGCAACTACGGTCACGAACCCGGCCTTCCTTGGGCTCGGACGAGCCCTCGGACGTTGCGTGCCGAGAGCCGGCTCGTTGCGTAGGTGGGAAGGTCCGCCCAGCTATCATTCGGCTGACAGTTTCAGCACGATTAGTAGTTCGGGTTTTCAAACAGATCGTCTGCCGCAGCAATTGCAACTTCGGCCCGTTAATGTGGACGGCGATCCGGATCCGAACGGGGAACCACACCCGCTCTTCTTCTTTAAGGAGGGCACTTTCATCCAGGTCTTTCCCGATCATGGTCATGAAGGGGCCGTCATCACACCGGACGAAGACGCTCCACTGGATCCCAAAATGTGGCCTCTCGGACCGAATGGTCAGCCAACCCGACCACACGTGGTTGCCTTTGGTAGAGACGCACGAAAGTCCGAACCTCTGAACATTATCGCGACCTACAATGGCGACCTCAGTGGCGTCGGGCGAATCGTAGCTGACTCCACCTGGCACCATTACATGAATCTAAACCTGAGAGGCTTTCCGCATCCTGCGCCGGAAGGATCACCGTCTGACCAGGTCGGACAGTTCTATGCGAATCTGGCAGTTTGGCTCGCGCCTAAACGCAAACGCGAGCAGATGGCTCGTTGGATGATTTGGGAACTAGCTCGTTACACCTTGTGTCTGGAGGAACGAGAGGACGCAAAAAGCACCGGAGCGACGGGGCAATCCGTGCTCGCGATGGTTTCTTCACCTTGCGAAATCCACCAGATGTTGCAGGCAATCACTCCAAGAGAGGTTGCGGAGCTCTACCACGCACAGGGGAGTGAAATCCAGTTGCCGTCAAGGCAAATGGTGATTGGTTCGGTTCTCAAGTCGTGTCACAACGCGATGCTCCAGGCAGAAACGAACGAAGCCGCAGCCGCAGCCGCAACCGCAGGCGTAGGCGTCAATATCGAAGATGCCGTACAGGCCGGAATTCTAACCGCCTTCCAGCAACACATTGGTCAGTTGCGAAAGTCATTGCAGGTTCTCGGCGGAAGTCCGAACACATCCACAGATCAAACCAGGATACAAACTGAAACCCCACAAAGGAGAAACGGCGCCATGGCATGTATAGATCCCAAAGAAGAGTGGACCATTCGAACATTAACTGATGCACGGCCCGGTCGAACGTCAGCGGAAGAATTTTTAGTCTTTTGTCTGAGCGTCGATGAGGGGATAATCACCGGCGAAGTGTCCGACGGTATTAGCGGAGAATTTTTGTCGGCAGTAAACGGCACCAGACAATCTCTCGGCCCACTAGGCCTGGACGAGTCTGCGTCCTTGATGACTCTTAACTACTCCAAGGAAACGACACGCATAATGATGTCGGGTGTCATTTTTGAAAGGAACTTTCAAGGAAGGTTTACTACCTTTGCCGCCGAACAACCTGCTGCGGCGGGAGTATCCAGTAACCTCGCTATCGTACTGCCACAGGCAGGGAGCGATGGCGATACCGGAACCGGTACGGGAACGCAAACCTAAGATGAACAACCCGACAGCCCTTAGAGCCCACGCCACTTAGGACCCTTTCAAAGGAGAGGGTCCAATCTGGCAGCTTAAAGTTCTCAACCCGGCTCTGTTGAGAAAAGTTATCAATCTCTAACGAAAGCCGGCCAGAAATGAACGCTCAAGTCCTCATCCCGCGCACCGCTGATCGCCGTTATGGGCGATCTGGTCCCTCGCGGTTTCTTCGTGTGGCATTACTTCTGCAACTGTTGCTGATTGTGACGCCCTCACTGTCGTACAGTCAGACTCTCACGCAGAACGAGGATTGCACTGATCTTCAGGACAATCCTACCCCACTCCAAACAGGCGAAGTCCTCACCCGCACGATGAAACCGAACGAGCGACACCTCTTTCGAGTCTCGCTTGCAACGCAACAGTATGTGCACGCAATGATCGATCAAAAAGGCGTCGACGTTGTTGTCAAACTACTAAATCCGAACCGGGAGCTTGTGATTGAAAGGGACACCCCTAATGGAAAGTTCGGGCCGGAAGCGGTTTCGGCCGTGGCCCAATTGACGGGTACTTACTACCTCGAAATTTGCGCGGACAAGTCGCAGCCCACCGGAAGTTACGAACTGAAAGTCGAAGGTCCAAGACAAGGTACTCCAGCGGACACCAAACGCGTGGATGCTGAACGCCTGCTGATGGAAGGACGACGATTAGCGCAGCAACGGACGGCCGAGTCGCGCGCGCTCGCCATCGAGCAATTCAAAAACGCGGCGTCGATTTTTCACGAGCTGCTCGATTCACGAGAGGAGGGTTACGCCTTCTCCCTCGTTGGCGAAACGTTCAGGGTTCGGGAAGACTTCTCAGAAGCAATGAAGTACTTGAACCAGGCGCTTTCGCTTCTCAACGAAGCTTCAGATGAGTCCGGTCAAGCAAGTGTTCTTAATCAGATGGGTGCAGCGTACAGGGATCTGGACATTCCGAGTAAGGCCCTCGATAAATATGCGCGCGCCATCGAACTCCGCATGGGTCTTGGCGATCGATGGGGAGAGGCTCAGCTCCGAAATAACGTCGGCCTCGTCTACGCGTTGATTGGCGACTACCAGAACTCGGTAACTAACTCAGAGTTAGCACTTGCGCTATGGCGCCAACTAAAGGACCGCGCCATGGAAATGAACACACTTAACAACATTGCCAAGGCAAATCTCGAGTTGGTTAATCTGAATACTGCTTTTCAACAGGTTAACGAAGTCCTCCACTATTGTAGCGAACTCAATGCGCCATGCTTTCACGAACCGTTCGCTCGAAATAGCAGTGGCGTAATCCACGACACGTGGGGAGATCCAAATGAAGCACTGACACAATATGAGCTTGCCTTAAAAATCTTCCGCGAAAGAGGCGATCAAAAGAATCAAGTCAACACGCTGAATAACATGGGCATGGTTTACGCCAACATCGGAGACGGCCCCGCGGCCCTGGATGCGTTTCAGGAGGCCCTTAACGTTCGCTCGCAAGCTCGAAACCAGGCAGAAGACGCCGTGACGCGCAGCAATCTCGGTTACGCATACCTGCTGATGGACAATCCCCTGGCCGCACGCAAAGAACTGGTCCAGGCCCAGCAACTAAGCCAATCATCCGACAATCCCCGGTTTGAGGCGTACACCCTGGTGCGCCTGGGGATGGCCCACGTCGCCCTGCGACAGATGGACCAGGCCATTATCGCCTACAACAAGGCTCTCGAAATACAAAACAGGATTGAGGATCGTCGCGGCCAGGCGATCACGCTCGACAAAATCGGAGAGTTTTACAATCTCCTGAACCAGCCCTCTCTCGCACTTAAAAACTATCGCCAGGCAATCGACTTATGGCGCAAGGCGAATGATGCTCAGGGAGAAGCCTTGTCGCTTTATGGGATCGCTCGTCTTGAGCGTAACCAAAACCATTTGACTGAAGCCCGCGACAAGATTGTTGAAGCGATCGATAAGGTCGAGTCGTTGCGCACGAAAATGACGAGCCACCGGTTGCGGATGAGCTACTACGCAACGAAACAGGATTTCTTTGAACTCGAGATCGACGTCCGGATGCGTCTCTATAATGCGACTCGTTCGCGAGCCGAGCTCGAGTCGGCACTCTATGCCGGCGAACGCGCACGGGCACGGAATCTTCTGGACCTTTTGACTGAGAGTCATGCCGGTATTCGACAAGGCGTTGATCCACAACTCCTCGCTGTCGAACGCCAGCAGAAGGATCTTTTGGCTGAAAAGCTCACCCAGTTCCAGAAGTTGAGTGGAAAATACAGTGAGTCACGAAAAGCTGCCGCTGATAAGGAATTACAGGCTCTGACGCTCGCGTTAGATCAAACTCAGGCTGAGATCCGCAAGCGTAGCCCGCGTTTCGCAGCCTTGACGCAACCGCAGCCGCTCAAACCGGCGCAGATCCAGCAATTACTCGACGACGATACGCTGTTGTTGGAATATTCTCTGGGCGAAAAGCGGAGTTACGCGTGGCTCGTTACTAAGAATGATGTTCTACCTTACACGCTGCCCGGTCGAGCACAAATCGAGCAGGCGGCTCAGAGTTTTCGCGAATCGCTGAAAGCGTGGGAACCGAAGCGGCCCACTGATGACACACTTAAGTACATAGCGAAGCTTAAGAACGCCCCTCAGAATTATCGACGACGAGCCCTCGAGTTAAGCAACATCGTGCTCAGACCAGCGTTGTCAAAGATCGGTAAAAAGCGTTTGGTGATACTCGCAGACGGGGCGCTCCAGTATGTTCCGTTTGGAGCATTGCTCGTGCCCGGTCAAACACAAGCTTCCGCCGATCTCGTGCCGCTGATCGTCAACAATGAAATTATTTATGAACCGTCGGCGACGGCGTTGGCGCTAATACGCGAGGCGCCGCGCCCGATTGCCACAAAGACTGTCGCGGTGTTCGCCGATCCGGTATTCAGCAAGACTGACGATCGCGTGGTGGCAGCACGTAAGGATTCGAATACAGAGCCGGCCAAAACTGCTTCCACACGCGAACTCAAACGTGCCTTGAGAGATGCAGGGGACGTTGGCTCTGTGGATGGAGGTTTTCGGCTCGACCGATTAAGTTTTTCGAGAGGTGAAGCGGATGCCATTATCGCAGCGGCGCCGGCAGGATCGGCGATGAAGGCACTGGACTTTGATGCCAGCCGTGCGCGTGTACTCAATCTGGAACTGAAGCAGTATCAAATAGTGCATTTCGCAACGCATGGCATTCTCAACGGCAATCACCCGGAGTTGTCAGGTCTGGTGTTTTCCTTAGTTGACGAACACGGCCAAACAGAGGATGGGTTTTTGAAACTAAGCGACATCTACAATTTGGATCTGCCACTCGATTTGATTGTCTTGAGTGCGTGCCAAACCGCCGTCGGTAAGCAGGTAAGAGGTGAAGGTCTAATTGGTCTGACACGTGGTTTCATGTATGCAGGAGCTTTGCGAGTCGTTGCCAGTTTGTGGAACGTACAAGACGAAGCGACTGCCGAACTGATGAAGCGCTTTTACAACTACCTGCTCGAAAAAAAAATGCCCGCCGCGGCAGCTCTCAGGCGAGCGCAACTCGATCTGATTGAAAGGCACGGTGCTGCCAGGCCGTATTACTGGGCCGGCTTCGTGCTGCAAGGCGATTGGAAGTAGTGCTTAGTCATGCGAAATGTCTGGAAGAAATCCTCAATTAAGCCCCTCGCCTCAATCCTCGGCATTTTCTGTTGCAGAATGCCTGGAAAACGTTTCATACTGCGCCTACCAAAGAAACGGGCGGCATCCCAGTTCTCAGCTAGCGGCCCGACAACCTTACCCCCGAATGGAGCTTACTCAAGAGAGCTTCGACCTGCTTTTGTTTTGGCTACACCCCGTTCCTGACGAGGCAGGAAAGATCTATCTTAAGATTCGTACAGGCCTGGTCAAAAATTTCGCGGCACATGGATGTTCAGTTCCGGATGAACTTGCAGACATAACGCTCGATCGGGTCGCCCAAAAGTTACCAGCGATAATTGATACTTACGTTGGCGAGCGAGAGCCCTATGTTCATCGAGTCGCTTTCTACGTGCTAAGAGAACATAGGGCAAAGCTGGTTGAAATAGTCGAACTGGATCAGGATCTGCCGGGTAAGGACCCGGTTGAAGGCCGCGACAAAGAACTTCGATCCTTTTGCGTCAACAAATGCATGGGGCTACTTCCCGCATGGAAAAAAAATCTCATTGAAAAGTACTATCACGGAAGCAAAGGAACGAAGATACGTAACCGAAAAGAACTGGCCGCCGGTCTTAATATTGGGTTAGCGGCCCTGCGTGTTAAGGCGTTGCGAATCAGGCAAGCGCTGGAGAAATGTACTAAGAGTTGTTTGGCAAACCCTGAAGCCATGGAGCAATCGTCAAATGAGAGTAACAAGTAGGATGTTGAAGTCTCGAAGTTGAGTTATGAGAGAGCAAATTCTAGATGAAGTTGTCGCCCGGCGATTTTTGCTCGGAGAATTATCGACCGAGGAGCAGGAGCGCATTGAGGAACTTGCGTTTGGCGATCCTCAGAGTTTCGCGCTCCTCGAGGCCGTAGAAGACGATTTGATCGATGAGTTTGTTTACAACGATCTTTCGGCGGAAGAAAGAAAGCGCTTTCAGCAATATTTTCTGACACAACCGGGCCGCAGTGAAGATCTCAGAATAGCTGACGCTTTACGCCAGCACCTCGATCGAGAATTCCCTCGTCCCTCGCTTTGGCAAAGGTTGCTGAAGTTTTTTCATTTAGGGCCATCACCCCTTCCCGCTCTAGCGACCGGTGCGATTACCGTCGCCGCAATCATCATCATTGCGATTCTGGTTCGTGAACGATTTCGAAAAACTCCGAGTCAGCCGGTTGAAGCCGAAAAACGGTCGACTCCCGCACTTCCGACTCCAACCAGCACACCCGGTGAAACACCGGTCCATACTTCACCCTCACCGGCACATCAGAACGATCAGAACAAACCTGCTTTACCTCGCCGCCCAACCTCAGCGGTGTACAGCTTTTTGCTGACTCCTGGCGGCCCGGATCGAGGGGACAGCGAAGCTACCCCTGTATCGAAAAAATCAAGGTCGGTCGAATTCCAGTTACCGTTGACTGGAACTACGACCTATCGAAGCTACAAGGCCTCACTAGAGAAGGAAAACGGCCAGGCTATTCAGACATGGACCGTCAAACCCAGCAGAATCACTTCGGGAAACGGTGTTCGAGTCAGTGTGCCTTCAAGTCAGTTGGAAGTCTCACAACGTTATCGGATCGTTCTTAAAGGCATCGCCGCAAATGGCAACTTGCAATTCTACGACGAGTATTACTTTGTCGTAAGGGACTGATCACCCTCACAAAATTCCGCTACCACATTCTCTTCCGGGATCTAAAAATTTTCTTTTACCTCCAATGATACGAAATCGGAGATTCACCCATATCGGTGTAGAGGCCCACATACTTTTCTCTCACCTCGCCACTGACTGATTAGACCAAATCAGCCGCCCCGATGGTGACAGTTAGTGAACGTGCCACCACCAACTCATTTCTTCAACTCAGGAGGTTGACATGGATAAGAAAGATCCTCAGAAGAGTGCGAAAGAACAAGACGCTCAGGGTTATCAGGAACCGCCGGCAAAAATCGTTCGGAAAGTAGTGGAAGATTCACAAGAAGAAGAAGCCGGCTTGCAGGGTTACAGCTCCCCAGACACAGGACAAGACTTTGCCGAAGAAGCAGCCGCGTCGGCAATGGAAGCTACGTCTTTTGGCATCGACGAGAGAATTCTCGAAGCCAAGCAACAAATCGAAACTCAGCTTTTACAGGCAGCCGGTCAGCAAACGGCTGGCGCTCTGGCTGCCGACGCATTTCAAGGTTCGGGCAACATCGTTGGTGTTGGTATTGGTGTGAGTCTGCCGCCGACGACCAATGCTGGCAGTGAAGTGCTTTCATCGGGATTGCATCCCGGAAAGCAAGCTTTGAATCTCTATGTGGTCGAGCGTACACCGGTCGAGGAAATGAAATCGCACGTTGCGAGCGCGATGGGCGTCAGTGAATCGGCCGCTGATGAGATACCCGTCAACGTGATCGTTACAGGTGTGATCGAAGCCCAGCCGCATCGTTTTCGGATGCGTCCCGCTCCCGGGGGCGTTTCTGTCGGGCACTTTAAGATCACTGCCGGAACGATTGGTTGTCTGAGCGTTGGCAGGACGGCGCCCAGAAATGCGCGTTTGATGGTTCTCAGTAACAATCACGTTCTTGCCAATACCAATGGCGGAGCGTTCGGTGATTGCATTTGCCAGCCTGGTCCAATCGACGGTGGCAAATGTCCTGCCGATCAGATCGCAGTGCTCGAACGATTCGTGCCGATTAACTTTGCCGCCGGTGCAGTAAATTTCGTTGATTGTGCGACCGGCTGGTGCTGGCCCGACAGAGTTCGACGGGAACTGGTCCATCTGGTCGGGGGCGTGCCGCAGTTCTTTAGAATCGGCAGTGTGCCTGTGGCGCCGGCCCTGAACATGGCAGTCGGCAAATCAGGACGCACCACTCAACTGACGCGTGGCACGATCATCGATATCAATGCGTCGATCAACGTGAGCTATGGCGCGGGACGAGTGGCGCTGTTCAAGGACCAGATTTCAATTCGCGGAGCGGGCGGAACGCTGTTCAGCGCCGGTGGCGATTCTGGTTCATCAATTTGGACATGGGATCCGAGCCGAAGACCAGTGGGACTACTATTCGCAGGCGGCGGAGGAATAACCTTCGCCAACAAGATGGGAAGGGTGTTAGCAGCCCTCGACATCAATCTCGTCACTTAAAACGGCAGACTCCAAACCGATCCTGTCGGCGCCTCCACTCACGTGGTGGACGGCGCCGGCGGATCTTTTTAAACGAAGCGCAACACAGTGATTCGCCTCGCGTGCTCACGCGTCGCATTTTGAATTACGATTGACTATCATTGGAGTCGAACGAAATTGAGCCCCTCGACACAAACTGTCCACGTGAGGTTTTAGAGATGAATGACTTTCCATTTGAAGATGCCGCGATGCCTTATTCTCCGGAGGCCTCAACTAGTTCATCGCCGATTGAAAACGTAAAGCAGAATCACGAAGACCGATTGATGGCGATCGAAGGCGTTGAAGGAGTGGGTCTTGGCAGGAACAGTATCGGAGACGACGCCATAATCGTTTATCTAAGGAGCGAAGACGTGAAAGGGCGCATACCGAGTGATATTGACGGCCACCCGGTGGAGACGAAGGTCACGGGCATCATCGAGGCACAAGACCGTTAGTTTCGCCCGGTGGTGGGGTGAAGAGCGACGCATCTGTTTCTCAAAAGACGAATTTAGTTCGTTAGGCGTTTAGTTCGTCAAGTTGACAGTCATTTAGCGGTGTTCCTATACTGCCCTCCTTCCAACCATCTGGCCAGGTAGCTCAGTTGGTAGAGCGCGGCCCTGAAAAGGCCGGCGTCGGCGGTTCGATTCCGTCCCTGGCCACCAATAATTTCAATAACTTAGCCTCACTCAAAAATCGTGTATAAGTTTATCGCGCGCAACATGCGGCGATGCGATTAGCAAAGCTTGCAGATCAGATGAGTTAGCTTGTTCTCACTTTATTCGGGGGCGCCAGTAACTACGTAGCTGCGTCGGGACCGAACGTGCAGCCCAACTCGGCGCGAAATAACTTCTACGCGCCGGATGTCTGCTTCGGATTTAAGTGCAACTCCTGACTTTGGCCGGTAGGTGACCACGTATTGAGAATCGATTTCGCGGGCGAGGTCATCGGTGAGTTGCGACAGTTCATCTTCCGAGGCCGGCAAAATGATGTCTCCTCCTGTTTCCTCCGCGACCCAACCCAGCAAAAGTTCATTCTGCTTGAGAGTTTTCAATTGGTCCCTGCTATGTCGCCACATAGGAAAGTCGAGGTTGACGCCCGCCGGGTATGCCCCTTCCATGATTATGCGGAGGATGCTCTTGTGTTTCAGTTCCTCGGCCAACTTCTTGTCAGCATTGGGAAAAATCGGCGCGACGGCTGTGTCCAGTTTATTCTTCCGCCTGACGGCAATCGGGATCACCGGAATTTTGGGATGCTGCATGCTTATCGCTTTGCGACCCAGCGAGGTGTAGCTGATGACATGAATGGTGGCCTGAGCCCGATAGAGTTGTTTCATGCCCGCCGCAAGATCCTCTTTGTCGAGCAAAGACTCTCCGCCATCCGTAACCAGCACAATGTGGCGATTACCTGATGGAGCATTTGTCAGTTGCATTGACGCCGCAGCCAGAGCATTTTGAAAACGACCGTTCCGTCCCGAAGAGAGTTTTGTCTTAAGCGATTGGATAGCGACACTCTGATCCGAAGTCCAAGTTTGAATCAATTCAACTTTACCGCCGAATTGAAACGCCGCAACCTGATCGCCTGAGCGAAGTTGGGAAACGAGGCGCACAGAAAGATCGCGCGTGGTGTTGGTTTTCATCGCCGGATTTCTGAAGCCGCCGGTGTCCAACAGCAGGAGAACGCTGGCGGGAATTCGTCGAACGCTCCGTATGGTCTGTGGTTCGCCGTCCTCCAGGATCAGCAGATCATTTAGTTCGAGCGTGGGATCGAAGCGCCCGCTACTGTCGGTAACGACTACGGGAAGACTGACTTCTTCGGTGTAGATCTTGATCGGTTCTTGTTGCTGAGGTAACGGTGTGGGTTGGGGAGACACAACCGGTGTAGCTGTCTGAGCAGACGCGC
>DASSFI010000033.1:0-67992 GCA_035694465.1 Pyrinomonadaceae bacterium | reverse complement strand
GCTTTGGTATCGAATTGCGCGATCGGTAACAAAGCGGCGCCAGGCCGCCGCACTCCAAACAGAATGCTCGCGCCTGGTTGCGGTTTGCAGTAAAATGCGTGGCAACCCGACAAGCAAATAGTCAGCGCAGTATTCGATTATTGGAGGTTTTCCCGATGAGAAAAAGACTCGTCGTGCTTCTCCTGCTGGGTTCCCTTACAGGTTTTGCCTCTTCTGCGAGCGCGCAGGTTTCAACCACCGGTCCGGCCGGTTTGGCGAGACAAATGCCGCGCATCTACGGGCCGTACATGGCCAACAGATCCCGGATCCTCAACCAACGAAAACACAAAAAACTTCAGCAAAACAAGGTTCGACGTCATCGCCGACAGCTAAAGTAAGATGAAGCTTGGCCTGAACATTGCAGTGCGCATCGGTATTACGTGCATAGTGTGCTTTGTTGTCGCATCGGGACAAGTCGCCACCACCGGTCCGGCGGCCCTGGCTCGACAGATGCCGACCATCTACGCACCTTACCTCGCGAACATCAGCCGTGTTCGCGTGCTGCAAAAGCGCGGTAAGCTCTCATCGCCGCGAAGCTCAACCTCGAGTAGACCAGTTCCAACTAATCAACCTTCGGGACCGTTTTCGCCAACGGGCGACACAATATTTCATACGTCTCAGCCTTCATTCGTGCCGCAACAACTCGCGGCACGTCTTGGTAAGACAGCGCAGGAACGTCAGCACATCGAAGGCGTTCTCACGCAATGTCTGACGTTTTACACTGACACCGCGAAGCAAAAAGGCGTACCACTAAACGACGTGGCGCTCGCGCTAAATTATTTCATCTCCACTAACTACTACGTCTATTCGGTGGGTCGCGGGCCAACGTCGGCACAGATGAGCGCGACGCGCGACATGATTCGCGCCAACATGATCCAGGACCAGGCGTTTCGCCAGATGTCTGACCAGCAAAAGCAGGAAGCTTATGAAACGTTGATCGTGCTGGCGGGTTTTGTTGATATGGGTTACGGCACCTCGAAGAAAAGCGGCGACGAAGGCGCTGCGGAACAGTTTCGCGAGATGGCGAAATACAACTTAGAGACTGTGCTCGGAGTTCCAATCGATAAGATACGCTTCACCGACGACGGCTTAGAACTTAACTGAAAAGATCATGAACCTGATTTTCCCGACTCAGTTACCGTTTCCGACGTATCCTGTTCCGCCAACTGAACAGGGAGAAGAAGGCGCCTCATCGTTCCTCGAAGCGTTGGCGCAATTCTTTCAGCATCTCCTGCAGCAACACGCCAGCACTCGTCGCTATTTCCAGGCCGCCGAGTTTTACTGTCAGTCCGCTAATCAGGAAAATCAGGATAGGACTCAGTCGGCAGACGCTTCACAGCAAGCCATCACCTTCGTGATCCAGAACATCATTCGACCGACGAGGGGAGAGTACGTTTGGGATCCGGCGCAAAACCGCTGGGTGTTAAGAGTGACACCTGCCTAGTGGACCATCATTCGATAACTCCGTTCTCACCTCGTCATTATCCGGCTTTCACCGCACTCTGGAATCAAGCTTATCCGGACCTGCAACGCACTGAACTCGAAATGCGACTGGCCGACATGTCGCCCGCTCAGCCGGCAACAAAACGTTGGGTAGTAGAGAAGAACGACGTGGCCGTTGGTTTTGGTGGTTACGAGCCGAGTGAGCAGAGTCTTCAATTGCATCTCTTTGTTGCTCCTGAATGGCGGCGGCGCGGGATCGGATCGAGACTTTACGATCAGATCGTGACGACGGTTGATGACGCGGTGTTGTCTGCGTGGATAAGAGAAGATCGAGTGGAAAGTTTGAGATTTCTCGAAGCTAGAGGGTTCGTCGCGGGGATGCGTACGTTTCATTCCTCGCTGGATACAACTCGTTTTGATCTCGCTCGACTTGAGAGGTACCACCAGCGTTTGCGGAAATACGGATATGAGTTTGCAAACTTTGCGGAGCTGGAGTCGGACCCGCAAAGAAATCGCGCGACCTATGAATTGTATGGTGAAGTGCTCCAGGACATTCCCTCACCTGAACCGGGAAGGCTGACGTCGTTTGCCGAGTACGAAGAGAGAATACTCAAGAGTCCTGAGTTGTTCCGCGCGCAATTTTTCGCGTTGCATCACGGATCTTATGTCGGGCTTTGTATCCTGCTGCCGCACGGAAGGGCGAAGCGCGAGTTGTATGCAGACACGCTGGGAATCAGACGCACCTACCGCGGCCGTGGAATCGCCCAGGCGCTTTCATATTTGGGGATCGAGTACGCGATCAAGCACGGTTACCCTTTGATTTCTGCTGACAGTTTTGTTGGGAATCAGAAGATCAACGTGCTGCTCGAAAGGCTTGGTTTTGGAAATCGAACTGTGTGGACGTTGTATTCAAAATCGCTGTGAACTAACGAGTCGTCAAGAGCTTTCTCACGACTCGGACTTCAAATTCAGAATCCCGCTCACGGCAGTGAGCGGATCATTCAAGTCCTTTCTATAAAAAATGCCGACCTGCGATGTGAATCCCACCAACGGAAGTTGGTGGATCGTTCAGGTCCTGACTATTTATCGTATACCCGGAGTCCGCAATGAATAGCGTGGACTTGAATGATCCTCCCACTGCCGTGGGCGGGATTGGGACTTATTAAACAATGACGGAAATTTAGTGAGGACTTGAACAAACCGCCCACTGCCGTGGGCGGAATTTTAGTTCCTGGCAAAAACGTTCTTGGCCACGCGATCGAGGACTTGATCGCCGTAAACTCGGCTGGCCATCAGCAATCGTCTGAGATCTGCCGCAAACTCTTCGTCACCAACCAGCGCCTTGTATTCGCGCGAAAGGTACAAACCTTTATTCTCAGGCTGATACTCGAGCACGCCGCCACCGGTATCAATTGTTTTTGCTTCTGTCTCAAACTCCTCGATCACGCCGGGTTTTGGTTCATTACGAAATCTATAAACCAAGGCACTGCACTTCAAACTCTGTGCCTCCGGCTCGTATTCGAAGTAGACCTGCTCTTCTCCAATCGACGCGCCGCCAAGGTTGTTTTCATTGAGCCCGGGACTATCAACACCGTGGGATTTGAAGAATCCCTGAATCATACGAACGGCGTCGTCTCGATTAAGCATGGGCTAGTCAAAATCTCCGCGTCGAGCTTGATCAAACGGGACGCGCTGCGGCAAGTAAACGTCTTCGAACGAATGACTGGCAATCGGATTCAAGTGCCAATCCGTAAACCAATGGACCTGTGCGCCACGGCCCGCATCCAGCGTCGGGTTAAACCTATCAATATCCCAACCCAAACCAAATAGCGACGGCACCGGGTCGTCACGATTGACATAGTGAACGTACTGCGGACCATCCGGATAATGACCGGCCGCACCGCCAAAAGTCTCAACTTTTACCTGGCTCAATCGCTGCTCAGCTTCAGCACTCGAGAGACCATCTTCGATTCTCAGTCTCTGATAAACATCGCGCAGCGCGCGACTCGTGATGAGCGCCCCCTGGCTGTGTGCCAGCAGATGGACTGTGCGACCGGCTTGTATTTCGTTGTAGACGGTGTCGGCGAGTGTGTCAACCGGCGGATTCGTGCCCACGTCGAGCTTGTCAGTAACGCACTGACGCAGGTCTGAAATCATGCCCTCGGTGGAATTGTGAATTCCAATCACGCGAGCGCCCGTACGATCTGCAATCGCCTGCAGCGAGGCTGCCTGCGCATCCTTCGTCGTGTTGATGCCGTTGACATAGATCAGCGTTTCATTGGTCGTAACACCGTTTCGCGGCTGAACGGCAGGTATTTGATTCAGGGGTTTGGTGGCGGGAAACGTCTGTCCATTCGCACCGACAAACACGCCGTCAAAAACTGTGTCTGGTCTTGGTTCAGCTCGACTGCTCAAATTGACGACGTTCGAGAGACCCGCCGGCAATAAATCTGTACCAACCCGGCTCGCGTAAACTTCAGCCAAATTTGCGCCGACCGAGAATGCCTGACTCGCAGACGCTTGTGCCGCATCGAGTAGTGCCTCACCGCCGTGCAGAGCCACGTTGAAATCCTGGCCGAGGCCGTGGGTGATGTTGTCGGTTATCGATGAAATGACGCTCACAGTTTTTCCCCCTCAGATCAGTTATCGGAGAAAACTGCAAAGAGTTGCGGCAAAATCAATAAGCTTGTGAGAAAGTGCGCAGCAGATACTGGAAGACTTTGAACGATTCGTTGAAGTAGAAGATGTATCGATCCATCAAGAGCGGCAGGGCAATAAAGATTATCAACACACCCACAATCATCTTCACCGGCAGGCCGAGGAAGAAAACATTGATCTGAGGCGCAACTCGATTCACGAGTCCGAAGAAAAGATCCGTCAGTAACAGTGCGATCATCGCCGGCGCGGCTAACTGCACCCCGACACTCAACACTCCCGCACTGAGTTCCGTGAGTGAACCAGCCAGCGGCGTCCATCCGGCCGTGAAATTAGGAAACCTCGTCGCGGGTATCAGTTCGAAACTCTGAATCAACGCGCCGAGAAAAACACGATGCGCACCGATCGCAACAAACAGCACGAGGGCAAACTGCAAGTTAAACTGGCCGATGGGAGAAACCTGAGTTTGAAGTTGTGGCGCGTAAACTTCTCCGAGCATTGCTCCACGTTGAAAATCGACAATACGACCAGCAACCTGAATCGCCTCGAAAACAAGTGAGGTAACGAAGCCGAGCGTAAAACCGACGAGGGCTTCCTTGGCGAGTAGGGCAATAAAACCCATCGGACCGAAAGGCAGCGGGCGACCTTCCGGCGGCAATCCGATCGCAAGCGAAGGATAGGCGATGATGACAAAAGCCGTGGCCGTCGCCACCTTAACTCGTGCCGACACAGCGCTGCCGCCGAAGAAAGGCGCGATGACCATGAATGAAAGAAACCGGGCGAAGGCAAGTCCCACCAGCACCATGAAAGCCTGCGGACTTTGTCCGACTTCAAAGGTGCGCAGAACTACTTCGAGCAGTCTGAGAAACTCATCCATTTAACTAGAAGGCTTATCCACAGATTACACAGATTCTATTAATCAATCTGTGTAATCTGTGAATAAACCTTAAATACCTTTGCCGACTTTCAGCATTAGATCGAAGGCGTGGTTGGTGAACTCAATGAGACGACCCAACATCCAGTTGGCGCTCAGCATGAGAGCGAGCAGCGTTGCGATTATTTTCGGAACGAACGTGAGAGTCTGCTCCTGCACCTGAGTCAAAGCCTGCAACAAGCTGACCAGTAATCCAACAACCAGACTGGCCAGGAGTGGAGGCAACGAGAGAAGAAAGATCAACCACAAAGCTTCAGACGCCAGATAGATGAATTGGTTCATAACCTTCCCCTCACTTTCTCACGCATAACTCAGGACCAGATTCTTGATCAGAAGCACCCAGCCATTCACGAGCACAAACAGCAACAACTTGAATGGCAACGAAATCATCACGGGCGACAACATGAACATACCCATCGCTTGCAGAATATTCGCCACCACCATGTCGATTATCAAAAATGGAATAAAAAGAAAGAACCCGATTTTGAAAGCCTCCGCCAGTTGGCTCGTCACAAACGCCGGAATGATTACGCGAAAGTCTTCCGGAGTGATTTCCTTCGGATCATTTCCATTGCGCACGGCCATTGACTGCGAAAGATCAAAAAACATCTTGCGATCTCGCTCCTCGGCATAGCGTCTTAAGAACTGTCGCAGTGGTTCACGTCCGCGTTTAGCGCCTTCGAATATCTCTTTTACTGAAGGCTCCGAAAAAATCGCATTCGTCGACGCAACCGGTCCTGCCTCGGCATACATTTTTTCGACTACCGGCGCCATGATGAAGACTGTCAGGATCAGTGAGATGCCGGTAATCACCTGGTTTGGTGGGACCTGCTGTGTGCCTAACGCATTTCTGAGTATCGATAGGACCACCGAGATCTTCACGAACGACGTGAGCATGATGAGGGCAAACGGAGCGAGAGCGAGGGCGCCAAGAACAATGACGAGAACAACGGGGTTGGCAGTACCGGAGTCACCTGAAGATTGTGCGTTTGCAGATCCTGCCGCCGCTGCTATCAACAGCGAGGCTAAGAAGACGATTGCAACCCTGTGCATTACGCACCCCCACTATTGTCGTCTATTTCCAAAGCGCGCGAGAACATCGGAAAAGGTCGAACGCGCCGCTAAACCGGCCTGATTAAAAGCCGTGCGAGCCCGAACTGATGAGGCCGTCGCGCGCAATAACGCCGACGCTTCCGCCGCCTTGTCTGCATCCAGTTCACTGATCAACTGAACCCCACCTTCAGACACAGCGATGAGCAGCCAGCGCCCGGTTACTTCAATCACAAACAAACTGCGTCGCTGATCCAGCGGCGTGCGATCGACAACGTTGACCATCGTCTTGCCCGAGGTGGCGATGTTGAGACGCGGCAGCACCACCCGCAGCGCAACGTAAGCCAGGAGACACACGAAGCCGAGCGCCAGAATAGTTTGGAAAAACATCCAGATCACATTTCTGCCACTCTGAAATTGCTCCGGGTTAATCTCACTCTGCCAAAAACCCAGAGCTAAAAAATGTAACCATGCAGTCGCTAATGCCATGTCCGTTCTCAACTGAGCACTTTTGTAATGCGCACGCCGAGTCGACCTTCAATGTCGACCAACTCACCAGACGCGATGCGTCGACCTTCAACCACCAGATCAACAGGATCGGTAGCGTTACATCCCAGATCGATAATCTGATTCTTGCGGAGACGTGATAACTCATCGAGTTGCAAACGGCGCGCGGCCAGCTCAATACGCACGCTCACCATGACCGCGTCGATCAAACTCGCGCCTTCGCCGGGCGCTTCGACAACTTCCGTTTCTTCTTCCATTTTCAACCTTTCCGCAAACCTTGCTGGTGGCTCAGCAGTTACCGCATTCACTCTCACACGAAGCGAGTCGCCTGCTTCTGAAAGTTCACTAATGATCCACGACTCGTCGCCATCGCCCACTCGCAACAAGAGCGACCCGCTAAACTGTTGTTCACGCCAGCGTACGACTGGCCCTTCGACGAACATTACGTCGCCGCATTCCAGCTCTGAGAGTTCCAGCGGAGTAACGTCGGTCTTGCCGATGAAGACAGCCAAAGAGACTTCGGGCGCAATACGTGAATAGCGCGGTAGAGCATTGGTCAACTCGCGTGCAGCCTGGAAACGACGTACTGCGTCGTCGAGTGCGGCCAACGATTCCCGATTCAGGTACACGCGGGCGATGCCAGTGATCTCACCTACTCCGATTCGCAGGGAAACCAGCAGACCGCGTTTCCAATCCGATCTCACTGAGCCCGAGCTTACGCGGCTGGTCCACCAGGACGACTGGTCGCCGACACTCTGCAAATGCACCAGGGGATCTCCGCTCTTTGCGTTCAATTCGCTTGCGGCGGAGAGGTAAAGAAATTCGATTACGGCGCGTTCAGTCGTCGTTAGTGGACGTAGTTGTTCGGGAGCGGCGCCACTGCCGCCGAGCATTCGATCGACCAATTGCGCCGCGAAGGATGCTTTTAATTCGATCGCAATCGTCGCTGACTCAGATCCCAAACTCAGTGCGGCGAAGACGGCTGATCGGTCATCGGGAATCAGTGCTTCCAGAGTGAAATCTTTTTCTTGTAGATCGACGAGGGAAAGAGAGATCTGCTCCGCGGCGGTCAGTGAATATCGTGAGAGCACTTCGACAATTGAGTCGTGAATCTGAGAATAAGTTTCGGGCCGCAGTTGCGTGAGCGCGGCTGAGGCTTCTAGTTGATCCGGTGTTACTCGCGGTAATCGCAGGTTCCAACTTCGATTGACGCGTAGTGTTTCGCGGTCAGTTTGCGAAGGTGTCGCCGGCGCGGAGCGAGAGTTGTGTTCCGGCGCAAACATGTCGACCGCAAAAGGATCGACGCGGGATTCTTTCGAAGCAGCTTTCATAGAGTAATTTGTCACTTAGGCGCGATAGGTCGCCCCCGCAGCTAGTTCGTTTTCTTTGACCTCTGTCTCCTCAAGCGAAGCGACAGCTTTAGTCTGACCACCGATGCGTTCCGCTCCCGCTGCAGTCTGCCTCTCTTGCGAGTCGTTTCTGCTGTTGGCGTCCGCCGACACCGAACTCCTGAATTCCGCGAGATTAATTCCTCGCGATCGAAGAACCTCCATCAATTCCATCGAGCGCCCGTCGATCACACTCTTAACTCCTTCGTTCGCCGCAAGAAAATCCGCCGTGATGCGACCCGCGCCATCAGACGTAAGCTTCACGCGTAATCCCTCCAGCATCGAATGCGACAACTCGAGCATCACCGCTTTTTGTCCATTGCCGGCAAGCTGAACCTGGCACGCAGTCACGATGCTATCCAGGTCGAGCGTGTGCACGATGGGCCAGCTATTTGTTTCCACTTCACTAGTCGCCACCGGTTCAGGCGCCGGCGTCCGATCCGTATTTGCCAAACTCACATCGTCGACTTTGTCCTCATCCCGCTCACGGGTTTTTGAACTGGCCGCAGACTTTCCTTCCTCAGAGGAAGTGTCACGTGCTTTGTGATGAGAGTTTGTAACTCGATCGAGCACACTCGCGAAGCTGCTTTTGTCCTGCCCTGCGTCCGCGATCAAACTGTCGCTGCCAGCCAGGCCAGGCTTGCTTCCCGCAGTTTGGTTTTCAATTTTCCGCGTGGCCGTTACTTCTGTGTTGCTGTCCGAAGTGATCTTCATTTCAGTTCCCTTCCTTCCGCCTGGATGAGTTGTTGGAAAGCGCAGCCGCCTTGTCTGCTTGCTTACGGATCAATGGCCGATTGATGACATTTCCGGTCGTGTCGAGTGCGAGAGCACGTTCGTACGCCTCCTTCGCTTCAGGAAATTCGTTAAGCTCGTAAAGCAAGTTGCCGAGTTTCAGGAAAGCCGTCGCCGAGCTTGGATCGAGTTTCGCCGCGGCGGCGTAGGCGCGATACGCGCTCAACGGTCGCGACAGATTCGCAAAACATTCACCCATGAAGAGATGAATCTCAGCCGTCTTGTCACCGTCTTCGATCTCTGATAGCTCCGTTAGAGCTCGCTGCCACTGCTTGTCGTCAATCAGATTGCGCGCAATGTTTTTGTTCAGTTCGGGCGACACATAACCGAGGTCGCGGGCTTTCATGTAAGACGAGTTTGCTTCGCTACGCTTCAGCAATTTTGTTAACGAATCACCGATACCCTTATGTGCGAGTGCGGCCACTTCGGGTGTCAGTTGAACCGCTTTTTGATAAGTCTTCTGCGCCTGCAGAGGTTGATTCGTCGCCAGGTACGCATTGCCAAGACCATAGAATGCAATGCCCGATTGCGGTGACGACTCAATCGCGTGGTTAAACTCAGCAAGCGCCTCAGCGTAGTTTCGCTTTAAGTACAACTCCTGTCCGCGCGCCAAATGAAGCCGCGCTAACAGCGGGCCATTGCTTTCCTTCTTCATCGACTCTTCAGTTTGAACAACCACCTGATGCCAATCATCGGCTGTCACTTCCGTACTTTCCTTCGGATTGATAAAGCGCCGGATAACATCGTCAGCGTTCGGTGGTGGCGGAGCTGGTGGTGGCGCCGGTGTTGGTTCGACTTTTGCTACCGGAGTCGGAGCGGGAGTCGGTGGAGGCAGAGGCTTGCCGAGATTGAGCGTATGTGTCGACCTCTCGGCAGCGACACTGATCACCATCGACTGCGAGTTGTATCCTTTCAAACTTGCGGTGATGGTATGTGGACCTTTTTTCGCTTTCGTAGTGACTTTCTTGGTCTGGTCGATCTTGCCGACGAGAGTTCCGTCGAGAAAAATGTCTGTGCCGGGAACTTCCGAGAAGATCGTCACCGCCGACTCATTGACGATCGACCTCTTGTGCGCACTGCTCGAACGTGCCTTCTTTTCATTCTCCGGCTGTTTGACAGGAGCATTCTTTCTTTCGATCTCCTGTTCGATTTTTGATTTGACTTGATTCTGAGAACGTGCGGATGCGAACTCAGCCTGCGATAAAAGGAGAGCACAGCCTGTAAACAGTAAGATTCGTACTAGTGTTCCCGTGAAAGAGAAGCCATTGAGCGTGATCATAGCGACGACTCCTGACCTTGAAACTGATAAGCGTCGGTATTGACCTCCTCTGGGCGTGGGCCATTACGACTTCATAACCACGACATATCGGAAACCAAGAAAAGCACCTGCGTAATCTTTGGGAATGAGATTACGGGAGGTACCTGAAATCAATGCTAAATGTTCGTTGGCAGCGCCGCCTTTGATCACGCGGTTTTGCGCATCGTCGATTGACATAGGTTTGCCATCGGGACCGCGGACGTCGCCCACCCATTCCCAAACATTGCCTGCCATATCGTAAGCGCCAAAGGGTGATCGCCCGGCCGGATAACTCTTAACTGCATGAACAAAGCCGTTCTGGTTTTCACTGGCGGCAGCACGATCATCCCAGTCATTACCCCAGGGATACTTGAAACCCTGCTGACCACGCGCGGCGAGTTCCCATTCCGTTTCGAGCGGCAGCCTGACGTTCGCTCCGACCTTCGTTGACAGCCATTGGCAATAATCAACCGCGTCCTGCCACTTCACGTTGGTAACGGGTTTATTCGCGGCTCCCGCGGGAAACTCACCATCTTTCCAGCCCGGTGGCGTCTCGCGATTCGTCGCCTTCACGAATTCCTGATATTGCTCGTTCGTGACTTCCGTTTCGCTGATGAAAAAAGTATCGACCGCGACTTTTTGCGCTGGGATCGTCGAGCCTGTGCCGCCAAACTCGAACAAACCACCCGTAACTTCGAGTGTGCCGGGCGGCGACGCCGGTGGCGCTTTCTCCTTTGGCGGATTTTCCGACGGCCGTGCAGCGTCAGTTGGTGTTGAGAGCGCGGCAGAGTCGAACAACACCTTGGAGTTCAGCTGTTTGTTTGCCGCAGGATTTTTTCCAAACAGATACCACGCGCTGACGCCGAGCGTGACCGACGTCGCGGCGCAGATCGTGAGTGCAATCAAGAACGGCACAAAGCGAGACGTGCGGCGTTGCACCGCAATCTGATTTCGCGTGCTCAGATCAACATCCACGGTTCGAGTCCGGAATTTGAGTACGGTTCAGCCGAGTAGTTTTCAAACTCGCTACTGCGGCTTTGATTTGTCGGGGTTGTGGGGGTTTCCGAGGCTTTAGACTACCTTCTTCGTGAAAGACTGTAAAGTGAAATTCCGTTCTTGATGCAGTTTTGAAATCTGGTTCTCCACTGAAGGCTAGAACATTTTTTGCAGTTGTGTGATGGCGGCGCTCGAGGGGGTTCGTTCGTGGGTGCCCTGACGAAGAAAGGCATTCACCGTATTCAGTTTCGTGAGGGCGTAATCAGTTCGCGGATCACTACCCTTCTTATAAGCGCCAATCAGGATCAAATCCTTTTGTGCTTCATATGTGGCGAGAACTTCGCGCAGTTTGCGTGCAGCCTCGAGATGTTCTTCATTGGTGACATTCGACATAACGCGCGACGCCGATTGACCGATGTCAATCGCCGGATAATGTCCGGCCACAGCAAGCGACCGCGAAAGCACAATGTGTCCATCGAGAATTGCACGTGTTTCATCCGCGACCGGCTCGGTCATGTCGTCTCCTTCGACCAGCACGGTATAAAAAGCCGTGATCGAACCGCGATCAGAGTTTCCGGTTCGTTCAAGAAGCTTGGGCAACTCGCTGAAGACCGACGGTGGAAAGCCGGCGCGTGCAGGTGGCTCTCCGGCCGCAAGTCCAACCTCACGCAGCGCGCGCGCAAACCGAGTCACCGAGTCCATCATAAAAACGACTCGCTTCCCTTGATCGCGAAAGTATTCAGCGATCGCCGTCGCGACGTACGCCGCTTTTAATCGCACCAGCGAAGGCTCGTTCGAAGTGGCAACCACTACCACCGACTTCCGCAAACCCTCTGGTCCAAGATCGAGTTCGAGAAAGTCGCGCACTTCGCGCCCGCGCTCGCCAACGAGTGCGATCACGTTGACGTCACCTTCCATATTGCGCGCCAACATTCCCAGCAGCGTGGACTTGCCAACGCCGGCTGCCGAAAAGATCCCGATACGCTGTCCCTCGCCTACGGTCAGCAAACCATCGATTGCCCTTACGCCGGTCGGGAGGATCTTAGTGACGCGCTGACGACGCAAAGCGGAAGGCGGCCGGGCCGTGACCGGATACTCCAGCAAGTTTCCAATCGGATCTTTTCCATCAGCCGGCACACCTAATCCGTCCAATACGCGCCCGAGCAAATCGTTGCTTACCCGCACCGTTAACGACATGCCGGTGGGAATAACTTCGGCGCCCATAGCAACATCCTGAATTTCACCGAGCGGCATCAGGATCATTTCACTGCCGTGGAAACCAACCACTTCTGCCTTGAGTTCTTTGGCGCGCTGAGGTGAACGAATCAAACACAGTTCACCGATATGTGCTTCCGGGACAGCGGCCCTGATCAGCAAACCAACGAGCGCCGTCACCCGCCCGCGCGACTCCACCGGCGACAGCCAATCGATCGCATCGATGTATCCCTGAAGCTCAAGCATGCTTTTCTCCGGGAGCCCGCGTCACCAGGGCGCGTTCAATCACACGGAGCTGAGTTGCGAGTTGAGCGTCAATCGCTCCGGATTCGCTTTCAATAACGCAACCTCCAGTAGCGACCGCCGGATCGGGAACGATGTCAAGAAACTGGTTACGTCCTAAGTGCTCAAATCGCTGCCGGTGCTGTTCAACTACCGGCAGATCGGTTGGATTAACTCGCAGCGTGATCATTTCATTACGCCGGGCCTGACGCAGCGCGGTCGCGACGATGTCCGCCACGGCTTTCTTGTCGCGCGCCAGTTCGCGGCCGAGAATTTTTTCCGCAATCTTCACTGCCAAACGTAAAACGTCGCGCTCCACTCCCGTAAGTGCCTGCTCGCGTTCTTCGCGTGCTTCCAAAAGTAGATCCTGCCATTCGTACAGCGCCGCTTCAGAACCCTCACGGTAAGCGTTTTCGCGAGCTTCACGGGCAATCGACTCAGCCTGGTAGCGGATTGCTGCCGCATCATTCTCCGCCTGGGCCAGAATGCGAATGGCCTCCGCGCGTGCGTCAACAATCTGGCGTTTGGTGATACTGCTGCCGCCGGATTTATTCGTGGCCGCGGTCTTGATAATTCTTGCCGGATTCATGCAGGACTCCTTCAAATCAACGATGCGATTCGTCTATCGTCATTTGCTTCAACGGGTCGATGGTGCAGACCACCAGCCAGGGAATGAACCTCTGCAATGAGGTTACGCACCAACTCAAAATCGTAATCAGGTAAACCCGTCTTCAGGATCTCATCCAACTGCCGCGATGCAGCAAGCGGAAGTTTCTGAGCCGTATGACGGCGATGCAACTCGTCCGATTCAGCCAGCACCATTGCCAGCAGCGTCAACCCCACTCGGTCGAGCGTTGAGGCTCCAATAGACCCAGCTTCAATCGCACTGCTCACCACTGCCTCAGCGAAATCAATTCGTTCCTGTTCCACTGTTTGCAGTGATCCGAGATGGAATCGAATTGCATGGGCATCCTCTGCCGAAAACCGTTTTAGGAAAGCAGTGACGGCCTCGACCGCGGTGATGCCTTTGCAAGCGATGGCCGTTTCGCGTACTCCCAAAAGACGAATCAGGCGAGCGAGTTCGATGCCGGAAAGTAGATCCAATGCGGTTTGGTCATTCAAACCTGAAGTCGGTACGAACTGAGCGAAAAACGCGCGTCTCACCACGTCCACGATCGTTGTATTTCCAGTTGGACCAGGCTCAATTGAAACTCCAAGCTCTTCGGCAACGGCTGTCTGCTGGTCGGGAACCAACGTCCCGACGATGAGCGATTGCACGAGACGTGGTTCGTTACGAAGCGCGTCGATAATTTCCGAAGTATGAATGTCTTCTTTGCAACGCCGGTCTCGTTCGGGTGAGCTCGCGCGGATTCGTCCCAGCCGAGAGTCAAGCCAACGAATCCGCGCCGCCGCAGACAGGCTCTCAAAGCGCTGCGTTAAATCCAGCGCTATTTTTCGATCGGAGGCGCTCAGTTCCGCCAACATACGTGAGAGATCGCTTGATTCAGGGTCTTCACCATCAGCCCGCGGCCATCTTTCTGACAGAGCCAGCGCGATCAGCGTCTCAATCCGAATCAGAGTTGCGTTAGTTGACATAACCTAGTTGAGCATCAAGCGCTGTCGACAATTCCCTTCGCAGTTGTTTCCAAAGCCGCCGGATTCAGTGTTTGTTCCCGCGCGCCGATGTCGTCGACACTCCTTCGTTCTGACGTTGATGTTTGATCAATGTCTTGCGGCGTGGTATCAGCGGGTAGTGCGGCACGGAGTGCGAGGAGTTCCGCGTTTTGCCGTTTCATCTGTAGTAACAACACGCCTACGGACACGGCCAGGATGACCATGATGCCGATGAGGATTGCATCCAGAATCTTATGACGCCGTTGCAGTGCGAGGTCGTGTGATGGCAACACTCTTGCGGGTCTCGTGGTGATGGCAACGTACACGCTATCCGGATTCAGCTTCGGAACACTGCGCGCCACCAGACCACGCACCGTATCAGCCTGGAAGGTCGGCGGATCGTCTTTACTGACGATCAGGACCGAAGCGGTTGAAGGATACGGATTGATATTGATCGAGGAATCTTCCGGCTCCACAATCGTAACTTCCACGCCTACAACACCCGGCAACAAGCGCAGTTGTTTTTGCAGATCGGCTTCACGCTGTTTGAGTTGCTCCGCCTTACGCGTGCTTTCGTCTTTGAATACACCGCTTTCAGAATTGGCGGCTGCCGTAGTTGTGGGACGTGGCAGCCCGTTATCCTGAAGCACCTGGTTTGCCATTGCGACTTCTGAGGCGCCGTCAAACCAACCCTGGTGCAGCAAGATCTGCCATTGCTTCACACTTTCTTCGCCCACTTCCTCCTTGCTCGCTTCAATGCCATTCTCGTGCAGCACGTTGAGAATCTCGATCGCTTCGGCTTCGGTTGAAACTGTGGCTAATGAATTGGCACGCCGGCAGCCGGTCGACGCAAGCAGGAATATCGAAAGCAGCGAAATCACGCACAGGCGTAACCAGGAAGGTGACAACTCAAATCTGTCGCTCACGGTCCACAGGTAAGTTATAATCATGCCTTCCCCCACAAAATTAACTCGACTGCTGCAACGGTTCCTGCGCGTCACGAAGCCCGAATCGCGGGAGAACCTTTCGATTGATGTAAGAGTTTGCGATTGACTGAGGGTGGGGGCCTTCAGTTCAAGTGTCGGGGGATTTCAAAACCGGATGCAGGGATTTTCATACAATCGTTTCTAGAAGTCCATAGGACCACGATTACTCTTGCTGAGAATTTGATTTTATGATCCCTTCGCGATCCAACTTCACGGAAATGGATCGAGCCTCACTGGTCGAGCAGCACCGCACCTTTGTCCGCGTACTGGCGATTGAGGTCGCGAAAGGCCTGCCGCCTCAAATCGAGCTGGATGAATTGATTGCCTGCGGCAACCTGGGGCTCGTCGAAGCTGCTGAACGTTACGAGCCACGTTACGGCGTTACCTTTCAAACTTTTGCTTATTATCGAATCAAGGGCGCGATTTACGACGGTCTGCGCAAGCTTGGACCCATGTCGCGCACGGAGTATGCGCGTTCTCGTTTCGCCGCGCGGGCCAACGATATTTTGCAGGGTGCGACTGACGACGAACAAGCAAATCCAGGCGTCGCTTTAAGATTGGACGACGAAATTGCGGCTACGAAATCGTTCATCGACGCTTTAATTCCCGTTTATCTGCTCTCACTCGAAGAAACGAATCTGCCTGAGATTGCCGATGAAACCGAAAGCGCGTTACAGAAAGTCGAGCGAAAAGAACTTGTCGGTCTAACCCGTTCGTTGATTCAGGAATTACCTGACGATGAGCGTCAGGTAGTTGAACAGATATACTTCAAACATCTGACTATCGTTGAAGTTTCGAACAATCTCGGCGTTCACAAATCGTGGGGTTCACGACTTCACGCCAAGGCCATCAAACACTTGCGTTCGCTCATGGAGCAACGTGGCTTGCTCGATAGTAGTTAAATTTATTGAGAGCTGTTCCGCCGGTGAATAATGGCGCCGATTTCGTCGGAGATTTTCTGTTCGCGGAAACGTTCGTCTTGCCGCGCGCGCTCGCGCCAGTTTTCGCGATGCTTTTCGATTACCTGCACTTCTTTTGACGCCTCGATCAAGACAGCGACGGCCTTTTCAACTTCTGCTTCCGCGCTTTCACACACGCGGCGTTGATCATCGACGCTAACCAATAGTTCCTGTTCCGTCTGGCGGAGGTCGGCGAGGTGCGTGCGATAAGTTACGAGCCGGCGAGCTTCCGTAGCGGAGTCAAACTCCTGCAACATTTTTTCCTGCGCATCCGCCTGACGTTGGCGACAATCGACAAGCAATTGTTGGCGACGGAGGAGTTCCGACTGGGCAGACGCCAACTGCTCGCGCCTCGTAGCAACGAGACACGCCGCCGCCTGTTTCGCCTGTCCCCGTACATCAAGCACGGGCTGGAGTCTGTATTTCTGTTTCGCCACAGTTTTTACATCTTCCGCCACGCCCGGTAAAAGTTCAATACCAATCTGTGCAATCTGTGGCTGAAGTTGCTGCGACTCGACGCAACTCTTGTCCTGTCTCACCGATAATACTCATGAGGAGCGATCATCATGACGCAGATTCAAACCCAATTTAGCTTCACTTCAATTTCGACCGACCAGCAATCCACCTTTCCGCCGCGCTTTGATTGCGACACGAGAAGGATCGACTTATTGAAAGATCTGGCCGACTTCTTCAATTCCCTGCCGCAAATTGGGTCCCAGACGCCGGATGGAACGGGACGTTGTCGAACCGTTTCGCCGCCAGTCCGTGAGGATCGCTGCCATCCATCGGGCAGTCTCAAAGTGGATCAGGAAAATGGCGTCATCACGACTCCCGGCGGTTATAAGATCGAACAAATCGGGCAATACGAATGGAAGATTTCCGGACCGGATGGCAAGTGGACCAGAGTCTGGGGCGACCCGCACGTACAGGAAAGCGATCGTGCAAACGAAGCGACTAACTGGGACTTTAAGCGCGATTCGACCTTCGTCCTTCCGGACGGTACACGTATCAATGTTACGACCAAACCGTTCAACGAGATGACCGTCACCAGTCAACTGGAAGTCATCAACGGTAACGACCGCGTGCTCGTCACCGACATCGATAAAGGAAAAGGGAAAGTCGGAACAGTAACTCACGATGGCCGGGAACATAGCGCAAATGGATGTGGCAGAGACGTCTTCATCATGGGGTGTGAGACGGACGATTGGTATTTCCAGGGGAAAGAAGTCCTCGGCAGCAAAAACGGCGGCGACTCATTCAAACTTGGTCAGGCAAACAACGCCAACATGAACCAGTTTCTGAGTCAGCTCGAGAGCTTTGCATTGCGTTTGATGAGTTCGCTCTATCGCAACTGGCCGATGCAACGAGGTAGTGAGGCGGATGAATCTCGCGATCGAATCCGCGACCAGATTGCGGCGGTCAGTCAACTGTTTCGTACTATTGCGCGGCTGCGGAATCTGGATAACCGAGTAGCGTGCGGTCGCGTATCACTTCAGTGCTAAGCAATCATGGAATCACAAGCTAACTTTCCCGAAGACTTGCCGGCGCGGTTGATTCGAGGAGAGCTGACTCTCGCTAAAGTCTTTGGTCTCGACGACGACGCGCTTTATGAAATCGCGCGAATCGGTTATGGGTTGTTCAACTCGGGAAATTTACGTGATGCGAAACAGATCTACGCCGGACTGGTAGCTGCCGATCCATACGACAGCGTATTCCATTGTCATCTTGCGGCTGTGCACCACTCACTCGGCGAGCTTGATGAAGCGTTCAACCATTACACAGAAGCGCTGAAATTGAATCATGCGAACGCCGATGCACTCGTCGGTCTAGGTGAGCTTCAAGCGCTAATGCGTATCCACAGATTACACCGAGAATCTGCGTAATCTGCGGATCAACCCTTCGAAAAAGTCCCCATCTGGCTGATGGTCTCGTCCTGCATTACCAATAGATCGTCGAGGAGACTGAGCATCATGATCGCTTGCTCTAATTCACGCCGCGCTCTTCGCAACGCTGACCATCGATCATCCTGATCCTCTCGATCTTCTTCCTCTTCACGCTTGAGTCGCGACTCGAGACGTCTCATCCGCTCCCGCTGGCGGTTGAGGAGATTTCTCATCACCGTGCGACGCATCGTCGGAGTCAAGTGACGAAGCGCTTCACTATTGCCGGGCGGCGGTGAAAAAGCCCCGACGATCGACGGTTGCCGATCCAGTCCCAACAATTTGTCCGTCGCCGATACCCCACCTCTCTCGCGCAGCAATTCAGCGGCAGTGAGTTGCGACGGATCGCGACCAGCCAGAACATCCGGCAAAATCCGCGGTTGACCCGGATCGACCGGCGCCGGCATACCTGTCGGCTGACCCAGTGGTCCAAGTGGTCCGGTTGGCGCTTCGGGCACGGCCGTTTGTCCGGCTGGCGTTGGCGCTCTTCTAACAGGCTCATCAACCCTTTGATTCACCGGCAAGCTTGCATCCGGAACACCACGCACTTCAGACATGAGCTGCTACGCCTTTCTTCTCCTCAGCCAATTGATAAACCCACCGCAGCACTTCGGCAACCGCTTCATAAAGCTCTTCCGGTATTGATGAATCAATGTCGATGTCGTACAAGGCCCGGGCCAGCGGCACATCGCGTAAAGTCGGCACCTCAGACTCCGCAGCTATCTTTCGAATTTGCGCCGCCATCAGCTCTGCTCCCTTGGCGACCACGATGGGCGCGTCCATCTCGAGTCGATTGTATTTCAAAGCCACTGCCACATGCGTCGGATTGACTACCACGACGTCAGCCTTCCGCACTGCCGCCAGCATCGACTGTTGCAGCATTTCCAGATAAAGCCGGCGGCGCGCGCTCTTGAACAGCGGATTGCCCTCGGTCTCTTTGTACTCCTCTCTCACTTCCTGCTTCGACATCCTCATCTCTTTCAAGTGCAAAAACTTTTGCAGGAATCGATCAGCAACACCGATGATCACAAAAGCAATAGCGACCTTCCAGGCAATCTGAAAGATGATCGACGACGCGAACGCAGCCGCACGATTAACATTTTGACTCGTCAAGCGAATGATATCCGCCTTGTTGTCCCAGATGACGGCGAAGATGACAACGGCTGCAATCGCCATCTTCACGATCATCTTGACGAGCTCGATGTAAGGTCTTGGTTTCAGAAACTTCTGTTTGAAACCTTCGGCCGGATTTAGTTTCTTGAGATCCGGTTTCAGCGGTTCGAAAGAAAAGATTGGTCCAACCTGGAGATAACTCACCAGCAGCGCGATAACAAACAACGCAATGAGCAGTGGGGCCAGCACCATCGCCATTGTCTGAATACTCGACCAGAAGAGACCGACCGCCGCCGCCTGATCGAAATCCCCTTTCCAGGTGGTGGCGCGCGTCAATCCATCGCGCATGGCGTTGGTAAGTTGTAATCCAATCTGGGTGCCGACGAGGGCGAGGATGGCGGCTGCGGTAACGAGAAGAAGCGACGACGTCAGGTCCTGACTTTTGGCTACCTGACCCTTTTTGCGGGCATCGCGCAGCCTTTTCTCAGTTGGTTGTTCTGTCTTCTCGCCACCTTGTGCCATTGCCGATAGAGAGAATGTCGGGAGTTAAGCGGGTTTGACCTTTTGCAGGATGGAAAGGATCTTTGATTTCAGCAAAGGATCAGAGGCCACGTATTCACTCAAGCCTTCAATTACTCTCTCTCCTTCTTCCGTGGTCCGGTATTGTTCACTTAAACGTGAGCTGATCATGAATCGGGCTGACTCTCGTACTGCCGATAGAGCTTGGCTCGCATTTGCCAGGTCAGCCCCTTTCGCAATGCTTGTGAGAGCCGCACGGGTGGCACTCATCGCCTGCGAGTTGTCGACGGTGTTGCCGGCAGTCGTGCCGGCTTGTCCTTCCAGCTCCGAAAGAACGGCTTCAAAACGTTCGCCTTTGACAACGTTTGAGAGATCGCGCGGGTCGAGGGGCTCAGTTGAACCAGATAAAGGATTGCCGGGTCGATTAACTTTCATCTCACTTCACCTGCCGCACAGATTAGATCAGCGGCTTCCAGTAACGCGCGTGCGGTCCGGCTGTGCGGCGATTCCGGGTCCGTCGCAATGATGGAATTCAACTCGTTCTCGGCTTCACTTCTCTGTCGTTGAAAGAGCAAAGCCTCGGCGCGATGGACCCGTGCGTAGAGACTTTGAGGATCGCGCCGCAAAGCCTCCTCGCAGGCAGCTTGCGCGCCGGCAAAGTTTCCGCGCTCCAGTTCAACAGTTCCGAGCGCCACGCGGGGCAGATCGGATTCGGGTCGCAACGCCATTACGCCATTAAAAATGTCGGCAGCCTCATCCAACCGCCGTGCATAACGGAGTGCGAAGCCCGCTTCCAGAATCACTCGCAACTCCTGGTCGCTTGGACTTACTTGATCGAGTTTCATCAGAAACGTTTAGCCACAGATTACACAGATCTTTTACGACGACTTGAAGTTATTGACTGCCGTCATTTCACCGTCGTGCTTCGACTTCAAAAGATTCGAGACGGCGGCGAATTGCTGCGTCTGCTCGCTGACTCGCATTTGGACGCCAATCAATTGCGTCTGTTGCCGGGCCGACTGCTGAAGCATCACTTCCATGTCAGCCGCGTAATTCAATCCGCCTCCACGCACAAGCCCGCCGATCAAACTTCCCGCTCCGGGAGCAATCACGTTCACGGCCCCGCCCAGAACGCTGCCCAGGATCTTGCTGAAAGTGCCCGGCTCTTTTGGCTTCGGATCCTGCGTCGGAACGGTCTGAGGCATCACCGGATCGGTTTGCTGCTGTTGCACTACATTGAGTATTGGATCGCCCATCGTCGCCCTCCCATATCTCCGAAATATCACACAAGAGCAATAGAACTGATCTATTTAGCTCAGTCTGGTGTCGGTAAACTCACCACAGTCCCCTGTACAGAGATTATCGGTACGAAGAGAAAAAAGTTGCGTCGTCGTGGGAAGACTTTTTATTTCGTCGTATCACTCAGGTTGTCTTCCAATTCTTTCAGCAGTTTGAGAGTCAGGTTGTAGGAGCGCGAAGCCAGCATTGCTCGTTCGGAATCCTGCTTCGTACCCTGCCTGATAACTCGCTCAAGGTGCTGATTTGTTTGCATTAGTCGCGAACGCATCTCAGATAAGGCAGCTCGGTCAGGTCCCTGAAAGAGACGACTGAGGGAGGGAAATTTTAGGAACGCCGAAAGATCGTTAGCCTGCGAGTGGGCAGACTCACCGCCTTCAATCACATACGAACTGTGAAGTTCTTTTGAAGGTTGATCCATTTTTTATTCCTGGGGGATGGCTGCCGAGTTGACTCGTGTAATAAGATATTAACCATCGCGTGTCAACCTTCAAGTTGACTGTTGAACTGCTCGCCCCGGTTCAAGCTGTCAAACGCGCCATTCCCCCACTGTTACTTCATTGACTTCGATGCGGCATTCTTTCGAGGCTCATAATGAGGATAAGACTCAGCGCCCGTTATCAGTGGGAGGATAGCACCTCGGCGCCTTTCTTCGATCAAACCTTTACCGGTCCGCGCATCACCATTGGTAATTCACCGACTGCCAGCTTGTCGCTGAACGGAAGCGTCCGATCCGGCGAACAGATCGTGATCGTTTTTGACGAGACTGATGCGCAGCTTATCAATCTTGCCGAAGGCACTGCCCTCAACGGCGAGACACTGGAGTTGAATTTATCGCGGCCACTCAATCATGGTGATCTGGTGGCTATCGGAACTTACCGGATCACGATCGCCTTTGCTGATGACAGTTCAAACAGCGAGCAACTCGTTCCGGCTGTGATCGAAGAGCACCCGAAACCTCCGAAGAGTTTTGCAGCAATTCTCGACAGTTTGCGCACTGACGAAGATCGCTTCTACTTCGTTGTTGAAGGCTCAGGAGAGCGCATCCCGATCGAGCTTGAACAAATGCCGTTGGGATGGGATGCGAGTGGTGCACAACTCTGCTTCGACATTTCGTCGATCGCCGATCTTTGTGCGGTGGTTCGCAAAGACTGGAGTGGCGTAATACTGCGAGCTCAAATCGGTTCCGCTATCACAGTCAACGGCGAACCGCTTGAAGACGAAAGGCGTTTGCGTGATGGCGATCGCGTTTTTCTAAATCGAATCGCGGGTGACAGGCAGTTTGTACTCATCTTTCACGAACCAACGTCGCTCGTCATTCTCGATACCGTGATGCCACGGGTGGCGCCTGAAGCGAATACACTTCCGGCGGTAGAAAGCAGCGCCGCCTCGCGCGTGGAGCACAGCCGTCCGATGCAGAAGTTGACCGCTCTTATCAGGAGCGACAAGGAATACTTTGTAGTCTTTACGTTTGTCGAACTTTCGTTGATGGCCGTCGGCACGATCGTCGGCGCAGTAATAATTTTTCTGATTTTGAATTTCTCTTAGATGGTTTGAGCTGAGCGCTTCGGATTCGAGTTCGAGATGAAGCCGAAATTTCTTGCAATGCAGTGGCCCACACAACTGATCGGGCGCGACTTTATCGCCCGGGCGCTGTCGCAAAACATCACGATCCTGTTGCCGATCTTGGTGATGCTGATCATTGCCACCCTGTTTCTGCCACTGCCGCCCATCATTATCACGCTCCTAGTCATTTCAAATCTCGCCCTCTCTTTCATCGTCTTGATGAAGTCACTGTCGATCTCGAGCCCCGCGCAACTGACCTCGTATCCGACACTGCTTTTGGTAACCACGATCTTTCGCCTGTGTCTCAGCGTCTCGATCATGCGCAGCATTCTGGAGAAGGGCGATGCGGGCGCCTTCATCCAGGTAGTCGGGAAGATCACCGCCGGCGGCAATATCGTGATCGGCGTCGTGATGTTCATCATGATTCTGGTGGTGCAGTTTATCGTCGTGGCCAAAGGTTCGGAGCGCGTCGCCGAAGTGGCTGCTCGTTTCACTCTCGACGCACTGCCAGGAAAGCAAATGTCCATCGACGCCGACATGCGCTCAGGCCTGATTACACAGGAACAAGCGCGCCGGATGCGGTCGTCATTGCAAAGAGAGTCACAGCTCTACGGCGCGATGGATGGCGCTTTGAAATTTGTGAAGGGCGACTCAATCGCCACCATAATCCTCTGGTTTGTGAACATCGTCGGCGGTCTGGCCGTAGGTGTCATCTACAAGAATCTGACGTTCGCGCAGGCGGCGCAGAAATACACGATCCTCTCCATCGGCGACGGCCTCGTCACAGTTATTTCCTCGGTGGTGGTCGCAATCTCAGCAGGCTTTGTCGTAACTCGCGTCGCCACTGAAGACGATCAATCAAACATCGGCAGCGACATCAAGCAACAACTCTTTTCCGATCCGAAACCGCTGTTTGTAGCCACCGCGTTTTTGTACGTCTTTTCGATCTTCGCGCTCTTCATTCCGAACATGCCGTACGTGGAACTGCTGCTTATCGGAACGGGTATCGGCGCCTACGGTTTCTTTCTTCATCGCAAACAGCAAGCGGCAGCGCGCGCCGAAGAAGAACTCAGAGCAAAAGCCGGAAGTGCGTCGAGTGCGGAAGACATTCAACCGACTTTCGCGGTTCCCCTCGCAATCGTCTGCAGCAAGCAGTTGACGCCCCTGATCGATCCGAAAACGGAATCGGGCGCACGCTTTCGGGCCGAGCTGCCGAAACTCAGATCAGCGGTCTATTACGATCTGGGAGTGCTCTTGCCGAGCGTTTATGTCAGCGGCGATGCGCCTCTGAAGGCGAATCAGTATTTCATCGCGATTAAAGAAGTCCCGGTGGTGTACGGCACGCTCAAACCCGATTGCCTTTTCGTCAACGACTCGGCTGAGAACATCAAGGTCTTTGGACTTGAAGGCGAAGAGGTGCGAAACCCGGCGGACTTGAAACCGGGCGCGTGGATTCCCGCATCGCAACGACAGATTGCGGAACTTGCCGGACTGAAAGTTTGGGAACCTGCCGAAGTGATCACGTTGCATCTCTCGCGCGTCATGCAACGTCATGCACATGAGTTTATTGGCATTCAGGAAGCTCAGGCATATCTCGACTTCGCCGCACGCGGCGTCCCGAAATTGGTCGAAGAGGTGGTGCCGAAAACGATCGGGATACATCAGTTTACCGAGGTGTTACAGCGTCTCGTTCAGGAAGGCATCTCGATGCGTGATATCAAAACAATCCTCGATGCGCTTTCCGAGTGGGGGCGAATCGAGAAAGATCCGGTGATGCTTACGGAATACATCCGCGCTTCGCTGAAGCGTTACCTCGCCTTCCGCTACACCGGTGGCAAAGACATTCTGTTTGCATACTTACTGGATCCGGAGATCGAAGACGTGATCCGAGGCGCGATCAGACGTACTTCAACCGGATCGTTTCTTTCGCTCGACCCAAGTCTCGCGCACGACATCCTCGCAGCCTTCCGTCAGGAGCTGGCGAATCTATCACCTTCGGCGCAGAAACCGGTTGCAATCACGGATATGGAGTTACGTCGTTTCGTCCGCAAGATGGTCGAACTCGAGTTTCCGCAACTCGCAGTACTCTCATATCAGGAATTGACGCCGGAATTGAACGTGCAACCGGTGGCACGCATTTCGATGCGTCCGCAGAATGCGGTCGTCCCGGTGGCGCTACCGGAAAACGCAAAAGTAGCGGCAGCGGGAGCGCTCGCCGAACATTATTGACTCACAAGCGTAAGCGGCAGGCGAAGATAACCGGCTTGATTATCTTCGTGACGAACTTGCAACCATTCCAGCGACAGTCCGGCGCCTTCGGCGAGAATGCTGAGAGCGATTCCGGGCAGCCACACATATAACTTCGGTCGATGATTGATCTCGGATTCGATAAAACTATCGAGTTCAAGCAAAGCCTCATCCATCAGCGAAACAAACTCCATGCAGATCGACATGTCTAAGTCTGCCTCACTGTTGTGATCACTCTCCCAGCGTGGAGACTGTTTCAGGACCAGGCTGCCAATGACGCTCAGCAAGTTTCGGATAGCCTCATGTTCAGTAATTCGCCAGCTCAATTCGCCGTCGGAAGGAAACTGTTCTCGCCACCACTCATGATCGGCGTCCGCACGCGCTTCGGAAAGTAGTCCGTGGGCGGCGCGAGCGTGTTCCTTCCGGCGTTCGAGTACGGCGCGCACGGTCAGCATATAACCCTCGAGCAAAAGACGCGGAGAACGCGGCATCCGGCGAGCCCTGGCTCCCGGGATCGATGGAACTGTATGCATCAGGCGGCTTGCCAGATCGAAATTTCTAGTTCCGATCGCGAGATGCATGGCGAGGAACAAGTCGGTGTGATTGCATTCGAAGCCGGCGCGCTTTCGGACAAAGCCTTCAGCCAGCGCGCGCGCCGCTTCTTCCCACAGGTGGCGAATCGAATTCGTATCTGCTTTTACACGCCAGTCGAAAGCTGACGCGCGCCAACATGCATTTGCGAGAGGTTGCAATAGCCCGCCATCGTTATTCGATCCCTGACGGTAGAGATTGAGCATCCGCTGCTCGTGCTGAAGAGACCTGAGATCGTATTCGGACGTGGCGACGTTCATGTGCTACTTGTGTGTTCTCTGTGGTCCTTCACCGGGCCGGTATAGGCTCGAAGGTGAACGATCCGGCGACGGCACGGCCGTCTTCAACCGTACCGCGCATCACAGCTACGTGAAACCTGCTGTTAGTCAGTGCTTCTTCAAGCGTTTCACCCAGCACGTTGTGATCAAAAGAGATCGAATCCTTCAGAAACTCGATCACCGACCGGAGCCATCCTTCACTCAATGGCGCGTGGCCAAAAAACCACTCAAATTCAGACGCATTCATCTGAGACTGGATGGCGATGAAATGCGGCAGCGACAACGAGCGACCATCAAATCCCATCAGCGAATAAACCGCGTCGAATCCATGCAGCAGCGACGGAAAAAGCCTGGTCGAGAATCTGTCGCCGGACCACAGATCAAAGAATGCCTCGGGGCGCGCGTTGAACCACAGCAACTCTCCGAGTTTCAAAGGAAGCCCGTCCATGGTAATCAACGGCCGGCCTGTGGAGTCACTTAACATGCCATTGAGTGCCGCAACGAGTCGCAGAATCTCAACTCGGCCGGCCATGCTGGGAAGAGTCGGACCCAGATTCGCAAACGCTTTCGCCAACGCCTCCGCCAACTCGACGTCGACAACACCCGGAACTCTGCCGAGTGAAAACAGCGACAGGTCAGCGTTGTACTTTCCATAAGGCGCAGCTTTCATTTCCGCTGTGAACTTATCGATGGCCTCCAGAGTCCGCATCAACTCCATCATTTCACTGACGATGCGCGCACGTCCGGTTAAAGGAAATGGCCCTTCAACATCGCGCAAATGCAGGAAGGCGCCATTGCGTAGATCTCGAAGCACCTCGGCGATGAACGGGAGCCGGTTTGATTCATGTTCGCTCGTGTGCAACGCCAGTCTCAATATCGATTCGTAAGCGCGTCGGACAGGCTCGCCACCAACGCTCTCGAGGCGCGAGAAATGCTCGCTGAATTTCGTCACTCCGGCAATATCCGCCCTAAGCTGTCGAGCGATTCTTTCCGGAGCATCACCACGACCCAACCGATCTTCTATGCCTCTGGTTGCGATGTTCAGAAGGTGGTCGACGTGTCGTTCGTTGAGTCCTAGAGGCGGGTAATCCGCACGTCCATGTCCGTGTCCGTTTCCGTGAAAGTCATGACGCAGTGCGTTCAGTTCGCCACGCAGATCCTTGATCGTGTCTCGCAACAAGTGATTCAAATCGCTTGAACCGTTGTTCAGACGATTGGACTGGAAGCTTTCGGGTGCGTTATTGCGCGGATCGAAGCGGACGTCGCTCTCGGTGCGGAAACTAAGCGAAGGACTGCGGTCACTCGAGCTGTTCGCGATCCTCGGAGCACTATCATTCGAACGTTCGAACCGAACACTCTCGGGTGTGTTGCGAAACTCAGGCCGGACGGCACTCTCGTTACGGAAACTAACTGACTGCGTGTTGTCTCTCGAGTTATTTGCGAGACTCGGACCCTCGGGCGCGTTTCGGTAATCAACCTGGATGTCGTTACCGGTATTGATTTGGACCGAGCGACCGCCATCAGTCGTGTTGCCGAGTCTCACGTTTGCCTGAACGTCAACACCCGCTAACTCTCCACTCAAACTCAAACCAAGTCCGCCCTCCGAAAGCGGAGGCGGAGTGACGTTTCCGGCAGACTTCGGATTGTGAGAATGACCAAACTCACTGTTTCCGGGTGAATAACCTTCGACTCTGGAGCGCGTGTTGTTACCAAAAGTCTCAAGCTCACGCTGGCGTAGAGGCGTGTTGTCGTGCGAGTACGAGGTGTTGGCAGTTGTCGCCGAGTGTTCCTGACCGGACTGAGACTTGGCAGTGCTGTGTGAAGTGCTGCCGGTAAATTCCGGATTTGAATTCGGTCCCTCGCCGACCTTATAAGTCATCGCCTCGTCTCATCAAATTCCTGCGCGTAACGAGCGGGCCACTATCGCAGTCGGATAGTTTGCAATTTCGTGGTACTTCGAGAGCGCCAGCAATGGAAAATATCGCGCTGCTGCCAATCCCAGCGGTGAATCTTCGCCACCGGATTTCAGGTTCTCCCATTTCGAAGCATAACTTCTGGCAAAGCTGACAGCGTCGTAGCCAACGAGGTTCTGTTCCCTCGCTTTCGCTAGTCCAACGCGGTAAGCATGGCCCATGGCGAGGGCCACCGTGCCTTCACCGCCGTTGTAAGCCGCAAGCACAAACTTCCAAAACTCTGCGCCGTCCGGTTGGCCGTAGCGTGAGAACGCGATGTCGCCAAGTCTCTGGGCTTTGAGATTCAGCAAACGCGCTGCTGCCGGAATCGCTTTGTACGGATTTAGGCGTTCGTCCATTTCGCTACCGGCAATGCCAACCTGAAGTCCGACTTCGCGAGCCGAGTCGCGACCAAACTGCGCGATTCCGGCATAGCCATACTGATTGATCACCGCCGGATTGAAGTTTGACTCCTGCGCCAGCAAGCTCTTGAGGATCGCCGGCGACAGCCCGGGACACCACTGAACCGATTGGAAGATAACGTCGTCGAATCTGCCGCTATCACCGAAAGCTCTATCCTGGTTTAAAGGAGATTGTGCCGCGCGCTCAAACGCCGATTGGATTTCGTCGGAGCGCAATTCGCCGCCGATAACATTCGCCCCGAGTATGTTTCCGACTTCGTTCAGCGTCGGATGAACAAGCAACGCGCTGATTGCATTCCATTCATCCAGCAGTGACTGTTCGTTCTTTGTGAGCGGAACTCCGACGAGCTCCGGATGACGCGCATAGAAAATGAGATCAGTGAGCTGAAATTGATCGGTGACACCCGACTGTATCGCGCGCACCAGGGTTCGCAATTCCTCGATGATCCGCTGGCGGGCTGGTTCAGACCAGGAGCCTTCTGGCTTTCCCCGTGACTCAACCCCAAAGTCCTGCGTCAAACTCGCGTCAAAGTTGGCCGACGATGCGGAATCGCGCCGGTTTTGGGGAGAGATTGGTGCAGCCGTTGGGTTGACGACCTTGCCTACACTTGCCATCTCGAACCGCTCCTTACTCAGACGTTGGTGTTGAGAATCGTCTTGATCCCGCTGGTCATCTGGTCAACTACTTTGCTCATCACGTCGATGTGTTGCGAAACCTGGTAGAGACGCGCCTGTAAGCCGAGCAATTCACCCGACGAGAGGTCCTTGTCAGATTTCATGACCTGTTCGAGGTTGAACCATTCGTTTTCGACTTTGCCGAACACTCCCTTGAGATTTGTGCCGGTTGGTGTGTTGTCGACTCCCTTCATTGCTTCGCGCAACAGACCCAGGCGCGTGTTTGTGCGCAAGAGTTCCGGCCAAAGCTCGTTGAATGAAGTCTTGTTGCTACCCGAGATGCGGTCGAGACGGCGAGTCAATTCATTGCGCAATTGTTCCAGACTCGCGCCCGATACACCCTCGGTAGTCTGTTTATCTGTTTCGGGATTCTGAACGGTGCGAGGTCGAGTATTCCCGTCCTGCATGACGGCCTGGAAAGTTCGGCCAACTATCTGCGTTTGTTTTATTCCGGCATCTTTTGCGACTTGCGACGCGATTTGGGGGATGATTGCTGAAATAGCATCACTCATGATCTTCCTCCCACGACCAACATATACTGCTGCGTATCAGTGTTATCGGATGGATTTGGGAAAAGTTGCGTGGTAAGAGAAAAATTTTTGCCGCGCGCGATTACTGGCCGTTTGACGCGCTTTCGCGAGTCAAAATCGAGAGGAGAGCGCGGGCCCGAACTGCATACGGTGAAGAATCTGAATCGGCTTGAATCTGCGGCAGATCGAGCAGAGTGACGAAGTCTCTGATCGCAAGCTCACGTCGCTGTAGGCGCATGTAGAGTTCGCCGCGGTTAACCAGACTAGCCATATCCTGAGGATCAGCAGCCAGAGCCGCATTGAGATGCAACTCCGCGCGATCTAACTGGCCGACACGCAACAACAAAGCACCGAGGGCTGACTGGAAATATCCCGTGGCCGGGGCCAGCGCGGCCAGTCCCTCGAAGATCGACAGCGCCTCGTCGTCGCGGCCGTGCTCGGCCAGAGCGAAACCGAGATCCGCGATCAGGCGAATCTCTTCGGGCGTCCACGAAGCCGCCGCACCGAGTGACGCGCGTCCATTCAACCAATCTTCGTCAACGACATTCGACATGCTGAAACTCCGGTCCACAGATTACACAGATTACACGATCTGTGTAATCTGTGGATGGGTCGACTTACTGATTATCCACTTGTCCCTCGATGACAGCCTGTATGCCGGAGGATACGTTCGAAAAGAAATCGAAGCCCGTAATCGCTTCGACTTGATCGACGCTCACGCGATATGCGCGCCAATCATTTCCAATCGTACCTGAGTTTGGCATCACGACTGCAATCGTTCTGGTTGCCGTAGTCACTCGCGAAACATCATTACTGCCGGCGGGCAGTACGATGATCACTTTCCACGTTTGCGCGGGCACTGCGACATGACCGTTCGCGATAAAGTACTGCAATCCCTGGCCACCGGAAATAATGTAAAGCTCATTGCCCTGTGAAACCAAAGTCCGGCTGTAACTCTCCAGATTGGCCCACACGCCCTGATTGTTCGCCGGAAGCTGCGGAATCATGTTGCTCATCAGAAACGTCGAGGAGTTGGCCGCGACTGTGATCGTGCGATCTGCTGAAGGACACATGTGGCCCCGATCGAATCCTGAACCGGAAAAATCTGTCGACTGCACCTGGTACCAACCAGCCGGCAGAGTGGTATCGGCACGAAAGTCATCCTGGCGCGGAGTGCTTCCTAACCACGAACTGTCCAAATGCCAACTCACCCAGTTTGGACCACCGTTATCGCGACTGTAAGACATCGCATACTGCGGCTTCTCCATCAGGTAATTGTTTGGCTGCCCCACGCTCGTAACCGCGTTGCTTGGATTTCCCATCGTGAGATGTTCGCCGGCAGTTGGTGTCGGTGTCGGAGTCGGAGTTGGAGACGAGAAGTCACCAATCTGGACGTTGTCGATATTGATGCGATTGGCGCCGCCCGAGACTTTTCTGATCTCAAAGCGAATTGCATTCGCGTTGTTGACGGTAAAGTTTGCTGTTTGAAGAGTCGTCGAACTGGTGGTCACAGTTGAACCGACTTGAGTCCAGGTGCTGCCACTATTTGTCGACGACCAGAGTTGCCATGTGCTGGTTCCATCTGAGCCAAACACGGCGTGTTGAATAGAGACGGTTCCGGCACTGGTCTTATTAAAGTTCATGTGCATCAGACCGGTTTCACGAATGCGGGCGGAAAAAGCGCCGGTCTTTCTGTCGGTCGAAAGATTGCCGGTCAACGCGTCGTTCATGAACCACGATCCGGTTCCGAGCGTGACGTTACCCGCCGCATAGGCAGTCTTGCCGCCCGCTTCAAATCCTTCGCTGAGCGGAGCCATCGTTGCGGTTGTCAGTGAGATAGTTAAGACGACCAGACCAGCAGTAAGTGCAAGCAGTGTTTTAGAAACAACTCCAAAGTACGACTTCTTCATTCCATTACCCTCCTCTGTGGATGTCGGTTACGTTTCTGGTTCTGGACTTTGGGAGTGTGAGGAAGTAAGAGGTCGGGGGAGATTCTACATGTTTTAGCCACGGATGGACGCGGATAAAATCCGGACTTAAATCCGTGTTCATCCGTGGTTAAGTGTTTTACTGTTTTCTGGCTTTGTAGAAGTCGAAGACGAAGGCTTTCTGCTTTGGTGGACCACCGAAGATACTGTCGTTAAAGTCGTACTTCTTCATTTCATCGAACGCTTGGTCGGCGGTCCATCCGTCGTGAGTAATTCGGTAAACCGCTGTGAGTGCTCCAGTGCGATGTTTCCCGCCTTTGCAATGGACATAAACTGGACCATTCGCAGGATCGTTCACGAGACGAAGAAAATATTCGGTTTGTTCCTTTGTCGCCGGCTGTTGGGGCTTGAGTGGCAGGTTGAAATAGTTCAGCCCGAGTTCGTTGGCCCACTGACGTTCCTCGGGCACGAAATCTCGTCGCAGGTCAACAATTGTTTTAACTCCCATTGCTTTCAACGCTGCCAGTTGCGAGCGGGTGGGTTGTGAACCGCGGAAGTAATTGTCGTTAACTTTGCCGAAGTTCTTAATACCCGCCGGCGTAACGACGTTTTGCGCTGACGATGTGATAACGCCCGTCAGGGCCAGCAGCAACAGGAATCCTGCCGCTGCCAGCCCCGACCGATGTTGATTGCTCCTCATGTTCCGCCGTTTAGTTCGCAGCCGCAATCGGTGCATTCAACTTGTTCAACTGATTAATGCGCTCGCGAATCACAACCACAAACCCATTCAATGTTTGCTGATCGTAACCGGCCGCGCGAAACGCGTCTCGAAGTTGTTCGTCACTCAGGTCTGCGAGTAACGATCCGATCCATCTGGCGTTTTCAACCGAGATGTTCTTCATCACTCGTTCCTTCTGCTCCTGGCTCTTGCGATAGCTCGGTTTGAATAGCGACGCGAACACGCCCATCTTTTTAGGAGTGGTGTCATAGTCGAATTTCACAAACCCGTTTTCAACACCGAGGATGAACTTGCTGGAGCGGAAATCCTCGAGCGAGTTTTTCGAACGCTTACCGCCGAGTCCACCAACTTTGCCAAGCGTTGCACCGACGTCAGTCGCAACATAACGCGCTTCCAACTCACCGGTGTCGGAATTCGTCGTTGATAGTACACGATTGTTGCGGATACTCGTGTCGTAGTTACCAAGCAAAACCATCAGCACTTTTAGACCATCGAGCTCACGAGTCTTGTTGAAGGGATTCTCTTCCCAATCCCAGTTCTCACCGCGGGCAATGGATTTACGTTTTGGTTCGAATCGTGCCGCACGAACAACAGAGCGGTTTTCGATAAACTCCTGTCCGCGGGTCAACTTCGGCAGGTTTTTGATCTCAGCGCGGTCGATATAGTAAGCCTCGTCAGCGAAGTAACCCACTGACCAAACAACGCGACTCGAAACTGTTTCTGCCTGAGCTTCCGGTCCGACTTTGACGACCCAGGTCACACCACGTGCGTCAGTCACATCAAATTTCGGTGATTCACCGGTAGATTCCTCTTTTACAAACGTGAACGGAGCAACCGGCGCCAGTTCAGCTGAACCCGGTCCAAAGCTCAGATTTCGTCGGGAAATATCGCCCGGATTACGCCACAAAACCGGAGACCCGGGGGGTTTGGCTACTTCTGATTTCTGAGCGAACACTGGTAACCCCATGAAGGCGCTCAGTACGATGGCGAAGAAAAGCGATCTCACAAAGTATTTTGACGACATGATTGTTTGTTCCTGTGTAAGGTGAAGTGGACTCATTGCCTCTCACTTCATAACGCGGAAGATGCAGCGAAAAAGGAACAATCGCCAGCGTTCAAGAGTTACCAGCATTCTGATCTGGAATGCGGAGGCGATTAATTTTGACCGTACTACTGATCTTGCTTTAGAGTGACTGCTCGTTATTCCTTGCAATTCAAACCTGTCCTTTACTCCACAGGAGGACCGCCCATGTCAAAGCAGTACCAGCACGTCTTTCTTTCGTACTCCCACGCTAATCAGGAGGAAGTTAGGCAGTTGCGTGATGATCTGCTCAACGCCGGCGAACAAGTTTGGTGGGATCAGGATATTCGTGGAGGACAGGACTGGCAGCAGGAAATCCGCCGGGCAATGAAAACGAGCTATGCGGTTATCGTTTGCTTCTCGAGGGAAACTGAAGCCGCCACCGAATCCGGGATCTACCCGGAGTTGCTGGACGCGATCGGCACCTATCGAAGCCATGCTCCTGGTGAAGTCTTTTTGATTCCGGTGCGATTGTCAGAGTGTCAAATCCCTGATGTTGAGATCGACGCCAGCCGAACGCTCGATCGGCTTCAGTATGTCGATCTGTTCCCTCCGGAAAACCGTAGCGCCGGTCTCAATCGACTGCTTGAGTCAATCCGTACGTCTGCACGCCACCCTTAGCGGGCTCACCGGTCAATTCCGCCGGATCGGTGAGCCCCAAAACGAGTGGGCGGCTTTTTTCGAGGACCAAACACACATCCGTTCGGGCCCGCTATCTCGACTATCTTGAACGAGAGGTCAAACAACGCTTAGCCGCTTCTATTCACGCTGCTCGCTTCCTTGATATCGGCGTCAATGAAAAACTCAATGCGACCGTGCCGTGGCACTACAAAGTGCTCGAAGGTGAACAGCAGTTCTCAAACTTTGATTTAGCGTTCGAGCATTTCCAGGGACGTGTCTTGCTGCTTGGACCACCGGGCTCCGGTAAGTCCACGACCCTCCTCAATCTGACGCTCAAACTCATCGAAGAAGCAAAACAGAATCAGGCCGTCGATATCCCGCTCCTGCTTAATCTCTCGAAGTTTGGCAGTGTTTCTCCGCGGCGTGTCTCGGAACAGCTCAAGTGGTTGCACAAACGGAAAGAACCGACGGAAGAAAATCCGGCTCGAATATTTGAACAGTGGCTCGTGCAGATGCTCGTCGAATTGCCGGTTGAAGGATTGAACCGGCAAGTAGCTCAGCAATGGGTGAGTAGCAGCGCCCTTGCTTTGCTGCTGGACGGTCTCGATGAACTTAACGATACCTACCTGCTGAACCTCGCGGAGATATTGAATCAAACTTACTTTCGCGAACATCCGGACCAGATGGTAGTTGTTTGTAGCCGCATCATCGAATATCAGCCGTTACAGGAAAACAAAGAAGCACGGTTACGTCTGAATGGCGCCGTGATTCTGCAACCACCTACGCCGGAGCAGATCGACGAGTATCTCGAAACAGCACAAGCACTGGCTTTGCGTGATGCTTTGCGTGGCGATAATGCGCTCTACGAAATGGCGCAAACGCCGTTGACTTTGAGCATGATGACGCTGGCTTACGGTGGCCAGGCACCCACAGACATCCCGCAGGATCTTCCTTTTCTGGAGCGGCGCCGGATGTTGCTTGATACCTACGTCGAGCGGATGGTCCAACGTAGCGCGCGTCGTGAAAAAGGAGTGCCGTTTGATCTGAATCCAGACAACGATGTCCCGCCTCGATATCCATTGAAACAAACGAATCATTATTTGGGCTGGCTCGCGATTAAGCTCAGCGAACGATCGCGGACGCTGTTCCCGTTGGCACATTTCTACAGTTTTCTTTCGCGTGATTATCCGATGGGTGACACTCGCGCCATCGCTTTGAAGTACGGCGTCGCGATGTTGGGGTGCTGGTTGGTCGCCGTGTTAACCAATGCCGGACTCTTACTTCCGCATGGCTGGAGTCCGATCCTGGCTTTGGGTGTTTTGCCTTTGCTTGCGCCTCTGGCAGCACTGCTGCAAGCTGCAGACGAAATCTGGATATACAGCAGATTCGGCGACTGGCTGGGGGAGACCTTCAGGTCGATTCTTTTCTCGACATGTTACCTCTCGTCCGTAGTAGCAGTAACGCAGTCATTGATCGTGGTGACAGGCCATAGGTTTCGTTCGGGAGTAATAGTGACGATTCTTGTCGCCATCGTAATAGTAGGTTTTCTATTCTACGAGTCGATCAATGAGGAAAGCGAAGGGCATTATGTAGGGCGTTTTTTGAGAGCAACATGGTGGTGTTGGCCGCTCATATTCCTGACAACCACGATTTCCTTTTTTGTCAGCAATAGTGTCCAGTTCGCGTCCTATGTGCTGGCAGCAGCTTCTGCCGTATTGGTATTTGTCCTGCTAAGGAACGACGTATTCGCCAGAACCAAATGGTGGAGTTTTGCTCTTGTCTTCGCCGGAACCTGGGCCGGTCTGCTCAGCATGGCAATTGCAATAGAAGGAGTGAACCCACAACTGTTACCAACATTGACCGTCGCCATAACAGTCTGGTTAGGAATTATGGCGGCGGATTACAGTTGGAAAGGAACTACGCTGACTTTTGCTGCAGTGGTTGTTTTAGCCAATTTGCTGGCAGGTCCGGCTGTGGCCACACTGGCAGTAATTGTTGTGCTCCTGATTCACTTTGCAATCGGGAAAGACAAGGTTTCATCAATCTTCGAATGGCTTGTTTTGAATCCGATACTTAAGCTAATCCTCGCGATTCGTAACAGCATTACCTTTCGGTATAAGAATTTCCTCAAGTATGCAACTAAGACGATGCTGATGAAGGAAGTAGGAATCGAATATGAGTTTGGCCATCGAATGTTGCGCGATCATTTCGCCGTCCGAGAGTTATTACCCCAGTTGTACGGCGCCACAGGAGACCAACGACTCGAGATTATTCAACGATTGTCTCGGCAGGGTGATTCAAGTTTTGACGCCTTAGCAAGCCTTGTGGATAACTCCGACTGCTACGTTCGCAGTGCTGCGATCGAAGGTTTGGGTCGTATCGCAATTCCAAAAGTTTTCCCGATCATGAAAGAGACGTTTGCTAACGATCCCGATGAGAAAGTGCGCGTGTCGGTGGTCCAGAGTGTGCGAATGTTCAGTACGGAACAAAAGGAAATCTATGATCTTGCTATTAAGGATTCCTCTTCACTGGTGCGGCGCGCGTCAGTTGCAGCTTCGAGTGACCACGACATCACCTTCCTCGGATTACAGGATGAAACGGACATTGTCTTTCGGCAAACTTTGATTCAAATTTCGATAGGAAAGTATTTGGATCTCGAAAGGGATTCTCTTACCGCTACTCTGCTGGGACGCTTGATCGATGCTATCTCCGACGTGGATGACAATGTGGGGGCAGGCGCAGCTAAAACTATCGAGAGCTTTTACTCGTACCCTTCCAAAATCACCGATAAAAAAATACGTTTGAGCCTCGATCCGGCGGTCACGGCGCTAATTAATAGGTCCTCAGACAAAAATCCTGCGGTGCGCAAGGCGATGATCTCCGCACTCAGTGAAATCGCCGATGAAGCGATATCTCCGGAACAACACGAACCAATTAAGGTTTCCTTATTAAAAGCTCTGCACGATCGCAATCCTGAAGTTCGCAAAGTGGCGATCCCCGGTCTGGGACGGCTCAAAGATCCTGAAATACCTCGTTTGTTACGAAAGGCGTTGAATAAGGGTGGAGTTGAACAAAGGCGATTGGTTCTCGCTCAACTTGGATTCACTCGAGACCGTGAATCAATTCCTGCGCTCGTTAATAGTTTCGACAAACCGGCCTTTCGGTATGCGGCTGCTCACGCTCTAGCCAAATTTGAATTATTCTCACGTTCTAATAACTACTCAGTGGTACCACAGTTAGTTACCCTTCTTGATGATCCTCGGCGGCAGGCCGCGGCAATTATGGCGTTGACTGAGCTAAGAGTTACGAGTGTCATACCTAAGTTAAGAGAGTTGTTGGTGCAACCTCCAAAACGATCATGGATCTATCGAGCTGTATCCCGCCGGCAAACCGACGTGAGACCATTCGCTGCCAGGGCTTTAGGACGACTCGGCGACATGGCATCCGTACCTTCCTTTCTCAAATTCTCATCAGCTTTATCGACAAAACTGTTGTTTAGTCAGGCAATCGCTCTCGAGTTGTTGCTTCCGGCGGACCGGTTAGAACGCGAAGTGGTCAAGGCAATTTCGGCTTTGCCTGTGGGTGAGCAAGAGGCGCTGCGTCGCAAACTTCCCACTTTGAAACTCGACGGTGTAGATGATTCTCAGCCACTTTCTGTTCAACTCGCCAGAACTCTCATCGCCCCAACCTGGCAACTACTAGACACCGTTTGGAAAGAAGACGACGACCGGGGATTCTTCGTTTATTAGTCTCCTGAGCTTCATCACGTCGAAAATATGAAATACAAGATTCTGAAATCAGCGGCCCACAACTTCACACACTCATTTGTGAGCTTCATGAATTATGTCGACAATGGCCTCGTTGTGGATGATCTGTTGCAACTGGCGCGTAAAGCAAACGGAGAGCGAATCAGTATTCACTGGATCCCGCCCGTTGCCAGCGAGCAATTCTTGACACCTCGGATACTGAAAAGTATCGACAGCCACAGGGAGTGGCTGGCAAAACATTTCGAGAACTCTGGTACAAGCATCGAGGCAGTACGCGAGTTTCGAACCGATGTCTTTCTTAAACGGAATAAGCAAATCGCAGTACAAGCTTATCTCGTAGACGATCGCGGAAAAGAATACACCAGCGACATTTTCTTCTAAGGTCAGGTCGCCGCTATTGACAACGTCGATTTAAAGGCATAGAAAACTTCAATTCTCGTTTATTCACCCCCGGCACTAACGAGTCTTCACTTTCCCGCGCCCTATCGCCTCCTAATCACCAAGGAGTTTCTATGCTTTCAGTTCGAAAAATCCAATGTGCTCTCGGACTCTCTCTGTTTTTGCTGTGTATGGCCCACGTGGCGGCCGCACAAACTACTTGCGCCGCGCCGTGGAATTCCACCTCGGTCTATACGGCCGGTATGAAAGCCAGCGTTAACGGAATCAACTACACCGCTAACTTTTGGACCCAAGGTCAGAACCCCACTACTAACAACGGTGGATCAGGCAGTGGTCAACCATGGACCAGCAATGGCGCATGTAGCGGATCGGGAGGTGGCGGCGGTGGCGGCTCATGTGCGTCTACCTGGAACGCTACCTCCGTTTACACCGGAGGAATGACAGCAAGTCTTAACGGCGTCAACTATCAGGCAAACTTCTGGACACAGAATCAAAACCCGGCAACTAATAATGGTGGAGCAGGCAGTGGCGCGCCCTGGACCATCATCGGAACTTGCAGCGCCTGCACCACAGTTCCCAGCGTGCCCACTGGATTACAAGCCTCAGGCACTACCAGTAACAGCACGAACCTTAGTTGGAACGCGGCGACAGTCGCCGTCAACTGCGTCTTAACCGGCTACACTGTCTTCAGAAACGGCGTTGCCGTCGCTACTACGAGCAGTCCCAACACAACTATCACCGGCTTATCGCCTTTAACGACTTACTCATTCAGAGTCGCAGCTAACGACGCCGCGGGGAGTTCCGCGCAAAGCACGGCGATCAACGTGACCACGCTGAATGGTCCACCTCCGCCACCACCGGGTGCAAAAGTATTCGCGCCCTACGTGGACATGGGCCTTACCGCTGACTGGCAACTTGCAACTATCCAACAGCAATCGGGAATCAAGGTCTTCACGCTCGGATTCATCGTCGGTAACGGCGGTTGCACACCGACGTGGGGCGGCGTTGGAGCCACGGTTGCCAATGACACGTTACCCAACGGCACTACCATCGTCTCGCTCGTGCAGGGCATACGCGCTGCCGGTGGCGATGTGATCATCTCGTTTGGAGGTGCGTCAGGAACGGAACTCGCGCAAGGCTGTACCACCGTTGCGAGTCTTCAGTCCGCTTACCAGGCGGTGCTTACTAAATATCGGGTCAACGCCAGCACACCGGTGCGATTGGACTTCGACATCGAAGGCGGAGCAACTACGGACCAGGCTTCGATCACTCGTCGCAATCAGGCGTTGAAGAACCTCAAGGCCGCGAATCCCGGGCTGGTGATTTCCTACACGCTGCCGGTTTTGCCGACGGGATTGGTAGCGAGTGGGGTCAATATTCTGAACAGCGTCAAAGCTGATGGACTCAGTCTCGACGTCGTAAATGTCATGGCGATGGACTACGGTTCGGCGAACGATAATGGAGGTCAGATGGGACTCAGCGCTCAACAAGCCGCGAGCAACACTCATAACCAGGTGGTTGCGGCCGGGTTGACTGCGAGTATCGGAGTGACACCCATGATCGGAATCAACGACGTCAACACCGAGATCTTTCAACTGAGCGACGCACAATCGCTAGTGAACTTTGCGAATGCGAACAACTACATCAGTCGGATCGCGATGTGGTCGGTGGCGCGCGACAATGGCAGTTGTGCGGGTCAGGGTTTCGCATCTCCAGTTTGCAGCGGCATTGCGCAGGCCAACTGGGCGTTCGCGAATATTTTCAAGCCGTTTGGTAACTAGTGTTGTTTAGTCAATACAGGGGCGGCCCTCCGAGGCTGCCCTGTATTGACCTCTATTATTTACGACTGAGAGTACTGCGTAGCAGAAACAGACCGGCAAGACTTCCCACGATTATCCAGGGCAGCGATACATTTCGGATCGGACGGAAATTTGCTTCGTCGTTCTTGATCTCGATAAACCCAACCGGTGTCACTTGAACGCCACCGCCACCACCAACACCATCCTCTTCCGGACCGCTGTCACCCTCTCCTTTACGCTGACCACCACCACCGCCGAATCCCCATCGTGCCTTTGCGACCGGAATGACTGTAATCCCATCTTTCGCTACCGGCTCGCCAAAAACGGTCGCAGCTTTTGCGACGGCGCCGAGTTTCTCAGCCATCGCACTAATGAATAGATCTGCTGAACTCGTTTTTTCCAGGTCCATCTTTTGTCACCTTCTACGGGAAGTTTTTAAGCGTAAGTTGACGTTACACAAAAACGACGAGATGTGAAAGCGTTGTTCGCACCTCGTCGTATATTTGCAAGAAGTCGTACTGAAGTAAGACTTCTTTGATTACGATCAGTTTTAAGCCACTTTTATTTTGAGCGCCGTCCAGGTTTCGTCAGCGCCCTTTTGGGCTTCGACGGTCACGACGTCGTTCGCCTTAACATCAGCAAGAGTTGCATCCTTTCCACTCTTGGTCACTTTCGTTTCACTTGTCACCGCGAGAACATGCTCGGCCTTTGCGGAGTCGACGATCGTTAACGCCGAATCAGTAACTGCCGATACCGTCCCATTGAGCGTACTTGTCTGGGCTTTTTCTGCCTTTTTGGGCGAATCCTTGGCCGGCATGGCCGGATCCTGCTTTGCCATCACACTGCCTGTTACCAACAGTCCCAGACAGAGCATCGCCGCACCGAGTGCTCTTGATAATTTTGTCATTCTCTCTTCCCTCTTGATTGATTTCGCTACCGATCAGCACACACAAACAGACCTCAAGGCCGAATGTGAAGACTGAATGGTAACGTTTTTATTAGACCGCTATAGCTAGCGGGGTTGGTTATTCAGAACATGCGATAACGTTATGAAAGGATTACTGGCGATCAAATATGATCAAAGACTGGAAGTACGATTTATGGAACTGAAGAACGATTTCGAGCGAAGGCAGTGTCGCATCGCTGACGATTACTGGAGCCGAAGTCGAGCTACCTTTTGAGCTCCGCAGGGTTGGCGCGGTTGGATTAACCAACATCTGAGACGGCGTAGCCTTTCGCACCGTCACCGGAGCAAACTGCTGACATGAGAGCGCGAACTGCTCCGGAGTGAGATGAACGCCGCCACGTCTGAATGGCTGAAGATTTCTGGGAACGGCAGTTGGGGTGCGAATGACGTAAAACCGCGGATAGCCGGTGACGGTAAACCGATCTGCAATTTCGCGTTCGGCCGGACCATTCTCAGGATTGATGCGAACTTTGACTACACCACGGAGGTAGTCTTGCACTGCTGGATTCGGGAAATACGAGGCGTCAAGTTCGTGACAGTAAGGGCACCAGTCGGTGTAGAAATACACGATGAGAGGAACCTTTACTCGCGCTGTAACTCGATGGCGAGATTGTATCCGGATGCACCATCGAGCCACTGTTCATCGAGCGATGGACTGGCCGCGACTGCTTGAATCGGGAAGAAGAAAGTGATGATCAGGATCAATCGAGGAAAGGTGATCATGATTCAAATTAACCGTTGTAGACACGCCTCCGCAAGGAAATTTTTAGCCGCAGATTTACGCGGAAAAACGCGGATTAGCTTACCTTTTGCAGGTGAACGCGCAATAATCCTGAGCCTCAAAGCTGCAGCGTGAACATTTGCGCAACTTGCGGATGGACGCATTCCATGTTCATTCGACGACATCTGCGGCTGTAACTTTGTGGTCGGAACGCGTTCTGAGTGGCGTTGTGAGCGGAACTATCCAGCGCTCCGGTAACAGGCTCATCTGTTCTTTAGTCAGGTCGACTTCCGGGTTTACCAGCAACTGCGGTTGACGGCCATTGAGCGAGACCATCACCCGAGCTCGTACCTCGACATTGTCGTAGCCTTCACGCCGTTTCTCTTCGGCAAGATGGTGTGCGAAGAGCAAGATCAGGTCCGGCTTTGTCAACTTCACCGCCTGATGAGATCTTAAATAGTCGTCCGGATTGATGGTCCATGTTTGCCCGGATTGGGGATGGTAAACAGTAAAGATTGCGTCGCCTTCTTTTGTCCGCAACTTCATGTGCCACGAAAAATTGTGTCCCTCTTCGGTCCAACTCACATCGCCTGGGTAGAGGTGATGACGAAGTGGAAAAAGAATCTGCACCGCCATGTAAGCCGCCAGTAGTCCGGCAGTAAGTTTCTGCGACGAAGTTAATGTCGGACAACTGCTTGTTTCCGGAATTGCTTTTGTTATCGGTGCAGCGTCGTCTTGAGACTCTTCTCCTGACGACATGAACGCTCGCGCGAAGCGACGCACGAGATCGGGTGGAAAGAAAATGAGCAGCGCGCCCAACATCAGCCACGGGAAGATACCGATGTCGAATATCACGGCGTTGATGAGATTGAAAACGACTGCAGCCGCAAAAGCAAAAGGACGCGTGCGTCGCCAGATCAACAGCGGCACCACGAATAGATCGAGCAGCAAGCCGCCGATCACAAATCCGTAAACGACCCAGTCAGCCGTAAAGATCGGGCCGCCACCCGGCACTTTCGTCAAAGGAAGTAACCACGATCGCATCGGTTCGCCGCCAAATAGCCAATCGCGATTTAGTTTCGCAATGCCACCAAAGAAAAATGGTATGCCCACTTGCGCTCGCAGTAACCACAACGTCCACGCGGGAACTACGTCTGAGCGGATCTTCGGACGCAGTAGCGCATCGATTGAAAACGCCCGTTCTGCCGGCAAAAAACACATCAGAAAAGCGATCAGGCAGACCAGGTAGAAGTGATTCAGATAACGTGTTTGGTCCAGCAGGAAAAAGTATGTGAAGGCCAGAAAGAAGACCGGCGTCGCGAAGCGATAGAGGAATCCTGCCATCACGCATGCGGCCGCGACACCGAGTATGGCGAAGTGAATGTACATCCCGCTACCCGGCCACGGCTTTACCCAACTGAAACCATAGTAAGGAAAGGTCAGGTCAGTATCGACGAAATAACGCGCGATCCAGCCGTGCGTGAAATAGCGATAAACTTCCCACAGCGTGATGCCACCGAAGACGATGCGAAAGAAAACGAGGAATGAGATATCGACCGGCTTGAACAGCGCCGCATACAGTCGTTGCAGTAGATTTCCTTGCGCGACAGTGGAGGGCTCAGTGATCTGAACTTCCGGCGTTGAAACTGTTCGCATTAGTTGTGCTCGATACCTGGAAGTGATTCTGCGCAGCGACAAAGGCTATCATATTCCGTGCTTTCGGCGCTGCGCACGCTCTCACGACACTTAAGGAGAAACTATGGCCCACTATCTCGGCGAAATCCTGCTTGTGCCTTACAACTTTGTCCCGAAGGAATGCCTCCCCTGTGATGGACGGCTGCTAAATATCACCGGTCACGTCGCTCTCTTCTCACTCCTCGGCACGACTTTCGGAGGTGACGGGTTAACTAAGTTTGCCCTTCCCAATTACGATCCATCGGCGCCGCGAGGCTCAAAATACGTGATCGTCGCAGAAGGCGTTTTCCCAACTCCGTAGCTCTGGATAAATCATAATTAGCATGCTGTCGCGATGTGCGGCGGGTCACTCGCGGTGTCGCTTCAGTCGCGCCCGCTCAGTTGCGAGTCGCGACAGCTTCTTCCACTTCTTCTTCTCAACAATCTCAGAAAGTTTATCTTTTCTCCGCGCCTGGTATTTCAACTCTTTCTGTAATTTCTGGTAGCTCTCGTACCGGTCAGCATCGATCATTCCTGCCGCTAGAGCGTCACGGACCACACACCGTGGCTCGTCCTGATGACGGCAGTCACTAAAGTAACAACGTTCAGCCAGCGCCTCGATATCATCAAAGACCAACTGCAAACTCTCATCGCCTTCCCACAACTGCAATTCACGCATGCCGGGAGTATCAAGCACGAGTCCGCCATTCGGCAGCAAGACAAGCTCGCGATGAGTCGTCGTATGTTGTCCACGATCATCCTGCTCTCGCACTGTTTGCACTTTTAAGCGATGGACTCCAATCAGATGATTCACCAGAGTCGATTTGCCGACACCCGACGAACCCAGCAGCGCAACTGTCTGCCCGCGTCTAAAATACGGCGCGAGTTCCTGAAGACCGGCGCCACTGATAACGCTGACCGCATGGACCGGTACACCACGAGCAACCGATTGCACTTCAGCAATCGCATCAGCCAGCCGCTCGCAGAGATCCGACTTGCTCAAAACGATAATCGGACTCGCGCCACTCTCCCACGCGACCAGGAGGTATCTCTCGATCCGGCGCAAACTGAGATCCTGATTCAACGATGTGAGCAGGAACACAGTGTCGATATTTGCGCCGACGATTTGTTCCTCAGTTCGCGAACCGGCAATCTTGCGTGCGAAACTCGTCCGGCGCCGCAGCACTGCATCAATTATTGCTCTGCCACCTTCCGGTCGAGAGCGGATCACCACCCAGTCGCCTACCGACGGCAACGCACTACGACTCACGGTTTCATGCCGGAGTTTGCCGGATATTTCCGCGAACACTTCGTCGTGTTCAGTGTAGACGCGATAGAGGTTCTTGTGTTCAGTCGCGACCCGGCCGGCCGAACAACCTCTCGCCGCATACGATTCAAAATTAGTCTCGAAAAACTCACACCAGCCAATGCTTGTCAGATCCATGACGGTTTTCTCCAACGAAAAATGCGGCTGCGAAGTTGGTCAAACTGCAACCAGCGAATTTATGAACGTTGTATTTGAATGAGGTTGGAGAAGTTACTGCGGTGCTGGTGAAGACACTCCTATTGCAACGACGCGCAAGCGAGTCTCAGTTCACACCATTCACAGCAACTTTTGTTAGACAATCATAGGCCAGAGCGCATTGTAGCATTTTTATGTGCAAGTCGATGGTCTATCACCCGTTCATTTACCAGCGTTGCTCACTCTCTCCGTTCGTTTGAAACAAATAAATAACCACTTCGACGGAAGAAATTCCCTGTTTGTACGTCGAATTAACGGAGAGTCCATATGAGCAACACTACAGTCGCAGATCTCTTCAACGTACCGTCGCATAACCCATCCTTTTTTTCGGTGAAGGAAAGCGCGGTTCACGATGGTCCACTGCTCGACTTCTGTATTCCGGTCAATCTGCATTTCCCGCCACCACAGATGGTCCAACGCATCACCGAGCGTCTGCCCGAGATCCTTCGCTACTATCCTGACTACGCTGAGGTGCATGCGAAATACATTGCGCAAATTGCCGCCGTTCCGCCTGAATGCATCGTGCCGGCAAATGGTTCGACCGAAATCATTACTCGTCTGTGCCACCTTACTCGTGGTCCAATACTGACCCCAATCCCCACGTTTAGCCGTTGGACGGACTTGCCGAACGAACTCGGCATTCCGCTCCACACGATCAAACACGATATTCGGAAGAATTTTCGTATCGAGATTCCGGAAATAGTTTCGCAGGCCGCTAAGCTTGAGGTGCGAATGTTGGTGATCTCAAATCCAAACAACCCCACCGGGGCGTGGTTTGAGGCTGCCGAGATCGAAGAGCTTGTACTCAGTTTGCCGCAAGTAGAACTTATCGTAATTGACGAATCGTTTCTCGACTTTGCGGATCTTGAAAGCGCAGTGAACTTGATCTCGAGAGCTGAGAATCTGGTGGTGGTTAAGAGCCTTGGGAAGTCGTTGGGTTGGCATGGAGTTCGTCTCGGCTACGCGGCCATGAATGCCCGTGCCGCGGATCGGCTCAGATCTCAATTGCCGTTCTGGAATATCAACGGATTGGCTGCGTATATACTGAAAAGCATGTCGGAGTTTAGAGATGAATTCCGGCAAAGCCTGGCCCTCGTCGCACAAGACAGAATGTACATGCTGAACCAACTCGAACGAATTCACGGCCTCAGAGTGTTTCCTTCACGGGCGAATTTTCTCTATGTTGAGTTGCCGCACGGTGTACAAGGTCGCGAGCTTAGAGATCGATTGCTGCAACACTATGGTTTGATGGTGCGAGAATGTAGCAATAAGATTGGTTCGTCCGAGCGATACCTGCGCCTGGCGGTTCAAACCAGAGAAGCAGTCGATTTGCTGGCCCAGGCCTTGAGTCGTGAACTCTCGATCGTGTGAGGAACGTTGATGAAGCCTGAATTTCCCGCGGCAGTGCCTGAGATACCAGTGACGGACATGAACACGGCGCTGGATTACTACCAAAATAAACTCGGCTTCAACGTCGACTGGGGAGGCGCCGACGGTGGCATCGCGGGAATCTCAAACGGTCAATGCCGAATGTTCCTCACCACCGCTGACTTTCGCGCGCACTACGGCAACGTTGGACCGGTGTTGATCTGGCTCAACTTCGAAAGCAAGGAAAGGGTTGACGAGCAGTGCGCGATCTGGAATGCCGCTGGCGCACGAATTCTCTCCCCGCCGGAATCGAAACCGTGGAAGTTGCACGAATTCACCGCCAGCGATTTGGACGGAAATCTGTTCCGCGTGTTTTATGATTTCTCCAGAGATGTCTGACTGGCGCTCGAAGGTCCATTCTCAATCAAACGAAGAAATGCTTCTTCGAGAGTTTCCTTGATCGGAGTCAGTTCGTAAACGTTGATCTCATGTGCAACAAGAGCGGCGTTTAGTGCAGGAATGCGATCAGGATCAGTATCGATGCGCAAAAGGCCCGCGCCGTTTTTGTTAACTGGTATGCCGAGTTCTTTGGTCAATACCGCAGCGGCTGCGGACGAATCGTCGACGCGGACGTTGAACCGGCTTGCAGGCGCCAGCAGTTCTTCGGGAGCGCCTTCATAAAGCGAACGCCCTTCATGAATGATCCCCACTCGGTTGCAGACCTGCTCTACCTCCGTCAATAAGTGACTCGACAACAAGATAGTCAACCTGAATTCATCTCTTAACCGCCGGATGAGTTGACGTGTTTCCTGTATGCCCTGCGGATCGAGACCATTTGTGGGCTCATCGAGAATGATGAGTTCCGGCGTGGGCAAGAGAGCTTGCGCAATTCCTAGACGCTGACGCATCCCGTATGAATACACGCGCACCGGATCTCTCCCACGCTCGCGCAGGCCGACGATATCCAGGACTTCATCCACGCGTTTTGCGTCAACCCCTCCCGACAACGAAGCCAGCAATTGCAAATTCCTCCGCCCGGAAAAGTTATCGTAAAACGCCGGCGTCTCGACTATCGCGCCTATGCGCGAGCGCGCCCGCATGTACTCCCAACTCGACTCACGCGCTGGAAATTTGATCACGCCCGACGTTGGCCTTATTAATCCGAGCAACATCCTTAACGTAGTTGACTTCCCGGCTCCATTTGGACCAAGAAAACCGTAGATGTCACCCCACTCCACCCGCATGGTGAGACGGTCAACGGCAGTACGTGCGCCAAACCGCTTCGTCAGGTTTTCGGTCTGAAGACATGTGTCTGTGGTGGTCATATTTTGGAACAGTCCTGCCGAACGATAACGAACGGGAACGGTTCACGGTTTAGCTTTTTTCTATCAATGCCTGTATGCGGTTGGAAGCAACCCATTGCTTGATGAATCTTATGTACTGCGGAACTGGCATCACTCTCAAATCGCGCTTCGTGTAGCCCTGGGCTTTATGACGTTTATAGAAATCGGAGTCAAATTCAGTGTATTTGGCCCAAATGATTGACGGGCTCTCAATGTCTTTAAGACCCACAGTCTCAATCAACCAATGTTGCAGCGCGCGAACAGCTTGCACCGGGCGATTGTTATGAGACTTTATGTCTGCTCCGTTTAGATCTGAAAGCGCCTTCTGTATGTCGTATGGTGTCTTCTCTAAAATTAGACTTCGCTTTGTACACAAGTAGTTTTTCGCAATTCGCCGACATCCATAGTCGATGCCCAACTCAAAGGGCATATTCAATCTCGAGATTTCCATCGCCTTTTGAGATCTGAGCCGCGATAAATCGTGAATGCTGTATTTGCATTCCTTAATAAGACGCAGGATCTTTTCGATACGCTGTTCAAGCGAGTCAGACTTCTCTGACGCAAGCCTGGGGAATAGCCCTACATACACGAGGGTAAACAACATTGGTTGGAGCAGCAGTTTGTATTCTTCGTCAAAAGGACAGTTAATGAATACACTGGACCGAAATTTATTTGGTACTTTTTCTGTCATAGGTGGCGGATGAGGTCGCCCGGGATCAACTGGTTACTTCACACGTGATCGCTCACGTGGAAGGTAAGGATTTTTCCCGTAGGTAGTCCAACTCCTGACAGTTCCGTCAACGCCGTGGATGACGAGATCACCGCCAGTAGAATCTTTCTTGACCATTTTGCGTGCTTTTTCGATAGCCTCACGCTGTGTGAGATGCGCACTCGTTGCACGATTGGCGCCGTATCGCCTAACACGCCAAGTCCCATCTAGCCACGGAATCACACTATATCTAACGCTCATGCCGCGAGATTACCATATCGAATTAGTTAGTAGAAAATATTTAGCCACGGATTGCACAGATTGATTACGGATCCGTGTCCGAACGCGGCGCCATCCTGTGACAAATGGTTTTTAATCAGCGGAATTTTCCAAAATTATCGAGCCACGCCTGCTCGTCTTTAAGCTTGATATCGCCCGTATTCATCAAACTTGAGATTCCCACGTGGAGTTGGCCAGGCACTGACGACTGACGCGAATGCCAGTATGAAAAGGATCGAAAGAATTTGAATCGATCTGTTCATGACGAGCTTTGCTGGCCCAGTTTCGATAATGCCGGAGCAATCGCTCTGAGTTTGCTCGGTCGCATCAACCACCAGATCTGATTGATACCGTCGTCTGACGCGTCGACGACTACGACAACAACCGCATCGCCACCGCGAGAAATAAGCACACAGGGTTGTCCGTTTGCCTCGACTTCGTCGACTTTAACGCCGGTCCAGAACCACTGCACCGAGGATATGAACTTCGCCACACGCTCACGACCAACCACCGGATTGCGTGCCGCGCGTACAAATCCGCCGCCATCCGACATTGAAACGACGTCCGAGGCGAAGAGCGTTTCAAGTCCCAACAGATCGCCGTTGCGAGCCGCGGAGATGAAGGCATTGAGGAAACGGCTGCGTTCGGTATTGCTCACGGAAGCCCGACGCCCGTCAGCGATATGTTTGCGGGCGCGAGTAACGAGTTGACGCGTGTTCGCTTCTGTAGTTTGAAGGATGTCGGCGATTTCGCGGTAGGGATAATCAAACGCTTCACGAAGCGTATATGCGGCGCGTTCGGTCGGCGGCAGCTTCTCCAGCAGTAAGAGCACGGCCAATTCCAATGCCTCGCCGCGTTCTGCTCCCAAACGAGGATCTTCGCTCGTGTCGATTGGCTCCGGGAGCCATGGTCCAACGTACGTTTCGCGACGAGTGCGCGCCGATTCACTGACGTTAATGGCGAGACGCGTCGTCGTAGTCACGAGGAATGCAGCCGGATTCTCCACGACACTGCGATCGGTTGTCTGCCACCTCATCCACGCATCCTGAACGACGTCCTCCGCCTCGACCGCACTCCCCAGCATGCGATATGCGATGCCGAACAAGCGAGGACGCACACTGATAAAGTCTGAAAGTCCATCATCAGGCGCATTGGTTTCCATGGGCCAATAATACGACATTCGTATCGGATATTCATAAGCTGTCTAGTCGAAAGTTGAGTGTTTCAAATCCCGTTCACTGTCGTGAGCGGGATTCTTAAACGAGTGATTGCACGAAGACCGATTGTATAAGACCGAGCAGAAGTGCAATCTGTGACATCCAATTTCAGTAACAAAAATGCAACAGTTAACGTGTCACAAATCCGATCCTCGGCTGGTCTTAGCGTCAAACACAATGCGAACTCAAACAGTTAAGAACGAAAGGAGAGATTTACCCAAAATGAAAATCGTCGTTATCGGTGGAACTGGTCTGATCGGATCAAAAGTTGTCGCAAATCTTACTGCGCAAGGACACGAGGCGGTGGCAGCGTCACCTAATACCGGAGTCAACACGCTCACGGGCGAGGGATTGGCCGAAGTTCTCGCCGGCGCTTCCGTAGTGATTGACGTTTCAAACTCACCGTCTTTCGAAGATACCGCAGTCATGAACTTCTTCCAGACGTCGACTCGCAACCTGCTCGCTGCGGAAAACGCGGCGGGAGTGAAGCATCACGTGGCGCTTTCAATCGTGGGCACCGAGCGCACTCCGGAGATTCCGTACTTTCGCGCCAAGTTGGCCCAGGAAAATTTGATCAAGGACTCCGGCATTCCTTATTCGATCGTCCACGCCACGCAGTTCTTCGAGTTTGTTAAAGGCATCGCCGACTCAGCCACCGAAGGCAACACGGTTCGCATCTCGCATGTACTGATCCAACCTATGGCGGCTGACGATGTCGCCAGTGCGGTCACCAAAGTTGCCGTCGAAGCACCCGTGAATGGGACCGTCGAGATCGCCGGCCCAGAACAGTTTCGTTTCGATGACTTTGTGCGACGCGGCCTAAGCGCACGTAACGATCCACGCGAAGTCGTGATCGATCCTGAAGCGCGTTACTTCGGCGCCGTCTTAGCCGAACGCACCCTGGTTCCTGCCGGTGAAGCGCAACTCGGTCCAACTAACTACAACGATTGGCTGGCACGGTCTACTGCCGTCGCCGCCGCTGCGAAAACAGTCTAGATCGATTCCTAAAGGAGAAACGTCAATGAGTTTTATTACTACAAAAGATGGCACGCAGATTTACTACAAAGACTGGGGCACAGGTCAACCAATCGTTTTCAGTCATGGCTGGCCGCTGAGTGGAGACGCCTTTGAGGATCAGATGTTCTTCCTCGCGTCGAATGGATATCGCTGTATCGCCCATGACCGTCGGGGTCACGGCCGCTCGAGCCATTCGTGGGGCGGCAACGACATGGACACTTACGCCGACGATCTTGCGACGCTTGTCGAATCACTCGATCTTAAAGACGCGATTCACGTGGGCCACTCGACCGGCGGTGGTGAAGTGACTCGTTACATCGGTCGTCACGGTACGAAACGCGTCGCGAAGGCGGTCCTGATCAGCGCGGTCCCACCGTTGTTGCAAAAGACGGAAGCGAATCCGAATGGTTTGCCGATTGAAATGATTGACGGATTGCGCGCCGGCATCCAAGCCGATCGTAATCAGTTTATGACTGACTTCCGCGTTCCCTTCTTTGGCTTCAACCGGCCCGGCGCAAAAGTATCGCAAGGCTTGCTTGATAGTTTTCTCTTGCAATCGATGATGGCCAGTCTGCCGGCTACCTACGAATGCATCAAGGCGTTTGCGCAGACCGACTTCACAGAAGATCTGAAAAAATTCGACGTGCCGACACTCATACTGCATGGTGATGACGATCAGATCGTGCCAATCGGTATCACGGCCCTCGTCTCGTCAAAGATTGTGCCCGACGCCACGTTGAAAGTTTATCCGGGGTTGCCGCACGGCATGTGCTCGACTCACAAGGATCTCATCAACGCAGATCTGCTCGAGTTCATAAAGAAAGAACAGTCGAACACTCAAACGGCATAACAACGGGAGGTTCACATGAGCGACGAAGATCTGGAAGTTCTGGTAACACTGGACAATCCCTGGTATGGACCAGATGAGGACATCTTCCACCATTGTCAGGACGTTTCTGCGTTTCGTCATAAGTCTCATTATCCACAGATTACACAGATTCTATTAAATTAGTCTGTGTAATCTGTGGATAGGCCTTCTTTATTGAAGATTTCGTGTTAAAAATAGAGCGGAATGAAGTTTGTCGTATTTACTCTGCTCTTATTCGTTTCCTGCTCGAGCGTCACTAAAGCGCAATCATGCGTCACCCAGGACGATGTGAAACAGATGCTCTCACGCATCGATTCACCACCTACGATCCCGAACAAAAAGGTCGTCGAAGAACTGTTTAAGATGGCCAACAAGCAACGCGAGCTGCTTCAGGAAGTAGTCGGGAAAGATCAGGCCAAGAAGTCAGACCAGGAAAAGCTTCACAAAACTTACGCGGAACATAGTGCAAAACTCTGCCAGTTGTTAAAGACGAATGGCTGGCCCCTCACCGCGACTGTCGGTGAAGACGGTGTCTTTGCGACGTTTCAGATTCTTAAAAACGCCGGCACTTTCGAACTGCAACGCGACTTGCTGCCTGTAATCGTCGCCGCCATAAAAAAAGATCCGATTCAGAAGCGCGAGTTTGCCGGACTGTACGATCGACTGCGCGTCAGTGCCGGCATGAAACAACTATTCGGCACGCAAGCCGTCAGTAAAGGCGGTTTTCTGGTTCTCTATCCGATTGAAGACGTGGCAAACCTTGATGCACGGCGAGCGGAGTTTGGACTGTCGTCGATCGATCTCTACATCAAAGGACTCGAACGCTCATACGGTAAGCCGCTCATCAAAGCACGACAACCACCGTCAAGCCAGCTCTCGAAACAATTAGCAGAGTCGCTGACGAAAGCGATCGGCGCCACCAACCTAAATCCGAATGAAGTAGATCCGGACGACGTTATCAAAACGGAAACGAATCTGGTGAATGTTAACGTCAGCGTCTTCAACAGCAAGTTGAAGATGTTTGTCGGTTCGTTAACGAAGGAAGATTTCCGGGTACAGGAAGATAACCAGGAACAGACGGTGAGTTTCTTTGCTTCGACTGACGTACCGTTCGATCTCGTGCTGCTGGTTGACCTGTCAGGATCTACGGCCGACAAACGCGACCTGATCAAGAAATCGACGCTGCGGTTCATAGAAGCGGCGCGTCCCGAGGATCGGCTCGCTATCGTGACTTTCTCAGACACAGCAAACATCGTCTCACCGCTCACCTTGGATCGCGCCAAACTCGCAGCCAGTGTGGCGAACATGGAAGGCATCGGCGGATCGAACGTGTGGGATGCGATCAAATTTACGCTCGACAACGTCGTTGGTCCAAAGTCATTGGAACGACGTCGCGCCGTAGTGTTGATCAGCGACGGCGTTGACGGAGCTTTGATCAGCGTTTCGATGCGCGGTTCCAAGATCACTTTCGCCGATCTACTCGAGCAAGTGCGGCAGACCGATACACTCATCGTCCCGATTTATCTTGATACCGAACAAGACTACGGAAACCCATTCGACAAACAGGGATATGAGAACGCACGTCGCACGCTTAACTTGCTGGCGCAGGAGAGTGGTGGTTCGTATTATCGCGCGCGTAAGTTGTCGGACCTCAACGGCGTCTACGAACAGGTAATCAACGATCTCGGCAAGGTTTACAGTCTCGGGTACAAACCTACGAACACCACGCGTGATGGTAGCTGGCGCTGGGTACAGGTTTCGATCGCAAACCACCCGGATCTGGTAGCGCGCACGCGTCCGGGCTATTACGCTCAGTGAGTTTGACGTATGATCCGCTCAAGTTTGTGCTAATAAAACTGCGAGGAAACCCCAATTGCGCAATCTATCTCGACAAACAACCGTGGTCCTATTTTTGGTAGTCGCGTTTCTTTCAATTCCTGCAGGAGCGCAACAGCCGGCGACGCCTGACGCTGTCGCGCGCGGCTTTTATTCCTGGTATTTACATCAGCTCAGCCAGGACAACATGAATCCACTGAAACAACGAACGACTGCATTGAAGTATTTGACGCCACAGCTTTACGCGAACGCTCCACGGTTGATCCGTCGCATGGATGCGGACATTTTTATCTGCGCACAGGACTGGGACACCGGCTGGGAGAAAAACTTCACCATCAGCACGCCAGAGATCAAAAACAACAGCGCCACTGAAACAGTGACCCTGCCATCGGGTGAAACTGACAAGATCAAGATAAACCTGACGCTGATCAAAACAGCTTCCGGTTGGCGCATCAACAAGGTCGCCTGCGCTGATTGATCTTATCCACGGATTACACAGATTTATACTAAGCAATCTGCGTAATCTGTGGATACGGAATCTGTTATCCTACCGCCATGACCGACCAGCCGTCCTTGGCCCAGCCCAGCTTGATGGATCGCTATGAAGTGTCGGACTTTTTCGACGAGATGTTCTTGCCGAACGGCGAGGCGCGCGAACACTATCGTCTGTTACACACCCGCCTCACTGGCATGTCGGCGGAAGCTTTCAACGAGAGACGAAGTAACGCAGATATTTCTTTCCTCTATCAGGGAATCACCTTCACGGTCTACAGCCAGAAGGCTGAAGGCATCGAGCGCATTTTCCCGTTCGATTTGATTCCGCGCATTATTCCGGCGTCGGAATGGGCGCTGGTCGAGCGCGGCTTGACGCAACGAGTAACCGCGCTCAATCAGTTTCTTTTCGACATCTATCACGACCAGCGAATTCTCAAAGACAAGATCATCGCCCCGGAACTCGTCTTCAACGCGAAACATTTCCGGCGCGAGATGATCGGAGTCACTGTCCCCAGAAATATTTATGCCCACGTGATCGGCACCGATCTGGTGCGCGACGACAAGGGTAATTATTTTGTGTTGGAGGACAATCTGCGCTCGCCGTCAGGCGTCAGCTACATGCTTGAAAATCGCCAGGCGATGAAACGTACCTTTAACACTTTGTTTCATAGTTACGGCGTCAGGGCAATCGAACATTACCCGCAGGAATTACTAAACACACTGCGATCAGTTGCGCCGCACGACAATCCCGATCCGGTGGTGGTCCTGTTAACACCGGGAATCTACAACTCAGCCTATTTCGAGCACGCGTTTCTTGCCCGTCAGATGGGTATAGAGATTGTCGAAGGTCGAGATCTCGTGGCGCACGACAACCGCGTCTATACCAGGACGACCAAGGGTCTACAGCCGGTCGACGTCATTTACCGTCGTATCGACGACGACTTTCTGGATCCGCTGTCTTTCGATTCGACCAGCATGTTAGGTTGCGCCGGACTGTTCAATGCATGGCGCGCCGGCAATGTGACGCTCGCAAATGCGGTCGGCACCGGAGTCGCAGACGACAAGGCAGTTTACGCATATGTCCCGGAGATGATCCGTTATTACCTCAGTGAAGAGCCAATACTCCAGAACGTGCCTACCTACCTGGCGACAAACGACAAAGAGCGCAACTACATTATCAACAACCTGGAATCGCTGGTCGTTAAGTCGGTGAACGAGAGTGGGGGCTACGGCATGCTGGTTGGACCACACGCTTCGCAGAAAGAACGCGAGACGTTTCGTGACTTAATAATTTCCAATCCGCGCAACTTCATTGCCCAACCCATTGTCAGACTAAGCCGGCACCCAACCTATCTCGAAGGACAGCTCTATGGCTGTCACGTCGATTTGCGTCCGTATATTCTCTGTGGTGAAAAGATAACGCTCGTACCGGGCGGTTTGACGCGCGTGGCGTTGCGCGCCGGATCGCTGGTGGTCAACTCATCCCAGGGCGGAGGCAGCAAAGACACCTGGGTCTTGAACGATTAGATCATGCTTTCAAGAGTAGCCGACACGCTTTACTGGATCTCGCGGTACATCGAACGTGCTGAAGATATCACGCGGATTCTGACCGTGAACTTCAACACTCTGCTTGATTCCAGAGTCCAGGACTCTGAGGATTCGTGGCGCCGGATCATCGATATCACCGGTGATGGACCACTCTTTGCCGAACAGTTTGACGAGTTCAATGCCAAAACCGTGAGTGGTTTTCTGCTATGGCATCCCAGTAATCCAAACGCAGTCACTACCTGCATCCGGCTGGCTCGAGAAAACGCGCGCAGCGTGCGCGAACAAATCAGCAGCGAGATGTGGGAACATTTAAATCGTCTCTATTTCCTCGTGCGCGATATCAAGCAGGAAACGAGCGCTCGCGGACCGTACGACTTCTTCGATCAGATTCGGCATGGCTCACAGGCGTTCCAGGGCATCACCAACGAAACGATGACTCACGGAGAAGCGTACGAGTTCATTCAGCTCGGCAAACATTTGGAACGCGCCGACAAAACCGTCCGCATCATCGACGTCAAGTATTCGTCAGTAAACAATCTAAGCGAAGGCCCGGAAGTCTCGCTGCAACTACTGGCGATGTTGCGTTCGTGCAGTGCCTTTGAGGCATTTCGGAAATCGCCGGGCTCGCAGCTAGTTCCTGCACGTGTAACGGAGTTTTTGTTGTTGAGTCAGGAATTTCCGCGCGCCGTTTCTTATTGCCTGCAACGCGCGCTGCGATCGGTAAATCTCATTTCCGGCGATCCCGCATCACCGCGACAATTACTTTCGCCACAGCGTGCGTTGGGCCGCGTCTGTTCGGAACTGGGCTATCTTGAAATCAACGATCTGTTGAACCACAACATGCATCCGTATCTCGATAGCTTGCTTTATCGTTTGAACGGAGTCGGAGATGAGATAGGTAGTACTTACTTCAACACGCAACTCATTCTGCCGCCTCAAGCAACCGCGAGGCAGCACGCGCAACAACAGCAATAGCGATGAAACTTCGAATCGAGCACACCACGACATTCGCCTACGAGCAGGCAATTAGCGAGCGTTACACGGAATTGCGCTTGCGGCCCGTCGATGGACAGGGGCAACGATGCCTGCGATTCAACCTCGTCACTGAACCGATAGGCGAAGTAATGCAGTACACGGATCGCTATGGGAATGCGGTTCACTATTTCGATACTCTGCACTCGCACAATCGAGTAGTCGTCAAAGCCACCAGCGACGTTCATCTAAGTCAAACTTTCGCTGATTATCACCGTGAGCTGTCGCCGTTGGAGAAGTTTGATTACCTTGCCGAGGGTGCTTATACCGCGCCAAACGATCACATTCGTTCGCTTGCATCAAGTCATGTGGTCCAGGGAGACGCAACTGCTACTGTGCTCGCGTTGATGAATGCGTTGCGGGCTTCACTGCAATACGAAGCCGGCGTAACTGACGTTAAGACTACTGCGGCTGAAGCACTCAGTTTGGGAAGAGGGGTGTGCCAGGACTTTGCTCATATCATGCTGGCGGCATGTCGCTCGATCGATATTCCGGCGCGATACGTCAGTGGATATCTCTACAACCCGAAGGCCGGCGTGTCGCCCGAAACAAACGACAACGCCGCCTCACATGCATGGATTGATGCGTTTGTTAATAACAACGCCTGGCTTTCGGTTGACCCTACCCACAATTGTCTACAGACGATGAATCATGTCCGGCTCGGCGTCGGTCGCGATTATTCGGATATCCCGCCTACACGTGGCATCTATAAAGGTCAGGCAAAAGAAACGTTGAGCGTCAACGTTGTAGTAAATGCACTCTGACCGTGGCGGTCCGCATTCGCGAACAGCCACGGTCAGATTGTTTTTACTCTACGTCGTTGTTGCCAAGAACGCGTGAGAGGATAACGGCCTTCGCGATGCCGAAGGTTCCGACCCAAACCACGCTGTTCTCATTTATATCGAGCTGATTACTTTGAGGAAGTTGAGGAAGGCGTGTCAGCACTTTCCCGTTGATGATGTCGCCAGATCGAGCCACGAGCTGAAGATCCTCATCCGACGTGCCGACCCAGATCCCAACGTTGTTCGAGGTGTTCACACCACCCACGCCGACAGTCAAGGTGGCGATGAACACGATGCGACCGTTGTTCAGAAGTTGAAAGTCACGGAAGGTTGCGAATGTTCCGGTTGTTCCCGGCGCGTTCGTTCCACTAAGAGCAATGGCGGTCGTGCTCTTGCCGTCTCCTCGAAAAATACCGTTCGCGCTCGTGCCACCAGTCAATCTTGTTGCGAAGCCTACCTCGCCTTGATCGTTGAGTCTCGTCGGTGACAGAAACTGGCCGCTATAGTTGCCGCCTTTTGGCGCCGGCCGGTTCTGGAGCGCAATCGCGGTTGTGTTTCTTTCATCGCGAACGAAGATACCCGCTTCACTATTAGTGAATGATACTGTTGCCGCAATTTGACCGTGATTGTTGATCACCGGATTACTAAAGTCTGCGAATGTTTCGCCTTCGGGTCCGATTTGATTGGCGACGAAAATCGGCGTGAGATCCTGACCCTCGCCGCGGAAAATACCATAGTCAGAGTTTCCACCGGTCATCACGGAATAAAACGCAACCTGGCCGCGATCGTTGAGTGCCTGACTACCAACCACCAGGAAGCTGCCACCTGTCGGTGGGCTGATATCATCGCGAGCGATGGCGACTGTCTGTGTACCGTCGCTGCGGAAAATTCCCTGCGTGGCGTTTGAGTCGCTGACAAATGCGGTGAAAGCGATGGCGCCGTTGTCATTCGTAACGCGACCGACGGGCGACAATATTCCACCGCCGGGAGCCGGGTCACCATTGCGCACCAGTGGAACGATTGATTTGCCGTTGCTGCGGTATGTGTCGGAGTTGTTTGCGTCGAACACCACATCGCCGTTTGGCGTGATGTATGGGTTTGAGACTGAACCAAAATTATCTCCGAGGGCGGTGGTTGAAGTGGTTTTGCCGTCGCCCACGAACACACCGGTTGTGGTGCCGACACTCGCATCGAAAGCGACGTCGTGACGTGCATTTAAGGTGACGTTAGCAAATGATGATGGAAGGTAGTTCCCACCCGCCGGCGCCGCATCGCCGCTGGCGGCGATAATTGTGTGCCGCACCTTAGTGTGGGCCGATGAGATCTGCAATAAAGGCTGAGCGATTGATGCTGTCACGGTAAGAATTACTAAAAATAAAAATGCTCTTTTCATGTTCTGTTCTCCATAGGGAATTTAATGTCGCCGTCATGGACCACCCATGACGCACGACAACGCTGTCGTCTATGGTGTAACTAGATCGCTCGTTGTTTTATTCCAGGGGATCAAGCCAAGGGCGGCCCTCCGTGGCCGCCCTTGGCTTGGTCTTTTTCAGCCCGTGTTCCGCAGGCCCGCGGCGATCCCGTTGATTGTTGCGGCGAGGGCGTAGTTCAGGTTGTCGTGATCTTCACCGCTGCGTTTGCGACGCAAAAATTCAACCTGAATCAAACTCAACGGATCGACATACGGATTTCGCAAGCGAATCGAACGCGCCAACACCGGATTCTTCTCGAGCAACGTCGACTGTCCAGTCAAATTCAGCACGACGGCCTTCGTCCGCTCAAACTCTTCGAACAGCATGCTAAACACACGCTCTCTTAATCCCGCATCCGAAACGAGCCCGGCATACAAACGCGCAATCGACAAATCAGCCTTCGCCAATCCCATCTCCACATTCGCGATCAATTCACTAAAAAATGGAAACCGCTGTATCAGGTTCTCCAACAGCGCATTCTTTGCACTCTCCGTCGAGAAACGCTCCAGCGCAAAACCAACCCCAAACCACGCCGGCACAACATGACGACTCTGCATCCAGCCAAACACCCACGGAATCGCACGCAAATCACTGAGCCCACGCCGTCCACTTCGTCGCGTCGGCCGCGAACCGATTCGCATGTGTTCCAACTCCTTCACCGGAGTGGCCTCTTCGAAATAAGTCAGCACCTCATCGTTCTCAGCGATCTTTTCCCGATAAAACTCAAACGCATCCGCAGACATCCGCTCCAACGCCGCTTCACTCTCCCGATCCAAATCCGCAAACTCACCCGGACGCGACAACGCCTCCAACGACGCAGCAATCATCAGCTCGAGATTTCTCTCCGCAAGCACCGTATCCGAGTACTTCCAATTCATCACTTCACCCTGTTCGGTGATCTTTATGTGACCCGTAAACGCGCCCTGCGGCTGCGCGATGATCGCGTGATGCGTTGGACCACCACCACGCCCGACAGTTCCACCTCGCCCATGAAACAACGTCAGCGCTACGTTGCACTCGGCGGCGACCTGATGCAGCGCCCGATGGGCCTTGAAGATCTCCCAGGTGCTGGTGAGCATGCCGCCGTCTTTGTTTGAATCGGAATACCCAAGCATCACTTCCTGTCGTCGCCCCCACGAGTCGAGTAGACGAGCGTAGTCGGAGCTGGTCCACAAATTCCGGCAGATCGACGGGCAGTTACGTAAGTCCTCAATCGACTCAAAAAGCGGCACCGGCATCACACCCGGATCTGATCCATTGGTTGACGCCACCCGAACGCCGCTCAACTCTGCCAGCGAAACGAGCGCAGTTACGTCCGACGCGGATTGCGCTCCACTTATCACGTAACTACGAATCGCTTCCAGCGGATAGTCGTGCTTCAAGTCGCCGATCATCCTGAGCGAATCAAGCAACTTCACCGTCTCCTCTGACGGAGACGGCGGAAGCGCACTCTCAGTCGCAGCAGCGACGTTGCCAAATTCAAGCAAGGCACGGTGGTGAACACTCGCATGCTCACGAACGTCTAGCGTGTGTAAGTGGAAACCGAACGTGTCTACCTGTCGCAGCAACGGATCGAACAGAGACCTCGCCACTCGTTCGCCGCCGTTTGCGTGCAGACTTTCCCGCGCGAGACTCAAGTCAGCGCTGAATTCAGCGGCGTTCCGATACGCATTCGCATGTTGCGCCTCGTCGCGAGCAAGGATCACACGCGCCAACACATAATCGAGAAAACGCCGGTAGACTTCCTGGCTGGGATGTCGCTTCGGATTGAGATCTGGCGCCGTAACCGTCGCTTCATATTTACTGAGCGCCGCTTTGAGTTGATCCGAGATTGAAACCTGATAAGTCGAAGGGCTGAGTTGCCAGATCAGATCGTTCACGCGATCGATGTAGTATCCGAGGATCGTTTCGCGTGCGATCTGCAACGCATCGCGCGTGCAAGCCGGCGTCACCAGGGGATTACCATCGCGATCGCCACCAATCCACGAACCAAACCGCAACAACCGCGGCAACGCATTCGCCGGCAACTCTTCGCCATAAGCTTCACGAAAATTGTCAGCCAACTCGTCGTACAACGCCGGCAACGTCTCGAACAAAACACTCGGATAGTAGTCGAGCCCCATCCTGATCTCGTCGCGAACTCGCGGTTGACGACGCCGCACTTCATCCGTCTGCCAAAGCGCGGTTATCTCCGCAATGATCGCCTGTTCGTGTTTTTCTGATTCTCTTTCAGTCAGCGGAAGGCGATCGAGTTGTTCGAGCTCCGCAGCGATACGTTGTCGTTTGAACAACACGGTGCGGCGTGCCACTTCCGTGGGATGTGCAGTGAAAACCAGTATGACTTCGATTTTCGCAAGCCACTCGAGTGCTTGCTGTTGGCTGATACCGGCGTCACGCATGCGACGCAGCGTGCCGAGAAACGATCCAGGTTGGGCCAGCAATTCAGGCGACGTTTGGGCAGCGCGACGGCGACGTTTACGGTGATTAGTTTCAGCGAGGTTCGTCAGCTCGAAATAGATCGCAAACGCTTTCGCCATCTGATGAGCTTCGGTAATTTCCAGATGACTGACGATTGTCTCCGCGCGTTCGATCAAGCGTCGCTCGCTCTCGACGTCGTGTCCCGGTTGCGCGTGCAACTCCCGATGTTCGATCAGCAACAGCCGCAACTCTTCAACTGCCGAAAACAAGTTGTCGCCTACTTGTTCTTTCAACACTTCGCCCAACAACCGGCCGAGCGAACGCACATCGCGACGCAACGGAGCTTCCTTCAACTCGCGATCCTGGCTGGTTAACTCCGCGAGTCGTGCTGCTTGATCGTCTACATTCCAGAGCCGTGGCATGGTTTATGGATAGCACGTGATGCGAGGGCTGTCACGTGATACGGCTCTTTACCTATTGTCCTTTTGTGCTTCTTTGTGGCTAAAACCGAAAACCGATTCCGGAACTAACCTGGAGATTATGTCGCCACGCTTTTTGCTGGATGATGAAAGGAAAGCCAAACGCGGGAATCCCGATCTCGGCATAACGGATCATCGTGTCTCCAGCATCAAATCGCGCCATCCACCGCGGTGAGATATAAAACTCCACCACTCCGCCAACGTCGATCGAAGGGTAAAACTTCGTTTTGGTCTGAAAGATTGGCGGCACCTGCACGGGAGCATCAAAGACGCGAGTGAACCCGACAAATCCCGGTCTGGCTTTACCGAACACACCCCATCGCTCAAATCGTTTGCCAACCTTCCCGCCAAACTGTCCCTGAAACATGTGGCCTCCTTGTGGGAAGTCGAATCGCAAGCGAGTGAAGTAGTTTCCTTCTGCTTCGAAGGCGATATTCTCGGTCAGGTTGAAAGTGAATCGACCACCAAGTCCGGGCTCTACGTGCATTCGAGGAACTGATACTTGAACCGGTGTATCCCCGGGAGTTACAAACAGCGACGTGAACTGCGCTCCGACTTCATATCGTCTAGTTCGTTCTGGCCCACCACTTGAACTGTCAACGTTTCCATCATCAGGAAACTCTCCCAAGCGAAACGCGACGCCGGCCGTGAACTGAAAATTATGATTGAATTTTGCCGGACGTATCAGGCTTATAGATGGATCGAGGATTGAGGTCTGACCAAACAACGCTGGATGCCTCACCATTGTGTCGCCCGCATCGAATCTCACCACTAGTTTCTTGGACGGATACAATTCCAAAACGCCGCCGGCATTGAGGGTGAAGAACGCACGTCGATCAATCGTGAAAGCGAACGTCGGACCCGGGATCAACGAGCCCACTCTATTCACACTAAGGAAACCCGGGCGGACTTTTCCGAAGATTCCAAACTTTTCAAAGCGCTTGCCAGCCTTCACTCCGAATTGAGCCTGGATGGCACTGCCGTCGGCAGTAAGGATGAACTGTTTCTGCGGGAAGAAGTTGATCTCAGCTTCGGCCGCAATGGACCGGTTAAAGTTGTAAGTTACTCTGCCGCCGACTCCGGCCTGCGTGCTGTCGAATGAGGAGAATTCGGGTTCAAAGAGCGTCAGCGATGTTGTCTGGACACCGATTTCGATTTTTTCTTTCTTGCTTTGAGCAACGGCAACCGAGGTAACGAGGAAGATGCTGAGCAGGAGGAAGATTGAGTGTTTCATGAGTGTTTCCTTGGGTCAGGGATTCCATTCTTGATTTCTTCACGAATTAAACGCGCACAGGAACCCTTTGGATTCAAAAAGTTCGCACCTGCCTGCGTTTCGTCCCTGCGTTCCTACCGTTCACCACCACCCAGCAGTGTTTCGCTGCAAACACCGTCACCGTCGCGAGCATTGTCGTTAGACTCTCGAGCGAAAGGATAATCCTATGAACCGAAGAGAGTTTGTGGTGGCAGGTTCGTTGACCCTGGCCACGTTTGCCGTCAGCGTGGCAGCGCAAGAGAAGAAGCAGTACGTCTGTCCTCCCTGCGGATGTAGCCACGACGGTGTAGTGCATAACGAGCCGGGCAGTTGCCCGGTTTGCAACATGGCGCTGATTGAGAAAACAGCAGCCATGAGTGAACTCACCGGCATTCCCCGTTTCTTAAAGGTCTCCGATCAAGTCTGGACGGGCGGCCAGCCGTGGGCCGAACACCTTCCCAAGCTCAAAGAAGCCGGTGTCAAGGTTGTCATCAACCTGCGCCCACACCAAGAACATGATGGCGATCGCGAACAGGCAACAGTGAAGGAACTGGGAATGAGCTACTTCAACATTCCCGTTGCCGCGAACGCACCGGACGAGTTGGACGCCGACGATTTTCTCAAGCTCACTGACGAACAACTCAAGAATGGACCAGTCTTCATTCACTGCGCGATGGGCACTCGCGTCGGCGCTTTCTGGATGATTCGCCGTGTTCTCCGTGATGGCTGGGATTACGACAAAGCACTGGAAGAAGCCAATCGCATTGGCCTCCGCAATCAAGCGCAACTGATCGAGTTTGCAAAAGACTACATTCAGAAAAAGAAGAAGTAGCGTTATGAAGATTTTGGTCTTGCTGGCACTCTGCCTCGTGTCGACGTCGCTGGCCCACGCGCAGAACTGGCCGGCTTTTCGCGGACAAAATGGAGCGGGCGTTGGCGATGGCAGTACTCCTCCCACCACCTGGGACGCAGAAAAATCAATCAATATTCTGTGGAAGACTCCGATCCCCGGTCTGGGTCATTCCAGCCCAATCGTTTGGAAAGACCGCATCTTTGTTACGACTGCGATCAGCAGCAACGCAAATTCTGAGTTTGTGCACGGGCTCACGGACACGGGAGCTTCTGCCAACGATAATTCGAAGCATAGCTGGCGCGTCTACTCTCTCGACAAACAAACCGGCCGCATCATCTGGGAGAAAGTAATTTACGACGGTGTGCCGAAGGTCAAACGTCACGTCAAAGCCAGCTATGCTAATTCGACGCCAGCAACAGACGGCAAACGTCTCGTAGTTTCCTTTGGCTCAGAAGGACTCTACTGCTTCGATCTTGACGGAAAGCTTTTGTGGAAACAGGACCTGGGCCTGCTCGACGGTGGTTGGAGTTCTGACGCTGAATCTCACTGGGGCTTTGGCAGTTCGCCCATCATCTACAAACACCTGGCGATAATTCAGTGCGACACGCAGACTCAGTCGTTTATCGCGGCTTTCAATCTCGCCGATGGAAAGCGAGTCTGGCAAACAACGCGCGAGGAAGATAGTTCGTGGAGCACGCCGACGATTTATGAGCGTCCCGATCGCGCCGAGTTAATTACCAGTGGAACTAAGTACTATCGTGGTTATGATCCGTTAACGGGTAAAGAACTCTGGCGCATCGCTGACGGCGTGGACGTAAAAATCCCGACACCACTCGCCACAAACGATTTGTACTTTCTTGGCGGTGGCTCGCCGAATGGACGTCGTGCCTTTTATGCGGTGCGGGCGGGCATTAAAGGAGAGATCAATCCTGTAGACACGCAAAACATCGCCTGGCAGAACACCCAGATCAGACCTCACATCGTTACGCCCATCGTCTATGACGGATATCTTTACGTTTGCACTGACAATGGCATCTTGAGTCAGTATCAGGCCAGTACCGGCCAGTCCACATTTCGCGCGCGTTTAGGGAGTGGCGCTTCATTCAGCGCCTCGCCTGTGGCAGCAGATGGAAAAGTTTACTTTGCCAGTGAAGATGGAGATGTGTTTGTTGTTAAGGCCGGCACTACGTTTGAACTACTCGCACGCAATACGATGGGCGAAGTAATGATTGCGACGCCTGCAATCGCCGGCAAGATGATCATCATCCGCGGTCAGAATCACGTCTTCGGGATTGGAGCGAAGGATTAGTATAATGCGCGCACGGAACGATGTATCGACTCTTTATCTCCCTGACATTCCTGTGTCTTTGTTGCTCGTCAATACTCGGGCAACAATTGTGTCTACAACGAGCCGAGGAGATCGCGCCACCACTCACACGCGAAACGCGTCGTGACTTCGAGGCCAAACTCACCGAAGCACGCAAGAACGCCGAGACCGATCCAAGCGCCGACAGTCTAATCTGGCTCGGACGCCGTATCGCCTATCTCGGTCATTACAAAAAAGCCATCGAAGTCTTTACGCAAGGTGCGGAAAAGTTTCCCGATGATGCACGCTTTCTGCGCCATCGCGGGCATCGGTTCATAACGTTGCGTTGTTTCGATCTGGCGATCGAAGATTTCAATCGCGCCGTAAAACTCGTCAAAGGCAAACCCGATCAGATCGAACCGGATGGTCTTCCGAATGCGCGAAACATCCCGACGAGCACTTTGCAGTCAAACATCTGGTATCACCTCGGTCTGGCTCACTACTTAAAAGGAGACTTCAAAGCCGCACTCAAGGCATATCGCGAAGCTGAGAAAGTCTCGACAAATCCCGACATGCTGGTTGCGACCACCAACTGGCTCTACATGACCCTCCGCCGGCTTGGACGCGAGAAGGAAGCAGAAAAGGTAGTCGCCACAATCAAACCCGATCTGGACGTGATCGAAAACGCCGATTACTACAACCTCATTCGACTCTACCAGGGCAAGGCCACGGCCGATGAGTTACTGAAAGAGATCAGCGGCGCAGGTAACGCGCTCAGCAAAGTCTCGATCGGTTATGGACTAGGCAACTGGTTTCTCTACAACAAACGCCGTGACGAAGCCGAAAAAATCTTCCGCCAGATCATCCTCGGAAACCAGTGGGCCAGCTTCGGACACATCGCCGCCGAAGCCGAATTAACCCGCTGATCATCCTCGCCATCCGTACGTAAATTCATCTATCGGCACCGAAAATATTTTCACATTGTTCGAAAGTCTGTTCGGGCATATGATGGTGCGGCTCGTCGCGGTGTTTTGGAACTCCCCCAGAGAATTTCACAACCAATCGTTAGGTGTTGATGAGCTCCAATAAACCCCCTCCAACTCCCACTCAGGAACTCGACCGGCTGCTGTTGCCTTTCCTCGAGGCGAATACCGCTGAAGAAGAGGAGCCGCTTTTGACGCGCTTGATCGATGAGCACGTCAGTCCGGTCGTCAAAAATATACTGCGCCTGCGTTTACGTTCCACGAGCCGTGACCGAAATTTCTTTAGTGAAGATTTCGAAGAAGCCTACGAGGAAATTCAGCTTCACCTATTGAAACGGCTGCGCGAATGCAAGAGTGATCCGGATTATTCCGTTGCTAGCCTGCGAAGTTACGTAGCGACAGTCGCACACAACGCCTGCGACGACTACTTCCGTAAAAAATTTCCCCGTCGTCGTAACCTGAAAGACAGCATTCGCTATTGTCTGACTACCGATCCAAACTTTGCCTTATGGCAGGATGAGAATAAAGGCTGGATGGCGAGTCTGGCCTTTATGGATAAACCGGTGACGACCGACGGCCCGGCGTTACCCGCCAGCGAACTGCTTGAATGGCTCGATAAAAAACTTCCCGAAACTGATCTGCACCGTCTGGACTTACCGGATCTGATCACCACCATACTCGAGACTCAGCGAACGGCGATCGAACTCGACGAGTTGACCGGCGTGATTGCCAAGATTCGTAACATCGAAGACACACCCACCGCTTCCTTCGACGAAGAACAACATGCGTTCGCGGAACGAATACCGAGTTCCGGAGCAAGTCCTGCTACTATCGCCGAACATCATGAAGTGCTCGAACAGTTGTGGGACGAGATCAAACGGCTGCCGCGCCGGCATCGCGTGGCGCTCCTGTGCAATCTGCGCGATCAGCAAGGTATCAACGTGATCATGTTGTTTCCGGTTACGCGCGTTGCGTCGTTTGAGGAACTCGCGAATGTACTGGAGATTTCCGGTTCAGACTTTGAAACACTTTGGGGCAAACTCCCCTTGGACGATTCGAGTTTGGCACAATATCTTGGCGTTACGCGGCAACAAGTCATAAATTTGCGGAGAAGCGCGCGCGATCGGTTGCTGAGGCGACTCAACGCCTTGAACACGCGATGAGAATGGAAGAACGGAACCTGACAACTCTGATCTCTGCTCTGCTGCCGCGCGAGCAGGATGAACCGTATCACCTGACCGAAGCAGAGTTGGTTGCGTACGTTGATGGCGATGCTGACGACGTCGCACGCGAGTTGGCTGAAACTCATCTTGAGGTTTGTAGCGAGTGCACCCACGCATTCGAGAAACTGCGTGTGCCGGTTGTAGCGGCTCAGCCTTTGGTCCCGACGCCGGCTCGTTGGGGACGAATAGCAGCGCTGGCGTTGCTGGTGATTGGGGTGGTCCTGGTTGCTTTGTACTTCTGGACCAGGACGCCGCAGCAAACTCCGGGTGTAAATCATACTGCCGGAGGTGATGTCAGACCTGAAAACGCGCCGTCGCCCGTTGCGAGTGAGAGTCCGAACGTAGTTTCCAAGCCGGTCGAAGACGAGTCAATTTTGAATCGCGAAGAGATCTCGCCGTCCTTACGAAAGGCAATTCAGTCTGCGTGGACCAATCAGCGGCTCGATGCGCCTGAGTTTCTGGCTCAGTTGAAAGGTGTCCAGGGAAGGCTTTTGGGCGAATCGAGTGATGGAGTGCCGTTTCCGCTCGTTGGACCAATCGGCAAGGTGGTCCAAACGCGAACGCCCACGCTGAGTTGGAAGGCCTTGCAGGGTGCGGAAGGTTACACGGTGCTGATTACGGACGACAAACTGGAAGAAGTTGCGAGCAGTCCGCGGGTGACAGACACGAGGTGGACGGTTCCGGCGCCGCTTCAGCGTGGTCGTGTTTACTCGTGGCAAGTTACGGCAATTAAAGACGGGCAGCGTGTTACGTCGCCCGTGCTGCCTGCGCCGCAGGCGATGTTCAAAGTGCTCGAGAAGAGTCGGGATGATGAGCTGAGGCGATTGAAGCAGTCGCTGCCGGATTATCATCTCGGGCTTGGCGTGTTCTACACGCAAGCCGGAATGATCGATGAGGCGGAGCAGGAATTCCAGGCCCTCGCTCGCGAAACCCCCGGCCCCACCGCCACCAAACTCCTCCAAACCATCCGCGCAATGAAACGTTAATTATCATGGAACATACTGTAGG
>DASSFI010000032.1:0-95413 GCA_035694465.1 Pyrinomonadaceae bacterium | reverse complement strand
GCCTGGCGCCGCTTTGGTCTCGATCAAACACTATCGATAACAAGGCGGCGCCAGGCCGCCGCACTCCAAAACTGCTCTCAATCTTTATCACCCGAAGGTTGTCTTGAAGCGGGCGGCGTAGCGCCGGCTCATCACCAGGGGCTCCGCGAGTTGCCGAATGTGAATACGGTAAGACCGATTGAACCAACTTTCGAGTCGCTCGACGTATTCGACATTAATGATGGTCGAACGATGTATCCTCGTGAAGTGTCTTGCCGGTAAACGTTCTTCCCAATCCTTCAGAGATTTCAAGACGAGGGACTTTTGTCCATCGTTCGAAAGAATCTGAGAGTAATCGCCCATCGCAGAGATGACGACGATGTCGCTTACTTTCAAAAAGCGCGAACGCTCGTCAACTTCAATCAACAAGCGGTCTTCATACTCAAGCGCACGAACAGATGGCGCAGGTGCGGCCGTATGAGTCGCTACTCGCTCGATTGCATGGGCCAATCGTGCCGGATTGATTGGTTTGAGCAGATAGTCGAGCGCGTTTACCTCAAAGGCTCGAATGGCATAAGCATCAAAGGCTGTCACGAAAATAATCCGGCAGTCGGGTGGAAGCTTTTCGACTAGATCGAATCCCGTTTCACCCGGTAATTGAATATCGAGAAAGATGATGTCGGGATTTTGGGTGTGCACTAACTCAGCGGCCTGGGCGACAGTCTCGGCTTCGCCGACGACATCGATCGTCTCGTGCTCTGCGAGCATCGAGCGCAACTCTTTACGAGCCAATCTTTCGTCGTCAACGAGTATCGCTGTGAATCGGTCCATAACTAGTCTGCCGGCTTACATCTCCATCTCAATCGTAGCGCGAATCCACTTGCCGTCCTGACGAAGTGAAAAGCTACTCTTGTCAGGATAGAGTTTAGCCAGCCGCTCGCGAACATTCCGCAAGCCGATGCCGGCGCCATTTGTTTGCGGTTTTTGCGTGTCGAGCCGGCCGGTGTTCGCAACTTCCACTACTAGACATCCATCTCGCAATCGCGCGCCGATACAGATCTTCAGAGGTTCGGAGTTGTTTGTCATGCCATGCTTGACGGCATTTTCCACGAGTGGATGAATCAGGAAACCAGGCACTCGACATTTTTCCGCCGCCGGTTCCAGCTCGAAGGTCACGTCGAGTTTGTCCTCGAAGCGAATCTTCTCGATGGCCAGATAATTCTTGATAGCTTCGACCTCTTCACGTAACTCAACCAGCGCCGAATTGTCGTTCAGCAACGAATATCTCAGAAATTCAGAAAACTCCGTCACCATTCGTTTGGCACGCTGACTATCTTCGTCAATGGACGCGCGAATCGAATTGAGTGCGTTGAAAAGAAAATGCGGGTTGAGTTGATAACGCAGCATGTCGAGCTGGGCGTGGTTTGCCAGGGCTTCTGCTTGCAACGTCCGCTCGTGTTCAGCCTGCCACTGCCGCCAGTACTTAATACCGAAATAGAGCGCACTCCAACCGACGAGAGTGAACGAATAATCGAGCACTTCAACCGGGTAGCTGGCCCAGTCAATCCGAAATCCGGATGGCGGACGATTCATCAGCCACAAACCGATCTGTTCGCCAAACGGCCAGAGACTGCCAAAAGCAAATGACGTGATCAGGATCAATAACGCGATGACAGGCACCGAACGATCGCGCCCCATGTGTTTGTAGATGGGACGCATCGCAGAGGTCAGCAGAAAACCGGCAACGGTGCGGCTTATTTTGACCTGCAACAAACTGAACCTGCCGCTTGGCGAAACGACAGTGAGGAAGGTGACGTAGATCAGCACGCCGTAAAGCGCCCATCCAATCAACTGCAAGACCCAGAATGAAGATAATCGGGCCTTGAATTTGTCGAGAGCGAATACTTTCATCCATCGCTTATCCACAGATTACGCAGATTGATTAATAGCATCTGTGTAATCTGTGGATAAAACCTCAATTTGTTTGCCAAAGAATGTCTGTAATCATCCACTTCCCGTTAAACTTTGCCAGATGCAGATAATCGATTCCCCACATCGCGGTCAATTTCGCTGACGCTGTTTGATCTGCGACATCGTAAACGACGATGTCCTTCTTCGAGTTCTTCGGAATTCTGCCGCTTTTATTCCACCTGCCGGCGAGATCGTAAAGCTCCTGGTAAGTCATCCGGTACGGTTTATACGTTCCCTCTTTATCACGTTCAAAGCCGAGCTTAAACAAATCTCGGTGAACACTTCTTTCAATTCTCGAAGAGTCTGCTTCGTAGAGCGCTTCAACATAGTCGAGCACGGCTTGTTTGACAGCTTCGCGATCGTCAGATTGTTGAGCGGTAGGTGACATGCCGATGATTACGGCGAGGAAAAAAGCGAGCACTCTCATGTTAACCTCCAACGGGATTTCTGTGATAATCGCGCGCCAGCATACCCACCAGCACAAACCCGTGCAGCCTGGAATCTATGAGCGGCGCACTAATGAGGTTAAGCGGTACATTTTGATTGGAAAGTAGACCAGACAGTATGAGCGGCTTAAAGGTCCTGATAACAAACTTAATGCTGGAAGGTTGGACGGGGACCGAGTTGTTCGTACGCGATCTCGCCAGAGGACTGCTGAAGGATGGGCACCGTCCCATTCTTTATAGCCCGCGTCTCGGCAAGCTGGCCGCGGAGATCCGCAAAGAAACGATTCCGGTGGTGGACGATCTCTCACAACTCTCAACACCGCCCGACATCATTCATGGACAACACGTCAACGAAACGCTGACGGCGCTTTTGCATTTCGGACGTGCGCCCGGTGTTTACTTTTGTCATGACTGGTACTTCGCCGATGACTATCCACCGAAGTTTCCGCGCCTCTTGCGATATGTCGCCGTCGACGACCAGTGCTATGACAAGCTCGTTTGCGAGTACGGAGTTCCGGAAGAGAGGGCGCAGATCATCTGCCAGTTTGTCGACCTCGAACGGTTTGCGTCACGCGACGCATTACCTGCGCGTCCACAACGCGCCGCAGTGCTGTGTAATCACACAAAAGAGAACGAACACCTGAACGCGGCGCGAGAAGCGTGCGCGCGGCGCGGAATGACGCTTGACGTTTACGGCGCCGGCGTTGGCCGGATTTGTGAGCGGCCCGAAGAAGTGCTGCGCGACTATGACATCGTCTTCGCGAAAGGACGCGCAGCGCTGGAAGCGGCAGCGACCGGCGCGGCGGTCGTGATTTACTGGTGGCGTCGACTCGGTCCGATGGTACAGGCACGCGACTTCGAGCGACTGCGTTCCAACGGCTTCGGTGTGCGTTCAATGGGTGCGCAGCTCACGCCCGAAGAGTTTGGGCGCGCTATCGAAGCGGCAGTGGCAGATTATGACGCCGCCGACGCGACTGAGGTTTCGCGGCTCGTGCGTACCGGTGCGGGACGCGATGTCGCAGTCAGAGATCTGGTCCAACTTTATGAGGAAGTAATCGCCGAGTATGCGACGACTCCGTTCGATCAAGAGCAAGAGGCGCGTCTGGCAGCCGCGCACATTCGCAACATGTCGTTCAAACACTGGAAGCAGCGCCAGTCTATTTTTAATTCCACTACATTCCGCGTCGGAGAAAAGTTACGTCGCACTCCCGGCCTCGGTACGCTTGCACGTTCAGTTATCCACAGATTACACAGATTCTATTAAACAATCTGTGTAATCTGTGGATAAGAGCGCCAGGTTTAGCGTTTCTCTAGTCTCATCAACATGCCGTAACGAGATCTGAGTAGATGTTCGGCACGCAGTTCGACTCTATGACCAGGCGCGAGCCGCATGCGCCACTGACGCGCAAGTGAGGCGAGCAAAATGACGCCTTCCATGATCGCAAATGGTTCACCCATGCAATGACGTGGACCACCGCCGAACGGAAAATAGGAAAACTTCGGACGTGAAGCTTTCGCGTCCGAAGTAAAGCGTTCCGGATCGAAGCGTTCAGGCTCGGGATAGTAACGTGGGTGCCGATGCATTGCGTACTGGCAAACAACCACCAGTGATCGAGCCGGAATGACCTGGTCGCCGATCTGGAAATCACGGATGGCCCGGCGCATGAGACGCCATGTCGGCGGATACAGACGCATCGATTCAGCGAGTACTTTCTCCGTATACTTCAGACGTGGCAAATCATCGAAAGTCGCCGGCTGTCCTTCGCTAAGCACCTCATCAATTTCTTCGTGCAGTTGCGCTTCAACTTCAGGATGTTTTGACAGCAAATACCACGTCCACATCAATGCCGTAGCGATTGTGTCGTAACCGGCGATGAAGAAAGTCAGCGCTTCGTCCCAAACCTCTTCGGAAGTCATTCGCCGTTTGCCGTTAGCCTCATCTTCAATGAGCAAAAGCATCGAAAGCAGATCGCCGTGGTCTTTGCCGCTGCGTCGTCGCTCTTCGATGAGTCTGAGCACGACCTTCCGCAGGTGCTCTTTGCCTTTTTGAAAACGGATCATTCTTGGCAATGGTATACTCTCGAGCACGTTTGCGAGCGGCAATTTAAACGCTCGGTAGCGAGAGACGGCCGCGGCCATCGCGCGTCCCACTCTGTCGCTTTCTGATTCGACATCGGCGTCAAAGAGTGTCTTACCAACAATACCTAGTGTGAGCTTCACCATCTCAGGCCAGATATCGAGCACCTGTCCGTCGCTCCAGCGCGAACTCGCGCGCTCGCAGTGTTGGCCCATCACGGTAGCGTAGTTAGCGATGCGGTTACGATGAAATGCCGGCTGTGCCAGACGACGTTGTCTGCGGTGTGTATCGCCTTCGCTGAGCAGAACGCCTTCGCCCAGAAAGCGTCGCGAACGCTGTGTGCCCCGGCCTTTGAGAAAGTTGTCGTAATGGTTGACGAGAATATCGTGAACGTGATCAGGATGGTTTACAAAAAAGATGTTTTCAAAACCAACGCGAAAACTACACACATCACCGTAAGTCTGAGCAAGTCGTGTCATGAAGCCCAGCGGATCGCGGCGGCTCTCTGTGATTAGGCGTCCGAAGAAACGATTACCGGTAGGACCGGGGATAGTGGAAACTGACATGCAGTTAACGGCGAAGCGTCATTATATTTACTAGGAGAGGATTTGTCCTGAACTATTTTCTTTTGCTTCACAACTTCCTGAGTTACCTCGGAACGTACTGTAGGGGCGGCCCTCCGTGGCCGCCCCTACAGTACGTTCCTAATCGTCCTCTTAGTAATTGATCTTGCCGACGACGGTCAGTTCGAAACCGCCGGTTAACGGGTTGATGGTTACTACGAAGTTGGCGCTGCCGGTCGCTCCTTCGAATCGGCCCGTGCCGCCCGTGAAGTAGAAGACACCCTGATCGACACCCGCGACTGGATCGAGGACCCCGTCAATCTGAACCTGAAGCTTGTCTCCGTTAGCAGCAATGATCGTTGCTTCTCCGCTCGAATGTAAGACGCCGTTGCTGTCGGGAGTGTATTTAGGGCTCCCGCTGACAGTCCACTGACCGAGGTGTGTCGCCGTACCGGAACCCGTTGCCACCGCGCCAGTGGGTCTACCCGATTCATCAACGATAAGAGTCGCAACGCCTGAGCCTCGAAGAGCGAAAGGACGCTCGGTGGCTGAGGCAGGAATAGTTGTTAACAGCAGGAAAGTTATCAACATCAGAGTGTGTATTTTCGAAAAGCGTTTCATGACTAGTCTCCTTCATTAATCTAAGTATTCATGGCCGATACGGCGTTAATCACCGGCTCAAGCCTCTTGTCACTCTAAAGTGGCGAGTACTTAGAAAACATCACACTCTGATTTCTGTGATTGTTGGCACTGCGACTTCTCTACTCGACGTCTGTTTCACTCGATAGCTCCTCGGTGCGGCGGCGTCTGCTCAGAATTCTATCGACCAGGGCGTAAAGACGTTCTGATTCCTTTGCCAATATCGGTGCGAAGGTGGCGAGGATTAACACGTAGAGTGCTGCAAACGGCTGGATTACGGCCAGTAGTCCGCCGGCTTGTGCGAGTCTGGCGACGATGATTGAGAATTCGCCGCGTCCGAGGAGAGTTAGACCAACGTTGAGAGACGTAGCTGGTGGGTGTCCTGCCACTCTTCCGGCCAGTTGTCCGGCAACGATCACACCCAACAACGACAAGGCAGCGGCGCCAATTGACAACCAAACCGCGCCACCTAAACCAAACGGATCAACCGTCAACCCAAAACCGAAGAAGAAAATCCCCCCAAAGAAATCCCGAAACGGCACGACCAGTCGCTCCAGACGTGCGCTATGCTCGGTCTCGCCGAGAATCAGTCCGAGCAACAACGCGCCGATTGCTTCCGCGACGTGAATCGTTTCGCCGAGTCCCGCAAAGATAAACAACGCCGCGAAGACAACGATCACAAAAACTTCGTTTGATGAGATACGCAACAACCAATTAAGCAGAGGCGTAATCCAACGACCGACTACAAGCAAACCAACAATAAAGCCGAGCGCGAGTCCGGCTGATTTCAAGATGCCGCCGATCGAGGTTGCGCCACTCAACACAATGCCGGAAAGCAACGACAGGTAAACAGCGAGGAATACGTCCTCGTACATCGTGATACCAAGTATCAGTTCCGTTTCCGGATTTGCCGTGCGACGGTAATCGAAGAGGATCTTGGCAACGATGGCACTCGACGAGATCGTTGTGATGCCGGCGATAACCAGCATCTCCTTCACCGAGAATCCGGTTACATACGCATATCCGACTCCGAGCGCAAAATTGAGCGCGATGTAGATCGATCCGCCGATGAAGATTGAGCGTCCAGCCTGAATCAAACGGCTCACATTCGATTCGAGTCCGAGATAAAAAAGCAGAAAGAGAACACCGACACGTCCCATGAACTCGATCAGTGGCGCGCTTTCGATAAAACGAAAGTCGAACACTCCGATCTGCGGTGCGTGAGGTCCAACGGCCATTCCAATCAATATCAGGAACGGTACGTTCGACAGGCGAAGCTTCGCCGCCAGCGATACAGCCACCGCGATCAGCGCTAAGGCCAGACCGAATTCAAGGACGAGGTGCTGGTCCATCGTTAGTCCACCTTCCCTGTGACCAGCAGTCGCTTGAGATTGGTGATGGTGCGGCGGTCACCTGCGAGAATGAGCGTGGCGCCTTCGTTGAGAATCGTGTCGGCTTCCGGATTGATTCGTTTGATCCGATCGGGCTCGATGATCGAAACGATCGAGGCACCGCTGGCGGTTCGCACTTGCAGGTCGCGAATGCTCCTGCCAATACAAACCGATTTCGGTTCGATCGTGTACCACTCGAGCACCAGATCGTCTAAAACGATCTCAGCCGAAGGCAGTGCTTTCGGGACGTAAGTCAGACCGCCAATGATTCCCGCGATCTGGCGCGCTTCGCTGTCGGCGAGCGTGACGACAGACGCAACGCGGTCCGGATTCTTACGCGTAAAGTGATAGAGCTCGCGAGTGCCATCGTCGTGAATCACGATCACGAGCCTGTCGCCGTTGGTGGTCTCAACCTGGAACTTACGCCCCACACCCGGCAGCGATGTTTCTCGAATTGTTGACATTTGTGACCGGTCCTTTCCTCACCTATTTCCACCAGAGAGTGTAACTCTCAATGCCGTTCTCCGGGATCGTCAAACTGTTCCTGTGACTGCCGGTCTCTGGTCTCCAGGTTGGAGAACGCGACGATGAGAAGCAGAACAGAAATCAACGCACTTGAAATCAGGTAGAGCGCCGCAGCCTGCTCCCAATAGAGCAAAGCAGAAACCAGCGCTATGGCCACGATGGTCCATACATAAGTGCGCCGCCGCCAACCGCGACGCTTTCTTCGCACAACTACATTGTTCATGGAATACACTTTCTCCCCTCAGACGATGTCGATAGATAGATCACACCCCGAACGTTATTCGGATTGCGACGCAAGTTTTCGAGATTGGTCTTAGGAGAGAACAGGCGGGGCGCGACCGGCTGGACGCGAAACAAACAAAGCAGATTTTAGCCGGACGTTATTGTCTTCAAGCTGCTGCCAGTCAAAGGTAACAACCGGTGCGCTCTCAGCCTGAGGCTGAGCCGCAAATTCGGTTGTCTGACGTTTGCTGCGTTTCTGACCCTGTGAAGGTACGTCAAGCGGACCATACTTCGAAATCGAACCATCGACAGCTTCTTTTGCCGCCGATAAACCATTGTCAGATTGTTCCTGGAATGAAACGGGAAACGGCGTAAGTCGAAGCCCTTCACCGACTGAGAAGCACAACGAGCCAACAATCACTGCCATCAAGATCGACGACAGTTGCATGGATTTCGTTATGTGCGCAAACCTCTCCATTCCCGTTCAATATAGCAACTATCCGCAGATTACGCACATTACACAGATTTCCATAACCAATCTGTGAAATCTGTGGATAAACCGTTTTTGTTACGATTCGTCGTACGCGCGCTTCGCTTTTACGGTTACGAATTCGTCACTCTCGATAATGTAGGCGGTCAGGTTGTAGCCGTAGACGCAGCCGGTGTCGAGGCCGATGGCTTTGCGGCCGCGGCGAGGTTCGGGGGCGGGCCAGTGTCCGAAGAGAACGATCTTTTCTCCGTGATAGACGTGATACCACGGCGTTCCCTCGTCGCTCTCGCGATCCGGTCCCAGCGTTCGCAAGCGCGTCAAATCACCCGTTGTCTGTGAGTAAAGTTCGACGTTAGGACGCAAACCGGCGTGGACGACGAGATGCGACTCGAGATCGATGATGAATGGCATCCGATTGAAGAAGCTCGCGTATGCATCCTTCTCACCTCGTAGTTCTTTGTGCGTGTCCTTTTGCGATTGTTTGAGTTCGATGTCCTCGCCGTTCCACTTACGACGTAACGCCAGATCGTGGTTGCCGATAACGGTGCTGAAACGTGCATCAGTCATGAACAGCTCCAGGACTTCCCTGCTCTTCGGACCCTTGGTGATCAAGTCGCCGACGCAGATCACCCGGTCGTCATCGCCGATGCCGATCTTCTCGAGCAAGTCCATCAGCTCGTCGTAACAACCGTGAAGATCTCCTACTACTATTCTGCGACCAGCCATCCGCACCTCCGACGTGATTTAGCACCCGAATTTGCAGTCTATTGCATAGAAAGAATTCAGGCAATCACAGATTTACTTGTAAATGTAGGTCTTGCTGTCCTTCTGCTCCCACTCGACGCTGTCGACGTTGTCGCAATCGGATGACATTATTTCCTCACTTAATTTGCTCGTACTGACAACCGGATCGAGGTTGACGAGGTAGACAATTTTGCCCATCGGTTCCTCTTCATCCTCGCGATCGAGTTCGCGTAGCTCATAATCAAACTGGTGACGTTCGAAGAGGCTCTTGAGCATCGCGTCAGTTCGATCTACACCGCGCGTGTGCACGGAAACTTCCATCGAACGAAACACCTGGAACTGTTCGAAGTATTCGAGCACCGTCAATGAAATCAATACAAACAACGTCAGAATGATCGCCATGTCCCAGCGTCCGACACCGGCCGCTAGACCCACACCTAAACAAACGAGCAACACCGTAGTCTCTTTTGGATCGCGAATGTTGGTACGAAAACGCACGAGTGAGGCAGCCGCAAAGATGCCAAACGCACGCGCTGCGCTGTCGCCCACCACCATCATCATTCCGCCTGCAACGACCGCCATCAGGATTTGCGTCTGCGCCACGTACGGATTGCGGCGCGCAGGAGAAATACCACGTCGCGGTCGAAATGCCAGCAAGCCCGCCAGAAATGCAGCGAGTGAAAAGCGCAGCGCGATGCGGGCGGAGGTTGCTTCCCAACTCGAAATGGTGGACGGAGACAGACCGGTGGGATCCGGTCCAAAGAGTGCTCCCAACAACGGAATCTCAGTTCTGGTTTGAGTTCCCGGCAAAGGAGATGCGACCGCAGCGGGCGCCCCAGCGAGTTGTGCCGGTTCGCGCAGGATGTAAGTAAGAACTCCGCTCAATATTAGAATGACAACAAACGTCCCCAACACCGCAACTGTTATACGGTTCATATCGAGATGTCCTTTCCAGGTTCAAGTCAAGCAAACGGATCAGGAACGAGGTCCTAATACTAGAACGCGAAATTTCTATTCTTTTAGGTGCCTTTTTGTGGCCGGACTGCGATTATTGCTTTGACCACAATCGCTTGCTCGTCAATGGATGAACGTTGCCGACAGGTGAACTGTTTGGCCCTTCAAAGAAAAGCTGGCTGCTGAACGGCTCTTCACCCTCGGCCATCGGTGGATGTTCGTAAATACCGGCAGAATTCATGACCCTGGCTTTCACGTTGTCGCGGAGGTAAGCAGCCAGGACTATATCCTTCAAATAGCTCTTCACCTGGTGATCGAGCACCGGCGTCACTACTTCAACACGCCGGTCCAGGTTGCGCGACATCCAGTCGGCAGATCCGATGTAAACCTCTTCCTCACCGCCGTTTGCAAAGTAAAGAATCCGACTGTGTTCGAGGAATCGGCCGACCACACTCCGGACGTGAATTGTTTGAGAAAGTCCTGGTTCGCCCGGGCGGATCATACACGCACCACGCACGATGAGTTCGATTTTGACGCCCGCCTGCGAGGCTTCGTAAAGCAGTTCGATAATGCTCAGGTCGGTCAGCCGGTTAATCTTCGCTTGAATGTGCGCCGGTCGTCCCGCCAACGCATGTTCAGTCTCACGCTTGATTAACCCCATCATCCGCTTGCGAAGGTTGAGCGGCGCCACCATCAAGCGGGTGAATTCTTTTTGAATCGAAAAACCGGTGAGAAAGTTGAACACGTCAGACACATCGTCTCCGATGGCGGAATCGCTGGTCAGAAATCCGAGATCGGTGTAAAACCGCGCCGTCGTGGGATTGTAGTTGCCGGTCGCGATGTGTGTGTAAGTCTGGAGGCCATGTGCTTCGCGCCGCACCACAAGTGCGACTTTGCTATGCGTCTTCAAACCTACCAATCCATAAACCACGTGTACGCCAGATTCAGCGAGTCGCTCAGCCCATTCGATGTTGTGCTCTTCGTCGAAGCGGGCTTTGAGCTCGACAACGCAGGTGACTTGCTTGCCACGCTCGCTTGCTTCGATCAACGCCTGCGGAATCGGAGACTTCTTACCCGTTCGATAAAGACACATCTTGATCGCGACAACGTCCGGATCCTTCGCGGCCGCATCGATGAAGTCGACGATCGTGACGAATGATGAATAGGGATGGTGCAGCAATACATCCTGTTTCTTGATCGCGTCGAACAACGATTCCCGGTTTCGCAATGCCGGCGGCACGATTGTCTTTAGCGGTTTATCCTTCAAGTCGGGATCGTTGATGCTGTAAAGCTCCATCAAGTCGCCAACGTCGAGCAAGCCGTCGATCTGATAAACATCGTCCGGTTCGATCCGCAGTGACGTGGTCAGATACTCAACCATCTCGGCAGGCATTGTTGACGAGACTTCAAGTCGCACCGCGAGTCCAAAACGGCGCTCGCGCAACGACTCTTTGATCAGTGCCAGTAAATCTGCCGCTTTATCGTCGCGGATCTCGACGTCTGCATCGCGTGTGACGCGAAACAGATGTCCCCGGCTCAACTTCATCCGCGGGAATAACGAATGTAGATTGGCCTCGATTACCTCTTCAACTAAAGCAAATTTCGTCTTGTCCGTATTAACTGGAATCAACCGCGGCACCACCGGCGGGACCTTTATGCGAACAAAGCGGATTTCAGTACCCACCGGCGCTCCGGCAAAAGTGTCTTCCGGCGAACTCTCAACTGTCAGCCCGATGTTCAAACTAAGATTCGAAATGTAAGGAAATGGACGCGCGGGATCGACAGCCTGCGGAGTCAGCACGAGGAAGATGTTCTTTGTGAAATACTGGGCGAGGCTTTTCTTTTCTTCGTCGGAAAGCGTCGAATAACGAGCGATTACAATACCGTGCGATTCAAGTTCCGGCAGCACTTCGTCGCGCAGACAACGCGTTTGCTCTTCCACGAGCGGAAGCACGCGTTCACGAATCACAGCGAGTTGCTCGACAGGCGTTAACTCACCCGGCATTGGTCCGATGTCGTCGATATTCAACATCTCCTTGATGCCGGAGACGCGTACCATGAAAAACTCGTCGAGGTTCGAGGAAAAAATTGAGAGGAACTTGAGTTTCTCAAGTAGTGGAGTCGACTTGTCAGTCGCTTCTTCAAGCACTCGCTTGAAGAATTCCACCTGACACAAGTCTCGGTTGAGAACTGACCATGCCAAAAAGCGTTTCGGTTTGAGATCACCCGAGGGTTCTGATTGCTGACTCATCTGTGGATCCTAGTTTGAGCAACGCGCGTCAATAATCATCCGCGCTTTACGAACAAACTCCGCACTCCATTCTTGCGCCGGACGATCACGCTCCGCGTTTCGCGAGGCCCGGAAGACCTTCGTAATCGTCTGATTTTGTTGCTCGCCGTTGAGAAGCTGTTGCAAGTTATCCGCGAGCAACTTTCTACCCGCTTCGCTGACGTGAGCGTCACCAACACTCTTCGCCGTCGTCGTGCACGTTCCGTTTTTCACTTCGATCGGAGTCTTGCTGCGCCAGGCATCGAGACGCGCCTTCTTTTCGCTGGCACTCGAAAAGCCGAAAGTCGATCCCATGTCGCTAACGTAAAAGACCGCTTCACCCGGCTCGCAGGTCCGTGTGTTATCAGCGTTCTTTGTTGACTTCAGACAGGCAAACTTGTGGTTATCGGTTTTCGTGTCGCCATGATCTATGAACGCAAGCCAGAGCTTGAGGGCATCAACCTCGGCGCGGGCGGTTCCACCGGCCGACGACAGTTTCTGTAACGATTCGGACAACGCTCCCGCGTCTTTACCGTTGCAGTTCACGTCGATGCCGCGCCCCAACGACAATTCGACTCCCGCTGCGGGTTGAAACCCGGAGAAGCTCGCACCTTGAAAACTCTTCGTCAAACTCTTCTGACAGTCGGGACAATTCACATCCGCGACCCACTCGTCGTCAGCGAAGAAACCGAGTGCTTTCGAAAATCGTGACGAAAGAAATTCACCATAGATCTCGCCGTTGCGTTTGTCGGGCGACTGGCCTTTGAAGTGTGGCTTGATCTTGTAACGAATCAGGCTACCATCTTCGTCAGTCACGCCCGGTATTGAGCAATGAAACTTTGGGGTCGTGCCGGCGCCGGGTTTCTCGTCTTTATTTGCGACACAGTTGATCGGTTTCGCGAGTCCGAACGCATCAATTGGCGGCGCGCCACGGCGCGGTCCGCTGGCGCTGTCATAGCCCAGCACGGGGTCATAACCCGGCTCGGGAGTTCGCCAAACCTTTGCCATTTGCTCAGCGCGAGCCCGCTCCTGAGCCGTAAAGCAAACCTGTTGGCCGTTGGCGATCGACGAAAGCAAGAATATAGCGAGACAAATCAGTAGGGGGTTCTGGCGCATCGTGTAAAGATAACACGACTTAGCCACGGATTTTCACGGACATAGACTGATCAAGGGCTAATCCTCAGGGTCGCGCGATTACTAAACTCGCCATGAGCCCTTACCCTGATTTCAGAAAATCCGATCAGGATATTTTCCGGAAGCCGGAATGTTACCTGTACCAAATCAGAATTGGCTAAAGGTCGCACGTCCTCAGCGGGTATTTCAAGAAGATTGTTGTTATTGTTTCCAACGAGACGTATCACCACCTCTGACGGTGGTTCACCGGGGATCGCTCTGAAGTTTTTCAAAAAGATCGCGATGCGCGTGTTCTTGTCGGAGGAACCGTTATTCAGCCAGTTGAGCGGATTGATCACACGGAAGGGATCTCTGACCAACAAGGTCGCATCAACCGCAAGCACCAAGTCCTGCACCAGATCCTGCACCGGGTTCGGATTTTCTATCATTAGCTGCAACGGCTCTTTCGGTATCTCGGTGGCTCCAAAGCCGACGACATTTGTACCCTCCCTAACCTCGAATAACGCAATACTCGTCGGATTGAACGTGTGGTTCGGACTACTCGGCACGATCGTGTAATCGCCAAAGATAGGAACGGGACAAGTAAACGAAACGAAACTTACGGATGACGAAAGGTTACATGGACGCGGAATGGTGCCAACGCCAGTCGCGGTTACATTTATTCCGGCGCTATTCCCGTTCACACCGATGGACCCGCCAATATTGACCGTCGGATTCGAGACAGTGAAATTAACATTCGGTACATCCTGCGTGAGATTATTGACCTGCACCGTGACAAAGCTGTCGATGAATAGTCCGAAAGGACTTAGTGCCACGACGGAGTAACTGCCCCCGGCTGGCAATACTAACGAGTAGCCACTATCGCTGGTCGTCGCAACGGCGACCTTGTTTTGACCCAGTATGTTTGCCCTGACCGCAAAACCCTTGAGACTTCGACCGTTGACGTTTCCCACGATTCCACTGATTGTCGGACCGCCCGGCGCGAAACTGAACCCGAAGGTTCCAGAGTTGGGAACACCCGCAACCCGTATGAAGTAAACAGTATCCACGACCGACCGAAAAGACGCCGCGGACTGAAGGCAACCGAGGGTTTCGCAATCAGCGAATCGTGTACTCACATTCGTTAAGTTATTAACGCTGGAGCCGGTAAAGACTTCGAGCAACACGTTGTTTGGGTTTGCAGTGTAATTCAACATCACTTTGCCCGTACTGGTAGCTTGCCAGCGATACCATACTGATGAACTCCCATTAAGCGCTTCGCCTGGTTCCACAGTAGCACCGGCATTTGTGCCACTAATCACGCCGGAGGTATTGGAGATAACCTGCGCGTTGGCGAAATTGTCGTTTGGAGGTGGCTGCACAACAAAACTGGCATTCGGCTGATCGGCATTAAGATTGGCGAAGGTTCGACTGGCAGGAGAAAAGTTGAATTGAGAAGTTGGCGTCACCGTATAAGTTCCGCCTTCGACTAAGGTGTGAAAAGAGTATTGTCCGTTAAAATCGGTGCGCACTCTTCTTGAAGTCGACCCGCTAAGAGTAACCAAGGTTCCGGACACAGGTCCGTTGGAGCCAAACACGATACCCGAGATTGAGTAATAGTTAGTGTTGGTCGCTTGATCAATCCTGAGAGCGAACCCCTCAACGCTATTATCTTCTTCAAAGTGATTTTGTCGGAAGGCACCTGAAGTAACCGGAAAGTTACGTGCGCCGGAAGTATCTCCGGTAATAAAGATGCTGCCGTTACGCACGGCTATGCCCCAGCCCTGGTCCCCAAGCGAACTGCCGAGGTAAGTCGAAAAGAGCAAGGCGCTGCCATTCGGATTGACCTTCGATACGAAAGCGTTTGTAGCGAAAGAACCTCCGAGGGATCTTTGCAAAGGTTGAGCCAAAGGAAAATTCCCGGAACTAGTCTTACCCGTAATGTATAGATTCCCGCTGGAGTCGGTGGTCAAGCCCGACGGAACATCAAAGCCGGTACCGCCGAGGTAGGTTGAATAAACGATCGACTTTCCCGATGAATCGAACTTCGTGATGAAGAGACTGGTAAAATTTGGCGTAGACTGTAACGGGTTGACGAGCGGAAAATCTGTCGAGAAGGTAAACCCGGTGATATAAATACTGCCATCGGAATGTACAGTCATTCGGGTGGCGAAATCCGTAGAACTGCCGCCATGATAACTCGAATAAAGTAATGCAGTGCCGGAGCTACTCAATTTAGTGACGAAGGTGTCCGATCCTTTAGCTGTTGGTTGCCTTGCGTCGTTCGTGGTCGGGAAATCGGTTGAATCAGTATTTCCGGCAATATAGACACGGTCCTCGGAATCCAGAGCTATTCCAACACAACTATCATTTCCGCTACCGCCAACATACGTCGAATAAACGAACGCGTTACCAGTGGTGTTGAGCTTGCTGACAAAAACATCTCCAGATCCAGGCTCCACTGGCTGTAGTGCGTTTGCAACCGGAAAGTTGGTAGATCCAGTCGTGCCGGTAACATAAACGTTACCCGTTGAGTTGACGACGATGCCAGTTCCTGAATCAAAGCCATCGCCGCCCAGATAAGTCGAATAAGAAAGCGCACCATTGGAAGTAAGCTTGAATACAAACGCGTCGTCGCCGGCGCCGATGGCCGGTTGAATTGCGTTTACCGTCGGAAAGTCTGTCGATGATGTACTGCCAGTGACATAAGCATTTCCTCCGGCATCCAGAGCGATTGCAGAGCCTTCTTCGTTGCCTGCACCACCAATAAGAGCTGAGTAGATCAGTGCAGTGCCGGACGGGTTCAGTTTGAGTACATAAACGTTTGAGTCGATTTGTCCGGTTATGTAAGCGTTTCCGGCGGCGTCCGCTGCGACGCTTCTGGCAGTGTCGGTACCGAGAAGCGTTGAGTATGTAAGTGTGGGATCGATGATGAGTGGTTCGTTACGATCGTAGTCACCAATCTCAAACGCAAAGCTCTCACGTCCTTTGAGAATGTAATTGCCGTCGATAATTCTTCGTCCGTTTGCGGTTTCCTGGTAGATCAACGGCTTCGGTTGTCGCAATTCCGCATCCTGAACTTTGACGATCAAGTCGCCGGCTTGATCGATACGTAGTTCCTTTGCTTCGGGAAACGAAAGTTGAATCAATTGCGGATCGGTTTTCGGAGCAACGACGAAGTCATACTCCAAACGTCCCTGATCGCCGTAGTAGACGAGGTCGACACCGGGATAAACACCCTCGTATTTTACTTTCGCGTAAGTGCTGATATTGGTGCGCCACTTCGCCTGATCCTTGCCAATAAAATGATTCACCTTGCCCGGCAAAACATCTAACGCACTGATTCGAGCAGCCGGATTACTCCCCAACAATTTCAACCGCATATCCGTCTTACGCAACGAAAGCACGGCTTCAGTTTGTTTCAGCAATAAGGTGTAGCCGCTACCGCGCGTGAGGAATGCCACATCCGCAGCAGCCTGTCCTTCATTGGGCTCAAACTGGAGTGGCAATTTGCCATAGCCAGCATTGACTACCGGGCCGGTTACTTTGTCTGGAGCGGACTCGCGAAGGTCAGTTCTCGTCAGTGTTAGCCAACACAACGATGCGAGTAGAAGAGTGAAAGAAACAGCAATGAGCTTTTTGAGGAGTGGGAGCCGAAATAACATACAAAACATTCCTTGTTCCTGAGGATTCGTGAGCGCGCAGAGTGTAGCATGAGTTGGCCACGGATTTTACGGATGAATACAGATTGAAAGCCCAATCCGTTTACCAATCCGTTGAATCTGTGGCTAATTAACTTTGGCTGGTTGCGGACGGTTGATACCGAGTTTTCGCAGTCGATGATTGAGCGTGGTGCGGTTCATTCCCAGACGCGCGGCGGCTCCAGTGGGACCGCCGATCACCCAGTTCGCATCGTCGAGGATTTTGAGAATGTGATCGCGCTCGACTGTCTCAAGGGTCGATCCGTTGGAGTGCGTCGCAGGCCGTGGAGCTTGTTTCAACTCAGTCAAAGGAATTTCGAGGGTCGAGCCACGCGAAAGAATCACGGCACGCTCCACAAGATTCTGAAGCTCGCGAATGTTTCCCGGCCAGTGATAACCAACGAGGGCAGCCATCACGTCTTTGGGCACACTCTCGATCTGTCTTCGCATCTGTTGCGCAAACTTGTTCGCAAAGAAATGCACGAGGAGTGGAATGTCTTCGGGACGTTCGCGCAACGGCGGCACATTGATCGGAAAAACATTCAACCGGTAATACAGGTCACTGCGAAACCTCTTCTCTTCGACGAGCTGCGCGAGGTCAGCATTCGTGGCTGCGACCACGCGCACGTTCACGCGCATCGTGCGTGAGCTGCCGAGCCGTTCGAATTCGTGTTCCTGAAGCACGCGCAAAAGTTTTGATTGCAGATCGAGTGGGATGTCCTCAACTTCATCGAGAAAGATCGTCCCCTCATTCGCAAGCTCAAACCTGCCGATGCGTCGATCGATTGCTCCGGTGAACGCGCCTTTCTCGTGACCAAATAGTTCGCTTTCAAGTAGACCGGTCGGAATAGCCGCACAGTTCACTTTCACGAGGGTGCGCTCACGCCGCTCGCTCAAGTTATGAATCGCCCGCGCGATCAACTCCTTGCCGGTGCCCGTCTCGCCATAGATCAGAACTGTCGAATCGGTAGTCGCAACGGTCTGCACGTTTTGCAGGACGCGCCTCAGAACCGGACTGCTGCCGATGATCTCTTCGAAGTTGTACTCACTGCGAATCTCTTCTTCGAGATACAACTTCTCTTTCTCGAGCTTGTTCTTCAGTGTTTCGATCTCGTTGTATGCGAGCGCGTTCTCAACCGCGATAGCAACCTGGTTCGCCACCTGTTCGAACAATTCGCAGTCGTCACGCGAGAATGCGTGCGGGCGCGTGCTCTTTATCGCCAACACGCCGAGCACCCGGTCTCTGAATATGAGTGGCGCGGCGCAACCTGTCGCCATTCCATGAACAGCCGGGTCGTAATCGATGAGCGCTGTTTTCCGCGTCGTGAAAGCTTCGCCTATCGGATTGCCTTCGAACGGAATAACTTTCCCATACGTGCACGGATTCTCCTGGTCGGGAAAATCGAATGCCGCAACCTGCAATTGATTCGACGACTCGTCGTAGAGCGTGAGCGCTGCTGCTTCGTGCGGCATGACAGTTCCCAACGAACTAGAGATCGATTTCAACAACTCACGCAGGTTCAGATTCGAGACGAGCGTGTTGTTGACTTGCAGCAGCAGTTGCGAACGATCGCGTTCGCGCGCTAGCTGTTCTCGATAAAACTGGCTCTCGACCGCGACGGCGATCTGAGAGGTAACGAGTTGCGCAAACTTGATATCGAACGTGTCATAGGCGCCGACCTGCTCGCTCCACAGATTCAAAGTGCCGAGCTTCTGGTGCACAGTGCTCAGCGGCAGACAGCAAACTGATTTGATGTTCTTCTCGCGCAGCTTTTGCGCGAGGGGGAAATGGTCGTCCTGAGACAGATCGCGAATGATGAGCGGTTCCTGCGTGCGCCAGACGTGACCATTGATGGATTCGTCCATCGGCACCTCGGTGCGTTCCTGGTTGATCCACTGGTCTGACGAGTCACAACCTTCGAAGAAATACGAACGCATCACGTTGCGCTCTCCGTCGTGCAGCATCACGGCGAGATCGCGAAACGAAAAGAGATTTCGCAAACGACAGGCAATGTCGTGGAAGAGCTCTGACAAATCGCGGTGAGACGCGATGGCTTTTGAGAGTTCAAGCAATGTCAGGTATTTCTGCGTCTGAACATCGACGCTGGGTACTACTTGCATTGACCTAGGATAAACGATGGTCGCAAAAAAGCACAAAAGGTTCTTTGTGTGCGTTTTTGTGGCAAACAAATTGCACGGGGCTTTGGCGCATGGCTTATGAACTTATAAGAATTAGTTGTCACAGCGAAGCGGCCAACACGCGGCTCGTTCTCGAAGGAAAGCTGGCGGGCGCGTGTGTTGACGAGCTGGACAAATGCTGGCATGAAGCGCCGGACAAGTGGTCTTCGTTGTTGATCGACCTCACCAGTGTTAGCTTCATCGACGAGCGCGGCAAACAACTGCTGAAGAAAATGCACGACAACGGAGCGAAGCTCGTCTCCTGCAGCCTGATGAGCAAATGCCTCATCGCCGAGATCTGTGACCAAAACCAGTGACCACATTTCGCCACGTGGCCATCTATCGTCATCACCTACCGTCACGCTCAACCCTATTTGGTCCAATTCCCTAACAACACGTCGTGGCAAACGGGTTGCTTAGGTTGCCTGCTAGTGAATGAACCAAACCAAAATTGAGTTTTGCACAGGCAAGGCGCGGCCTGTGTAAACGCTAGCAGGTGAGCTCGCGCCGAAATTGTGGGCAACGGCAGCGAGTTCACCTGCTCGGGGGGATCACCGGAGAAAACAAATGACACGATTTCGAATAGCTAGGTACTACACCATTTTAAGAAAACGGAAGTTGGGAATTTTTCTGACGCTGATCGCGGTTGCAGCACTGGCCGTGTTGGTCGGTTTCGCGCGTTCAAGCAAACCCGCACAGGCAGCACCGCCCGTGTTGGAAGTTGAAGTCGTCAAAGTCGAACAACAAAGCGTGCCGATCTACAGCGAATGGATCGGAACCACCGAAGGCATGGTCAACGCCGAGATCAAGGCGCAAGTGACAGGCTACTTGCTCAGACAGGATTACAAGGAAGGCTCGTTCGTGAAAAAGGGCCAGCTATTGTTTGAGATCGATCCGCGACCATTCCAAGCCGCACTCGATCAGGCCAAAGGCCAGGTGGCCCAATATCAGGGACAACTCGCCCAGGCCAGCTCGCAAATCACACAAGCCGAAGCTGAATTGGCCCAGGCCAACAGCCAGCTTTCACAGGCACAGGCACAACTCGAACAGGCACAAGCGAATCACGTCAAAACAGATCTCGACGTGAACAAGTACCGGCCACTTGCCGAGCAGAAAGCGGTCACGCAGCAGGATCTCGACAATGCGCTCCAGGCCAACAACGCTTCAAAAGCGCAAGTCGATGCACAGGGCGCGGGCGTTGAAGCCGCACGAGCGCAGATTGCACACGCAAAGGCCCAAATCATCACTGCAAAAGCCGGCGTGGCAACGGCGAACGGACAACTCGCAAATGCTCAGGCCGCAGTCAAGACTGCCGAGCTAAATCTCGGTTTTACCAGAATCATTTCGCCAATCGACGGTGTGGCAGGCCTGGCCCAGGCGCAGGTCGGCGATCTCGTGAGCACAACCAGCAATGCGCTGACTACCGTTTCGACGCTCGATCCGATCAAGGTCTATTTCACGCTCAGCGAGCAGGATTATCTGCGCTACACCAAACCCTTTCTCGGCCAGGCGGAGCAGCAAGGCAGTCTCGATAATCTCGAGCTCGAACTGATTCTTTCGGACGGCTCAACCTATCCCGACAAGGGCAAATTCTATTTCGCCGATCGACAAGTGGATCCGAAGACGGGATCGATTCGCATCGCCGGGATCTTCCCGAATCCGAACAACGGTTTACGGCCGGGACAGTTTGGCAAAGTAAGAGCGGTGACGAGTCTCGAACAGGATGCGTTGATGGTGCCGCAACGTGCAGTGTCGGAGTTGCAGGGCACGTATCAGGTCGCTGTCGTCGGGGCAGATAACAAAGTGTCGTTTCGACCGGTGAAAGTCGGCGAACGCAGCGGGACGATGTGGGTGATCAAAGAAGGTGTTGCGGCGGGCGACTTGATCGTTACCGAAGGCACGATCAAAGTTCGACCCGGAATGACCGTTAAGCCAACGCCGTACGTCGCTAAGTAAACCCTATCCACAGATTACACAGATAGAGAGAAAATGATTTCAAGTTTCTTCATAAAACGGCCGATCGTTGCGATTGTGATCGCGATCGTCACGGTGATTGGTGGTTTGATCTCGATGTCGGGACTGCCGCTGGCACTGTTTCCCGAGATCCTGCCACCGCAAGTTATCGTCTCGACCAACTACACCGGCGCTGATGCGGTCACGATCGAACAGTCAGTCTCGACACCAATCGAGCAACAGATGAACGGCGTTGACAACATGCTTTACATGCAGTCGGTCAACGCAAATGACGGCAGCCAGCAGTTGACCGTCACATTTGGAGTCGACACTGACGTCAATATTGATCAAGTCAACGTTCAGAATCGTCTGGCGCAGGCGCAGCCGAATCTGCCGACTGATGTAAACCAGTTTGGTTTGACGACGCGGAAGTCGACCGGACTGCCGATGCTCGTATTCTGTCTTTACTCGCCAAACAAGACTTACGACTCACTCTTTCTCGCCAACTACGCAAACATCAACGTGAATGATGTTCTGTATCGCGTGCCCGGTGTCGGCGAAGTCAGAGTGTTTGGTTCGAGCGACTATGCGATGCGTATCTGGGTGAAACCGGACGTGCTCGCAAAACTCGGCCTGGGAGTTCCGGATCTGGCGGCAGCAGTTCGTGAGCAGAGCAACGTCAATCCATCTGGCCGCGTTGGCGCAGCGCCGGCGCCGGAAGGAATGGAGAAGACTTACACCGTTCGCGCCAAGGGTCGGCTTGAAACGCCGGAAGAGTTTGGACAGATTGTCGTACGGGCAAATCCCGATGGCTCGGTGGTGCGTATGAGCGACGTCGCTCGCATCGAACTCGGCGCGCTCAATTATCAGCAGAGTTCGCGCATGAACGGCCAGCCGGGTGCGATTGTAGCTGTGTTTCAGTCGCCGGGATCGAATGCACTCGCCACCGCCGAGGGCTTGAAGAAGACGATGGCGGAGTTGAAGGAACGTTTTCCAAACGATCTCGACTACGCTGTCGTGTTCGACACCACGCTGCCCGTGAGCGAGGGCATTAAAGAAACTGTTCGCACGCTCGTCGAAGCGATGGTGCTCGTGATCATCGTTGTATTTTTATTCCTGCAAAACTGGCGCGCGACGTTGATACCCGTGATTGCTGTACCGGTATCACTCATCGGCACATTTGCAGTCTTTCCGCTTCTCGGTTTCTCAATCAACACGCTCTCGTTGTTTGCGTTTGTGCTCGCAATAGGACTTGTAGTCGACGACGCGATCATCGTGGTCGAAGCAGTCGAGCACCACATCGAACAAGGAAAGTCCCCGCGCGAAGCGACGATCCAGGCGATGAAGGAAGTTGGCGGACCGGTGATCGCGATCGCGCTGATTCTTTCGTCGGTGTTTCTGCCAGTCGCGTTCATGGGCGGCATTCAGGGACGACTCAACAATCAGTTTGCAATGACGATCGCGATTTCGATGCTGATCTCGGCCTTCAACGCGCTAACGCTTTCGCCCGCACTCGCCGCAATGCTGCTGCGTCCGCGAAAGAAATCAACCGGGATACCGGCGCGCTTCTTTGGCTGGTTCAATCGCGGCTTCGACAAGGTAATGCATGGTTATCTGAACTGGAGTCACGCAATACTTCGCAAAGCCGTCATCGGCGTGGTGATTATTGCTGGTTTCACGCTCGCGGATGCATTCATGGGTCGCGTCCTGCCGACGAGTTTTCTGCCCGAAGAAGACTACGGCTACGCGATGTTGCACGTGCAACTTCCACCGGCTGCGTCGCTCGAGCGCACTGATGAAGTGTTGAAGAAAGTGGAAACGGTCCTCGGTCACACCGAAGGTGTGCGCTATTACACCGGCATCGGTGGCTTTAGTTTGTTGAATCGCATCTCGGCGAGTTACCAGGGCTTCTTCTTCATGAGTTTTAAGCCGTGGGACGAACGCACCTCGCACGAGCTTCAGGCGCAATCGATCATCGCAAAGATTAATGGCGAGCTCGCCACGCAGATTCCCGAAGCGCAGGCATTTGCGTTCATGCCGCCGTCGATTCCGGGTCTTGGTAGTGCGGGCGGTTTTTCTCTCTGGCTACAGGATCGAAGTGGTGGATCGGTTGAGTTTCTCGATCAGAATCTCCAGGCGTTTCTCGCGGCTGCACGCAAGCGACCGGAACTCGCTGGTGTGATGTCGCAGTTCTCTGCCGATATTCCCCAGATCTATGCCGACGTCGATCGCGACAAGGTGTTAAAGCAGGGCGTTGCTGTTGGCGATGTCTATCAAACGTTGCAGGCGTATCTCGGTGGTCTTTATCTGAATCAGTTCAATCGCTTCGGACGGCAGTGGCGCGTGTTCCTACAGTCTGAGGGCGAGAATCGACGCACCGAAGCGGACATCGGAAATTATTACGTGCGGAACAACGAAGGGACGATGGTGCCGCTGTCGGCTTTGGTGACGACGCGGAAGATCAGCGGACCGGAGTACACGAATCGTTTCAATCTTTATCGCAGTGCCCAGGTGCTTGGCTCCGCGGCGCCGGGATACAGTTCGGGCCAGGCGATGGAAGCGCTAGAGCAAGTCGCGCATGAAACGCTGCCGCGAGAGATTGGCTACGACTGGGCCGATCTTTCTTACCAGGAGAAACAGACTTCAGGCGCTGCGATCAAAGCGCTGGCGCTCTCGCTTGTTTTTGTGTTTCTGATTCTGGCGGCGCTTTATGAAAGCTGGTCGCTTCCCTTCTCAGTTTTGTTGACGGTGCCGATTGCGTTGTTTGGCGCGCTCATCGGCATCTGGTTGCGAGGTTTTGATCTCGGCGTCTACTCGCAGATCGGGTTGATTGTCGTGATTGGTCTCGCGGCGAAGAACGCGATTCTGATTGTCGAGTTTGCCAAGATGGAATTTGAAAAGGGACGCGGACTGATGGATGCAGCGCTTGAAGGGGCACGCCTGCGACGTCGACCGTTGCTGATGACGTCACTCGCGTTCATCGCGGGATGTTTGCCGTTATGGTTCTCGACCGGATCGGGCGCCGCGGCGCGGCAGATACTCGGAACGGTTGTAATTTCCGGCATGCTGGCTGACACGCTGATCGCGAGTTTCCTGATACCGGTGAGTTTTTATGCGGTCGAGAAGTTCTCGCAGCGGTTTGGACGGAAGCATGCGCCTGAACCGCAGTTGGAGCCTGTGTCGGGAGACTAATTTTTAGACAGGATTACAGGATTTGCAGGATGTACAAGATGAATCCTGTTAATCCTGTAAATCTTTGAAATCATGTTGAATATTGACCTATGAATCGAACGCGCAAAATTTTATCTTTAGCCTTGCTTATATGTTTGCAAGTAAACGGTCTTGCACAGGTCAAGACACCTGACAACTTCCGTGGCGCTGTATCGGTTGATCAGAATTCCATCGGCGATCTGAAGTGGTTTGAAGTTTTCAAAGATCCCGAGCTACAAAATTTGATCAAGACGGCGATGGTCCAGAATTACGATCTACGCACTGCGGGTGCGCGAATCAACGCCGCACGCGCGAATCTTGGTCTCGCCCGCTCGGATCAGTTTCCACAGTTTGAGGCAAGCGCCGATCTCACCACTAACCGTCTTTCTCAAAACGGCCAACTGGCCGGATCGGGTCAGGGTGGGCAGCGTCGTAGTGTAGGCAGTGTGCTGTTAAATCTGCTGACTTTCGAGATCGACGTTTTTGGTCGTTTGCGTAATCAAACCAAAGCCGCTCGCGCTGACTTGCGCGCGACCGAAGAAGATCGCAAGGCTGTGATGACGACGGTTGTGGGCGACGTTGCGACCGGCTACTTCAATCTGCTCGAACTCGATAGCCAGCTCGACATCGCGAAGCGAACCCTCGCCACACGTGAGAATTCGCTCCGTTTGATCCAGGCACGCCAGCAAGGCGGTCTGGCAACAATGCTGGATGTGCGCCAGGCCGAAGAGCTCGTCTATCAGGCGTCGCAAACAATTCCCGACACTGAACGCGCCATCGAACAGACTGAGAATCAGATCAGTCTCATTCTCGGCAACAATCCCGGATCGATCGCGCGCGGAAAGTCGTTGTCAGAGCAGGAAGAATTACCAGCGGTGCCGGCAGGTCTGCCGTCGTCGCTGCTTGAACGCCGGCCGGATATCCGCGCGGCTGAAGAGAGTCTGGCGGCGCAACGTGCCCTCGTCTCGGCTGCAAAAGCTGCCTATTTTCCGCGGATCAGTTTGACTGGATTGCTCGGATTTCAAAGTAATCAACTGTCGAGTCTGTTTAGTGGTCCCAGTCGGGCCTGGAGTTTCGTGCCACAGCTTACGCAACCGATCTTCACCGCGGGCCGGTTGAAGTCGAACGTCAAATTCGCGAAAGCGCAACAGGAGTTTGCGCTGGTCGCGTACCAGCAAACGATTCAGACTGCGTTTCGAGAAGTTTCTGACGCGCTGGTGCAGTATCGCAAGGAGAAGGAGATCCGGATTCAGCAGGAATTACTCGTCAAGACACTTCAGGATCGATCGCGTCTGGCGCATCTACGATATGAGGGCGGCGTCGACACTTTACTCAACGCACTCGATGCCGATCGTGATTTATTTAATTCTGAGTTGAATCTGACCCAAACGAAGCGCGATGAGCTAGTCTCGGTGGTCCAACTCTACAAGGCACTCGGTGGCGGCTGGCAATAGCTAGACAGGATTACGAAGATTTGCAGGATTCACAAGATTTAATCTTGTAAATCCTGTTCATCTTGAAATCCTGTCCAAACTAACGATTGATTCTATGTTCGCCCGTCACACTCTCAACGCCCAACTTACCGGTAGGGTGCGGGATTTCATGCGGTTTTAAGAGGATCGTCGGCGCCTCGCGCCACGAAACATCGACCAGACGCGATCCATCGAAACGGCAAAACCGCAGCGACTCGTAACCATAAATCTTTTCACACACAGGACATCTTTTCATGGCGGCCCACTAAGCTTAATCGTATACGCGCAAAAAGAGCCGCCAAGAGGTCACTTCAGACGAGCAACGAGCGTGATTTCTGTGCCGGCAAGTGCCTTTGACACCGGACAATTCTCCTTTGCGCCTTGCGCATACTCCTGAAACTTCGCGTCGTCGAGCCCGGAAATCTCCGCCTCAGTCTCGAGCGCGATTTTGGTTATCGAGAACGCATCGCCAATCTTTTCGAGCGTGACGGATGCATTGGTATGAATACGCGTCGGCGTAATTTGGGCGCGCGATAATGCCGCCGTAAGCGCCATCGTGAAACAACCGGCATGCGCGGCGCCGATTAACTCCTCCGGATTCGTGGACGACTGCCCCTCTTCGAATCGCGACTTGAACGAATATGGACCATCAAACGCGCCGCTACCGACCTTCAAGCGGCCACTTCCCTCGGCAAGATTACCCAACCACTCAGCTTCTGCTTTTCTTGTTGGCATTTGAACCCTTTCCCCTCATTCAATCTTAGTATCTGATGCGACTTGTTCTTCCTTTGCCTGGCGGCGCCGGCGCGGCTTTGGCTCCGTATTCAACACTGTTCGGAGTTTTCCACTCGTGTCTTGAATTTCCCAGTCGCGCCACAACGTCAAAGCCGTTCGCAAGTGCTTCGTACGCAGCTTAACAAAATGACTCAACAACCACACAAAGGCTTTTATATTCTCGTTCTGTTTTTCTTTCCGCGCCTTGTTGATCTGATTGCCAAAACTCTCGATCCAGACGTCGCAATCGTGAACCTCGCCGAGAGCCGTCTGCAGCAAAGAGGTGCGTTTTGCAAAAGTCGCGATCGGACGCCCCCAACACTGCTGAAAGAGTTCGATCGCGTAACGTAAACGCTTCGCGGCAATCCGCATCTCATGAAGATTCTCGACATCGAACGGCCGGAACAATCCATTACTCAGTTTCTCCAGCTCTTTCAAGCGGTCGAGAATTATTGCGCGCGACACTTTACGAAAACTGATTAACAGCGGCGCTTGCGTCCGTCCTGAACCGGCAATGGTGGCCTCGTCAACACTGGCAATAAAATTAAGTTCCAGTTGTTTAAGCTGCTCGTCTTCGAGCATCGCTTCCAGTTCTTTACGCGCCTGGTCGCGTATCTCCTTGCGAGCCTCGATCACTTGAGCCAGCGCTGGTCCAACATCGTGTGTTTGCAACTTCTCCAACGCGATGATGGCCACGTCCTGATCGCGGACTTCGCCGAGCGCGTCGGCGATGTCGCGCAGTGACTTGAGCACTGAAGACAGTCGTCGCTTGTGAAGATACGGCGTAAAATCGCGCAACGCACTTCGCAAACGACGCGATGCGACGCGCATCGAGTGAACGCCTTCGGGATCGGTCCAATCGAGTGCCGCGGCGCGGAAGCCACAAAGCTCTCCGAACCTCGTCAGGAGTACAAGCTTCATCCCGGCGGGAGCTTCGGAATTGCAATTAATTCCTTTGATTCGTTTGGCTTTGGCCATCTTTTGATCACGCTCGCTGGGCTTTTTGACGTCCCACGCCGAAACTCAGAGTTCGTTTGAATGCTTCTTCAAATAAATCTCGCTTTCGTTGTACTTCCAACAATTCATTTTCCACATCAAGTTCGCTGAGTAAATCGACCCGCAGCCGGCCGGGTTGCAAATTGAACTGCAGATCGTAAACACGACTATCGTGACTTCGATCCAGCGCATCGGCGAGTTTCACAATCGCCGCCAGCTTGCAGACAATCTCGCGGTCGGGAAAGTTGAGCGCCGCGAAATCAGTGTGACGCTTCTTCGGTAATGGACCACGATGATAGCGCGCTATGTTTGCAATGACAGCCCGCTCAGCTTCGGAAAAACCCGTCAACTCGGAATTCTTGATCAAATACAGCGCGTGCTTCTGGTGCGACTCGTGCGCGATGTGATAGCCGATGTCGTGCAGTAACGCACCCGCCATCAGGAGTGTGCGCTGATGTCGGGAAAGATTCTCAGTTGGGGCGAGACAGTCAAAGATCTTCTCGGCCAGTTTTGCTACCTGGCGTGCGTGACTCTCCTCGTAGCCAAACCGTCGTCCGACTGCATGCACTGCTCTCAGTTTTTGATCGGCGAAGTTCGGCGCCGGTCGCGACTCGTCCTCGACTTCGCGCAGGCTGTCGATAATCACGCCTTCACGCAACGACCAGTCACACGTTCGTATCACGTTGATCCCAAGCGCTCTCATCGCTTCTTCAAGAATGAGACTTCCCGCAATTATGATCTCCGACCGTTGTGAAGTAATACTGGGCAATGATCGCCGCTGGACCATATCCATCGTTGCCAGACGTTCGTTCAATTCCGCCAGCTTGCTCAGCGGAATATCGGTGTCGGTGGGCTGAACCGCCTGGTTCTTTCGATCACCGTTGTTGGAACCAGCGTCGCGCAGGGTGGCGCCAATCGAGAGTATTGTTCCCGAAGTGCCGGTCGCTTGTTGCCAGCGCGAGTTGCGCAGCTCACGTCGCGGACGTTCGAAAGCGGCATGTATTTCCGCTTTTAACGCGACGATCTCTTTGGCCTTTGGCGGATCGGATTTCAGGTAACGTTCTGTTAGTCTGACGGCTCCGAGTTTCAGCGAGAGCAGCGAAACAGAAGCGCCGTTGCAGAAGACCGAAATCTCCGTTGAACCGCCGCCGATGTCGATGTTGAGATTAGTTACATCGCGAGGAGCGCAACCGTGCGCCGCAGCCAGGCCGATGAGACGCGCTTCTTCGACACCTGATAGAACTTCGACCCGGAGACCGGTGTGTTGTTCGACGGCCTTGATAAAATGCGCGGCGTTGTTGGCTTCACGCACGGACGCCGTGGCCACAGCGACAATGCTCTCGGCCTGATGGGTTTCGGCGATGGTTTTGAAGCGTTGAATACAGCCGAGCGCGCGCTCGATTGCGTCACGGGAAAGATGACGCTTCTGGAGCGTTTCCTGTCCGAGTCTGATAGCTTCCTTCTCGCGCGTGACGACGGCAAAAGAATTGCTGTCGGCCGCGTCGACCACGGCGAGCTTGATGGAGTTAGATCCGATGTCTATGGCTGCGAGTTTCAATTGCAGGCACTTTAGGTAAACTGTGTTACAGCAAAGTAAACGATATCTAAACTAAAGTTGGATGAAAACACTTTTCCTCTTGCGTCACGCAAAATCAAGCTGGAAAGACGAAACTCTGGCTGATTTCGAGCGCCCGTTGAACCGTCGCGGCAAACGGGCGGCGGAAACTATCGGCCAATACTTCCGCACCAGCGCCACCGTGCCCGAGTTGATTCTTTGCTCTCCGGCTGAACGGACGCGGCAAACAGTGGAACTCGTGCTCAAAGCTTCACGATGGTCCACTGAAGTGCGTTACGATCAACGCATTTACGAGGCTAGCGCGCAACGGCTCGTGGAAGTTGTATCGCAGATCGATAACGATCGGAAAGTGGCCATGCTGGTCGGACACAATCCCGGTCTGGAAGATTTGTTGTTACTGTTTACCGGAAATACCGAGGTGATGCCGACCGGCGCGATAGCGAAGCTGCTGTTGAAGACGACCAAGTGGGAGACGGCGATTGACAAGCGCGCGACGCTCGACTGGCTCGTAAGGCCAAGAGATCTCGAGGAATAATTAGATTTAGAAGGAGGAAACATGGAGACGAGTTTTTCTAATATCAAGGGAATGTACCGGGCTAATACCGACATCATCAACAAAGCGATCGCCGATGTGAAAGCCGAAGATTGGTTTCGGCAGCCGGGCGACGATTCGAATCATCTGTTGTGGCTGCTGGGTCACGTTGTCGTCCACCGTGGCATGGTACTGAAAATGGTTGGCGCAGAATGGAGCGCACCGTGGGCATCGCTATTCTCTCGCGGCGTCGAGCGAGTTGACGCTGCGCAGTATCCATCGATCGAGGAGATGCGCGAAGCCTGGTCTCAGATTTCGGAGCAGCTCAAGTCAACGCTCAACGCATCACCTGCGGAGGTGCTCGAAAAGCCGGCGCCCGAAGGCTCGCCGTCATTTGATAAGAAGATGAGCGGCATGGTCGCGTTTCTGGCGTTTCACGACACATATCACACTGGCCAGATCAGTTTTCTGCGCAAGTGGCTCGGGTACGGGCAAACGATTGGTTAAAAATTTTCTCGGTTCCGGTGTCGATCCAGCGAGATCCCATGCGTCGTAAGGTTGAAAGCGAGATTTCAACAGATAAGCAGGAGTTATGAGATGAAATACATGTTGCTGATTTACCACGACGAACCGAGTTGGGACGCGCTCACCGAGACCGAGCGGCAGCAGGTTTACTTGGAGTATCGGACGTTGCGAGAAGAACTGACCTCACGTGGCCAGTTTTTAGACGGCTCCCAGTTGCAGCCGATCACGACTGCGACCACCGTGCGTGTGCGCGACAGTAAAGAACTGGTAACCGACGGTCCATTCGCCGAAACACACGAGCAACTGGGTGGTTATTTTCTGATCGAAGCCAAAGACCTTGACGAAGCCACGGCCATCGCCGCACGCATTCCGTCAGCCCGAACAGGCACGATCGAAGTGCGACCACTCGTCGAAACCGCCGTACCCGCAACCGCCTAGCCACAGATTTTCACGGATGACACGGATCAGAAATGCCTTATCTGATCCGTGTTAATCTGTGAAATCTGTGGCTAATACCCTTGAACAAGTCTTCCGTGAAGAGTACGGGCGGATCATCGCGACTCTGATCCGTATCTCGGGTTCATTCGACCTGGCTGAAGAAGCTTTACAGGAAGCATTCATCGCCGCCGTTTCGAAATGGGAACGCGAAGGACCACCAAATAATCCCGGCGCCTGGTTAACCACCGTCGCCCACCGAAAGCTTCTCGACGCACTACGCCGCGAGCGAACACGCACCGACAAAGAATCAGAACTCACCTACGAAGCGAGTCGCTTGCGGCAGTTTGTCGAGCCCGAGTTGTTTGAGGACAACGTGGAATACAGCGACGATCGCTTGCGTCTCATCTTCACCTGCTGTCATCCGTCGTTGACACGTGAAGCGCAGGTCGCTCTCACGTTGCGGACATTAGGCGGACTGACAACTACTGAGATCGCGCACGCTTTTCTCGTACCCGAAACAACTTTGGCCCAACGGCTTGTGCGCGCAAAACAGAAGATCCGTCTTGCAGGCATCCCTTATGAAATTCCCTCACTCGAGCGCATCGCAGATCGACTGGCGGCAGTCGAAGCCGTTATCTATCTCATCTTCAACGAAGGTTACGCTGCGAGTACCGGTCAGAATTTGATCAGAAACGATCTGTGCGCGGAAGCGATTCGGCTTGGGCGGGTGCTTTGTGAATTGCTGCCTGATGAGCCTGAGAATCTCGGTCTGCTTGCGTTGATGCTCTTACAGAACTCACGTCGCGAGGCTCGTGTGAACAAACAGGGTGAACTCGTGACGCTCGAAGAACAGGATCGTTCACTTTGGAATGCTTCTGAAATCGACGAGGGCGTAAACCTCATTCAGAAAGCATTGCGTTTACACCGTGTCGGTAACTATCAACTTCAGGCTGCAATCGCTGCCATACATGCGGAAGCAAAATCTGCCGATAAGACTGACTGGCGACAGATTGTTGCACTCTACGAAGAGTTGATGCGCCTCACCTCGTCGCCGATCGTGGCGTTAAATCACGCTGCAGCAGTGGCGATGTCTGAAGGATTTGAAAAAGGTTTAGCGTTGATCGAAAGCATTGGCGCCGATAGTGCGCTCCAAAATTACTACCTCTTTCACGCCTCACGCGCCGATCTGCTGCGACGTCTGCATCGCCACGACGAAGCTCTCGTCGCCTACGCCACCGCCCTTTCACTCACAACCAATGAGGTCGAACAAAACTACATCCGCCGCCGCATAGAAGAAATTCAGCCACAATAAGGCACAGTTTTGTGCCTTTTTGTGGCTAAAACTATTTTCGGGGCAGAGTCTTCAGGATGTCTGCGAGCATCTGGTTGAAACGCGCCGGATCTTCGAGCATGGGATAGTGGCCCGTCCCCTTGATGATCACGACATCAAACTGCGGCGCGTATTTGCGATTGACCTCGAGACTCGTCGGATTGAGATCGGCATTGATTGCTTTGATCGGAACCTTTGTCTCTTTCAACGCCGCCGCCGGCTTGTAAGCGAAGACTCCCTTCAGCATCGCGACCGCCTTCTCCGGTGGACGCGAAAGCGCTTCATTAATAACCCGCGTCTTCACCGCTTCCGGCGTGCTCGCAGAAAAGAAAAACTGGTTCAGCAACGACGTCGTGGCATTCTTGTAATCAGCCGTCATCTGCTGGAGCACGCCATCGATCTGTTCTTGCGTTAACGTCTGTTCCACGTTCTGAAGACTATCCACCGGAATAATGGCCACGACATTGTTTGGCATCCGCTTCGTCGCTTCCAGCGCGATCGGACCACCCATCGAACTGCCGATCAGCACCACACGCTTCAGACCGAGCTTCGTCACCACGGTTTTCACATCGTCGCCGTAGCTCTCAATGGTCCAATCTTTCCGGCCCATCCCGGATTCGCCATGTCCCGGAAGATCGATCGTCACCACTTGATTTGTCTTCGAGAACTCGGCCACCTGGTTTTCCCAAAAGTCGCCTCTGCATCCCCAGCAATGAATGAAGACGAGGGCCGGCTCGCCTTTCCCAGTGACAGAATAATGAATCGGCACACCGTCAGAAGCATTAACAAATGCTGACGCGACCAATAGAACAGCAGTTAATAACAAAACCGCACCTCCTAACTGATTTCGAAGGCGCTATCTTCTCACAAAACTACCCACAGATTACACAGAGGTGTTTCTGTGTAATCTGTGGAATGCATCAATTCTCACGCATGAGCAGTTTTACTTTGCAGCCACTGCTGTGCTTCCTGTGACTTCATCCACTCACCGGCGACTTGCCTCGTGCTGACGTTAAGTCGATTCCAAACGTTGATCAAAGAAATCGCCAGCAACAATCCCGCGAGACCACGCTCGTCATAATGTTTTGAGGCTTCTGCGAAGATCTCATCCGGCACCGGATCGGGTCGATCGCTGAGCCGCGTCACTGCCTCAGCAAGTGCGAGCGCGGCCCGTTCGGCGTCAGTGAAATACGGCGCATCTCTCCAGGCCGCAACCGTAAAAAGTCTTTCGTTCGTCTCCTTTTCGTGTTGCAACATTCGTGCGTGCATATCAATACACACGCTACAACCATTAATCTGGCTTACCCGCAGGTGAACAAGCCCAACTGTCTTCGCCGGCAAACCTGACTTTTCAACCACAGCGTTCAGGGCAAAAATCGCCTGCATCGCCTCGGGAAATATCATCGCCGGATTCTTCATTCTTGCTTCCATCATTGCTTCTCCTCTTAGCTATTTGTCACATCTTTTCGGGTTCGTTCGTCACTACTATGACGGATCACAACGACGAAATGTGACAGGCAAGGTAAACTTCAGAAAACCAGGATTTATTCGAGGCGAGCAGCATGAACGAACAGGAATGGCTGGCGGAACAGTTCGAGACAAACCGTGGTCATCTGCGTGCCGTCGCTTACCGCATGCTCGGTTCGGTGAACGAAGCTGACGATGCCGTGCAGGAAACGTGGTTGCGCCTGAGTCGCTCTGACACTCATGAAGTCGAAAACCTCGCCGGTTGGCTCACGACTGTGGTGGCGCGTGTTTGTCTTGATCTACTACGCTCGCGGAAATCGCGACGTGAAGAATCACTCGACGCGGAAGTCAAAGATCTACCTGCCAGCGCAGAGGCCCACGATCCCGAACAGGAGGCACTACTGGCGGATTCAGTCGGACTCGCGTTGCTTGTCGTGCTCGATACATTGACACCGGCGGAACGATTGGCATTCGTTTTACACGACACTTTTGCGATGTCGTTTGACGAGATTGGGCGAATCGTAGGACGCACACCAGCCGCCACACGACAACTGGCCAGTCGCGCACGGCGACGAATTCAGGGCGTGACGTCTGTTCCCAACGAAGATCTGCGACGTCAACGGGAAGTAATTGACGCGTTTCTGACAGCACTGCGCGCGGGTGATTTTGAGGGACTAGTAGCAGTTCTCGATCCGGATGTTGTTGTCCATATCGATCCGGGGGCCGGACGTCCGGGCACACCGCCAGAGATTCGTGGCGCACGCAATTGGGCTCAGGGCGCGATCACATTTTCACGTGGCGCACGTTTTGTGGAACCAGCTTTAATAAATGGATCGGTCGGACTCGTGCTCGCTCCACGCGGACGACTGCTGCGAGCACTAACCTTCCGAATTGACGGAGGCAAGATCGTCGAAGTCGACATCATCGCCAAACCGGATCGGTTACAAGAACTCCACTTGGGTATTATCGAATAGTGCTTTTTTGTGCCTTTTTGTGGCTAACTAATCTCGTGGCGCAAGCCAGCGAGCGATGTTCGCGACGTAAGTCTTAATATCAGCGAGACGTTCCGGATGCCGGTGGATCTCGTCACCCGGCGGCTCTAAGAGAAATGTCGGACAGCCTTTCGACGTATCCCAGTTGTAATCGACAAAGTGATGAAAACTCGACTCGGCCACCGCGCGTCCGAGCCGATTGCCATGACGATCGTCCCGGCATTCAAACACTACCGACAGATTGAAGTCGCGATTAGTTACCTGACTTCGACCAGTTGCGATAACCCGCGCACATCCTTCACCGTCGGGTACACCAACGCTGCCTTCGTGTGGATGAGCCGGAAAAAACTCAATCACGCCTGAATCACGCCGCAACAGTTCGTGCACCGGCCCAACCGGCGTGATGTGCTGATAATCGCCATTCGAGCCCGAATGATAATTGGGCCACGTAATCATAGTGGCGACCTGATCGTCGCGCACGTGACGCGACTCATCAGGATCCTGATGTTGCGAATGGAAGAAATGCGCTCGACCAACTCCACCCAGAGTGCATAACGATGAACCCAGATCGGCATGATCGCGTGTCGCCATAATGCCGCCACCGCGCTGATGAAATCGCGTGATTCCCTTGCAGTCGTCTTCAGTTAGACCGTCACCTACATCAACTGCAAAGATCCACAGTTCGTCGATGTCCGTCGTGTCGAGCACACTCAAAACAACGTCGTTGCCATCCGAATTGGTCTCGCGATTACGTGTGGTGACTTTGTAGACCGGCGACCCATCGGCATTCTTGATCGAAGCAAGATGCTCCGCTAAGAGTGAAAAGCGGCCGATGTTCCAGTCGTCTTCGACAGGCGGAATTGTAGTTTGAAGTAGGATGTGAATCGGATCAGACATGCTAGTACTCGCCCCCCGCTCATAATAGCAACAAACGCTGATCCGACTCACTCCACTCGGGCGTTGAGTCGTATCAGCCTAAGCTGCCGCCGATTTTTCGCCCTTCACGAACGCGAGTAGATCTGCGTTGATGTCATCCTTGTGCGACTGACACATGCCGTGCGGGTAACCCGGATAAACTTTCAACGTCGCATTCTTCACGATCTTGGACGACAACAATGCCGACGCAGCGATCGGAACGATCTGATCGTCGTCGCCGTGCAGGATAAGTGTCGGCACATCAAACTTCTTTAAGTCTTCAGTAAGATCAGTTTCCGAAAACGCCTTGATGCATTCGTAAGCTCCGGGGTATCCACACAACATTCCCGCCAGCCAGAAAGAGTCGCGCAATCCCTGCGAAACTTTGGCGCCGGTCCGATTAAAACCATAGAACGGCTCGGAAAGATCTCTAAAGAACTGTGAACGGTCGGCCTGCACACCAGCCCGAAGCTGATCGAATACTTCGATCGGCGTACCAACCGGGTTGTTCTCCGTCTTCAACATCAACGGCGGGATCGCGCTGATTAATACGGCCTTTGCGACGCGCTTGGTGCCGTAGCGACCGATGTAGCGTGCAACTTCGCCACCGCCGGTCGAGTGACCCACATGAATCGCATCTTTCAGATCGAGTTTTTCAACGAGTTCGTTGAGATCGTCAGCATAGGTGTCAAGATTGTTTCCGTTTAGTGGTTGGCTCGAGCGGCCGTGACCACGTCGATCGGCGGCAATACAACGGAATCCGCGCGTTGCCAGAAAGTACATCTGGTCTTCAAAAGCATCGGCAGACAGCGGCCAGCCATGACTAAACACGACGGGTTGGCCGGTGCCCCAATCGTTGTAATAAATCTCAGTGCCATCTTTGGTTGTGATAGTGCTCATTATGCCTCCAGCAGTCGGTATTGTGCAGCCATTGTCGTTGGATCAAATAGGTCTCACATCACGCAATCGGAGACTTTTTGTCTAACCCGGAGGGAGCATCGCGTAATACCACAATGGAGGTATCACTTTGAAAAGAGATGCGATCCGGTTGATAATCACCTGCTAAATGAGAATCGAGCACACTGGTCGCAGGCGTGGACCAAGTTTCTGGCGTCTTCAGGCACTGGTCTGTCTGCTGGCACTGAGTGCGTGTAGCGATTCTTCAACGCCGTCGATCAAAATCACGACAATCCCACCGGCTGAAAAAGGTGGCGGACGCGAACTCGAAATGATCAGGGGTCGCGTAAACGGCGCGAGCAGCGGACAACAGGTGGCGCTCTATGCGCGCAGCGGCGCCTGGTATGTCCAGCCATTCGTGGAAACGCCGTTGACTCCGGTGAATCCTGACGGAACCTGGAGTAGTTCAACTCACCTCGGCACTGAATATGCAGCATTGCTGGTCCAACCTAATTACGTGCCGCCGCCGATTGCCCTAAGCTTACCAACAACGGAGAACGGTGTGGTTGCGGTTGCGATCGTGGATGGAAGACCACCGTGGTGGCATACCTGGTGGTTCCGCACTCTGCTGGCGTTACTGGGCGTAATCGCATTACTCGCGTTTTATCGTTGGCGGGTACGCGAACTGCGCACCCAGTTAACCCTTCGTTTCGAAGAACGTCTCGCAGAGCGAACGCGCATTGCACAGGATTTACACGATACCCTCTTGCAGGGACTCGTCAGTGCTTCAATGCAATTACACGTCGCTAACGATCACATAGGCGCAGACTCGCCCGCCAAACCCCTCGTCGGGCGCGTCATGCAGTTGATGTCCCAAGTGATTCAGGAGGGACGCGACGCAGTCAGAGGTTTGCGCTCGACCAGCGGAAACGCGGATGATCTGGAGACAGCTTTTTCACGCGCCGGGCAGGAGTTCGGCAATGAAGAAGTCGCTGACTGCCGCGTTATCGTTGAAGGCGCACCCAAACAGTTACACCCAATCATTCGCGACGAGGCTTATCGTATTGGTCGTGAAGCTCTGGCAAATGCATTTCGTCATTCAAAAGCTAGTAAAATCGAAGTCGAACTGGAATACTCCAATAAACAACTGCGCATTCTCGTTCGTGACGACGGTACCGGAATCGATCCCGACGTGCTGCAATCCGGCCGAGACGGACACTGGGGACTTGCCGGTATGCGTGAGCGCGCTGAGAGTATTGGGGCGCGTTTGAAAGTCTGGAGTCGAGCCAATGCTGGAACCGAAGTCGAATTACTTATCCCGAGTCAGGTAGCCTTCGTGAGAGAAAAGAAAGCATCATGACCAGTCAATCTCCCATTCGCGTTTTTAGTGTCGACGATCATCCATTGCTGAGAGAAGGCATCTCGGCACTCGTTAATAGTCAACCCGACATGGTGCTGTGCGCTGAAGCAGCCACTGGCGCCGAAGCCATTCAACTATTCGGGCAACAACTCCCCGACGTCACGCTGCTCGATCTGCGCTTGCCGGACATCAGCGGCATCGATGTGTTGATTGCAATTCGGAGCCAGTTTCCCGAAGCTCGCATCATCATGCTGACGACGTTCGAAGGCGACGTTGAGATTCAACGAGCACTACAGGCAGGCGCTCGCGGTTACCTACTGAAAAATATGCCGCCCAGCGAACTGCTCGACGTCATTCGTCAGGTGCACGCCGGCAAGAAACGAATACCGGCCGAGATCGCTTCGCAACTGCTCGAACACATGAGCGACGAAGTGCTTACCGTGCGCGAGATCGAAGTGCTCAGGGAAGTAGCGAACGGAAACCGCAATCGCGAGATCGCCGAACGTCTATTCATCTCCGAAGAGACTGTCAAAGTTCACATCAAACACATCATGGAAAAACTGGGCGCCTCCGATCGCACCCAGGCCGTCGCCATCGGCCTGCGCCGCGGAATAATTCAACTTTAGCCACAAAAAGGCACATAAAGCACAAAAGAACTAATTCATTTGACCCGTTCAATTGAATATTTGTTATGTGCTTTTTGTGCCTTTTTGTGGCTAAATGCCTTTTGCGTACCACCAAAGAGGTATCGAAAGTTACCTTAATCGCTGGATTCGACGGACCTCTGAGATCAGTAAAATTACTCCTTCTTCACCGCAAAGGAGATTGCATCTGCAAAAATTATTTTCTGCGTTTCCAGCCGGGTGGCCGGGGGTTGGACTGTTGCTGCTGCGGCTGCTTGTTGGCGTTACATTGATTGTGCAAGCCGTGACGCAGCTCAAATCGTCAGAGGTTTCGCCTTCCGGCTGGGTCCTCATATCAATTCTAATTGTGGGAGCAGGCTGCATGTTGCTTGGCCTGGTGACGCCCGTCGTTGCGATGCTAATCGGAGTAGCTTCGGTATATCTGGCGATCTCGTCACTGGCAAACCTGATTCAGAGCCTCGATACGGTTGTCTTATCGACGGCCATCGCACTGCTTGGGCCGGGCGCGTTTTCGATCGATGCCCGGATGTTTGGCCGTCGCGAAATCTTCATTCCGCACACCACCCGCCCGCATAAGTCCTGATTAGCCACAAAAAGGCACAAAAAGCACATAAAGATCTTATTTTGACCCGTTCAACTGACTATCTTCTTTTGTGTTTTGTGCTTTTTGTGCCTTTTTGTGGCTAAAAAAAGCCGATTCATCACATCCCGTCCACAATGATGGCGTCGCTGGTGTTTCACAGTTAACACCAAATCAGGAATGAGGAAATTATGACTGATTCAACGCGACGAAATTTTCTTAAGCGCACGGCAATGGGGCTGGCAGCTACCGGCGTTTCAGGATTCGTACTCCGATCCGACGCACAACCGACTCAACAACTAAGCCGCGACACTGCCGACCGTGTTTTGATTCAAATGAAATCGACGCCGCCTCAGGAAATCGTCAAGACAGACTTGAAAAAAGTGACGCCACTGCCTTACGGGCCGTTCTTCCGAGCAGGCGCGCCTTTTCGAGGCAAGCTCAACGTGCCCGGCGAACCCGGCATGACTTTCGTACTTTCGGGGCGCGTGTGGGCATTCGATACCAAGCGTCCACTACCGGGCGCAGTGCTCGACTTCTGGCACGTCGATCTGCAGGAGAAGTATTCGAACGGGACAACCGATTTTCGTAATCGCGGCCGATTGATCTCGGCTGAGAATGGTCAATACGAACTGGAGAGTATTCGTCCGATTCCCTACCGGCCAAATCCGGATAATCCGGACTTCTGGCGCTGTGCGCATTTTCATCTGGTTGCGAGTGCTCCGGGTTATCAACCACTCGTGACGGAGATCCATTTCGTCGGCGATGCCAAAAAGAGCGATCCGATGTATCGCGTTGAGAATGCGATCACCGTCGAGACTCATAATGTTAATGGTAAGACGTACGAGAGCGGTGTCTTCGACATTGTCCTGGAACGCTAGCGCGCTCTCTCGCACGTCAACTCTGCGCGATATCTTTGTGACAATGATTCCAATTGACAAAGTCACAAACAGATATATTCTTCCGCCACGCTTCAAATGTCTAAGATGAGAGTTGCCTCGAATTCAATTCTCGTCCGATCCAGTTGAGACGAAAAAGAGTAGCAGGCGAGGTCCGCGCCAGCAGACGTACACCCACCCCTTCCCGACTAGTCTGCCTGAACGCACTGCTCATGATCCGTTCTTCAGGTTTCGCCCTTAAACCTGAATAGTCAGGATAATGCCCTCCACCTTCAGCCGTTGGAAAGCCCAACTTTCCTCTCGATCACAGTGGACCCAATTCCACTCAAGGAGAAGCAATGAGAGCAATTAGATTTATTGCGTTAGCTGTGATTCCGGCAGCTCTCCTCATTCTGCCTGCCACCAATCGAACCGTTCATAGCGTCGCCGGCGAAGAAGCCGATCAGGCTAACGTCGCCAAGACCACCGACTCAACCTGGACATCCGGGTCCGTCGATCTCGAAGGCGTACCCGAGGACGACACCACTACTTACACTTTTAGCACCACCGAACAACCTGACGCCGTCAATAAAACCCCCGATCCGCCGGCCGATCTTATCTGCGCACAACCACAATTCCTCTTTAGAGAAGCTCCTGCAAATGGCTTCGACGACGAAACAAATGGCCTGATTCCTCAAGGTGAACCGCCCAAAGAATGTGCCGATCCCGAACCCGGCACTTTTCTTCAGGACAAAGCCATCTTTGAAGAAGTTGACGAGGTTGCTGACGGTCTCGGACCTGTCTACAACGCGCAGTCTTGCAGAGAGTGTCACCAGAATCCGGTGACTGGAGCTATCAGCCAGATTACCGAGCTGCGCGCCGGTCACACAGTCAACGGCATTTTCTTTGACGCACCCGGCGGCTCGTTAATCAACAACCGTGGCATTCCGACGCCGAATTACGGCGATAAACACATGAGCGCAAAGGTACAGGAACGCGTCCCGCCTTTATTCACCGCAGGAATCATAGGCAATGGTCCGCCAATCTCTGGCGATGAAGGAACACGAACTTTTCGCACGTCGCTCAACACGTTAGGTGACGGATTTGTAGAAGCGATCGCCAATGGCACTCTGATCGCGATTGCGAAAAGGCAGAAAGTGATCACGAACCAGGAAGTTGCGGGAGTGGTCATCAATGTTCCGATTCTGGAAGCCAATAACAGGATGCGAGTCGGGCGTTTTGGCTGGAAAAACCAGCATGCCAGTTTGCTTTCATTCTCTGGCGATGCGTATCTGAACGAGATCGGTATCACTAATTTTCTGGTCCGCGACGAGAACACCTCGTTAGGTCGCTTCGTGGGCTTTGGATCGGGCTTCGACGTCGTGCCCGATAACACACCCTGCGAAGATGATCCGTCGATCTTGTGCGGCGAAGACGTCGAACAGGACGTGGAAGTGTTTGCGGAGTTCATGCGTGCTACGCAAGCGCCGCCCCAGGATCGTGACATCCAAAAACAGTTTGCGACCGACATAGCAGCAGGCAAGGCGCTGTTTGAATCGATGAACGGTCAATACAGTTGCAGCGTTTGTCACGTGCCTTCAATCACGACGGGTAACAGTTGCCAGCCGATTAACGGTGGGGCTTTCCGCATACCTTCGGCTTTGGCTCGCCGGACGATCCATCCGTTCGGCGATTTTCTGCTGCACGACATCGGAACCGGGGATCTGATCGTGCAGAACGGTGGACCGATCACACGCACACGCGTTCGCACGGCGCCACTCTGGGGTGTGCGCACGCGCACGAATCTCATGCACGACGGTGAGACGTTTACCTTTCACGACGCGATTATGCGTCATGCGGGTGAGGCGTCGCAGGTACGGGCGCGCTACCAGTTGTTAACGCCAACGCAAAAGAAACAACTGATAACTTACCTGGAATCACTGTAGCTAATTTAGTTTGGGCCACGGATAACACGTATGATCCGTGGCCCAGACTTCACGATGAAGTTGTACTTTGTCGGCCCCGGATTGTAAGAGCCTTCGGTGGTGTTGACTCTGACTATGTCCCGGAAAAAACTGATTGAGGTGCGGCGGTAAGCGCCGTTCTTGTACGACGGAGTCAGACCGTCGTCTTCGTAGAGCGTGGTTGAGGCCTTACTCTCATCGTCAGGATAGATATTAAACGTGATCGGATCGGCCGGCTTTTCGCCGACGTAATTGAGCGCCGGACCAGTTGGGATAATCGCGCCGGCGCGTACAAACATCGGCACGGTGTCCAACGGCGCGTCGACACTGATCATCGTTCCGCCCGCGTACTTTTTGTTGGTCCAATAGTCGTACCAACTGCCGGCGGGCAGGTAGACGAGACGTCGGGTCACGTCGGGTTTCATGATGGGCGCGACGAGCAGATCGTTGCCGACCATAAACTGATCGTCGAGGTTGTACGTGCTCTCGTCGTCCTGATAATTAAGCAGCAAAGGTCGAAATAATGGCACGCCGGTGCGATGCGCTTCTTCGAGAGTCGTGTACAAGAATGGCAGGAGTGTGTAACGAAGCTTTAAATACTTGCGAATGATGTCTTCGTAATACTTTCCGAAGCGCCACGGTTCCTGATCGTAACCGTCGATCACTTTGTGATTGCGACAGAACGGCGCCAGAAAACTGACCTGGTACGAACGGACCAGCAGTTCACCATTCCCGCGTCCGATAAAACCTCCCACATCACTGCCGACAAACGGCTCACCCGACAGTCCGAGCGACGTGAACATCGGAATGTTCAGCGCGAGCGCTTCCCAGGTGCTGTTCGTGTCGCCGGTCCACATCGTCGAGTAGCGCTGAATGCCTGCGTAGGCCGCGCGGGTGATGACGTATGGACGCCGGTCCGGTCGCAAACGTTCGAGACCCTCGTACGTCGCGCGCGACATCAACAAAGCGAACGTGTTGCGATTCTTCGCGTGCGTTGATTTCTCACCTTCGTCATAGCTGACTACGTCAAGTTGGTTCTTACCAGTCTGATCGACGAAGTCAGACGGCTCATTCATGTCGTTCCAGATGCCGGCAATGCCGTTGTCCGTGTAAGCGCGATGGAGATCACCCCACCAGCGTCGCGCTTCGGGCATCGTGTAATCGACGAAAACACTTTCGCCCGGCCAGACACGCGGCACAAACAGATCGCCGTTGCGACGGTGCTGGAAAAAGTTCTGTGCAATTCCCTGATCGTAAGCGTGGTAGCGCTCATTCTTATCCGGCGGCTGCTTCACTCCGGGATCGACGATTGTTACGACCTTTATGCCCTGCCGGCCGAGCCTGTCGGTCAACCCTTTCGGATCGGGAAATCGTTCTTTGTCAAAAGTGAAGACGCGATAACCGTGCATGTAATCGATGTCGAGATGCACGACATCGAGCGGCAGATCGCGACGGCGATACTCGTTTACAACTTCTTCTACCATCGTGTCGGGATAGTAACTCCAGCGACTCTGCTGATTGCCGAGAGCCCAAAGCGGCGGCAGCGGCATGTGCCCGGTTAGGTCAGCATAGCGGCCGAGAATCTTTTTGATCGATGGACCGTAGAAGAAGTAATAGTTCAGCTCGCCGCCTTCGCCTCCAAACCACGCGCGCTGTTGCGACGACTGGCCGAAGTTGAAGTAGCTGCGATAGCTGTTGTCGAAGAAAATTCCGTAAGCGACTCCGCGTTGCAATCCGATGTAGAACGGGATGGTTTGATAGATCGGATCTTTGCCCTCGATATAACCGGGCGTATCGGAATTCCAGTTGACGAATGAGCTGCGGCGTTTATCGAGCCGCGCGGCTTTTTCGCCGAGACCGTAGAAATGTTCGTCAAAGCCGAGCTTCTTTGACGCGGCGACAAACATGCCCGCCTTCGGATCGAACATCATGCTGTTGAGTTGACCCTTGCCGTCGTACGACATCGGACGCTCGTCGGCGTTGAGCACGCGATGCGTGCGTGCGTCGCGAAACTCGATCAGTAACGGTGAGCGGCGGACAACGACTTCGAGTTCGTCAGTCGTAATCGTTATCACATCGGACGATTCGCTGAGATTCCAGCGCGGTGTGGGCCAGTCTTCTTTGGCGATGGCCCACGAGTGATCTCGCGCCGGAATCGGCTTGGTGAATGACGCTCGGACGCGAATGAGATCCGGGGCGAGGATCGTCAGTTGAACCTGTGACTTGTCCTGGCAGTTGAGCGTGACTGCTTTGTCTGATTTGGTGACACTGACAACGGCGCCGATCTTTTCGAGCGTGGTGATGTCTTGCGCAAAAGCGGATGCGCAGCACGCACAAATAGCCGCGAGTATTAGGAGTCGTTTCATCTTTGTATCCGCAGATTACACAGATTATTTAAATGCGAGCCGCGCGGCGCCGAGGAGCCCCGCATCATCACCACACTTGGCTCGCACGATCTTCACTCTCAGCAACGGAAACGCACGCTCCTCAACCTGCTGCTGCATGTGCTTCTCAAATAGATCCCAACCATTCACCACGCCCCCGCCAATCACGATCATCTCGGGGTTCAGGATGTTTATCAGGTTCGCCAGCCCAATCCCAAGATAAACGCCCATGCGCCGGAAAATCTCGAGCGCGAGTTCGTCACCCTGCTGGCCAGCGTCAAAGATCATCTCCGCGGTGCGGTCGTCGCGTCCCTGCAACACCGAATCCGGATAGCGCGGGCTCGCCTCACGCGTCATGCGCACAATCGCTGTTGCTGACGCAAAAACTTCCAGACAACCACGACTGCCACACGTGCACGCGACACCCCCAAACGGATCGACACACATGTGCCCAATCTCAGCCGCCGCGCCATCCACGCCGCGCCACAGTTTGCCGTCAAGAATTATCCCGCCGCCAACACCGGTGCCAAGTGTGATGCAGATGACTGTCTTGCAACCGACCGCCGCTCCCTGCCACATCTCGCCCACGGCCGCGGCGTTTGCATCGTTTTCGAGAATAGCCGGCAGATCAAGTTGTTCAGTCAAAGCGGCCGCGAGACGAAAGCCATCGAGAAACGGAAGATTTGGCGCCGTCACCACTGAACCTTCTTCGACGTTCACAGTTCCCGGAACGACCAGCGACACCGCGGAAATCTCAGCCGTTCTCTGAAATTCCTGAACAGCGGACACGATCGCATCAACAATGGCAGAGGCGTCGGCAACCTGCGGTGTATTTTGTTTGAACCGCGAATGGATCCGGCCCTTGCGATCGACTGTTGCCGCACGTAGGTGCGTTCCACCAAGATCGGCGGCGAAGATCAGTTTTTTATCCGTTTTATCCGCGGCTTCCATATCGTTCCCACACGATTCTCGGTCTCTCAATATTCCTCCCACGCTCTATACTCATTGCGAGGCGAATAAACTGCGCCATGGACCACGCGAGAGGTGTCGCCGATCCGGTTCCCGCGCCGAAACGCAGACTCGGAGTCGGACTCTCCTTTCGATCCCAGACCTGCTCCGGAATCATCAATCCATCGTTCGCGAATCCCGCCATCGTGTCCAGTAGCTTTCGCGCCTCGGCAACATTGCCTGTCGCCAGTTCATACTCACCGCGCTCGCCCGTCAACAAAGTCCAGAGACGCCCGACGCCGTTGCGCGCATCATAGTCTCCGCCGTCGGGAGTTTCGCCGTACGCATCATGATTGTATCGGTACCACGCATCGCCTACGGGCGTCTTAACTTTTATTAATTGGTCGATAAGCTTGAGCGACTCAACGATCAACGGATCGCGTGGACTCTTGATACCGAGACGCACCAACTCCAGAAACCCCGCATCGACAATCTTGCGTTCATCGACGACGAGACTGCTGCTGTTGATTTCCATTTTGGCGCCGTCGTTTGGATCGTCGTTCTCAGTGATTCGAATGTAATGCCCCGTCGCATTTTTCTCTTTTATGACGGTCCATTTTTCGACATTGCGGGTCCAGTTGTCGGCCGTTTCTAGGTATTCTCGCGCAAGCGCTCTCTCGCCATTGTAGGTGGCGATGTCGGCAGCACAAACGAGACCTGCTATCTGCGCTGCGATCGTCGCCGGCGAGTAACCGGACTTCTCTTCCCAGCGATCCTGATTCGTCCGTGGTCCATGTTTGAGAATGACATCGGCGGCCGGTTTGATGTGATCGAGCCAGGACTTTCTGTCGTAACGTTGCAAGTGATAGGCAAGGATGATCGGCCACGCCATCTGGTCCAACTGTAAGGCTCGACCAATGGGACTGCCATGAACCCACGAGTTTTGCGGGAAGACGCCGTTGGCTTCCTGCTGCACGTTCAAAAGATAGTCGAGCAATCGATTAGCGCCGGCACGGTCACCCATCGCGTCGAGCGCTGTGGCTACGTGATAAAGATCGCGCGCCCAGACGGCGTGATAGCCCGTGGTTGTCGGCTCGTTGGCGTTTGGACCACCACCCCACGGCGTGGAGGGCGAAGCAATCACAGCACCGCGATAAGTCTTGTCTTCGAGACCTCTGAGGACCATTGCAGCCATGTTGAACTGGCGCTGGTGTTTTGCGATGCGTGGCAGAGTGGCGACGTATCGTTCCCAGCCGGCTTCATAGTCGCGTCTTGTCGCCTCGAAGCCGCGTGCAAGTGAAGCACGCCCGGCGTTAACAGCCTGTGTGGTCGTTTCACCAAAAGCCAACGCCACCGTGCATCGCTTTTGATCGAATTTGACGATCTGAACGAGGTTAGCCGGTGGCTTCGAATTGGTTCCTGACGTCAAAGCCGTAATTTCGCAATTTGACATCAATGCCGACGAAACATTCTTGTCGGTCGCGAGGAGCGCACCTCGCACAAACCCACTCACATCGTGCCAGCCACTGTTGTTCAGCGACGGATCGTAGTGAATATAAGCGTTCAAGTTGCCACGCGAATTGAAGTCGATGTCGATCAGAACGGTGTTGTTTCGAGGATCGGTGATGTAAGTCTTGGTGATCGTGTAAGCGCCGTTCTTCGCGGTGTTGACCTGTCGAAAAGTCAGTGCTACCGGGGTCGGTATCTCGAGACGATGAATCGTGTCCTTAATCTCGGTCTCAGTTCGCCCATCGTTATCGACGTAAAGCTGTAATGTCTGCACGTTCGGCAGATCGAGTGTTGGATAAAAAACCTCCGTCATCACACCGTCGGCAAGCGTGAACCAGACCTTCGACGACAACGTCGTCGAAGTGCCGAATCCATTCTTCGCCGCCGTGGCCCAATGCGCATCTTTGCTTTGCGCCATCACTGTCTGGCAGGCAAATGCAATTATGAGCGCAATCCTAATCATCTTGAAATCCTGTTAATCCTGTCTAAAAATACGGTAGCCCCACGCATCCAACGACAACACCGGCAACCCTGCCACTCGCTTCAATCCGCTTGTCACTTCAACCGTCCCAAAGAACGGACGACTCGAAAAATTAATCGCCACCAGGACTTCTTCATTTCCTGCACGCCGAACAAACGTCACCACGCGCGACTCGTCCGAATTCTTCAACCACTCGAGTGTCCCACGCCGCAGCGCCGCACTTCCACGTCGCATTGCCATCATCTGTTTGTAGAACTGCGGAAACTCTTTGCGACGCTCGGCGATGGCCCAGAAGATCGGTAACTTCTCAAACAACGCGGGCGCGCCCGACTCAGTGGTATCGCCAACCTCCATGCCGTTGTAAATCATCGGCACACCATCAAGCGTAAGCACAAACGCCGAGGCCGCGAGCGCCGCCGGTTCACCAAAACGCGCAATCGCGCGACGCTCGTCGTGATTGTCCGAGAAGCGCATGTGCAACGCACCCTTCGGCCACTCTTTCACTTCCTTTTCCCACTCATCACGCAGATCCGAAGCACGACCGCGTCCCTGCAACACGTTCGTCAAAGCGCTGTGCAACGGCCAGGAGTAATCGAGATCGAAAGCATTCACAGACAATTCCGCTTTGTGAGCTTCGGCAAGCATCACGATGTCAGGCTTGATCTGTTCCACTTCGCGACGCGCATTCTCCCAGAAATCTGTCGGCACTTCGCCCGCGACGTCGCAACGAAATCCGTCGAGATCAAACTCGCGAATCCAATGCTTAAGCATGTCAGTCATGTAACGTCGCAGTTGCTGATTGCCGTAGTTCAAAGCCGCGATGTCGTACCAATCGTAGGGGTAGGTAATCTTGCCTTGTGCATCATGCTTGTAAAACTCCGGATGCTTCATCAGCACGCTGTCCCACGACGTGTGATTCGCAACGATATCGATGATGACTTTCAAACCGCGCGCGTGTGCTTCGCGCACCAGTCGTTTCAAATCGTCAGCAGTGCCGTAATCAGGATTGATCCCATAGTAATCGCGCACCGCATACGGACTACCAATCGTTCCCTTCTTCTTTTCCTGCCCAATCGGATGAATCGGCATGAGCCAAAGAATCGTAACTCCAAGATCTTTGAGTTCATCGAGCCGTGCCGTAATCGCGTTAAAATTCCCCTGCTGTGAAAACGCGCGCGGGTAAATCTCATAAATCACCCCATCACGCACCCAATCCCTCACCGGCCGCGCCGTCTGCTGCGCAGAACAGACCGAGACCACGAGCAACAACGCGCCCAATCCGAAACCAATCCGCGTAATCCGCGGCCTAGCTTTCGACATGAACATCACGCACTCCCCGCACAGTCGCAGCCGCAATCAACAAACTGATCCCACCAAGCACAACCACATTTCGCGGATCACCACCCAACAAGTTGTTAAAAATATTCGGCACGATGAGCGACATCACGATCTGAGGAATCACGATGAAGAGATTAAACACGCCCATGTAAACGCCCATACGCAACGGCGGCACCGCGGTTGAAAGCATCACGTAAGGCATCGATAGGATCGACGCCCACGCGATCCCAACACCCGCCATACTTGCGAACAACAAATACTTGTTCGCAATGAAGTACACCGAGATCAAACCGATGCCTCCACACAGCAACGCGATCGTGTGAACAGTCTTTCTGCTCGTCCCCTTCGCCATTGCGGGCAGCAAAAACGCAATACCGAAGCAGACCACGTTATAAACCGCGAAACACAAACCTCCCCATTCCGTGCCCTCCGCGAACAGCGGCGAAGTTTCATTCGGCGCCAGAAATACGTGCCGAGCCACGGCAATTCCGAAGAATTGCCACATGCAAGGCAACGCGAACCAGGTGAAGAATTGGACCACCGCCAGTTGCTTCATCGTTTGCGGCATTTCTGCCACTGACGAAAAGATCTCCTGGAATCCGGCGAGCACTCCTTTCTTCTCGCGTCTCATACGCTCAAAGGCTTCGAGATCTTCCGGCGGATATTCTTTCGTAGTCGCAACGGTCCAGATCACTGCCGCGAGAAACACGAGCGCGCCGATCTTGAACGAATAGTCGACAGAAAGCGGAATCCCACTCGCCATCACTCCCACTACACCGAGCACCGTGAAGAGGTACGGCAACGCGTTCGCGAGCGTTTGTCCGATGCCGATGAAAAAACTCTGCATCACGAATCCGAGCGTACGTTGTTCTTCCGGCAGCTTATCTGCCACAAACGCGCGAAACGGTTCCATGGTGATGTTGATGCTCGCGTCGAGTATCCAGAGCAGTCCTGCCGCCATCCACACGGCGGACGAATCCGGCATGAAGAACAACGCGGTGCTGGCGAGAATCGCGCCGACGAGAAAGTAAGGACGACGACGCCCGAGCTTGTTCCAGGTGCGGTCGCTCATCGAACCGATGATGGGTTGAATGATCAATCCCGTGATTGGACCAGCGAGCCAGAGATACGGCAAAGAACTCTCTTCGGCGTGCAGGTACTTGTAAATCGGGCTCATGTTCGCAAGCTGCAAGCCCCAGCCAAACTGAATTCCGAGAAAACCGAAACTCATGTTCCAGATCTGCCAGAAACTCAGGCGTGGTTTATTCATTGGCGATTCCTTTGAACAGGATTTACATGATTTTCCAGGATGTGCATGGGTGTATAGATGGCGACTGAACGCTTCGGAAGTGCGACGCGCAACTTGCGCTCACGTACGTGAATGCCCGGACCAGGTTTGAGACGGTCGTTCACTCCTACGATTGGAACAGTGGGGCGCGGAACCTCGAACTCGATCTCGGCGGGTTTATCGTCGTTATTGAACACAACGATCACGGCCTCGTCGCGAGTCATACGCGCGTACGCGTACTGCTGCTCGGAAACATAGAGATTAACGAGTGCCCCCGTTTGCAACGGCTTGAGTTCGCGACGCAAAGTGGTGAGACGGCGAATGAATTCAAACAACTCCTGCTGATCTTTAGAGCGACCTCCGGCGGTGAAGGCGTCTTGCTTGTCGCCTCCAAACCCGCCGGGAAAGTCGCCTCGCGTTAAAGGTTCGTCACCGCCTTCTAACGCGATCTCGTCGCCGTAATAGAGTTGAGGCACGCCGCGCGTCGTGAGCACGAAAGCATTCGCCAGCTTGAGACCGGCGATCGTCGCTCCCTTCTCGCTCATGAAACGGCCGTCGTCGTGTCCACCCAACAGCGTTACCAGTATTTCTGAGTTGTTGTAGAGATAATCCTTCGCGAGTGTCTTTGGAATCTCGTCGATCGGCTTGCCTTCCGCAAACGCGTGGCGGATCGGATAGAAGAGTGGAAAATCCAACAACGAGTCGAGACCGGAATCGATTCCGTCAAAACGTACCTTTCCACCCTGGAAGAACGAGGTATGGACCACGTCGCCGTCCTTTACTTCGCCGACGACTTTGAAGTTCGGAAACTCACGTTTGACGGCCCTGGTCCAATCGCGCCAGAAAGAGTTGGGCACATACTGCCACGTGTCCATGCGAATGCCGTCCAACCCAGTCGTGCCGATCCACCAGAGCGTGTTTTGAATCAGGTAACGCGAGACTTCCGGATCGTGTTGATTGAGATCCGGAAGAAAGTCGAGAAACCATCCTTCCATGGTTTCGCGTTTCAGCAACTCGACCGCACGCGGATCGTGCAGCACCCAGGTTTGGAAGACATTGTTCAAATGACTGGCTTTGGTGCCGTTGAACCACGTGGGCGTGGGCGGGTCGTCAACCCACGGATGATATGGACCAGTGTGGTTCATCACCTGGTCCTGGATGATCTTTATGCCGGAACGATGGGCAGTTTCGACGAGCTCTCGCAGTTTCGCCTGAGTGCCAAAATGCTCTTCGACACCGTAAAAGTCCTGCGGATTGTAGCCGTGAAATCCGGTGCTCGGCTTATCTTCCTTGAGCTCGATCTGGTTGAGACGATCGTAGTTGTCGTACCACGGCGTGAGCCAGATCGCAGTGACACCGAGATCCTTCAAATAAGGCAGGTGATTGATCACGCCCTGAAGATCACCGCCGTGATAGTAAAACTTGTTCCGGCGATCGTAGATGGGTTCGTTATTAGACGGATCGCCATCAGCGAAGCGATCGATCATGATCAGGTAAAGCACATCAGCGGGTGAGAACCCTTGAAACCGGCCGGTGCGATTCAGTGGTCTGAGCACTTCGAATGAAGCGCGAGCAGAGCCGCGTGGCGTTGTGACAGTGATGGCGCGCGTGCCCGGCGACGCTATAAAAACATCAACAAAGATATCGGTACCTTGATCGTTAATCTTAGGAGTGCCGACCATCCCTTCGACTTTCACACGAGCACCCTGAAGATTCCTACCCCGAATCATGAGACGCACCGGATTAACAGAACTCCCGGTCCACCAGCTCGGCGGATCTACCTTGAGGATCTCCGGCGTCTGCGCACTAACGACTAAAACCAGCCACAGATTTACACAGAAAAGACGGATTAAAGCACTTAATCGTGTTTTTAAGATCCGTGTCATCCGTGGCTAATTCCTTCCGTAGAGTTTTGATAGCTCATTGAGTCGAGTAGCTAAATCATCATTCAGCTCACTAAATCGCCACGCCCAGTTTCCCTCAGTACTGTTTGGAAGATTCATGCGTGCCTCGGTTCCCAAGCCGAGCAGATCCTGAAGCGGAATGACCGCCGTATTTGCTACCGACGCCAGTACACCGCGAATTAAGTCCCACTGGATCTCTTCGCCATCGGTATTCAAGTAATCCATACAAAACTTGCGCTCGCGTTCGATCTGCGTCGCACTACGCGTTGAGCCTTCGCCCGCCACACTATTGAACCAGCCGACGGTCGTGTCGTTATCATGCGTGCCGGTGTAGGCGACGACATTCGGAACGTAGTTGTGCGGCAGATCGATGTTCTTCGAATCACTACCAAAACCAAACTGAAGAATTCGCATTCCCGGAAACCCAAACTCCTCGCGCAGTGCAACGACGTCAGGCGTGATCACACCCAGATCTTCTGCGATGATCGGTAACTCGCCGAGCGTCTTGCGAATGGCAGTGAACAATTCCCTGCCCGGCGCTTCCACCCACTGCCCGCGCTCGGCGGTCTTGTCGCCACCGGGAATTTCCCAACAGGCGGCGAAGCCACGAAAGTGATCCACACGCGCGATGTCGACCACAGTCAAAGTCGCTCGCACGCGCTCGATCCACCATTTGAAACCATCCGCGAGCATGCGTTCCCAGTTATACAGCGGATTGCCCCAGAGCTGTCCGGTGCTGCTGAAATAATCCGGTGGCACTCCCGCGACGACGAGGGGCTTACCGTTCTTATCCAGTTTGAACTGCTCGGGGTTGGTCCAAACATCGGCGGAGTCCTGGGCCACAAAGATCGGCAAGTCGCCAACGATACTGAGACCACGCTCGTTACAGTGATGCTTCAGGGTGAACCACTGCCGGAAGAAGAGAAACTGATAGAACATATGCGCTTCTACTTCTTCGCGCAGCTCTTCGCGAGCGTGTTCAAGAGCCGCCGGCGTGCGGCGGACAAGCCCCTGTTCCCATTCGTTCCAGGCCACGCCACCGTGGGAATCTTTTAGCGCTCGGAAGAGTGCGTAATCTTCGAGCCAGTGCGCGTGTTGCTGCGCGAATGTTTCGAACGCGCTGCGGAGCGCGGTGTCGGTAGTTTTGGTGTAACGCTCATACGCTCGGCGTAGTATTTGATCCTTCAGACTGTGTGCTTCGCCGAAATCGATCTTGTCGGAAGCAGTCGTTGATTGCGGTGCTTCGTCAAGCAATCCTTCTTTGATTAACTGATCCGGGCCGACAAGCAGAGTATTGCCGGCGAAAGCCGAGTAACAGGCGTAAGGCGAGTCGCCGTAGCCGGTTGGTCCAAGCGGCAACACTTGCCAGAGACTCTGACCCGCGGTGACGAGAAAGTCTGCGAACTTGTACGCCTCGGGACCGAGATCGCCGATGCCGTACGGGCCAGGCAGTGAGGTAGGGTGTAGTAAAATCCCGCTCGCTCGATTCATCTTGTTAATCATGTAATCCTGTCTAAAAACTACCGAGAGCCATCGCACTGTGCGGGGGCAAATTGATCACTGCCTCCCCATTCACAACACGCGCGCTGAGTTTTACACCAATCAACGTCTTGAACATCACGCCATCCTTCAATCCTATCGAGCCGACGGGAACACTCACTTGCTTCATTTTATTTTCTCGATTCAAGGCAATAACGATCGTCTCTCTCTCGAGCTGGCGCGCGAAAACATAAGTCTCGTCGTCAAAAAAGAGATCGATTAAACGTCCTGCCCGTAGCGCCGCGTGTTCACGTCTTAAACGTATCCAGGCGCGTGTCCAGTCGAACATCTGCTTTTGCTTCGCCGTTCGTCCTTCAGCATTGAATGCAGTACTCGGAAAATCACGACGATTATCAGGATCCTCGCCACCTTCCATCGCGATCTCTTCGCCCGCATAAAGTTGCGGAATGCCACGCACACTCAGAATAAATGCCGTGTGCATCATCGCGCCTTCAGTCGTTCCGCCATCTAGCGACAGGAATCGCGCCGTATCGTGATTATTCGCGAGGACCGTGAGTTTCGAAGCGTCCGGATAGAGCCCGTCGTATTTCAACTGCTGTTGTAAAAACCGCACCGGCGCCTTGCCGGTAAAAACCATCAGCGACGCATTCCACAACGCAAAGTCGAAAACCGAATCGAGTTTTGTGTCGACGCCGTCCCAACCTTTGTGACCGCCGATGAAGAACGCCGTGTGTGCGGCGTCGCGCTCGAATACTTCGCCCACCATCCAAAGCTTCGGATACTGCTGGTGTAGCGCGTTTGAGAGATCGCGAATAAAGAAGCGCGGCATGTACTGGATCGTGTCCTGGCGAATCGCGTCGATACCGGTGAAACCAGCCCACCACAAAGCGTTCTGTATTTCATAACGCACGACTTCCGGCTCTTCCTGATTCATGTCAGGCAGATCGTCATTGAACCAACCGTCCAGAGTGTTGCGCACGTCGATCTGATTTGAGTGCGGCGAGAGCAGCACGCTGTTTCGGAATCTGTTGAGCTGGTGTTGTGCGAGCGTGCCGTGAAACCACGTGGCGAGCGGAGGATCTTTAACCCACGGATGTTGTGAGCCGATGTGATTGGCAACTTGGTCCTGGATGACTTTGATACCGAGCGCGTGCGACTTTTGGATCAGTTCACGCAGCGTGGCGAGATCACCGAAGCGATCTTCCACGGCGTAGTAATCAATCGCATGATAGCCGTGATAGTAGGTGTTCGGGCACCAGGGCTTGTCGCAGCGGTTTACGCCGTTCCAGTTGTCGTACCACGGTGTCAGCCAGATCGCTGTGATGCCGAGATCCTTTAGATACGGAAGCCGGTTGATAACGCCGCGTAGATCGCCGCCGTGAAAGCTGCGCGGATTATTGCGATCGTTTGCTTCCGGCGGAGAGTCTTTGGGGGCGTTGTTGGATGTGTCGCCGTCGGCAAAGCGATCGGTCATGATCAGGTAGATCACGTCGTCGTTGTTGATGCCTTGAAAGTTGTCGCGCACGCTGAGAGGCGCTTCGATGTTAAAGGGAATCGAAGTACGTCCAGTCGGAGTTTCAAGAGCAATTGAATAGTTGCCGGGCACTGTTGCGCGATCGACAGAGACGTCAACAAAGAGATAAGTACCTCGTTCATTGATGCGAACGTTTGCCGTGCGCAAAGAAGGACTGGTAGTACTCACGCGGGCGCCGCTGAGATTCCGGCCACGAACGAGGAGTCTCACCGGATTAATGGTGTGATTGGACCACCACGAAGGCGGATCAACTTTCGTGACCGCAGGCGTTTGGCTGAAGCCGGCCACAAAAAAGCACAAAAGGCACAAAAAGCTTACCGGAAATATGCTGTGCCTTTTTGTAGTTGTCATGGCGTGCGTGGTTTGGCGCTGTCACCGGCGGCCCTGACCGGCAAAGGCGGCAGAGCCTCTCCATCCTTCGTACCCATCAGCGGGGTCGCGTCGTGTTTATTGATTTCATCGAGCCGCTTAAACTCCGCCAGTTCTTTGTCGGCCTCATCCTTGCGCTTGAGTCGCGAGTAAGCGAGAAAGAGCTGGTAGTGCACACCCGGATCTTTGTCGTTCAACTCAACGCCACGCGTCAGCAACGGCACCGCTTCCTCGTATCTCCGCAACTTCACCAACAGCCGGCCAAGATCGTGATACGAAGGAAAACTCTTTGGATCGAGGGCGATGGCTCGTCTCAACAAAGCTTCAGCTTCGACATTCTCACCACGCTGACTCGCGATGTATCCGAGGCTCGCAAACGCATCCGGCATGTCCGGTTGCAACTTGAGCGCTTGTCGAAAAGCCGCCACTGCCTGGTCGTACTGCCCTACTGCACGGGCAGAGTAGCCCAGCAAAAAGTAAAGATTTGCGTTGTCCGGATAGCGCTCGGTCGCTTTCGTGAAGACATCGCGCGCCGGCTCGTAGCGCTTGCTACGCAGATTCGCAACGCCTAGTCGAAGCTGATAAACCAGTTGCCCCTGCGATTGTTCCAGCGCCTTCTCGTAAAACGGAATCGACTTTTCAGCGAATTGATTCTTGAGCAACTCTTCCCCGACCATGAAGTTCACTTCGGCAAACACCGGCCGCAGTTCGAGGGCTTTGGTCCAATGTGTCAACGCCGCCTTCGAATCGCTCTGTGCTGATGAGATCAAGCCAAGCCGGTAATACGGCTCAGCTTCACCTGGCTTTAACGACGCGGCAGAGGCCAAAGCCTGCTGCGCGTCTTCGAGACGATCGAGGTTATAGAGCGCGATTCCGAGGTTGTATAAAACTTCGTAAGTCTGCGGTCGCAACTCGTTGGTCCGCTGGAACAGACGAACGGCATCCGCGTACTGATGCGCCTCGGCCATGCGCAATCCAAGGGTAAATAGCATCCTTGGATCCTGGGCAGTCTTTTCCAGGAACGGGAGCGCGCGTTGGTAGTCTCCACGCGCTGCGTACAAAGCGCCGAGGTTGAAAATTGCTAATTCGTACTTTGGATCGATCCGTAGTACTTCTTCAAACTTTTCGATCGCTTCGGTCGTGCGATTTGTTCGTGCAAACAAGACGCCAAGATTCGACAAGGCACTGACAAGCTGCGGTTTCAGTCGTAACGCGGCGCTATACTCTTTTTCAGCTTCGGCAGTTTGTCCGCGCTGATCGAGAATCACGCCGAGAAGACTATGCGCTTCAGCATTGCGCGGATGCGTCGTCAGAATCTTGCGCGTAGCCGCTTCCGCTTCCTGAAGTCGTCCTGCCTTTACGAGGGCGCCAGCCTCACTCAACAACGTGTCGACGGTAGTCGTGCGTTGCGGCATCGCGCCAACCACGAGCGACACCATGCAGAGAAATAGAAACGCGCGGACTAAACCCATTGACCTGATTCTAGCCACAAGAAGCACAAAAGGCACAAACGCTGCACTACAAACGTTTGTGCTCCTGTGCCTCTGTGGTCCTACTACGTTAGAAGATGAGCTTGAGGGAGAACTCCATCTGCCGGCGCCGCTGCTCGTTTACGTCGCGGCCGAAATCGTTCACGTTGTTTATGTCGCCATTTGGCGCGGAACGATTCACACGGTTCAACACATTGTAAGCGGAGAACCGGAACTGAACATTAAACGCTTCGCTGATCGCGGTGACCGGAAAATTCTTGAAAAACGAAGCGTCCCAGTAAAACTGCGGGCGACCATGGAAAAAGTTGCGAGACAGAGTTCCGATATGCGGACTATTCGGATCCGACGGGAAAATACGCGTCGTCGCACAACGGAAAGCCGTGCTATTAAGCTCGAGACCCTGAGCTTCCTGTGCCGAAGTCGGATTTGGATCGCCGATGATATCTACGCGACCGCCATTGCAGGTGACGTTGAACGGTGGACCAGTCTGCCAGGTAACGATGTTGTTGAACTGCCAGTTACCAATCACTGCGTCAACACCGCGATTCATCTCCGAACCATAACGCCGGTTTCTTCCGATTGGCAGATCCCAGACATTTGAAAAAGTGAAACGATGTCTGACGTCTGTATCCGCGTTGCCACGATCGAGTTGAGGTCTCGTCGGATCGTCAGGACCGCAATCACGCGCACTCGCGCCATTGCTGCAAATGCCACCCGGTGAGTCGTCGAGGGCGTGAGCCCATGTATATGAGGCTAAGATCGACAATCCCTTGACGAAACGTTTCTCGAGTTTAGTTTGCAGCGAATCGTACCTGGACTTACCGAAGTATCTCTGCGCGAGGATTTCCCGCTTGTCGTTAGTGTTCGTAAGTATTACCTCTCGCGAGCCTGGTCCACCTTCATCATTGCCGGTGCCGATGTTTTGCAGCACCAGAAGATTCCGGCCCAACGATCCGACATATGCAGCTTCGGCCAGCCAGTTAGGAGCAAATTCATACTGCAACGTCAGATTGAACTGGTGATACATCTCATCCTTGCGATTCGGATCGTTGAAACGGATGGCGCCTCCAATCGGGGCCGCGAAGCTCGAGCCGGGAGCGGCGACTGTGAAAGGCGCCGTCGGAACACCGCGATCGAAGGGATTGCGAGCGAGAAAGAAAGCAGGACAACCGCCTGGAGCTGTTATCGGATTGCAGGAATAATTGGCAGCGCCAGTTCCCGGATTCGAAGTAAGAGGCTGCGCGGCGGCGGTGTCCGTCGAGTAAAGCAGACCGTAACCGCCTCGCACAACAAATGTCTTATCAGCCTTCAGACCACTGTAAGCAAAGCCGATTCGCGGTCCGAAATTGTTTTTGTCAGTGTCTGCCAGGTCGCGTCCGCCCGGAGCATTGCCTCCCGCCATTTGGATCGTCTTAGTGGCTGGAACGAAGTTACTTTGCAGATCGAAACGCTCTGTTGGCGCGGTGAAAATGTCGTAACGAAGTCCGAGATTCAGGGTTAGATCGGAATTGACCTTCCAATCGTCCTGAACGAAGAAAGCCATTTCTTTACTCGATTGGAAGTATGGACCACCCGGATCGCCGCGGGTCACGAAACCCGGTCGATATCCCAGCAGGAAGTTCGCCAGCGAGGAGCCGGTATCGTTGGGACCAATACCGTTGTAGTTGTTGGCAACAAAACCGCTGTTGCTGGTGCCGTACTGGTAATTACCCTTGGTACCGCCGTTGCGACCACCGTCGTAGTTACTGTTCTGCCTGATGCGGTAATCACCGCCAAACTTGTAAGTCGAATTACCTTTGACAACCGTGACGGCGTCGGCAACGTGAAAGTTATTCGAAAGGAAGTAGAAGGGACCACCGTCTCCAGTGAATTCAGTGGCGCGATCTTCGTTAGTAAGATTGTCGACGATACCCACGAGCACGATGCCGCTCGTGTTTGGACTGATGTTGATGTTCGGAGCGCCAAGTTGCGCTGAGACTGTCGGACTAAAGCCACCAGTGCCGTTGACTCCGGTGTTGAAAATTCCGATCTGTACTCTAGTCACACCAAAACGCGCATCGTTCACGACGGTTGGAGAAAAGATGTGTGTGTCGCCGAGCGTGAAGCCTTTCGAATCGCCAAACTCGTCGCCGGCTGATGGACCGGCCGGAAGATCGTTGCCGTTCGGCGAAGTTCCGAGCGGGAAGAAATTGTCACGCGCTCGCGCTGTGCTCGACTTGCTGTAGCGTCCGAAAATTGTGTTCTTATCAGTTATACGGTGATCGATGCGAAGGTCCCAGCTATCGACGATCGCGTGCTCTTTGCGATTAGTCTGGAAGTTTCGGCCCGCACCCGGAAGATTTGGAAGCGGAAACGCATTCACGTAAGCAAGCGCAAACGGCGAGAAGGCGCCACAACTCGGACAGTTCCGCAGATCGTTTCCCGGAATGGGCGTGCCATTCGGCGCAAAGATTGTTCCGTTGGGAGCTGTAACGCTTCCACCCGCGGCAAGGTTGTAAGTAAATGTTCCCGGGCGCAACAATTCACTGAAATCACCGACGCGCATTCGTGCCGTCGGCACCGGCACTGCTTGCGGATCGCCCGTACCGCCAAAAATCGGCGTGCTATTGCGTTGGCCGTTCAGTGAGAAGAAGAAGAACGAGCGATTGCGTCCGTCATAGAAATGCTTTCCGCCTTCGCCGGGACGCGGCAGGAAAATTGGACCACCAACCGTGCCGTAGTAGTTGTGCGTAACATAATTCGGCACCGGCTGAGAATTAGGATCGTCAAACTTGGCTGCGGCCGCACTCAAGAATCGGCCCTGATAGATCTCACCGACGGTGCCGTGAACATCATTGCCGCCAGACTTGAACGTGGTTGAGATGACACCGCCCCCGGCGCGACCCGACTCTGCCGAGGGAACACTCGACTCAACCTTAAACTCTGCAATCGCATCCGGTTGCGGATAGATCGCGATCTGGCCGAATTGCGACTCATTGTTGTCCACGCCATCAAGCGTGAAATTGTTGTTGGTCGCGCGCGCGCCATTGATCACCAGGACCGAACCACCGGATTCACGAAAACGCGTCGACTCGGTGTTGTTCTGGCCGCCGCCACCATTCACAAAGTTTCCACCACCGCCGAGTAGGCCAAGGTTTGGTCTCGTGACACCCGGAGAAAGTCCGGCAAGCAAAGTAAAGTTTCGTTGCGGAATCGGCAGGTCGGTAACTTGTCTGCCCGTGATGAGATCGCCGCGCACGCTCGTCTCACTCTCAACGAGGGGAGCCGATTCTGCCGTGATGGTCACCGAGGCACTGCTGTTTGCGACGCTGGCGAACTTCACATCGAGGGGTTGGCGCGCATTCGTCTCTACCTGCACCGCTTCAATCGTTACCGATTGAAAGCCGCTGGCTTCAACATTCACCGTGTACTGACCGGGCTCCAGGTTGGTAACCACGAAGGTTCCATCGTCGCTGGTATCAGTGGTGCGAACTTCGCCCGTCTTCACGCTGGTGACTTTGACCTGGGCTTTGGCGACCAGCGCGTCATTGGGGTCTTTAACGGTGCCGACGATCGCGCCTTTGTTGTTCTGGGCCACGGCGGTGACGGCGAAAATGAAGGTGAACAGGGCAAGCAGGACAGGCGCAGCGAATGACTTTCTCATCTTTGATTCCTCGAAAGCTGAAAGCAAGACACAAACGACGCGGAGTGACCCGCGTTGCTCAGGTGATTTATTTCTAAAAACCTACTTGGATTGGCCGAGGCGAAAGGCTCAATTGCCTCGGTTTTTGCACATCAAAACTTAGTTTGTTGTCGCAGCGAACTAAGTTTTAGTATAGATTTTCGATTGTGTCAACAGATTTTTTAGACGCGGATTACAGGGGATTTAGTACGGATCGCGAACTTATGCGGCGAACGCAGCGGCGAATTTACTGGCGAGAACAAGACTCAGAGCGCCGCGCAACGTAGGGTTTTCGCCCAGGGTTGATGGCAGGATGCGAGCCGACGGGAGACCGCGGCGGACGCTGTTGGCGATCGTCTCGGTGAGTGCATTCTCAATCAGATCCCAGGCGCGTGCGATCTCACCGCCAACCACAACAGCTTCCGGGCTGAAACCGATGATCAGGTTCGAGATGCCGACGCCGAGGTGACGCGCAGTTTCGACGAGGGCGGTCGTGGCGTGCCCTTCCCCGCCCAACGCCCGATCGACGACCTCGATAAAAGTGATGTCAGGATTTGCCGAAGTACCGGAAAGTTTGAGATAGCGCGCGATGGCGGCGCGTTCTGACGAAAACGCTTCCCAGCAATCGTCGCTGCCACACGAACATGGAACCGGCGCGCCGCGACCGATCACCATGTGACCAAACTCACCAGCCGCGCCACGCTGACCGCGATAAACCTGGCCGTCGAAGATGATGCCGGTGCCGACGCCCTCTGCGACCAGGACGAGGATGAAGTCTCGAGCGTCGTTCACTTCCGGTCGTCCAAACCAGAGTTCTGCGAGTGCAACAGCATTCGCGTCGTTGTCGATCACAACCGGAAGCCCGACTGCGTCGGAGATCATTTTCGAGATCGGAAGATCGCGCCAGAGGAAGTACGGGATGTAAAGCGCGGTGCCTGTCGATGGATCGACGAGGCCGGGAAGACTTACGCCAACGCCTTCGATCGAACCTTTGTAACGCGTCGTGAATTCACGAACGATGGTTAGCACCTGGTTGATCGTTTTATGCGGATCGGTGAGAAACTCTTCGTGGTCGAGAACACGGCCGGCGAGATCGCTCGTCGCCACCGTGGTGCACGTGGGCGTGATCGAGACGCCGAGTGCAATCGGATCGGCAGCGCGTAACTTCAGGAGCGTGGGACGACGACCGCCGGTCGACTCACCTTCGCCGACTTCCTCGACCAGTCCTTCGGTTTTTAGATCTTCGACGATGGCTGAGACGGTTGAGCGCTGTAGCTCCGTTTCGCGCGCGATCTCGGCACGCGAGATCGGTTCGCGTTCGCGCACGTAGTTCAACACGATCTGCCGATTGATATCGCGGATCGTATTGAGTCGCGCTGCCTGCGCCTTTCTCAGATCAAGTCGTCGCAAATTTGAACTCCTAACCATTTATCCACAGATTCCACAGATTACTTCTGTGCAATCTGTGGACTGCTTCAACGGCTTTTGCCTTGTGTAATGGTAACGATCCTGTCAATAGCCGGGACGTCTACGACTTCAACGCTGCCGTCGGGCCACTTGATTTCGAGCTTGTCGACCTTCGTCGCCGCTCCCAATCCAAAATGCAATGTCATGTCATTCTGTGAACAATAAATCGCGCCACTGAATACATCCTGCCGCTGTCGCACCGTTCCCGTCGTCAGATATGCCAGCGCGCCGATCGCGTCGCGCGGGCTTTTCTTCGCAACATCGCCCACGAGCTTCAATCCCAGCCAATGACCTGTTGACGCCGCTACATTTCTCAACACCACGGGCTTGTCATCGACGTTATTAATAATCAGATCAAGCCGGCCATCACCATCCAGATCGCCAACGGCCAAACCGCGTCCGGGCCAGGCATTCGCAAGCGCATTCCCGGGCGGCGCACCGACACGCTCAAACTTGCCCTTCTGATTTCGAAACAACAACGCCTGCTGCGCGTAGCTCGTGCCCCATTGATATTTATCGACGGCCGGATAGACATGACCATTCACCACAAACAAGTCCTGCCAACCATCATTGTCAAAGTCGAGAAAACTCGTGCCCCAACCGAGAAACGGAATCGATACTTCACCCAGACCGGCTTGAAACGTCACGTCGGTGAAGTTGTTGTCACCGTCGTTGTGATAAAGAACGTTTGAATCGTCAGAGAAATTGGTGATGTGAAAGTCGATGCGACCATCATTGTCGTAATCACCGACTGCGAGACCCATTCCCGCCTGTTCGCGACCATTCTCATTCAGCGCCACACCCGACGGATAACCAATCTCTTCAAACGTGCCGTTTCCCTTGTTGATGTAAAGCTGTTTCGGCGTTGAATCGTTTACGACGATCAGATCGAGCAGCTTGTCGTCGTCGACGTGAACAAACGCAGAGGTAAACCCATAAAACTTTTCCGGATCGCTAACACCGGCCTTGACGCTCACGTCTTCGAAAGTTCCATCACTCTTCTGGTGATAGAGCGTGTCGCTTTCGCCTGTCAGACCGCGTGGTCCACACATCACCGGCGCACCGCGAAACTGGCAGGTGTTTTGTCCGACCGCGCCGTTCTTACCAATATCTGAAGGGTTTGGCGGCAGATTGTTGAGATCGATCTGCACATAACCCGGAACGAAAAGATCGAGACGGCCATCGCCGTCGTAATCACCCCAACTCGCTCCCGTACTCCAACCCTTGCGAGCAACGCCCGCCTTCTCCGCCACATCGGTGAACGTGCCGTCGCCGTTGTTGCGATAGAGACGCGAGACGCCGAAGTTGCCGACAAACATGTCGGGGCGTCCGTCGTTGTTGTAATCACCAACCGCGACACTAAATCCCCAGCGTTCGTTGGAGACTCCGGCTTTATCGGTGACGTCTTCAAACTTCCAGTTGCCGAGATTGCGATAGAGCGCGGCGCGCGGCGCTTTCTCGCGGCCTCGCATTGCGCCCATTGTCGATCCGTTTACGAGATAGATATCGGGGCGTCCATCGGAGTCGTAATCAAAGATCGCAACGCCGCCGGAAGGAGTGTCGAAGATGTAATCCTTAGACGCCTCGCCTGATCGGTGACGAAAAGCAGCGAGTGCGGTCTTGTCAGTTACATCTTCAAAAATAACGGGCGCCGCAGGGTCTGTGATACCAACAGTGCGCCGCGAAGTGTAGGTGGCCGGTGTTCCCGTGGAAACGCCACCACCAGTTGGTTGCTGAGACTTCGGCTTCTCAGGCGGCGTTTGCGCACGTGTCGCAAACGGAAGCAGTAGCAATACACAGACTAACGATAAAAGTTTTTGACGCATCGCTGATATTACTGCGCAGCGATGATCACGTAGTCTTTGCCGCTGTAGAGACGCAGCCCCTGGCCGTCAGCCGCCATCATCAAAGGACGCGGTCGCGTCAGCGCTTTGTCGTTTGAGACTTGAGCTGAGAGCACTTCCTTTGAAGTAAGGTCAATCACCGTGAGCATTCGTTCAGCCGGAAAACCGAAACCGTAAGCGCCGGGCGCCAGCGCTTCGCCGTTGATCGTGATAGGCGAATCAGTGATCAGGAAACCAACGTACTTCGCTCGCACGTCGGCTGAGTAACCCGAAGTGTCAACCAGTCCCACGATCACGTAACGATTTTTTCCGAAACGTGCGGCAGCGGAATTGCGCATCTGTGTGGGCGCGCTGAGACCCTGGAAATAAAAACTGGTTGGGACGACGCGAGTCAGTTCGGCGCCGGTCAAAATCGTGGCACGCTCCTGGGCCATCGCCGAGCCGGAGACCAGGAGCAGTGCCGCAATCAGAGAAAAATGTTTCAGCAAATGTTTCATCGGATTCACCTCGCGGCACACAATACCCTCGGAAACGTGCGCGAGGCAAATGAAAGAACTATCGCTTCAAAGCGATTTCGATTCGCTCAACGGAACGGCCAGTCCAAACCTGGCGTCCGCTGTCAGCGGTGAGCCAGACCTGCGAAAGGAAGAATTTCTCTCCCTGTTTGCTGAACACCAGACGCTCAACCGCGTTCGGATCGGTCGAGGTGTTGGTAACCGGTGCGTTCAGAATCACCTTCGATTTGCCATCTTCACCACGCAGCGTTAAGACGTTTGCCGAGATACGCTTGACGGTGTACACGCCTGCAGGCAACGTCGTCCTGCCGGCGGAAAACTCGAAAGGTATGTCAGCCTTCACTTTGCTCGGCGCCTGCGCCTGGGCATTCACCAACGCGAATCCAAAGCAGATCGCGAAAATTGCAATCACACGATAAATTTTGTTTCTCATAAAAACCTCCTTCACATGACTAGACGCGACAGTTTCGGGAAAACGGGCTCAAAAAAAGTTATCCACTGATTGCGCAGATTTGCTTTCGGTGTAATCTGTGGATGGGTTTGCAGTGCCAAAAGACGCCGAAAACATCACCGATCTGCTCGTCAGCTACGGTCGCGGCGATAAGGAATCGCTCGACAGACTGATGCCCGTCGTTTACGACGAACTACGCCGGCAGGCCGCGCGTTATCTAAGACGGGAAAAAGCAGGACACACACTCCAAACCACCGCCCTTATTCATGAGGCTTATGTGCGGCTGGTGGATCAACGGAACGTGCAGTGGCAAAATCGTGCACACTTCTTCGGCATTGCGGCTCAAATGATGCGGCGCATCCTTGTGGATCACGCGCGCACGAAGAAACGCGCGAAACGCGGCGGTTCGGACATTCGCGTTTCACTCGAGGATGCGACAGCAACAGTGAAAGGTCAGGATCTGGATGTCGTCGCAGTTGACGAAGCGTTAAGCCGTTTGGAGAAGATCGACGAACAGCAGGCTCGCGTGGTCGAATTGCGATTCTTCAGTGGCTTGACGGTTGAAGAAACCGCAGCAGTGATGAGCATCTCACCCGCGACCGTCAAACGCGACTGGAGTATGGCCAAGGCATGGCTGCATCGCGAACTGAGCGGTGACAGATAAGAATGAGCGAGACAGACCCCCAACGCTGGCAACGGGTGAAGGAAATATTCGAGGGCGCACTCGAACGTCGCGGCGTCGAACGCGAATCGTTTCTCGAAAACGCCTGCGCAAACGACGGCGACGTGCGCGAGGAAGTTGAATCGCTACTCCGCTCGTACGAAGTCGCCGGCAGTTTTATGGAATCTCCGGCAGTTGCCCAGGCTGCGGACGATCTTGCCGACGAACAAAAACTCACTCCCGGTCAACGCGTAAAGCATTACCAGATCGTCAATCTCATCGGCGAAGGTGGGATGGGCGAAGTCTATCTTGCGACCGACACGATCCTCGGCCGTCGGGTGGCGTTGAAAGTGCTGCCGACATTCGTCAGCAAGGATCCGGAACGCCTGCGACGCTTCACGCAGGAAGCACGCGCTGCGTCGCGGTTGAGCCATCCGAACGTTTGCGTGGTCCATGAGGTCGGTGAGACGGAAGACGGGCGGCCATTCATCGCGATGGAGTACATCGAAGGTCAGACGTTGCGACAGCGCATTCGCAGCCAGGCGATGAAACTCGGCGATGTGCTCGACATTGCGATCCAGGTTGCCGACGCACTCATAGCGGCACACGAAGCCGGCATCGTTCATCGCGACATCAAACCGGAGAACATCGTCATCCGTCCTGAAGGCTACGTCAAGATTCTCGACTTCGGTCTCGCAAAACTCACCGAGCGTCACAAAGGCGCGACGCACACGACGATGTCGACGCTCTTGTTCAACTCTTCGCCGGGAACAGTGATCGGAACGGCGGCTTACATGTCGCCGGAGCAGGCGCGCGGTGTCGCAGTTGATGAACGCACAGATATTTGGGGTCTCGGAGTGGTGCTCTATGAATTGGCCTCGGGCCGGGTGCCATTCACTGGTGAAACGCCGACCGATGTCGTCGTTGCTATCGTTGAACGCGAGCAGCCACCGATCTCTGAGCACGTTGACGGCGCGCCTCCTGAGTTGGAACGAATCGTTCGCAAAGCACTGCGCAAAGACAAAAACGAGCGTTACCAAATCGTCAAAGAACTCGCGATCGATCTTCGCAGTCTGCGCAAGGAACTGGAAAAGAACTCGATGTTGGAGCGCTCGATCCTGCCCGGAACTGGTTCGTCGGCGAGTAGCGAATATGCGCGCGCTTCATCGAGCCGCGACCGGAAGGCTGAGACCGACGAGTTGAAGCAACTCCGTACCGATTTTATTGAGAGTCTGTTCCCGCGCAGGCCGGGTTGGATGTTTATGGTTGTCGGAATACTGGTTTTATTGGGCGTTATCTTCGGCACATACTACAAACGAGCGCGTCCGAGTGAACCAAAGGCGCCGGTGCCGTTTGAACGCGTTGAAGTCACCAAGCTCACGACAAATGGCAATGCCTTGATGGGCGCGTTATCCCCTGACGGCAAATACGTCGCCTACGTAACACGCGAGAGTGGTAAAGAAAGTTTGTGGCTGCGACAAGTCGACATCAACAGCAATGCGCAATTACTCGCGCCGCGAGAGGGACAATATCAGGGTGTCGCATTCTCGCCTGACGGCAATTACATCTACTTTGGTTACGCGGGAACGCAAGACAACGACGCGGGCAGAATTTACCGCTTGCCCGTACTCGGTATCGGCGCCACGGCAACTCAGATAGAGTTCCATGAAGGACTTCCGGCACTGTCGCACGATCGCAAACGAATCGCTTTCATTCGTTTCGATCGTCAGTCGCAATTTGATTCGCTGATCGTGGCGAACCCTGATGGCAGTGGCGAGCAGGTGCTCGGAACACGCAAATGGCCCGAGCGGTTTGGTTGGGATCCACTTTCGCGGCCGGAATGGTCGGTAAACGATCAGACGTTGATCTTACCGGTCGTGACTTCGGATCGCTCTTTCACCGACGACACCTCAACAAATTTCTCAGTAACACTTTTTGAAAAGGATCTGGTCGGCAGCGCTGAGCGTACGATTCCACTCTCGCCGCAGAAGTTTGACGAGATCGGCCGCGTCACAGTGCACCCTAATGGCAATGGCGTCATCATGCTAGGCAAAGCTCACGGCGCGGCGTTCGTGCAAATCTGGCAACTGTTTCGCGATGGATCACAACGGGCGCTCACCAACGATCTGAGTGAGTATCGTGAACTCAGTTTACGCGCCGACGGCAGTGCGCTGATCACAGTACAAACACAAACGCTTTCGCGTCTCTGGCTGCTGCATAAAAACGAAGTGAAGCCTGCTCCGGTCGGTTCCGGCACGAGCCGTTACTACGATCTCTCCCTCGCGCCGGATAACAAGATCCTTTACGCGTCGGACGCCAGTGGTATTGCCGACATCTTCGAGATTGCTTTGACCGGTGGTGACGAGAGACCGTTAACTTCCGCAGGCGGACGAAACTATGCGCCCGTGGTCTCGCCGGATAATCGCTATGTTGTCTTTCATTCAAATCGAACGAGTGTGTTTCAAGTCTGGCGCACCGATCGCGATGGCAGCAGACCGAAGCAGTTAACAACTGAAGCGACAGAAAGTACGTGGCCCACGTTCTCCCCCGACGGTAAGTGGGTCTTGTTTCAGCATGCGGACCCGAACAATCCCTACACGCTCTGGCGTGTATCGATCGAAGGCGGCACGCCGGAACGCGTTACCGACGGCCTATCGATCAGAGCGACGGTTTCGCCGGACGGAAAGCTCGTCGCGTTCTGGCACAACGACCAACAGCAGAACTCTCGCTGGCGGTTGAAAGTGGTCCAACTCGATACTGGTGCGACATTCAACATATTTGACGTCGCGCAGACGGTACAGGTTCAATGGGACACGTCGTTGCGTTGGAGTCCCGACGGTCAATATTTGACGTACGTGGACCACGCGGGCGGCATCGACAACATCTGGGGACAACCTTTCGCGGGCGGCGCACCAAAACAGTTAACCAACTTCGACGAGGGCCGGATCTTTTCGTTCGACTGGGGGAAGGACGGCAGCCTCGTAGCGTCTCGCGGGGTGATCACGAGCGACGTAGTTTTGATTAAGGACGCAGGCAAATAGTCCTATAACAGAGGAGAAAAATGGCAGAAGCGAAGCGTGTGGGGGTTCTTACGGGAGGCGGCGATGCGCCCGGTTTGAATCCCGCGATCAAAGGTCTGGTTTATCGTGGCTCGGAGCTCGGGCTGGAAGTAATCGGTCTATTCGACGGCTGGCGCAGTTTGATCAATCCGGCGCCTGAAGTGTTACCACTGGATCGTGAAACCGTGCGACGTTGGGATCGTGACGGCGGCACCAATCTCGGTTCATCGCGCACAAATCCATTCAAGCAGGTCAATGAAGAGGGCGAATCACAGGATAAATCAAACGAAGTACTCGAGAATATCGAACGTCTGAAACTGGATGCCCTCGTCGCGTGTGGCGGTGAAGACACGCTTGGCGTGGCGGCAATACTCGCGCAAAAAGGTGTGCCCATCGTCGGTGTGCCGAAAACGATCGACAAGGACCTCGCCGGCACCGATTACACACTCGGTTTTGACACCGCACTCAGAAACATCACTGAAGTACTCGAAAGATCTCGTACACCGGCCGGCTCGCACGGCTGGGTGCAGGTGGTCGAAGTGATGGGACGGCATGCCGGACATCTGGCGCTGTGGTCAGGCGTGGCCGGTCAGGCGCATATGATTCTGATTCCCGAACATCCGTTTCGTTATGAGCGGGTTTTTCATTTACTGAGCGCGAGGTTGGGTGAAGGAGACTTGAGTCGTGGATCGTCGCGCCGTCCGCGTTATTCAGTGATAGTCGTGGCTGAAGGCGCCCGTGCGGAAGACGGTGAGATGGTGACTATCGACGACCGTCACGACGCATTTGGACACGTGCGACTCGGTGGTATCGGCGAAGTACTGGCGAAAAGAATCGCGGCAGAGACGCCCTACGAAGCGCGTGCGGTGGTGTTGGGCCATCCGCAACGTGGTGGGCCACCCAGTCCGATCGACCGCATCATGGGAATGATGTTTGGGGCGAAGGCGGCGGAGGCCGTGGCTGAGAATAATTACGGGAAGATGGTGTCGGCGCGTGGGATCGCACCGGCGTGTGAGTTTTTACTGGTCGATCTGGCGGCCGCGCAAGGGGGATTGAATCTCGTGGATGTCGATCGGAATTACGATGGCGAGCGATACCATCTCAAGGGGATAGGAATGTAAAAACGCGGATGAACGCAGATCGGCGTCTATCTGCGTTTATCCGCGTCCTTTAAATGGATCTTCCTCTACCAGGCGTTTGTGGACTCGCGCTACCAAATCCGGGATCGTTGGATCGTCGCTCGATTTTGGAATGATCTTTGGATCGGGCGCGATTACCGGCCGTATCATCTTCTGCTGGAGTTGTTCGCGAGCGTCCATCATCCATCCGAAGCCACGGAAGATGTAGGTCAACAACGTTCGATCCGGCTCCTCAACACCGAGCGCTTCCTGAACACACCACGCTCCGAAATCCGTGTTGGCCGTCAAACGCAACGGCGGACTGTCTTCCTTCCCCGGTTTGAGCACTCCATTGACGAACGCCGTCAAATAAATAAGCCGCGCGATTGAAAGTCTTTCAACCTGCCGCGGCGAGATGGTCAACTGACCCGCATCAATCGCATTGAAAACCGGATCGATGTAAATCGCGGGACGTGGATCCTGCTGCACCTGATTCCCTCTTCCGGCAGCCGAGATCTCCGGGTGACCAAACGTCGGCAGACCGCCGGTCAACATCTTCTCGCGGACTCGTGCACTACGCTGTTCGGGAGTCAACGGCTCGAGCTCCTGAACAAAGTCTGACATGTCATGAATCGCGCCGAAGTGTCTCGCGCCGTCAAGCGCCATCTGCGAGGCGACAAAGAAATCGGCAACCGAGAACGTGTGCAACGTGGCCATGTAGCGCGCCACCATACTCGAGCCCGCCGAACCATGATGAATCTGGATCGTACCCATACGTTCGAGAATCAGCCGTTCGTGCTCGTTCGCATGATGACCGAGAATCAGGCTGTATGAAACCTCGAAGGCGTTTCTCTTTTCCTTTGTTTCTTCATCGATGAATTTGCGTGTGGCCGAAACAAGCTCTGCTTCCGTAACCTGCGGATTGTCCATCAGACGATGATTCATGTACGCCGAGACACCACCCACGGCGACGTTCACCATGTGCAGCGTAATCATCTCGATCAGCAGCGATTTTGCATCGCGCTCATCGTGGATGCCGCGATCCTGGTGTTCTTCGCGTCCGAGTTTTGCTTTCGCGAGAATTGCAAAGTGGTGAATCGCCACTTCCGGACCGAGTCCCGGAAATTTCCTGACAAACGCCGCTACATCTTCTATCAACGAACCCGAAAGACTCTGAAAGAACTTCTGATTGATAAACTCGGCCAGCCCCTGCGAATTGCCGGGCTCGCCGAATAGTCCGGTAAAAATGACATCGAATGGACCAACCTTACCCGCCACGATGTCCGATTCCGGAACTGTGCCGCGAATCGTGAAAGATCTGATATCGAGTGTGATCTGAGTTCCGTTACAATCAACCGGTGTGTGATGTAAGACTGGATTGGCGATGATGCCGGTCGAGGCGGGCATGGTGGCAAAATAACCCAGCGTGGTGGCTATCTGTTTTTCACCCAGCTCTTCCGCTCGGGCAGTGGCCTGTTTTACGGGATTAAAGTCAGGCGCTGTCGGCAACACCGCGAAAATCTTGTCAGTCGAAGCTTCATCCATGAGCAAACGAATCCTTTTTTTGGTCTAAGAATAGCGATTATTGCTCGTCGCAACAACTGTACACAAATCTGTGTGATCTGGGACACGGATTTTGTAGACTAATCGCGCTAGTCAAAGTATATTTACGCCGCACTATCTACGACTGCATTTTTCTCACTAGTAATCACCGAATAAAAACGAAAGACTCTTTAAATCAATGTCACCGACCTCACTAATCGCTACGCTACTGGAGCCGCCTGCAACGGATGGCGCAGAATTGACTGCGCTTTCAGATGCGGTCGAGTGGCTGGAAGTACGCGCGGATGTTGTGGGCGACATCGATCCGGATTGGTTGCGCAGTCACTTCAAGGGTCGACTTTTGTATGCCTTGAGAACGCATCAGGATTCGTCGAATCGATTGCAACGATTGCAGACAGCCGCCCGCTTTTACGATCGGGTCGAGCTCGAAGCCGAAACGGACTTTGTTGAAGAACTACTGAACGTCGTACCTGCTGAAAAGCGTCTCGTGTCGTGGTATGGCCAGGTTGCCAGTCTTTCAGAATTAACTGAACGCTTCGCACAGATCGCCTCCGTTCCTGCCGCAACTTACAAGATTGTTACGAATGCAACATCGATCGCGGAAGAGTTTCTGCCACTATCTTTACTGAAGTCTCTGAATCGTGACGACACGATCGCGTTTTCGCACGGACCGCTCGGGTTCTGGAATCGTCTGGTGGCACTCCAGCTCGGCTCGCCCGCGATCTATGGCCTCGTCGCTGGTGGTTCTGTCGCGGGGATGGAACCGACGATCGCCAAACTGATTGCCGATTACGGTCTGCCGGAAGTGAGTCCGGCGAAAGAGATGTTCGCCATCATCGGCAATCCGATATTTCATTCGCTGTCGCCGCGTTTGCACAATGCTTCTTATCGTGCGATGGGCCATCCGGCGTTGTTTGTGCCGTTGCGAGTCGAGTCGTTTGCTGAGTTTTGGAGCGAGTTTGTAGTTTCGCGAAAACTCGACGAGTTTGGCGTGCCGATCAATGGAATGACGGTCGCTTCACCGCACAAAGAAGTGGCAGTACTGACCGCGAAGCACGTCAGCGAAATGGTGCGACAGACCGAAGCGGCGAATATTCTTGTTAGAAACAACGGCTGGTGGGTTGCTGATACGACGGATCCCGATGTGGTCTATACTGCCAGTGTCAACGTAAAAGAAAAACGTGCGGCAGTGATTGGCTGTGGCGGCGCCGGCCGCGCAATAGCGGCGGCACTGGCTGGATCAGGCGCTGGTGTCACATTGATAAATCGTGGCGCAGAACGCGGCGAACATGCCGCAGCGTTACTCGGGCTGCCGTACATTCCCTTGCGCGAATTCAATGCAGAGGGTTATGACATCGTCGTCAACGCCACGCCCGTGGGTCGCGACAGCGACGAAGCTCCGTTCAAGCTCGAGACGATGAATGACGAAGCTGTCGTCATCGATCTGGTTTACGGTGCGCGCCCGACGCCGCTCGTGGGCGCTACACGTGCGCGGCAACAAGTCGCCATTGACGGTCGTGACGTGCTTGTAACGCAAGTTCGTCACCAGTTTCGCCTGATGACAGGCAAAGAAATGTCCGTTTCTTTAGCCCGTGAGAATCTACTGTAGGGGCGGCCCTCCGTGGCCGCCCCTCTCCGGAATTCAACACGGGGGCGGCCACGGAGGGCCGCCCCTACAGCACGTTCGACAGTGTCCGATTCAATCGAAGTTATCTGATTCAACAGTCCATGATCACAACCGATTCGAATATCGAGCAGCAGGAATTGATCAAGCGCGTCAGCACGCTCGCACGCGAGAACTTCGCGGCGCGCGCGGTTGAATACGATCGCACCGCAAGTTTCCCATTCGAAGACTTCGACGACTTATTCACCGCCGGTCTGCTCGCTCCGGCCGTCCCAAAAGAACACGGTGGCTTCGGTCTTGGCCCATACACCGGCGACGTCTTCACGCTTTGGATGATGACCAAGGAAATCGCCCGCGTCGATCTCTCGCTCGCGCGCTGCTGGGAAGGTCACGTCAACTCGCTCGTCCTGCTTGACGGCATGGCCACCGAAGCGCAGAAGACCCGCTGGTTCAAAGGCGTCGTCGAACGCGGTGAAAAATGGGTCGCCTGGAGCGGCGAACCGCAAGCTCGCAAACCTGACGAGCCCGTTCGCTTCGGCACTACAGTTGAAAAAGTTGACGGCGGTTACATCGTCGACGGAAACAAAGCTTTCGCCACCAGTGCGGGGGGCGCACAATGGGCCATTTTGCTCGTCAACACCGCTGGTCCGGGCGGCGTTCGTCACGCCGACGCCGCGAACCTCGATTCAGTGTTGATGATGGCGTGCAAGCTTTCCGATCCCAGTGTCGAGATCGACACGTCGTGGTGGGATCCGATCGGTATGCGCGCAACGGCCAGTCATCTGGTCCACTTTCGTCGCACTTTCATTCCCGACGACGATCTGATCGGCTATCCGGGACAGTATCTGAAAGAAGGCTGGCAAACGTGTTTCATTCCGCATTATGCCGCCACTTTTCTCGGCGCTGCCGAAGCCGCGTACGACTACGCGCTCAACTACATCACCACGCAGAACAAGATTAACGATCCGTACGTGCAGCACCACCTCGGCCAGATGTCGGTGAATGTCGAGACCGGGCATTTATGGTTGCGACACATAGCTCGTTTGTGGGAAACGGGTAAATATCTCGAAGCGCAGCTTGGCGGCAGTCGCGCGCGACATGTGATGGAACATCTAGCGGAAGACACCGTGAAGCAGGCAATTCGAGCCTGCGGTGCGCGTTGTCTCATCCGTCCCAGCTCGCTCGAGCGCGTCTATCGCGATCTGTCTTTTTATGTTCGGCACGACAATGACGATCAGATTCTGGCAACCATTGGTAAGTCGATACTTGGTCTAACTCACGATCCATCGTTCTACAAACCGTAGGTGCAACATGTTCGCCGAAAAACGCAAGTACACTCTGGGAATCTGGGCTCTCGGCCTCGGCTATTTCTTTTCCTACACACCCTACAGCGGTCTGACTAAGGCCCTGTCAAACGGTCTCTTCAGCGGCACTCATGGACCAGTTAAAGGACCGGTGCTGTTACCAATCTCCGCGATTGCGACCGTCGTCGGAATGTGGGGATTCATCACCGTGATGGGGTGGTGGAAGTATGCAGGGCGGCGCGAATTTTTCGGGTATAGAATTCCCTTCCCGCGCAAGCTGACGTTCCTGTCGGGGATCTGCATGGCGACGATCATGGGGACCACCACGCTTGCCTTTACTTTCGGCGGTCTCTCGATCGTGCTGGTGCTGGTGCTGCTGCGTGCCGGCACACTCATCATCGCACCCATCGTCGATTTCATAGTGGGACGCCGCGTGCGTTGGTTTTCATGGACCGCGATGGTGGTCAGTTTGTCAGCCGTACTCATCGCGCTGAGCGACGCGTCAAGTTACACCCTTACGATCGCTGCAATCATAGATGTCGCCGCTTATCTCGCAGCCTATTTTTTCAAACTCCAGTTTATGAGTCGCCTGGCGAAGACAGAACAACGCGAGGCATCGCTGCGTTACCTGGTTGAAGAGCAGATGGTCGCGTCTCCGCTCCTCGTGATTGCGCTGGTTGTCATGGCCATCATCGGGTACGGCGACATCATGCTTGGGTTCCGCACCGGACTCACCACGTTCGTGACCACTCCCGGCGCCGTGTTTGCCGCGCTCGTCGGTCTTTGTTACGCGGCGCTCTGCGTCTGCACCTCGTTAATTTTTCTCGATCGACGCGAAAACACTTTCTGCATGCCGATGCACTGCGGTTCGAGCATGCTTGCCGGGTTTGCAGCGAGTGTGATTCTCGCTCTGGTTTACAACCAGGCCATGCCAACGACGGCGCAGAATGTTAGTTCCAGTCTCCTGATCGTCGCGCTCGGATTTCTGTCGCCGTTGCATCACTTCGATCGTGTCCTGGCGAAGATCAAACGTTTCTTCGGTTTCGCATCGCCACTGCCGCAACCGCAACGACTGTTTTTGTTTGTGTGCAGCGGCAACACGTGTCGTTCACCGATGGGGGCCGCGATCGCCAACGCCGAAATCGCGACGCGACTTGGTATTCCGTTTAAGTCTCTCGAAACCGTGAACGCGCGTGCGCTCAGTGCAGGTGTGTCGGCACGAGTCGGGTCGCCAATAACGCCGGAAGCAGCCGAGGTATTGCAATCACTTAGCGTGCCCGTTCAACCACACGCAGCGCGAAACCTGACACCGGAACTCGCAGCGGAAGCGGAGATGATCTTTTGCATGACCAGCGCGGTACGCAAAGCGGTGATTGAGATGCTGCCGGCAGTCGCAGGCAAGACTCTCTGTTTGAGTGACGAGGCCGACGTCCCCGATCCGATCGGCAAAGGAATGGCTGCCTACGTTGACTGCGCACGCCAGATCCAACGCCTGGTCCAGTTGCGACTAGATCAGCTAAATCCGCGTTTATCCGTGGCCAAATAGCCGTGGGCAGATGAAACTTATCGTGTCTCACCTGGAGGCGGTGCGAACCTACGTCACTCGTGAGTTGTACTACATCCAGCACGATCTGATTACAAACCACGGCTGGCGACATATCGAAGCTGATTACCTCTGGCAACGCGCGGGTTCGCTCGAACACAAATTACATTCGGTGCTCGGCGAACTACCTGAGATCATCATCTTTTGGGAACCTTACGAACTCGTTCTGAAGCATGCGCGCGAGATGCAGCGCCTGAAGTGCCGCAAGTTTTTCTTCGCCGACGATCTACACTGGTGGAACCGGCGCATGCGCGAAATCAGAGTGGTTGTGTTCGCACTGTCTGACGCGGTCCTGAGTCCGTATGTTTATCGCTGGTCCAGCTTGTATCCCGAGCTCTCGAGTAAGCGACTCGTGTGGGTGCCGCACTCGGCTTCGACCGATTTCATGTTGCCGTTCAACCCGCACGCGGAGAATTCGATCTTTCTGAGCGGCGCCATCAACGAAGCATATCCGTTGCGCCGGCAGATGTTACAGTTGCATCGCGAAGGCTCGTACGCGATCAAGTATCATCGTCACCCCGGTTATTACTGCGGTTACGACTACCAGCGCGACGGAAGAATTGGTCGCGGATATGCCGAGAGAATTCGAGAGTGTCGCGTCGGTTTTGCTGACAGCGTTCACCCGTTTGCGTATATAGTGGCTAAGTTCTTCGAGATTCCCGCCACCGGCGCGTTGCTGCTGGCTGACGACACCGCCGGGCAACATCTCAAACGGCTCGGCTTTGAAGCGGGTCGTCATTACGTGCCGGTTTCGCAGCAGAACCTGAAGTCGCAAATCGAGTATGTCCTGTCAGAGAGTAATCACGACGAGTTGGACCAGGTAAGACGAAACGGCCAGCGTCTCGTTCACGAACAACATAAGACCAGCGATCGCGCCCGATTCATAAACGCAGTTTGCGCCGCTTAAAACGAATGCGAGTACTACTTTCCTCAGATCACGAATATCCGGCCAGCAATGGTCACGGCAGCGGCTTGCATCCGAAGGCGTTTCCATCGGGCTCCGGGTACACGCTTCAGGATCTGCTGGCAAAGGGACTTGCTGAACTGGGCCACGAAGTTTCTTATCTCGTGCGACGGTTGCGTGAAAACTTTTCCGCGCAGTCAGTGCCGAAAGGGATCAAACTAGTCTTCGAACCCGATTTTGACGCTGACGTGTTGCACACGATTTCCGGTCGCGACGCTTCGCTCATCGCGGAGTGGGAATTGCGCGGGAAACCATGGGTCGCAACCTGTCACATGGACGAACAGACGCGCGGGCGGGAACGCGCAACCTCCGCCCGAAACTGGATCTTCGTCTCGCAAACACTCGCACTCTTACATGGTCACGATCGATACGTGTGGAACGGCATCAATCCAAGCGAATATATCTTCAGCGAAACGAAAGACGACTACTTCCTGTTCATGTCGACGATGGACTGGGGCACTAAAAAAGGCCTCGACATCGTACTCTCAATGGCGAAGCAACTCGGACTCAAGCTCGTGGTCGCCGGTACTGGCGAGAGTTACGAACGGATCGCTCACGTGCAGCAGATGTGTCGCAAAGTCGGCGCGCGCTACGTCGGCGATGTCCGCGGCAAAGAGAAGGCTGAACTGCTGGCAGGCGCAAAGGGGTTTCTCTTCCCGACGAAGCTCGACGAAGCGTTTGGACTGGGAATGGTCGAGGCATTGATGTCGGGTACGCCGGTGATTTGCAGCGACCGTGGCGCCTGTCCCGAGATCATCACTCCGGAAGTCGGTTTTGTCTGTCGCACTGACGACGATTACGTCACCGCCGTTGATAAGATTAACGAGCTCGACCCACGCGCGTGTAGAGATAAGGCCATGCGCGACTATCACTTCCATACCATGGCCCGAAACTACGTATGTGAGTATGAGATCGAACGCGCGCGAATCATGCGCGAGCGCGCTCGCCCCGCCACACTTCATTCATGAACCAGATCATCCAGGGACTCTGGGTCGGCAACGAACTTTCCGTGATGGAGCAGTTGTCGATCGCATCGTTTTTGCGACACGGGCATGAGTACCATCTCTACGTCTACGAAGACGTGAAGCACATTCCTTCCGGAACGACGATCAAGAACGGCAACGAGATCCTGCCCGCGTCGAGAATCTTCCAATACAAACAGCAGGCGAGTTATGCCGGCTTCTCGAATTTCTTTCGTTACAAACTGGTGCTCGAACGCGGAGGCTGGTGGGTCGATACGGACACGATCTGTCTGCGGCATTTCGATTTCGATGAAGAGTACGTGTTCTCGAGTGAGTTTGCGATGGGACAGGAGTTTATCAACAGCGGGATCTTCAAAGCGCCGGCCGGCAGCGAAGTGATGGCTTACGCGTGGCGCGTCTGTGAAGCGAAAGATCCGGAACATCTGGCATGGGGTGAAACTGGACCACGATTGATGGCTGCCGCGGTACAGAAGTTTTCGTTGGAGAGATACAGACAGCCACCTGAGGTGTTTTGTCCGATTGGTTATGCTGACTGGCGCAAGGTGCTCGAACCTGAAGCTGAGTTGATGCTCGACGACTCGTACGCAATTCATCTCTGGAACGAGCGCTGGCGCGGCGCGGGACAAGACAAGAACGGGATCTATCCGGCCGGGTGTCTTTACGAGAGATGGAAGAAAGATTACTTATCTTGTCAATCCTGTTAATCATGTAATCTTGTCAACAGGATGACAGGATTGACAAGATTGTGATAGCACTTCGTCCCATGCTGACAGAGATGCGTCGAGCGAAAAGCGATCGACGACTTCTCTCGCCCGTTGCGACATCGCTGCGCGCTTCTCATCGTCACTCATGAGCGTCGCCAGATCTCTCGCGAGTGCGGACACGGTGTCGTTGCTAACCATGCCGTCAACCCCATGACGCACGAGCGTCCGTGTCGTCGTTCCCGCCTCAGTTGCCACGACCGGCACGCCACACGCCATCGCCTCCCAGATCGAATTACCAAAACCCTCAACCCATGAAGTCGAGACAAAGAGATCGGCATTACTGAGGACTTCGTACGGCTCCGAGGCAAAACCTCGTAACTGAATCCGATCGGGCGCGAGTTTCGCAATCAGATCAGCAACGGTCGCACGCGCTGGACCATCGCCATAGAGATCGAAGTCCCAGTCAGGAAAATCTCTGGCAATACTCGCGAAAGCACGAATGCTCAGGTCCGGACGCTTGTCCGCCGATAGCCGTGAAAGCGAGACGAGTCGACGGCGATGACCATTCCGCTCAAGACGCATCGCCCGCGGCGGAATCAACGGATTCGAAATCCCGACCACCTCCACCTCGTACTTCGAAAACCAACCAACACTTGCGGCATGCGGTGTCACTACGAAGCGCGCACGCGGCAACAACGCCGCTCGCACACTTTGCCACCATCCGATCGCGACGCGTGTCGCATCCGTGTGCTCACACGCAATCACCGGCACATTCGTCTCGTGCATCGCGACGAGAACGCGCAGGTTGGTGAGGTCCATGTGCGACACGACGACATCAGGCTGCTGGGCCAGAATCCTCGCGCGCAACAAAGCGAAGAACGTGATGTGCTGCGTCAGTTGGCGCGCGCAGTTCGCTTGTTGCAGACCGCGAAGTATCGGCGCAACGAGGTTCGCGTTCAGTTCGTCGTGACGCGGCAATCTCGGCCAATCAATGCTGCGCCGGTGGACGCTCGCGGCTATCTCATAGGCTGGACGGGTGCCATGATGGACGGTGAGAAGCGTGACGTGATGACCGCGCTCGGCCCAGCAATTGGCGAGGTTCACACAAACTCGTTCGGCTCCTCCGCCACCGAGGCCACCGATAACGAGGGTGATACGCATGAGTTATTCGTTCGGATAAGCGGCGACCACTTCCAGCAAGACGAGCGCTCCGGCCGGCAGTGCGTCGACGGCGAAAGCCGTGCGCGCCGGCAGCGGTGTTACCCCGCGTCCCGGTAACCAGGCGGCGTAGATTGCATCGACTGCTTTGAAGTTTTTGATGTCGGTTAACAGAAGCGTGACTTTGACGATGTCTGCGGGAGTGCAACCAGCAGCGTTCAGCACGGCGTCGATGTTCGACAACATGCGGCGGGTCTGTGCTTCGAGACCCTCTTCGAGTTCGCCGGTTTCCGGATCGCGTCCGGTTTGTCCGGTGAGGAAAACGAGATCGCCGGTGCGGATTGCCTGCGAGTGTGTGCCGATTGATGGTGGTGCGGCGTTCGTTGCGATTCTAGTCTTGTTAGGCATAACGGTTCCTTTTTAGCCACGAATTTACGCGGATAAACGCAGATCTGCAGCTTCTTTGATCTTGGACCAGAGCCAGTAGCCCTGAGCTTTGGGACAGAGTTTTTCATCCCACAACGCTAAGAGATTTCGGCGAATGCGCGCGATTTTCTGCGGGTCGAGCAGCAATCGGCTCGCTTCCTGTGCGAAACGATATGGATCGGGACAGAAGATGCAGTGGACACCATCTTCGAGAATCACGTCTTCACGAATCGGCCATTCTTTCCCGAGCGGACGCGTAATCGGCACGACCCCGGCACGAATGTACTCAATCAATCGATGCGTGAGATAGCCGGTACCGCGCCACTCAAAACCGATCTGCGTGTCCCAAAGCTCTGCCGTGTATTCAGCAGCGCTCGTCAATCCCGCTCGCCCTTCATGACCGAGTTGACTCAGCAATTTGATCTGGCCCACGATGCAGGTCCGCGCTCTCATCCATTCCGTATCGCGTCCCCAGTGATAATCCGTATTGATACGCATTCGCGCCGCAACTGCGATTGGTCGCTTTCGGGTTAACAAGTCTGCCGGTTGCGAAAGATCTTCGGCGCAGGGATAACCGGCGCTAATCGTGCCGCGCGGGTAATCAATTCCCCGACGCCATTGATACTTCAGCACTACCGACGGCTGCAATTCGTCGATGCGCTGCCGCGTCGATCCTTCGTCATCCCAGCGTGAGTTTAGCTCTGCATCGTCAAACGGATCGACAACAGCAACCACACGCTCGTTAACGACAATCGCAAGTGGCGGTACTTCAGGGTTCTCGACGACAGAGATCTCATCCACGAGACTCAGCCAGCGCACGATCTCGAGCGGGCGCGAACCGCCACTGCACCGGTACGTCGGATTAATCTCGAGTTGAACCTTCTCCGCCATCGATTCTCTCGGCATCCAACGGGATCTTAAAGTGTACTTTCACTGGTCCACCGCTGAGCGGCGCGAGGTCCAGCACCTCCGCTTTTAGTCCGGGATAAATGATCTGCACCACCACCGCATTCGTAGGATCTGCAAATTCCAGATCGAAGTAATGAAACTCCGTGATGTTCGAAGCATAGATCCAGAGATTGTTCTGGTTGCGAATCCAGCTCGCAAAGCCTTCACTCTCCATCGGTTCGGTGCGAATCTCGACCGGCGCTTCAGATAGGATCTGTTTAGTCAACTCGAAGTTTGCAAAAACATTCTGCCAGCTCTGCGCATACGGCCGTTTCGTCGAACCACGCGCACGCGGCAAAGCCCCCTGTTGTTTGAGTCGAATATTTTCCTGAACAAACTGCTCGCGTTCGGTGGTGACGGGGTAGTCGCCATTGGTGAGACGATCGAGGAAATCCGCGCCATCGCGACTGCTGATCAGCACGCGATGAATGATCTGAAAATAAGTGATCGCGGTGGGGTTGATGTCGAAGATCGTGATCGACTTTGGCTTCCACAACGGAATCATGTTTAGTCCGTAGAGGCCACCGACGACGCTGATCAGGTGAATGTCTTCGCGTCGTTCAGGTGCAACAGAGTCGTAGTGGTCGCGTATCGTCTGAAACTCGGTGAACGATCCGTCCTGGTAGCCGTCGTCGGTGCCGTAGAACACGTTTTCAGGATGATCGTGATACATCTCACGATTGAAAGCTCTCGGTGCTTCGGTTGACATGATCTCCTTTTACGCTCTGGTGTGAGAATCGATCTCCCAGGCTGGTTTGTAGAGTTGATTGTACTGTAATCGTTTGGACCACTCGTCGCGGAGAGTCGCGGATGGAGCCGAGTGCTCGTAGTGAATGCGAATCGTTTGTGAAATAAAATCGAGTGCTTCTTCGACTGCATCTGTTTCCGGGAGACGAACGGTTATGTATCCGTCGCCGGTGTAAGTCGATGCCTTGTTGGCACCAACTCGCGGTAGTCGAATGTCGACAACAGCATCTCCCAATTCCTTCTTAACAATCTCGATTCCATTCACGTTTTCGATGGTTCCAGATCCGGCGCCACGAAGGAATACGGTTCCCACAGCAAATTTGCGCGTCCATGGTCCGTCAAAACATCCGTCCAGTGTTGCCCTCGCCCACACCAGATAGGGATCGATGTCATACGCGTAGGCGAGCATTGGAGCGATCCGTGCGCCGGCCGGTCGCAGGGTCGCGTCAGTGAAGCAAACGCGTCCATCCTCACACACAAAGCCTTCCATGTGTGTCATCGCATTGCCGACTCGTAGAGCACGGACAGCTTTTAGTCCCTGCTCGATAAACTGTCGATAACGCTCATCGTCGATGTTGCGCGGCATTACGCAGCGCCATTGGATGGCAGGGTTTTCCAGAGCTTCCAAAATCGAAGGACTATAACCACAGAGCGAATAGAAGCGCGGTTCGTTGGCAATCGTGATAGTGTCGATGCAGAATTCCTGACCGCTGAGACCCTCTTCGATTAGCAAAGGGCGTGCGCGTGACGGATCGGTGAGTTCCAGCGCCAGAGCCAGATGCTGATCGTCATGGATGGACCAGGTCGCGAGCCCGCCGCTGCCGTTCAGCGGCTTTAGAACGACGGGATAATCCGATTGTTTCGTGAAGCAACGCGCTTCTGCTTCGTGAGTGCAAACGCGACTACGAGCTGTACTGATGCCGGCTTTTTTGAGTGTCGCGATTAAAGAGGACTTGTCGAGCGCACGTTCGACAGTGGCGACGCTCATTCCTTCGAGGCCAAGAGCTTCGACAGTTTTTGCCACCGCCTCGAGAAGAATCTCATAGGTGGTCACAATGCTCTTCAGTGGTCCATGTTTTTGTTGAAGCTTCTTCGCCTTCGCGAGCAGTTGTTCAAAATCGAGTGTGTCTGAAACGGTAACTACTTCGCGAAAAATGTTTGTGTTGTCGGTCGCAAACGGCTGCTCGCAAATGCCAAACAACTCGACGTTTTCGAGTTTTTCTATGGCGCGTGCGCTGAGCAGGCTCTCACCCGCCAAAGTACGCGCCACGAAGACGATGCGACGAGGGTCGTTCAAGTTTGCGCTCCCTGATTCGCCGCTGTTAATCGACGCTCTTCAAGTTGTTGCTCTCGTGCCGTCTTGTCGTAAAGCACGTACTGAATCACATCACGGCCGTTGCTTTGGACGTCGTCTTCGGAAAGAGGCTCCAAACCATGAAACGAGACGTCTGAGCGAAAGAAGGCCAGCATTGAATTTGGTTTATAGGGCGCGGTCTTAACTCTTTCGAAATCTTCGAATGGATAATGAGTGGAATTCGGGCACGTAAATTCCCGATCCTTTGGCCGGTAGAGCGACGTACCGAGGTGTGCAGTGCTTTCGTCAGACGCGAGGTAAATCAGCAACACGACGAGCTTGGTGTGCAAGTCTGAGTGTGGACCAAGAAAGTATCCGGGCCGGTGGCGAATAAGTTGAGACTCGACGCTGACCTCAGGCCATTCTGTTTCAAAGCGCGCGTGCATTTGATCCGGAAAGGTATGGAGCACGGCCTGGGCCATGTCTTCACCGAGAAACCACGAGTCGAAGTCATCCCAGAACGCCTTTTGCTCGGCGGGTAAAGCGTCAGTCCAACCATCGTTCATGTCACGTTGATCGCGGTGACGGAAGTGATCGAGTTTCAAGGTCGTGACTTCGTACAGGTTTTCATAAGTCCGGCTCGCCGGCAGATTTCTCAGCAGCTCGCGGTAATATTCGTCGGGGAAGATGTTGTCGAGGCAAAAGTGTGGATAGGGGTCGAGCGACACCTCAGCCTCACGCAAACGATTAGCAAAATGAGCTAAAGGATTTGTCATGGATATATCTTGTAAATCCTGTACATCTTGAAATCCTGTCAACAGGATTTACAAGACGATTCCGCCTCTCTAACCAACGGTATTACTTCGCGTCCGAAGATCACCATCTCCTCGAGCTTGGGCCAGCCGGAGATAATGAACTGCGTGATTCCGATTGCCTCGTACGCAAGAAACGCCCGGGCCAGCTCCGGTGGCGTGCCCACCAGCGTGATTGCCGACGATCCGTAGAACGGCACCAGACCGGCCCACAGATTCTCATTCATCCAACCAACCTCATCCGCCTTCGCCAGCGCTTGCTTGAGCGTTTGCGATTCACTGCTGTTAAGGATCTTGCGTTCCTGTTTCTCAGTGTCGTCATCCGGCAAAAGCGAGCGCGCCGCCGCCAACGCTTCGTCACGCGTCGGCCGGCAGATCACACACAACCGCAAACACATCTCGATTCTGTGTTCTCGATTTCGCTCCACGAGCGGCGCCAGATTCTCCGGCGTGTCGATCAAGCGTAACCAACCGGAACCCTGTCGCTGCGCCAGTTGCTCAGCCTGAACTGAATGTCCGGAAACGTAGATTTCGGGACGTGTTAGATCCGGAGACGTGAACGGCGTCAAGAGTTGCCCTGATTCAATTTGAAAATAGTCGCCTTTGAATACAACTTCGCCATTTCCTTGCCAGAACGCATGACAAATCTCGAGAAACTCGTCAGCGCGCGCGTAACGTTCATCGTGGTCCAGGAAGTCGCCATAACCTTTCTGCTCCGCTGCCGAACTTCCGGCGACGATGTTCAAGGCAACACGGCCGTCGATCAACCCGGAAAGAGTATTGACCTGCTGCACGAACGTGGTCGGCTGCATGAACCCCGTTCGATACGCGACGATGAACTTCAACTTATTAGTCACCTGTCCGAGCGCGGCCGCAATCACGAGGGTGTCAGGCTCGTAACGGCTGAACGACATCAACACCGACTCAATCCCGGCGTCTTCGGCACAGCGCGAAAACCTCAGCCAGCCATCCATATCAGGCAGCGACGCTTTTGACGTGCTCTTCGTGGTGAGCACACGCGACGTTTCCTGCGCGGTCTTCATCCCGACCTCGCCGCCCTTCGGAAGCATCCAGTGAAACCGCAGACTCATCAGCCGGCCTCTGCCCTCCTCACACGCGGCACTACTTCACTGCCGAAGATCCGCACTTCATCGAGTTCGGGCCAGCCTGACATGATGAACTGCGTCACTCCGATCTTTTTGTACTCGAGCAACGCTCCGGCCACGTCGTCAAAAGAGCCGACGAGGGTGGTCCAAACCGGTCCGTAGTAACGAACAAAACCTTTCCATAACAGCGGACTGAGCCACTTGTCTTCCACCTCGGAAGCTTCACGATACATTTGTGAGTCGTTCTTGACTGCGACGCTGCGCTCGTATTGGCCCATGTCGTCCTGAGGCAGCAACGATTCGGCGGCTTCGATTGCTTCGGCACGAGTGGGCCGGCAAATCATGCACATGCGGAGGCAAACCTCGATACCGCGCTCACGCACACGCGCGACTGCTGGTTTCAACGTCTCCACGGTGTCTGCCACACGCAACAAACATGTTCCTTTCGTGACGGCCAGTTGTTCGGCCTGTGCAGAGTGACCGGAGATATAGATCTCAGGTTTGCGACGCTCGTCAGCGAAAAATGGTGTGTGAAGTTTGCCCTGCTCAACCTGGTAGTACTTGCCATTGAAGTCGACATCACCGTTGTCATTCCAAAAAGAATGACACACGTCGAGAAACTCTTCGGCGCGGACGTATCTTTCGTCGTGAGCGAGATAATCGCCGTACCCCCTTTGCTCCGCAGTTGAACTGCCCGCCACGATGTTGAGTGCGAGACGGCCGGGCATAAACGCGGACACCGTGTTGATCTGCTGAACGAATGACGTTGGCTTCATCAAACCGGACCGATAGGCGGCGATGAACTTCAGTTTCGTCGTCGTTTGGCCGAGGGCGGCGCTGACCAAAATTGGATCAGGTTCGTATTTACTGAACGAGACGAGGATTGATTCGATTCCGGCTTCTTCAGCGTGTTTGCCGAAGTGTGTCCAGCCGGGAATGTCCGGCTGCGGCGCAGGCGAGCCGGCGCGCGTCGAGGCGAGTCGATAATGCGATGCCTCGCGCGGTGTCTGTGGACCATTGAGCGACACCTCGCCGCCTTTCGGGAGCATCCAGTGAAATCGGACCGCAGATAAACGCGGATTGTTAACGGATTTTTCAGGCATCTATTGTCCAGGGCACCGAGTCGGGTTCGACACCGTGGGTTTTGGCCCATCGTTGCAGCGCCCAGGGCACGGTATCGACGTCGCGATAGCCACCCAGGAGTTGCCGCGTGATCGGATCTGCCTTCTGCAACAACGTCTCATCCGGTGTCTCGAGGTAGACTTCCGGCTTCAACCAGCGATACGCATACCCATACATCAAAACTTTCGAAACGCGATCACTACGATTCGGCGCCGCCGTGTGAAAGATCCGGTTCTCAAACAACACTGCGTCGCCGGCGTTGAGTTTCAGATCACAAACCTCCACGCCCTCGGGATCGATCTGTCCTTTGCGAATCTTGAGCGCCTCGTCGCGGAGATGAGTTTTGCGTGCAAACAAAGTCATCCCTGAATTCGGCTTATGAAAATCCGTCAGGCAGTAACAAATCTTGATCCCGACGCGCGGTAAGTCGCGATGGCCCAGGTCCTTGGGAATGCGAATGTCGCGATGCCAGCCACGCCGGAACGGCGCGCTATCGGGATCCACGGGACGTTTGTAAATCAGTGTCAGCGAATGCAGTTGAATATTCGGACTCAACAACTGCACCACGAGTGGCACGGTCGGCGAGCGGGTCAGGAGTGAAAAGAATGGCTTTTCCTTGAGCAAGCCCGGACGCAGATCGAGGTGATTGTATTCCTCTTTCTCGAGCAGCTCCGGTTTATTAAGAAACGCGCGCGCGCGACGATCACCCGCGTCGACTAACTGCTCGACTGTCTGGCCATCCAAGACATCGCGGACTACGAGAAAGCCGTCCGTATCGAACGACTGTCGCTGCTCGGTTGTGAGTGGAACAAAATCCATCGTTCAGTTTCTGATAATGCAACAGTGCTGCATCTCGTCGTTAACCGGCGGCCGAATCGTGGCGTCCGGAAACAGCGCTTTCATGTAATCGCTCGTGTGAAAGACGTGAAATGTCCGCTGTTCATCGGGGGAATAAGCGCGCACGTCTTCAGTCTCGAGATACAGATCGCCACCATTTACCAGAATGAACCACTTTGCGTCCTGCGCTCTAGAGTCTACATCCTCTGCTTCCTGTGCTGTGATGTGACGCCGTTCTGTTTCGAGATCGAGACGCCACTGTAAATTGTTTCTTCCCAGCGGCGCTCCCCAGGTCGTGTAATACGGATCGATAAAGGTGAACGCGAGGGCGCCGCCCGGCGTCAACTTCCGCTTGAGATCGTCGACGAGTTCGAGCATGTCAGTCTCACACGTATTGGTGAAGACTGAGAAGGCGACGATGTATGTAAAAGACTCGTCCATCAGTGGCAACGGCAACGAGCGAACGCCGCTGGGATTGAAGAAAAAAGAAAAGCGATCGTAAAAGAGCCAATGAGATTTCGGAAATGTCGCTTTGCCTTGCTCAATTGAGTCTTTATCAACGTCGAGACACCAGTAACACTCGGGATCGATCGTTGAATTCGGATCGCGAAGGATGTTGCCGACGTTGCCGCCAAAGTCGAGTACGTTTTTTCCGCTCCAGTTCGTGTCTCCGAGTTGGGTGGAGAAGTAAGTGAACTGCCCGAACCTGGTGGAAGTGAAGGTCATGAAGCTTTACGACACGCGGTAGAAAAACTCTCGATTGAGATAATTCGATCTGCCGCTGTCGTCCAGAAACGTGTTGTACAACACGATTACCAGCACTCCCTTATTCACGCGGATGTAGATCTCCGACTTCATAAACCCGAAGTTAAAGTTCGCCGCCAGCGCGATCGTCCGCTGGCCCGCTTCTTCTTCGAGGTTTGCCAGCGCCTTTGTCCTCACCAGCGGCCATGCGATTGGATCGTCGTCTCCCGCACCAAAAATCTGAATGCTGAATTGATCGCCATCACGCTGAATCTCACACTCCGCGATCCCACCTGTTTCGCGGTTCGTGTTTGCCCACCGTCCCAGCAGTTTCTCGACGTTTGCGGCCGCGGCCGGATCGAGCAGCGCCGGATCGAGATGACCGGTTTGTTTGAACTCAACCGCACTACTCATAATGTCCATGCTCCAACGCAAAATACTCGCGCACAAAGAAGTCGGCCCGTTTGCTGTCGTCCTTAAAGTGGTGAAACTGCGCCAGGACCAGCAACCCCTTCATGATCATTCCCTGCAATTCTGTTTCGGCAAACCCAAAATCAAACTTACAGGTAAAGCCCGCTCCAACTTTCGAAGTCGGCACTCCGGCAAACACCTTAACGTCCGCGCTGCCCCAATCAATCAGACCATCCGGACCAATTGCAAAAACCTGTAACGACAATTTGCCATTTGCTTCCGACATCACCATGCGCGCGATGCCAGTCGTGCTTGGATTTGAGTTGATCCAGACTCCAGGCAGGGCCTGTAGATCCAGCGAACCTGATCCATTTGTCTCAACACGATCGCTGAGCTGAACAAATTCCAATTTTGCTGACTCCTCTCACGAAGTTCGAATCCAACTACGAATCATCAACCGGGTCGAGGTCGCCGGATCGGCCAAAGGCGTACGCGCATGAATCGTTCGCGTGTTGTCGGAGAATAATAACTCGCCTTCACGCATCATGAAATCAACTGTGTCTGTCGTATTTGTTACGACTTCCTCGAAACCTTCCAAAGCGCGCAACATCTCTTCCGAAAGACTCGCGCCTGCCTGTGTCAACGCCAGATCGATTGTATAACGTCGCCAACAAACGGAGTTTTCAGTGAGCACCGGCCGCCACTTGATACCGCCGCCGAGATATGGCGCGAGTTGCCACGGCGCAGGCTCGTCTTCGAATAGTTTCAGCGCTGCCGGACCGAGACGTTCCGTTACTCCATTACGAATCGAATCCAGATCGAGAACGCGTGAACGTCCGCCGCCGGCATTGTCGGCGTTAACGCAGACCATCGAAATGAGTTCGACAGGCGTTTCCCAATCAGCGCAGTCTGTATGTAGTCTTTCACTCTCATGACCGCCGCGGGCAGACAGCATGTCCGTTTGCGGCTGAATGTAATGCACGAGCTGGGCGCGTGGCTTTTCATACGGACGAGCCACTAGCTCGCCAAAAGCGCGATTGAGTGCGACGAAGAGTCGATTGCCCTCATCAAAACGAAGACCCGAAACCAAAACGCAATAAGGACGCCGGCGCAGTCGCTCTTTAATTGAATTAACGAGCGTATCAAAACCTTCGGTGTTTGCTTCGCGAATCGAATCGTGTACAAACTGTTGCAGCTCGACCGAATAGAATTCTTTGTTATCGTAGAGCGGCAAGCGCTCGGCCGCGAGCGACAGTTCACGGGCGAGAAACTCGGAAACCTGTATTCGATGTGTCTCTGGAAACGGCGCGAGCATGAGTGCTCCATTCTGAGGCCCGAAGCGCGTGTCGACAGTCTAGAGAAGCGCGATCACAAGTGTCAACCTATCCACAGATTACACAGAAATGATGGGCATAAACGAGGCGTTCCCGCACAAGTTTTGTATCAATCTGGATCGACGGCCGGAGCGCTGGGAGCAGATGCGTGCTAAGTTTGAGCGCTACGGCATTGAAGGTGTGCAACGATTTGCCGCCGTTGATGGCGAACAGGCGATTGTGCCGCCAAATTGGAAGGACTCACCGGGCGCCTACGGGTGCTTACGCAGTCATCTGGAGATCATCAAAGAAGCGCGGCGGCTTGGTTGGCCCAGTGTGCTGATCTTTGAAGATGACGCGGCACTCGATGCTGAACTACACGACAAATTTTCTTTCTATTTCGAGCAAGTGCCTTCTGACTGGGAGATGCTGCATTTTGGAGCCAATCATATGGCAGCGCCGGTTGCAGTCGCCGCCAATGTTGTCAGAATAACGAGTGCGAATTCGACGTTTGCTTATGCGCTGAATCGTAACGTGTTTGATTCGTTTATCGAACTGAACACGCAGGCGTTGACGGCTGTAGATCTCAACAATCGCACATTACAAACCGAGCATGCGTGTTACTGCTTCATGCCACATCTGGCGTGGGTGGAAGATCTCAATTCCGACGTGCAAGTGCGACAGAAGTATCATTGGTACTTGAAAGAGTCGCTGGTGCTGCACGGGACGGAAATGGATCAGATACTGGGTCGAACCGCAGTAATCATCACGGATCGTGGCGATGTCGAGAACTTGAACTTTTTGAAAGGTTTCTATGAGAAGTATCTGCCGGGAATCGAGGTGATTGTCGGAGCCGGACTGGACGCTGTGAGTCCTGACAGATCGTTTTTGATATTCACGGACAGCAATGTGTTTGTTGAAGAGTGGGATATCCGTGGGAATTTGAGGATGTGTGAGAGGTTTGATTGTGCGACGGGGTTCCGGAGTCTTGTTAATCTGACGCACGAGGCGACGCGGATGTTGCGCACGAGCAAACCGATGATCCTGACGCCGTGGTTCGATGCAAATGATTATCAGCGCAGTGAGAAACGAGAGCCGTTTGAAAGGTTCGCGGTTTTCAAGAGAGATGCAGTTTCAAGGCAGGATCTCACCGTATTTGAGTCACCTAATGACGCTCTGCTCATGGCGTAGTTGGTGGACAAGATGACAGGATTGACAAGATACATCTTGTAAATCATGAAAATCTTGAAATCCTGTCTAACTTACACACAGCTAAACGCCAGCCAGGCTTTCAACGCTTCCTCGGAATTGAGCGACGGCTTCTCCGCCAGATCAAGATGACTACAATCCCCATCACCTCGCACACGCATCAGTCGTGTATTCGGATTCTGCATCCGGCTGGTCACGAAGCGCACGATGAACCCAATCCGCGCGTCATCTGAACTATTCGGCGTCGAGCCGTGAACGAGCGTGCTTTCGTGCAATGAAATCTCGCCCGGTCGAAGTACGACATCAACCGCCTCCGACTCATCCACTTCGATCTTGATTCGCTCACCACGCCGGTTCAACAAATTCGAGTCAGCGACAGTCTCATGCTCAATAGGGCCGAGCTTGTGCGAACCCGGAATCACCCGCATGCAACCGTTCTGCTGATGACTCGGCGTGAGGGCAATCCACGCTGTGGTCGAAGGCGTCAGATGCAAACCGGAATAAAAACTGTCCTGATGCCACGATGCATAACGCAGATCGTGCGGCTGCTTGGCAAAGACGAGCGTCCCGTAAACCAGGATGTCGTCGCCCAGAATACTTTCGACCACATCGAGCAGCGCTGGGTGAATAACAAGGCGATAAGCCCAGTCAAAGAAGTGATGCAACCGGTCAAAGCGGTTCAGCGAATAGTCGCGACTACTCTCGATCAGCGATTCGAAGGCGGTGCGAAACTCGTCAACCTCCGTAGGCGAAAATACCTCGATCGGAAAGAGGAAACCATCGCGCCGGTAATCTTCGATCTGACCTGTAGACAAGCTTGCCATTGGTGACACAGATTAACGCGGATCGGGAACGATTAGTATGGCGGTTCGAAGAGGAATGAGTACTTCTCGAGAAAAGCCCGATTTTTTTCGATTGTTTGCACCGTTCGAGTGACGACGCCGGATTTGTAGCCTTTGCCGGTCAGCTTCTCTTCCATTTTCTGTTTCCAGCGTTTGTTGCCGGCTTTTTCGCCGTTCAATGACAGGTAGCCGCTCACGAAAATATCCCAGTCGAGATATCGCTCGAGGAAACGCTTGTGATAAAGACGTCGCAGACGTTCGTTTGACTGCACCGCGCTGCGAGTTTTCACGTACGCGTCTTTGAGAGTCTTTCGGGCGAGCAGATCGCCCTTCTCGTCAATCGCCTTATCGATTTGATAGATGCGTTGCAGGTAACCCAATTCGCAAGTTGGAAAGTGTCGCGGATTGCGGCTCCAGATGTAACTCTCGTCCAGTGCGATTGTCGGAATGGCGCTGTCGGCGTAGAAGAAGTGTTCTTCCTGACCATGCAACGTAACCGCATCGTGGTCCATGAAGATGATCTTTACTTTCCACTCGCCCTCTTCCCAGTGTGCCTTCAGACCGACATTGCGGGCGACAAACGATTCACCGCGCGTGTGAATTCGCAAACCAAATAACGTGCCCCAGAACTTCGCGATCTGGTCCACGATCGAAAGGTAAACTTTATCTGCTCGCGCACGGTTCGCACTCAAGGCTGCTGCAACGTACTGCTCGTAGCTTCGATAGCGAACGTCCGGCGGCCGGTAGATGCCAAGAACCTCTTCCAGGATCGTGTCAGCAAACTGCTTCGCTTCGTCTGCCGAGTAACCAACACGCAAACCGGTTTTGAAATACTGTTCGGCGCCATTCTTTGAGAGATAACTATCAAGCTTATCGAGTCGATAAGCCGTCGTGCCGCTGAGAATGGCCTGGCCCGGCGTCACTTGGGCGATGAACTGAGCCGCCAGACTCAACGCATCAGGCAGAGGCGGCAATTTGCCATGACCCTCACTCGCAAATGCCTCGACTGAATGACGCATCGCCGCGCGCATTTGATTGAAACCGACGCCAAACCAGCGACGGTCGGTGAAGTAGTCCATCGTTCGCGCCGGACCGTGGCGCGTCGGCACCGAGTAAACAAAGGAGCGCGCGACGTAACCAGGTATCGGCGCGTCAACGCCATGAACGAGGCGGTAAGCACGGTTGAGTCTGACGGCAGCGTCAGCTTCGTAACGCAGTAGCCACTGCATGCTGCCACCGTTCAATCGATGCGACGGCGGCACAGTGTAACGGTTGCGCGCGAAGATGATGCTGAGCGAATTCTCACCTCTCAGACCAGCGCGCTTGATTTCAAACTCGACGTCACTGCCGGGCGGTTTGATGACGAGGACTACAGTCGTCAACGGATACTCGACCAGCGAATTAATACGAGAGCTGGTCCTTTCAGAAACCCAGTAAATGCGTGCAGTCTGGCTCAAACGACGAAAGATCTCGGCTTCGAAATCAGGCAACAATTCAGCGGAGCGTTTGATTTCGTCTCGGATAGTTTTGACTTCGGAAGGATCGATATCACGAACGCCGTCGCTTTCGTCTATTTGACGGATGATCTCTGCGACCACTTCTTCCGGCGTGCAGAGATAGCGTGCGAGCGTGAGCTTACAGTGCTGTCGTGAGACGCTGAAGAAATCACGTAAAACATCGTGCGAAGTTTGTTTGCCCTCGATCCGATCGTGGAGCCCGGCCAGCCGTTCGAGCCGGCGACGAAACTCCGGCACGAAACGACGGATATCGGTCGAAGTGTATCCTTCCTTCAGCACTGATTTGTGGACGGAGTTTTTGAGACCACGCTGCTTGAGATTGAGTTGAACGAGTAACGAGTCGAAGGTGTCGAGATCTGTGGGATCGATCTTGAGCACCTGATTTTCGAGTACGAGCGTGGCGATGCGGCGCAGGTTCCAGGGAATACCCGATCGCTGCCGCGCGATCGAGATCAACTTTTTGGAAAAACTATTGTCGTATGACTCGTGACTGAGAAGTCCCTCAATCAGTGGAAGAATTTGCGAGGGGTTGTGAAACTCGGAAGCAAGAAGATTGAAGAGTTCCGGCTTACGCGCCGCCCTGATTGCAGATACCATGACGAGATTAACGTGAATTCGATTGTGTCTACAGACAAAAACGAACGTCTGCGTTCACTGGGTCACGGCGGTAAGATTATCACCGCTGTGACCCAGAGTTAACGCAGAGCCGCGTTAGAGTAAGAAGTTAGAGAAGCTTTAGCGTTTCCGGCCTTTTTTCTTAGGCACAGGCCTTCCGCCACCGATTGGCTTACCGGCTACTGGCTTCGGTTGCGGCTTCGGCCCAGGCTTTGGCTTCGGTTTCGGCTCAGGCTTTGGCTTTGGTTTGGGCTTCGGCTTGGGCTTCGGATACGGATATGGCTTCGGCTTCGGCTTTGGTTTCGGCTTGGGCTTTGGCTTCGGTTTTGGCTTCGGCTTTGCCTTGTGCTTCTTGTACTTCTTGCCTTTCTTCTTACCGCCGCCACTCTTCTTGTCTTTCTTCTTCTTCATCAACGATCCGCTAAGACCGAGGGCGAGAGCTGCTGCCTGGAATAAGTCAGGAGTACACGCATAGAAAGAAGGCAAAATATTGTACAGCGTCTGCGCACAGGCTCGACGGACTATCAGTGCAACCGGGTCTTGTGCACCACCGCCTCCCTTGCCCTTTCCTTTGCCCTTGCCTTTTCCTTTGCCCTTACCCTTTTTGTCCTTCTTCTTCTTACCGCCCATAACTTTCCTCCTCAAAGAACCACTACTGGTTAAGGTTTCTTCATATCTGGCAATGGCTGTCTGACGAAGCGATCAGTGCCATCATTAAGCTTGACTGGGGGTTGATACCCTGGTGACGTTTTCGCCGGACAGGCTGCGTTCTGTGTCGTTGGATTGTTTACCGTACCTACGCGGAAGATACCCCACGCGCCATCTCTGGCCTGAGTGGGAACGAACACGGTGTAGAGGTAGTCGCCAGCCTGTCCACCTTCTCCACCAGCCTTGTCGATCAACATATCGAAATGGTCTGACGAACCATGGTTGTCACGCGACCCGATCCATTGCGACAGGATGTTGTTACCGAGTTGCGTGCCATTATTGATGTACGGGTTGCGCTGCCATACGTGACCGTGCAGCGAGAACACCTGTGAAGTACCCGTTCCGAACGGGTGCGTCATGCGGAAACGAACTTTATCGCCTATCGCTGCCGTCAGTATTGGTGTCTTCGGATCGCCAACCTGCCCGCCCGGACCGGCCAGTTGATCCGACAACATACACGAGAAGTCGCCGGTAATGTTGTTTTGATAACGGTAACTCCATGGCTCAGTCGAATAGTTCGCTGCGCCGCTGTTGGTGCCGTTGCCGTTGACGGCGACCGAGTCTCCGATCATCAACGCAAACTCACGGAACTTCGAGCCGTCCGAGAGAGTGACGGTTGCGGATCTGCGACTGGTTGCGTCAGTCGTCCACGTCGATTTTGCCGGCTCGATGACCATCGATCCGAACAAGCCCTGTGGATTCTGGAAAAACACATCTGACGGGAACAGATTCAGAGCGCCAAACTCCACCGGCGTGTAGTTCAACGTGCCATTTGCAGCCCGATCGACTTTTCCCGCGTACCAGGTGTAGGTCTTGCTCTTGCCGAACGGAACAGTTTGATTAGCGGTTGAAATACCTTCTCGGTTCCAACCGACATTAAGACCGCTACTGCTGGCACCATCGTAGGCGACAAGCTGCGGATGCAGTCCGACATAACTCGACGCGTTGTGCGGGTAAACCGTTCCGGTGAACGGCTGCGGCAACGAGAAGGTCGTATTGAGAACTGTCGAATTCTGTGCGATACCGTTGGTCAGATTGATCTGAACACAATCACCAGCGTTAGCACGCAGGACGAGCGGTTCGACCGGAACGCCAGCATTAAGCTTTCCGTTGGTCAGATCGCTGCTCATGACGTACATGATCCCCAGCGGGTTTTTCAGTTGTGACCCACGGTTGTTGAAGACGATTGCGCCACCAGGTAGCGCTGCCTGTGCGGCCACGGCCGTGATGTTGAAAACTTTCGGCTGCTGACCGGCCGGACAAGGCGCATACGAAACCGGGTTACCCGTTTGAATCGGATTGCTCGGCAGCGGTACTACCTTCTTCAGGATCGGATCGTTTGAAGCTGCGTCCGGATCGTAGGAACGGAAGATGCCCCACAGACCGTTACTGATGCCGCTTTCATCAAAGCTCGGGCTGTAGAGATAGTCGACGCAGTTCACATTCGACATTCCATCCGGACACTTGCGATTAATGCTCGGCCCCGAAGACGACGGCACAGTGAACACGAGCTCAAAGTGTTCCGAGAGTCCAGCCGCCTGAGCACTCCGATAACCGGAGTTCTTCCAGGCCG
>DASSFI010000031.1:0-8254 GCA_035694465.1 Pyrinomonadaceae bacterium | reverse complement strand
GGGGGCGGCCACAGAGGGCCGCCCCTACAGTACGTTCGGCAGTGCGTAATGATTCGATGAGGCGTGAAGCATTTCCAACAGACTCACGTCGTTCAACTTAATCTGCTCAGGGCTGGGCATGCGATCGAGTCGCATTAACTCTTCGATTGCGGCCATTTCCAGATCGCGGTTCATTCCCGCAACCGCCAACACGCGATTGTCCTGCACATAAAACGCAAGAAAATCGTGCGACGAGATTTCGCCGCGGTAGATGATCTCGTCCCACGATGTTGCGCGACCAACGTAGAGCAGGCCTACATCAAACTGTCGCGTCCAGAAAAAAGGAATCCCGTCGAACGCCACATCGTGTCCCAACATGTTGCGCGCTGCCGTGCGTCCCTGCTGCTGCGCTGTACGCCAATGTTCGATACGCACGCGCTTGCCGTTGCCCCGTCGCGTGTCAACAAAACCGGCGATATCCCCGGCAGCATAAAGTCCGTCGGCAGCGCGCAAGCGCGCATCAACCACCACCGCTCCGGCGTCGTCCAATTCGACCCCTTCGAGAAATTGTGTAACCGGCCGCACGCCCACACCAACAACAACCATATCGGTCTCAATGCGTTCGCCGTTGTCGAGCGCCACCGCCTCGACGCTGTGATTCCCCTCAAATCGATAGACGATGGAGCCGAGTTTGAAATGAACCCCGTTGTCTTCGTGCAGACGCCTGAACAACGCGCCAACTTCCGCTCCAAGCGTCGCCTCAAACGGTTCCTGCGATGGCGCCACCACCGTCACTTCGAGGCCACGCACACGCAGACTGTAAGCCGCTTCCATCGCGATGAAACTGGCGCCGACAACGACCACGCGCCGTGAGTTCTTAGCCGCTTCGATGATCGAATCGGCGTCAGCAAAACTTCGTAGCACGCACACATTCTTCAAATCCGATCCGGGAATGTTGAGACGAACGGGCGCGCCGCCAGTGGCGACGAGCACGGCGTCGTAATCCATCGTCTCGCCACTCTCGAAAGCAATCTTTTTCTGATTCGCATCGACGCGTGTGACCTCGCGATTGAGAAGCAACTTGATATCGTGCTTCCGAAAAAACTGTTCCGAACGTAACGGCATCCACTCCGGATCAGCGTGTCCGTGCAGGTAGTCTTTGCTGAGGTTCGGACGATCGTAAGGCGCGCGGTCTTCTCGCGTGATCATGACGAGGCTGCCACGGAAACCCTCTTCGCGCAGTTTTTGTGCGGCAGCGTATCCGGCCGCGCCCGCTCCGATGATGACGAACTGACGCGGATCGGAAAGCGCGTCGTGTCGCACCATCTCCGGCGTGCGTCGATCCTGCGAATCGTCAGGCACCGTCACCAGGATTCGTTCGCCCTCCACGCGCAAGCGGTAAGATACGAGCGCATCGAACGCGGGCGGCTCTTCCAGGTCGCCGTTGACGACGTTGAACGCCGCGTGGTGCCAGGGACAAACGACACGAGTGCCGCATAGCACGCCTTCTGCCAACGGGCCGCCGTAGTGAGGGCAAGTGGCGCTGACTGCGTGAAATTTCTCGTCGACGCGAGCCAACAAGATCCGTGTTTCGCCAACTGAGACTTCTTTCATCTCGCCGTCGCGGAGGTCGGATGTATTCGCGACATGAACTTCTTTAGACCACATGATCGTTGTTAGGCCACACTGACAAGATGGCCCATCTTCTCCTTCTTGGTTTTGAGGTAACCGGCGAAGAAATCGTGCGGTTCCACTTCGAGTCGCACCCGTTCGACTACTTCGAGTCCGGCCTGGCGCAGCGCTTGAATCTTCGCCGGGTTGTCGGACATCACGCGCACTGAACGCAGTCCGAGATCAAGCAGGATTTCAGCGCATTGCTCGTAGCGTCGCATGTCCGCGGCGAAGCCGAGTCGCTCGTTGGCTTCGATCGTGTCGGCGCCTTCGTCCTGCAATGCGTAGGCGCGAATCTTGTTGATGATGCCGATGCCACGGCCCTCTTGCTGCTGGTAGACCACGACGCCATGACCTTCTTGCGCGATCAGCTTCATCGCAGCCTGAAGTTGACGTCCGCAGTCGCATTTGACTGAGCCGAAAACGTCGCCGGTCATGCACTGCGAGTGAATCCGCACGAGGCTTGACCGATCGGCGCGCAGTTCGCCTTTCACGAGGACGACAAATTCTTCCGCGGAGTTAACGGAACGGAAACCGATGATGCGAAACTCGCCGTTCTCGGTCGGCAGTCGCGCCTCGGCCACTCGTTCGACAGTCCGTGGCGCAATGCTCGAGTGAATTAGTCTAAGTGTCATAACGAACCTCGATATCTACTGTAGGGGCGGCCACGGAGGGCCGCCCCTACAGTACGTACTAGAGTGACTTTAGATATTCGACGAGATCAGCTTTCTGCTGTTCGCTCAGGTTTGTGCCGAGGAAAGTGTTGTAGTGATCGACAACGTCGCGCAGCGTGCCGAAGCGGCCGTCGTGATAGAAGCCGCCTTTCTGATGTGTCCAGAGTCCTTTCAGCGGCGCGGTTCGATAACGTTCGTCAGGCGAACGCTTGGCTTGAAAGTCGTCAATGCCGATCTCTGCGGGTGTATGCATGTTCCAACCCGGCTCGGTGTAAATCGGAGGCACGTGACAGGTCGCACACTTCGCCTGGTCCTTGAACACAACCGCACCTCGAGCCGCCGCTGCTGCATCGAAGCTTCCCGCCGGCGGCGCGGGCGCAGGAATAGCGAGTTGATAAAACTGAAGCGCCGGTAGCTTTGCAGTGATCAGATCGGGATTGCTCCGAACGTTGCCGAAACCTGCACGCGCCGCGATCGGAAACTTGACCGGATCATTCAGACGCGGATCGTAAAACGTTCCCTGCCCGTGCATCTCGAGGTTCGCGACAAACGCATTCCAGTGTGTGACTGATCCCCAGCCGGTCCAGGTGTGAAGATTGACACCTACCAGTCCGAAGGCAGGCGGAAGCAAGGTCGCCGCCGACTTGCCATCCGGTCTGAACGCCTTACCGTCAAGAAACAACTCCGCGTCGAACTTCCCCGGTCCCCAACTCTGCAAAACCGTTCGCACGGTCGCTTCGTCAACGCCAAGTAGTTGTGCAACCGGTTGCAGGTTCGGACTCAACGCTGCAATCGCGCCGACGTTGAGATCGCGATTGGCCCAGCCGTCGAGCCGTTGACCGATGCCCGGCGCGAACGAGTCATCGACAGTCGAGTGACAAAGCGCGCAAGTGATACCGACAGATTTGAGACTACCATCAACGCTAAAACTGCCTTTCACGCCGACCACCGCATTGAGCTTGATTAGCGCGAGGGTCGTGGCCGGGTCGTCGAGATTTACGCGACCATGCTTCAACTGCGAGATCAGCGATCCGGGCAGCGCATCCGTATCAACCTTCAACCCCACTGCGAGGGCGGTCTTCGGACTGACACCTGGACCAACGCCGCCTTGATTCGCGCCCGCGATCGCACGATGAAGTTGCAGCGCATCACTCCAGAATGCTTCGTCGCCAAAAGTGTCGAAGCGGAAAGTCTGCTTCCCTTCCGCGAGCATTCGCTCTGCGTTCGCATCTGTCTGGCGCTCGCTGTCCGTTGCTTTGCCGCGATTCTGACCGTCCGACCAGCTCGCGTCGCTGCGTCGGTCCATAATCACCAGCGTGATGGCGACGGCTAGCAGCAATAGCGCAATTTTTAAGAGTCCGTTTGTGTTCATCATCTCTCCCCTCCCCGCGTTGAGTCGTCTCCAAGATAGCGAGAGATTTGGTTAGCTTCTGTCATGCTCCTGACTAAGCCGCGCTAATGCGAGCGCGCCGAGTGAGAGACCGAAGTCTCTGAGCGCTACATCGAAGTAACCCGGAATCATCAGCAGGTTGGCGACAATCAACAGCAGCCATGCTGAGACGACGTAGGCGAAGATGCGCGGCTTGAATGCGACCCCGAGCCCAGCCACGATTTCGATAACGCCCACCGCCAGCATCAATTCATGACCGTGACCGCCGGTCAGGTTGTTAACGAATGAGGGTAAGTACTGATCCCAGTTCACCAGCAGATGAAAAAATTTATCGAGTCCGGCCACGATCGGCGCGACTGTGAACCCCGTGCGAAGGATTAGAAATGCCTGGTATCCCGGCTTTGAAACGCTGCGAGTTTCGGCGGAAGCCATGCCTATTGAACTATTTATTGCCTGTGCCATAGTCCTTGTCTCCTAACTGAATTTGCTTTGAACCCTGTGAGGTTTATTAAAATACACTGCTCACCTAATAAGTCAAGAACTTATTTGACTTTTTGTGTTTTCTTCAATAACAGGCTAGAATCTGAAACTTGGAGGTTAGAGGATGGAAGCGATCACCTTCGATAAGCGGTTTTTCGAGAGCACACGCGGTCAGATCGTGACCTTGCTGCGGAGTGCTCCCTGCACAGTCGATGAGATGGCTGTGAAGCTCAGCCTCACCGATAACGCGGTGCGTGCTCATCTCCTGACTCTTGAGCGTGACGGACTCGTGCGTCAGGCTGGTCTGCGCCGCGGCCCTCGCAAACCACACTTCACTTATGTCCTCACTGACGAAGCTGACAAACTCTTTCCAAAAGCTTACGACGCGCTACTCAATCAACTCATCGCCGTGCTGAAAACTCGTCTGAGTCCGCCGGAGATCGAATCAGCCCTTCGCGAAGTAGGGCGTGCGATGGCAGCCACTGCTCCAACCGGAAACACTGCCACTCTGGAGAACCGCGTACAGACCGCGTTGAAAGTGTTGGAAGCGATCGGTGGCGCCGCTGAAGCCGTGAAGCGCGAAGACAAGCTCGTCATCGAAGCTAACGGCTGTCCGCTCGCAGCCGCAGTAACTATTCACCCGGAAGTCTGTCGGCTTGCAGAATCGCTGGTCGAGGAGATTGTCAAAGCTCCGGTCCACGAACAATGCGATCGATCGGGCCGGCCCAAGTGTCGTTTCGAGATCGGCTCCTGATTTCATTTTGTGCCTTTTGTGCCTTTTTGTGGCAAACTCCTGCAAATGCTGGATCTTAATTACGTTAGAGAAAATATCGATAAGGTGCGCGCGGCGTTGGAAGCGCGGCGCGCGGATACAACGGCGCTCGATGATTTCACGCGCGCCGACGAAGAACGACGACGCGCCATTGGCGAGTCGGACCAACTGAATGCACAACGCAATGCGTCGAGTCGAGAGATCGGCGCGTTGATGAAGGACGGAAAAAAGGACGAGGCAGAAGCGCGACGCGCTGAAGTCGGTAAGTTAAAGGATCGAATCGCAGAACTCGATCAACTGCGCGACCAGACTGAGTCGCGCATGCACGATCTGCTCTCGACCCTGCCCAACATTCCGCACGAGTCAGTGCCGGTTGGTTCCGATGAGTCGGCGAACACCGAAGTACGTCGCTGGGGCACTGCCCCACAGTTTAGTTTCGAGCCGAAAGATCACGTCGATCTGGGCACAACACTCGGCATCCTGGATCTCGAGCGCGCCACGAAGATCGCTGCGGCACGTTTTGCGATCCTGAACGGCGCCGGCGCACACCTCGAACGAGCGTTGATCAATTTCATGATCGACGTGCAGACACGCGAGCACGGTTATCTCGAAACGCTGCCGCCGTTCATCGTCAATCGTGCGGCGCTTTTCGGCACCGGACAATTGCCGAAGTTTGAGACCGATCTGTTCAAGCTCGAGGATCCGCGTGAGCTTTACCTCGTGCCGACGGCTGAGGTGCCGGTCACAAACTATCACCGCGAAGAGATACTCGATGCTTCAGAATTGCCTTTGCGATGGGCCGCGTACACGCCGTGTTTTCGTTCCGAGGCCGGCAGCTACGGTCGCGACACGCGTGGAGTGATCAGGCAACACCAGTTTGAGAAAGTTGAGCTGGTGAAATACTCGTTGCCGGAAAATTCTTACGAAGAGCTCGAGGCGCTGACGCGCGACGCGGAGACGATTCTGCAGAAGCTGGGACTTCATTATCGTGTGGTCACGCTTGCGACCGGCGATCTCGGCTTTGGATCTGCGAAGACGTACGACATTGAAGTGTGGCTGCCGTCGCAGAATACGTTTCGTGAGATCTCTTCGTGTTCAAACTACGAGGCGTTTCAGGCGCGGCGCGCGCAGATCCGTTTTCGTCGCGGCGGTGGAGCGAAGCCGGAGTTTGTGCACACGCTCAACGGCTCCGGTCTGGCGATCGGCCGCACGTGGATCGCGGTGCTGGAGAATTATCAGCAGGAAGACGGATCGGTGATTATTCCTGAGGTGCTGCGACCCTATATGGGGATTGATCGGATCGATTAAAACCATCCACAGATTACACCGATTATCTGTGTAATCTGTGGATGGATTTTATTTACTTAATGCGCAGATCGTACGGCATCAACAACATCGACTCGCCGTTCTTCATCTTGTCCATCAACTGCATGTACCGCAACGCTCGGCGCGCGTCCTCGGGGAGCGCCGCATAAACTGCCCGCTGCTGTTGGACCTGTGTGTTCGAGTTGTCACTACCGCCACTCAACAACTCCTGCAGGAACGTCGTCGGATACGGCAGGATCACGCGTTCGACACCTTTGTCCGCCGGAATCTTCGCGAGCTGCTTCGCCACTTCAATCGCCTTATCGAGACCACCGAAATCGTCAACTAATCCGCGATCCTTCGCCTGGGCGCCAGTCCACACGCGGCCCTGGGCCACTGAGTCGATATACTGCGCATCCTTGTTGCGGCCCTTCGCTACCTTCGGCACAAAATCCTGGTAGTAAGTAGTCTTGATCCAGTCTTCAAACTTGGCCCGCTCGTCGTCGGAAAACTTTTCCGTCTCACGAAACATTCCCGCCGTCTTGCCACGCAGTACGTATTCATTCGAGATTCCGAGCCAATCGTAAAACCCGCGCATCACCGGCTTGCCTGCAACCACGCCAATCGACCCCGTGATCGTCGACGGCTGCGCAATAATCTTCGCCGCACTCGCGGAGATGTAGTAACCGCCTGACGCCGCGACATCGCTCATTGAAACAACCACCGGCTTTTGCTTGTTCGCATTTTCAACTGCGTGCCAAATGATGTCAGACGCGAGACCGGAACCTCCCGGACTGTCAACGCGCAACACGATCGCTTTGATGGTCTTATCAGCAGCCGCATCGTTCAGCGCTTTCGCAAGCGTGTCTGATCCAATCGACTGTTCACCGGACGGACTATTTTGTGAACTACCCGAACCGATGTCACCACTCGCGTAAATCACCGCGATACGCTCACCCTTGTTCAGACCCAGCGACTCCGGTTGAACGTCGCGATAATCAGTGCCACGAACGGCCACAAACTGATCGGTCTCCTTGTAACCCAGCAACTTTTTGAATTCCTTTTCGACGTCATCACGATAAAGTGATTCGTCAACGAGACCGGCTTCCTTTGCTTTCTCCGCGCTATAAGGCGCGTTGTCAATCAGCGCCTTAACTTCGTCCGGCGTCTTGTGACGTGCTTCCGCGATCTTCGTCACGTAACGACCGTAGAGATCGTCGAGCATCTCGTTAATGTACTGGCGATGAGCCTCAGTCATCTGTTTCTGCGTGAACATATCGCCGACACTCTTGTACTTTCCGATCTGGAAAATGTCGGGATAGATACCGAGCTTGTCGAGCGAGCCGCGGAAGAACATCACGTCGGCGGCGAGACCGTTGATGAACAACTCACCCGGTGGCGGCACGATGATCTTGTCGCACGCCGTTGCGATGTAATACTCCTTGTTCAAACCAAACTCGATGTAAGCGTAAACAGGTTTGCCGGAGGTCCGGAAATCGGTGATCGCGTCGCGAATCTCTTCAGCTTTGCCCCAACCAACATCGGAAAGGTTCACGTCGAGCAGGATGCCTTTGATCCGTTTGTCGACCTTTGCCTTGTGAAACTGCATCACGAGACCGGTCAGCGACTGGTCTGGTCCGCCAAAATATTTTTTAAAAGGATCGTCGGGACTGTAATCCGGAAGCGAGCCGGCGACGCGCAGTGTGAGTACACTGTTGTCGCGAATGGTGGGCTCGCTTTTGCGGAACGCGGCCCAGATGAGCGCGACGCCGATGGCGACCACCAGTACTACGACTCCCAGAATTCCGACGATAATCAAAATTGCCTTACGTGTTCCTGACATCATTAAATCCTCAGTGTTGTTGGGTTTAGCTATTCATACAGTTTGTGAGTACGCAGGGGCTGCGGAAAAGGTTTTGGAGTGCGGCGGCCTGGCGCCGCTTTCACCTTGATCGCGCGTTGTCGATAACAAAGCGGCGCCAG
>DASSFI010000030.1:0-68943 GCA_035694465.1 Pyrinomonadaceae bacterium | reverse complement strand
TGGAGAAGACGGCGGCGCCACTGTAGCAACTGCCGAAGCTCCCGAACGAGAATCCAGAGAAAGCCGCGACGGTGGCAAGAATGAAGGCTTTCACAATCTGGCTGATCTCAAGGAGATGTCCATCTCCAAGCTTACGCAAATTGCAAAGAGCATGGATGTGCCGGGCGCAACCGGCATGCGTAAGCAGGAACTCATCTTCAAAGTGCTGGCCGCACAAACCGAAAAGAGCGGTCTCATCTTTTCTGAAGGTGTGTTGGAAACGTTACCCGATGGATTCGGATTTCTCCGTGCGCCTGAGTACAACTATCTACCGGGCCCCGACGACATCTACGTTTCGCCGTCACAGATTCGCAAGTTCGATCTGCGCACTGGCGACACCGTCAGCGGTCAGATCCGGCCGCCCAAAGAGGGCGAACGATATTTCGCGCTGATCAAAGTCGAAGCGATCAACTTTGAATCACCGGATCAGGCACGCGAGAAAGTCTTCTTCGACAATCTCACGCCGTTGTATCCGGAAGAGCAGTTGAAGATGGAAACCCTGTCGGAAAATCTTTCCGCGCGCGTTATCGACCTGGTGACGCCGCTCGGTAAAGGTCAGCGTGGTTTGATCGTCGCTCCGCCGCGCACCGGTAAGACGATGTTGCTGCAAACGATCGCCAACTCGGTGACGCAGAATCATCCGGAAACAACTTTGATCGTGCTGCTCATCGACGAGCGACCGGAAGAAGTCACTGACATGCAGCGATCGGTCAACGGCGAAGTGATTTCGTCCACCTTCGACGAACCACCAACACGTCACGTACAAGTCGCAGACATGGTGATCGAAAAGGCGAAGCGACTCGTCGAACACAAACGCGACGTCGTGATCCTGCTCGACTCGATCACGCGTCTGGCGCGTGCACACAACGCGGTCGTGCCACCGAGCGGCAAGATCCTCTCCGGTGGTATTGATTCAAATGCGTTGCAACGCCCCAAGCGTTTCTTCGGCGCGGCCCGCAACATTGAAGAAGGCGGCTCGCTGACGATCATCGCCACCGCGCTGATCGATACCGGCTCACGTATGGACGACGTGATCTTTGAAGAGTTCAAAGGCACCGGTAACTCCGAAATTCATCTCGATCGTCGTTTGAGTGATAAGCGTCTCTTCCCTGCAATTGATTTGCAGCGTTCCGGCACGCGTAAGGAAGAGCTGCTCATCAGCAAGGAAGATCTCAATCGCATCTGGGTGATGCGACGAGTTCTGAACCCGCTGTCACCGGTCGAGCAAATGGAAGTCGTGCTCGAGCGACTCGAGAAGACCAAGTCCAACGCCGAGTTTCTCGCCTCAATGCAAAGCTAAAACAAAATCCATCCACAGATTACACAGAAAGAAATCTGGGTAATCTGTGGATAGTCAGTGTCCTGTCAATGCGCATTGCAATCCTGACATCTGAAGCTGTGCCTTTTGCCAAAACTGGCGGGCTCGCTGATGTCTCAGGGGCACTGCCAAAAGCACTCAACAATCTCGACGTCGATACGAAACTGGTCCTGCCGCTCTACGAGCAGGTCGATCGCACGTTGCTGAATGGCGGGTCGGTCGAAAACGTTCGCGTTGAGTGGCGTGGGCAGGTTCATCTGGTTCGCTTCTGGTATAGCGACGCCGCTGGCGCGCCTGCTTACCTGCTCGAAGCTCCTGAGTACTTCGCCCGTCAAACAATCTACGGTCACAACGACGATCACATTCGTTTCGCTTTCTTCTCGCGCGCCGCGCTCGCCTTGCTCAAACATTTGAGTTTTGAGCCCGACGTCGTACACGGAAACGATTGGCCCTGTGGTTTCGCAATGGCTGAACTGCAGGCGCGACGCCGCTACGAAGCGTTCTTTCAAAAAACACGCGGTCTGTTTTCACTTCACAACGTCGGCTACCAGGGTCTCTTTGATGCCGGCGATCTCTGGTGGCTCGGATTCGGAGATCAGCCTGAACGCGACTTCTTCACCCTCGATCGTCACGCCTCGGCACTGAAAGGCGGAATCATGGCGGCGGACGCGCTCTCCACTGTGAGTCCGCGCTATGCACGTGAAATTCAAACGCGCGATCAGGGCCAGGGACTAGATTGGCTTTTGCGTGCGCGCAGCGATCGTCTGGCGGGAATCACAAACGGCGTCGATTACGGCATCTGGAACCCGGAAACAGATCCGCACATTGCGGCAAACTTTTCTGCCGAGGACTTGTCGGGAAAACGCGAGTGCAAGATCGATCTGTTACGTCGTTTCCGTTTGCCTGAAGAACCTGACCGCCCGATCATCGCCATGATCTCGCGACTCGTCGGACAAAAAGGTTACGACCTGATTCGCCAGATCTCTCAGTCGATTCTCGATACCGGAGCTTTCTTCATCGCGCTCGGCGCCGGCGCAAAGGAGTACGAAGACTTTTTGCAACGCTGGTACGACGCTGCGCCCGAGCGGGTTGGAATCTACAAAGGCTACGCCGGCGAACCGCTCGCGCACCAGATTGAGGCGGGCGCCGACATGTTTCTCATGCCGTCGCTTTACGAGCCATGCGGCTTGAATCAGATGTACAGCATGCGTTACGGCACCGTTCCGATCGTGCGTGCTACCGGCGGTCTCGACGACACGGTCCAACAGTTCAACGCGGCAGACGGATCGGGAACAGGATTCAAGTTTGGACCGTATGATGCTGGTGCTTTGCTTGATAAAATACGTGAGGCCCTTTACTTTTATGCGCGGCCCGAACAGTGGCAAAAGATTCAGCACAACGGAATTTTAGTGGACAATTCCTGGGAGGCTGCGGCAAAGAAGTATGTCGAGTTATATCAGGAAATGGCAAACTTCTGATCCGTGTAAATCAAGTTTCGGAGATCGGTTTAATCTGTGTCTAAAGTCATCGCAGTGATCGGCGCCCAGTGGGGCGACGAGGGAAAAGGCAAGATCGTCGATCTGCTCGCAGAGCGTTTCGAGATCGTTGCGCGTTATCAGGGCGGCCACAATGCCGGCCACTCGGTTCAGGTCGGCGATGAATCATTTGTGCTTCACCTGCTGCCGTCGGGAATCGTGCATCGCGGCAAGACCTGTGTGCTGGGTAACGGCATGGTGATCGATCCGAAGGCTTTCTTTGTCGAAGCCGATCGTCTTACTTCCCAGGGCATCGAAGTGTCACCCGAACGTGTGAAGATCAGTTCGCGCGCCCATCTCATCCTTCCGTATCACCGCGCCCTGGACCACACCAGCGAAGAGCGGCTCGGTAACGAGAAGGTCGGCACCACACTGCGCGGCATCGGTCCGGCCTACGAAGACAAAGCCGGGCGACGAGGTATTCGCACTGCGGACGCACTTGTGCCCGACGTGCTTCGCTCTCGCATCGAACGGAATCTCGAAGACGCGAATCGGATCATTGAAGCTTATGGCGGCGAGCGCCTCGATGCCGATGAGATCTTCAAAGAAATGTCGGTGCTCACCGAGCGGCTTGGACCATTTATCGCCGACACTACGCACTATCTGAATGTTGCTGCAACTGAAGGAAGATCGATCCTGCTCGAAGGTGCGCAGGCCACGCTGCTGGATGTAGACCACGGCACTTATCCGTTCGTGACGTCGTCAACGACGGTTGCGGGCGGTGCGATCATCGGTACCGGTCTCGCGCCGAATCGATTGACCGGCGTGCTGGGGATAGTTCGCACTTACACGACTCGCGTCGGCGAAGGACCATTTCCAACCGAGATGCTTGAAGGTGAAGCGGAACTGGGCCAACTGATTCGCGAGCGTGGGCGTGAGTATGGTGCTTCGACGGGACGACCGCGTCGTTGCGGCTGGTTTGACGCCTTTGCCACTCGCTACGCCGCGGAGATCAACGGCTTCTCGTCCGTTGCGCTTACCAAGCTCGACGTGCTCGATACGCTTGATGAGATCAAAGTCTGCACGGGCTACAAACTCGACGGAAAAGTTTGCGAATCGTTACCGGCAGTCTCTCAGGATCTGCGTCGTGTGGAACCGGTCTACGCCACGCTTCCCGGTTGGAAGAGTTCAACTCTCGGCACCACTGAAATGAATTCCCTCCCCGCGAATGCGCGTCGCTACATCGACTTTCTGTCGGACCAGATCGGCACCGAGATCGGCCTCGTCTCCACCGGCCCCGAACGCATGCAAACAATCATCGTTCAGGATTCCGCCCTCGGCACATGGCTCCGCAACTAGCCACAAAGAAAGTTAGCCACAAAAAGGCACAAAAAGCACAAAATGATTTTTCTGATTCCTGTTTTGGGCTTCTTGTGCCTTTTGTGGCTAATATTTTGTGCCTTTTGTGGCAATTTGGACAATCGTGGCTTCGTTCGGTAGAATGCCCTCCGTCCGCATTTAGATGGGCCGATAGCTCAGTCGGTAGAGCAACTGGCTTTTAACCAGTGGGTCGCAGGTTCGAGTCCTGCTCGGCTCACCAAGTGATTAAGTCACTTAGTGAAGACTAAAGCGACATTTTTCGGACTGACTCACAAAATGCCTCGCACTTTCAATGTTCGTTGAATTTTCTGAGTTCAAAGTCCAGAGTCCCTAGTTGTTTCTCAAAGAATTTTAAAGCTCGTCGAATTGGGTTTAAGTCATACTCGGAAACAACGCGAGCAAGCTTGGAAATGCAGCAAAGCATGTTGAGATGGTTGCAGTTAACATGCAGTAAAGGTTTTCGGCTGGCAGAAGTTGGGGAACTCCTGGTTAGCTGATCTAGCGGTGATGAGGGTTAAGTCACTCATCACCGTTTTTGTATTGCGGAGCCACAATCGATCTGTAACGATTTTTCTTTTTGGGCGAGAATCTCCTACGGGGAATACCGCCCACACACGTCCTTCATCTTGTTTCCTTTACAGCATCAAGTCACCTTTGAAGAGTAAAGCGCTATGATCAATTTCGACGGAAAAAGCCTTGATGTTCGACATCAGCGATTGCAGCAGCTTCGAGAAATATTCCCGGAGTTTTTCAGCGAAGGGAAAATTGACCTTAATCGAATCAGTCAGTCTCTCGCTGACGTATCGGCTGAACCAGATCACTATGAGCTAAGTTGGGCGGGCAAGGCAGAAGCTAGAAAGGAAATTCAAAAGCAAACCACGGCAACGCTCATACCTGACTTTGCCGGAAGTATCAAGTTTGATGCTTCAGACCATATCTTCATCGAAGGTGAAAATTTAGAGGTGTTGCGCGTCTTGCAGAAGTCTTATTTCGGTCAAATCAAGATGATCTATATCGATCCTCCATATAACAGCGGTAACGACAGTTTCATTTATCCTGACGATTATGCTGAAAGACGACAGGATTACGATAAACGCACTGGAATACGCGACAACGAAGGTTATTTGAACAAACTTGATTTGTTCAAACCTAATTCGCGGGAAAGTGGGCACTATCATTCTGTTTGGCTTTCGATGATGTACCCGCGCCTTTACCTTGCTCGGAACTTACTCAAAAAAGATGGAGCAATTTTCGTCTCAGTTGATGATAACGAAGCCGCGAATTTGAAACTGTTAATGGATGAGGTGTTTGGTCCAGAAAACTACGTAACCACAATCTACATTAAAGTTCGTTACGAAGGCAAAACACTCGTTGAGGATAGTGACTTTCAGAAGCTAATTGAGCAGGTTTTAGTCTATACCAGATCGCCATTATTCAAACCCAAAAAACCAATCGTGAAATACGATCTTGAGAAGTTCTGTTTCACAGTAAAAACTACGGGGACAGCGCAGGTCATTGAGTTGGGTAACAAACGGGTAGAGATTTTTGAAGCTGGTACCTTCAGCATTACGGAAGAGTCTCCATCTCGACACGGATTGAAGGAGATTTGGGCATCTGGCAAAGTTTTGGATGGCAACTCCTCTGGACGTTTTTTTCGAGACCACCTGGCAGGACGTTTTGACGAGGATGGTTATGGTGCTCTTTACAAGGTTTATGGAATAGGTGATGACGGTTTGGGATACAGATATTTCACGGGGCCAAAAAAGAAGGGCGCGACGAAAGGAAAGTACTTTCAAGGTATTCCATCTGATATTGCGGATGATATCCAGAATCAAACCAAAGAAGTACCGATAGTAACGTACTTCGATTTCGCGGATAGCTTCGGGAATTGTAAACACGAGGGCGGAATAGATTTCCGGAATGGGAAAAAACCAATTCGATTTATTCAGCAGTTATTCGAACTGGTGTCATTCGATGACAACGATATTGTTTTGGATTTCTTCGCCGGATCAGCCTCCCTTGCGCACGCGGTACTTGAGAACAATGAGAGGCAGGGAGCGACCCAGTTAAGATTTATCGCGATACAACTCCCTGAGCCGATCGATGAAAACAGCGATGCTTATAAGGCTGGATTTCGTGTGATATCTGATATTGCCAAGGCAAGACTAGTCAACGTGATTAATGAAAAAGAGAAGAAGCAACTGACTTTAGATGAGAAGCGAACGGACTTAGGCTTTAGAGCGTTTAGATTGTTTTACAGCAATTTCAAGAAATGGCAACCACAAATAGGAAGTGCAGAAGAACTTTTGGCTCAGCTTCAGATATTTCAAGAACCTCTTGAAACGCAATCCTCTGATCGTTATGAATTATTGTTTGAGCTACTCGTCAAAGCCGGACTGCCTTTGTCAGCAGATATAGATAAACGTCAAAGCGACGACAAGCTGAGGTTCTTCGTCATAGACGATGGACAACTTGTTTTCGTTTTGGACCAGGTTAGTGATTCTTTAATGCAGGATATTGAAGCGATTCATCCGGACAATCTGGTAGTCCTCGGAAACCTTTTCGAAGGCAACAATGCCGATGAGTTGATGACGAATTGGAAACTCCAACTACAAGATGCGGGGATCGGACTAACCATCATTTAAAACAACAACATGAAGCTGCAATTTGACGGCACGCAAACCTACCAACTTGAGGCGATTCAGTCGGTCATCAGTATTTTCGAAGGCCAGCCAATAAACCAAGGCGACTTTCAGGTTTCACTCCTAAGCCGAACACCTGGTCTACTATTTAGTGATAAAGGCGTTGCCAATCAACTCGATATTACAGATGAGCAAGTCTTAAGAAACGTGCAAACTCTTCAAGAGCGAAATGGTATTGATGTCTCAGGTGAGCTTGTAACAGTTAAGCTTGAAAATAGAGATGAGTTAACGCGGCTAAACTTCACGGTCGAAATGGAAACTGGCACCGGGAAGACCTACACGTACCTGCGAACGATTTTGGAGCTCAATAAAGTATACGGGTTTAAGAAATTTGTGATCGTGGTCCCGAGCGTAGCTATTCGCGAAGGCACGGTGAAGAACCTCGAAGTAACACATGAACATTTCCAGAATCTATATGGAAATCCCTCTGTTGATTTCAATCTCTATGATAGCGGAAAACTTAGTGCATTACGCAATTACGCAACATCTAACGCAATTCAGATTCTCGTTATAAATATCGACAGCTTCGCAAAAGACAGTAATTTGATAAACACAGCGAATGAGTCCGGTATCAAACCAATCGAGTACATACAAGTCACGAATCCAATTGTCATTGTTGATGAACCCCAGAATATGGAAACTGATATTCGAAAGGCTGCGATCAACAATCTGAATCCGCTGTGCACGCTGCGATATTCAGCTACGCATAAGAATTTATATAACTTGCTTTATAGCCTAAATCCGGTGCAAGCGTATGACTTGGGACTAGTGAAACAGATTGAGGTCGACGGTGTAACTGCAGACGATAATTACAATGCAGGTTTTGTTGAATTGAATGCAATCAAGCAGGGAAAGAAAACTATGAAGGCCAAATTGACCTTCTACGTGGAATCGGCCAACAGCGTGAAGCAGAAGGCGATGAATGTAGATGTTGGAAACGATCTCTATGAGTTGTCGGGCGGCCGGGAGACATACAAAAATGGTTATATTTTGAATGAGATCAACTCGGCTCAGGAACAAGTGGAATTCTCAGGGGGGCTTATTCTTAAATTAGGTCAAACACAAGGAGGCCTAACGGACCAGGTTGCTAAGTTTCAACTGGAACGGACCATTAAATGGCACTTTGAAAAAACTAAAAAATTAAAAGCTGAAGGTATCAAGGTCCTGTCGTTGATCTTCATCGATAAAGTGTCTAATTACAGGGGCTACGATGATCACGACAATCCTGAAAAAGGTAGGTTTGCACAGTGGTTCGAACAGTTGTTTTTGGAGTACGCAGATCGACCAGAATATAAGGACTTAATCCCCTTTTCAGTAAACGAAGTTCATGGCGGTTACTTCTCACAAGATAAGAAGGGTAAGCTCAAAGACACAAAAGGAAACAGCGACGCAGATCGCGATACGTATAGTCTCATCATGAAGAAGAAAGAAGTCTTATTAGATCCTCGCGAGCCTCTTCAGTTCATCTTCTCTCACAGCGCATTGCGCGAAGGGTGGGACAATCCCAATGTATTCCAGATCTGTACCCTAAACGAAACCAAATCTGAGATGAAGAAAAGGCAAGAGATTGGCCGTGGTCTTAGACTGTCTGTGAACGGAGATGGTAATCGGGTTCAAGATAAGTCGATCAACATTTTGACGGTCATAGCAAATGAAACGTATGAGTCTTTTTCGAAAGCTCTTCAGCGGGAAATCGAAGCAGAGACTAGCGTCAACTTTGAAGGTCGAATCAAAAACGTTCGCGATAAGAAACAAATAACACTAATCAAAGAAATAACTCGAGAAAACTGCCCCGCGTTTTTTGAAATTTGGGACAAGGTAAAACAACGAACTCGGTACCGGGTCGAATTCAGCTCAAAAGACGTAATCAGAAGAGCGAGCCAAAAACTAAAAGACCTTAACCAATTTCCTCGCGCTAAAAAGCCACAATTAGAGGCTAGAACCATTACCTTGAGTTATCAAAAGACAGGTATCCAGGGTAAGTTGACTGATATTCGCAGAACGTCTGCGATTGTCGATCCTTATGATGTTCCGGACGTTTTCGCTTACGTGCAAAGTCACGTTGATATTTCGCGATATACTATCCACGAAGTTCTAACTGAATCTGGACGTGTTGACGAGATTCTCGTCAATCCACAGATGTTCCTTGATCACGTGGTAGCCGCACTAAAGCAAACGCTCAATGAGCTGTTGGTTGAGGGGATTAAGTACGAAAAAATCAACAAGCGCGAATATGAAATGAAGCTCTTTAAAGCTGAAGAAGTTGAGGCCTACCTTTCCAGCTTATTCGAAGTCTCCCGACCTGAGAAGACGTTATATAACTACGTTCTCTATCAAAGCAGTTATGAACATAACTTTGCGCGCGACTGTGAAGCAGACGATCGAGTAGAGTTCTTTTTTAAGCTTCCTCGAGGCTTCAAAATACCTACCCCACTTGGGACCTACAATCCGGATTGGGCGGTAGTATTTCAATCTGATCAACGCATCTATTTTGTTGTTGAGACTAAAGGTACGTTAGACAAACAGAAGCTGAGAGAAGTTGAGAAATTGAAGATTCGATGCGGAGAAAAACATTTTGCTGCCTTAGAAGTACCTGCTCTGACTTACAGGTTAGCGGTTACCTCCAGGGACTTGTACTAACTGTTTCAAGCAACTTATGAGTTCACACAATCACTCATGGTCTGACCTCCTCCCTGAAAACAACGCCAATTTAAAATAGAGAAAAGCGGGCAATTTATGACAGGATGGGAGCCTGACAATTGCCATGAAGAAGTCGAAGTTTACCGAGTCGCAGATCGTGTTTGCCCTGCAGCAGGCCGAGAGCGGTACCGCGGTGGCGGAAGTGTGTCGCAAGTTGGGGATCAGCGAAGCCACTTTCTACAGCTGGAAAAAGAAGTATGGCGGGTTGGATCCGGCGGAGTTGCGCCGGCTGCGGCAGTTGGAAGAAGAGAACGCGCAGTTGAAGCGGATCGTGGCGGACCTGACGCTGGATAAGCAGATGCTCCAGGACGTGTTAAAAAAAAAGCTCTGAGGTGCCGGCAACGAAGACAGCTGGCGTTGATGCTGCTGACGGAATATCGCGTCTCGGAACGTCGCGCCTGTGCCACCGTGCTGCTGGAGCGTACGGTCTATCGCTACGTGGGCCATGCGCGTGACGATCGGGCCGTGCGCCAACGCATCAAAGAGATCGCGACGACCCGGATGCGTTACGGTTTTGAGCGTATTCAAGTGCTGCTGCGGCGCGAAGGCTGGCGCGACAATCACAAACGAACTTACCGTATTTACAAGGAAGAAGGGCTGAATTTGAGGAGTAAGCGACCGCGTCGCAACAAGACGGCGGCGCATCGCCAGGAGCGGCCGTTGCTGACTGGACCACATCAGTGCTGGAGCATGGATTTCGTCTGTGACGAGCTGTTTGATGGACGCCGCTTCAGGGCCTTAACTTTAGTCGATAATTATAGTCGCGAATGTCTCGAGATCGAGGTGGGCCAAAACTTGAAAGGCTTTGACGTCGTGGCCGTCGTGGAACGGATCAAAGCGTTGCGCGGAGTGGTCCCAAAACGGATCCAGGTCGACAACGGCAGCGAGTTCATCTCGAAGGCGTTAGACAAGTGGGCTTACGACAACCAGGTGACGCTAGACTTCTCGCGACCCGGAAAACCAACGGACAATCCATTCATCGAATCATTCAACGGCAGCTTTCGCGATGAGTGTTTGAACGTCAATTGGTTCCTCTCACTCGAGGATGCGAAAGAAAAAATCCAGTTGTTTAAGGAAGAGTATAATGGCTTCAGGCCACATAGTTCCTTATCGGGTCTGACGCCGAACGAGGTGGTCCAACAACACTCTAATGGTTCAATTTTCCCTACTTTAGGCTGGTAGCGAAACTGGGGAGCTCAAAAAACCGGGAATCTCTAGTAACTCGTGGCTGTAATCGCGGGACGCTTACACAAAGACTAGCTTCCGATTTAACTGAAATCAGAAAATTTTCAGTTTACTTACATAAATCTCTGAATTGATCTCTTAATAATAAATTCTGCAACGTTGATTCCTGTAGCAGCTTCAAAATGGGACCAGGAAGGCGCCCAATTTGTTTCGAGTATATGGAACCTCCCGGAATCGTCTGCAGCTATGTCGATACCTACAACACCTTGATTGCTAATGTGAGGCAGCAAAAATTCTACTAATTCAGGACGCTCTACTTTTACAAACTCTGCTCCCTGTGCTGCATTCGCGGTAGACCCTTTCCGCGGAAGCTTTTTTGCAATTCCCAAAATCCCTCCGTCAACCGCCAGCACTCGGAATTCTTCAACGAAATTTTCATAGGTCTGCAGGAATAAAGGCTCATCCTCGGTATACACATTGCTAAAAAAATCAGCGGCATTAATTCTTGCCGAATCCAGATCATGAAGCGTCTGAACGCCTTTTCCCTTTTTGCCTTTTATCGGTTTAACGATCAAGGGAAACATATTTTCTTCATCCAGCTTCATCAATAACTCCATGGCATTGTCATATCTGAACGCGAAAAATGAGTTTGACCCAACTCTTTTTTCAAAACGGCTTAAAGTCGACAATAATTTCGAGGCGTATCCGACCGCAAATCTATCAACCGGATCGAATACATCGCAGCCGCACAGTTTGAGGGAATGAACTAAAAGAGAGGTCGAGGTTTCACGGCGCGTGGTACTTCGGACATGAAGAGAGCTGAGGTCCGAAATGTCTTCACCATCGTGCAACAAAATCGGTTTTGCTCTTCCGGATATAAATTGATAGGTAACGTGTCGGGTGTTGATCAATATTACTTTGTCGTAAACTTTCTGCGCCTCTTCCACAAGCTTTCGCTTCTCATAATTCAGACTGTTAATATTATTGAAGACTGTGCAAATGCCGAGTGAATGTGCCATAAAGTCATTTCCATTTACCCGTATCTTTCACGGAACCGCTCGTATAACCGCTTATCCTCTAAGAACAATTCCTCCATCAATGTTTGATAATGTGTCCGGCTTTTCTCCGAAAGCATTTTAACTATTCTTTCAAATTGCTTAGTCGCTTGCTGACTATGTTGCAGCATGAAAGATCCTATTTTTTTCAGCTCGGTGTAATTGGTAAACATTTCAATTAAATCCAGCGAAGGATTTTTGTTACTAATTATCAAATGCTCGACGACCTTACGAAATTCCGCGAAATTTCCTTTCATATTATCGCAGACGAATTTGAACAAATCTGTTTCCTCCTGATTAGTATCAATAAGGTAAACAGCAATTTTTCTAAGCTCCGCTCGATTACGAGCAGCTAGATTATCAATCATTTCACGTAAGACAGGCGAATCGAGGTAGCCAAGTTCTGCCAGCCGGACCGCGACCTGACCTACTCTGTCCGCAGAATTAATACTTTCGGCAATTGTGCGGGTAACTTCTAATTCCTGCTGGAGCGTTAAAGCGCTATCACTTAAAACCTCGAAGATGATATCCACCTTCAATGAATCGTTTCGTATCTCGCGTACGATTTTGACAAAAGTATTAACCTCCCCGATTCCGTAAAAGAATTTAGCGATTTTATATTTTTCATCATCGTTTGAAGGCAGGTTCTTAAGGATGTTGCGGTACACGCCGTATGAATTTTCTAATTTTTCATTCTGTGCTTTTTCAGTTGCGGCAATGAATTCACCGACTGAGTTGGACGAGGGTATTTCGGAGTTAGAACGCTCCGCCAAACTTCTAAAAAAGCCCATAACATTTACCGAGTCGGTAATATTGGTTGTCTGCCGCTCCTGCATGGGAGAGATTAAGGCATCGACTAAAATATCCCCTCGATGAAGAAGGTAAGAGGTTTTATTGTCTAACCAAAACGGCGACCATTCAATATATATCCAGGGTTTGTTAATGGAGTCAGGAGTCAGAATACAAATGATTGCGTCGCTCTTTGCGAGGCGCGTTCTTAGTTCTACCTTCCATTCTGCCGCACTGTTGATGTCGGATTGCGCCAGAAACAATTCTATACTTTTACCAAATGACTTATTGATTTCATTTTTTACGGCTTTGGCGATTGGGGCATCGACACTGGCATGGCTGATGAAGATCTTGTAAGACACTTTACGCCTCCAAATGGAAGATAGTAATGCGTGTGTGCTAAGGCGTGTGTAAAATGGCGCCCCGGCGCGACTCCAACGCGCGACCTTCAGCTTATCACGAGCCTTTGTTTTCAATAGTTACGAAAAACCTTAACAAAAACGCATCTGCATGCGTTGCATATTGTGCGTGAAGTGCCTAGTTCCCTCAAGATGAACAATCCTCAGACGTTGAAGGAGAGAAAGGAGAGAGCTGCGTTGCACAACTCTCTCCATCCAGAGGCCCTACTGAAAACAGTAGTAGGGGTAGCACGGGTCATACGGAGGCGGGTACTCGCAGAAACAAGTACTCGAATCCCACAGCTATTCTCAACTCCCTAGGTGTGAGGAAAAGTTATTCTTCTCTCTTCCAAGTTTGCTAAGAGAAGCCCAACGGCATAGTCCACGAGGAGATTGCCTACGGTCGGACACAGATTAGAACTTCCGCAGTCACCGGCACCGGAGCTGAAATTGGGAGACGTGAAGTTTTGTTGGGCGAAAGGTGCAGAAGTGAAAATCGTACTTCCAAGTTGTCCCCACGCATCTGCCCAGAAGCTCGCGTTTCGCTGAACAAGTAAGCATACATCTCCGTTCGCGTTCGACGTTCCCTGTGAAGAGTATTGTGCACCGTGTGCAGTTACGTTTGCGTTTGGCAGCGGATTTCCCCAAGAGTCCTGAACATGAAGCGTTACACAGACGGTATCCTGTGGGATATCACAATTGTGCTCGCCGCCGAATGAAGTCACCGACCCGTTGTAGGTGAGAGTATCCGACGCTAAGTCGAAGTGGCCCACCTGATTCCATAATCCTGCCGCTGCGTCAAAGTCAAAATAACCGACCTGTTTGGGAAGATCTTTGGTTAACCGCGGAGGCACGGGAATGGCCAGGTTGATGCTCGTTCCACGACGCAAATCCAACGGCCGCCCCTTGAGATCGTGCAGCCCACTACTGAAAATGCCGTAAGAATTCAAGCGCTGGATGCTACGGTCAAGCATTCGACCAGAGAAATCGCCGGGCGCGGCGGATCGCTGTAAAGCGCTGGTGATATCGAACAACGTGAATCGGAGCTCGACGGTATCTCGGGGACGCACGCCACCGCCGTAGTCCAAAGCCTCCGCCGGTATCTGAATGCGCGCTCCCCCGAGTTCAATGTCCAAGTCGCGATTGGGATCGAATTTCACTCGGTACGCAATTGCCCAAATGATGACGGTGGTGCCATTTCCTGCCGATTTAGCGTTAAACACTCTGGTATTAGGCACATACCCGTCGCCAACGAAGGTAAGAGCTACACGCTCAGCAGCTTTAGCCAAGGTGACCGAGAAAAACCCGTCAAAACCTGATTCAGCTACCACCTTTCCTTTCAGCATGATTTTGACTTTCCCGACGGGACGCTTGTCTTTATCAACCACATGGCCTGCGATTATTGCTGGCATCTGTTTTGTACTCCTGAGTTGTAAGGATACGTTTCAATGTGTAAGTGCAGTCTGATTCGAATTGTTGCGCAAACACTTCTTGCGGCGGCGAGAATACAAAGCAGAATGTAATTACTGGTTAGAGTGGTTTCACGGCGTGAGTCTCCTGATCTTAGAGGTTGGGAACTTGCGAGGAGCAGTTCCTGAAAGCGAGCGTAGACTATAGCGATGAGCCTGGCGAGTCAAATGTTTTTGGTGAAGGGAGAAATTGATCTCACCTGATGAATCGGCCTAGAGACTGCGGAGCTTGATCGTATTAATTTGCGAAAATGGGACTCAAACGATCCCACAACTGACCTCGGCACCATCACATTCTGCGCCAACCTCTCTGACATTTAATTACAAACTGCATTAGCCCAAACAATCTTCCAGTTTATTGGGACCTTCGTCCAGGAAGGTCGATCGCTCGCTCTCGTGAAAGGTCTGGCACGCTGGTTGAACGGTGGGAAAATCTAGCGGGCGAGACCTGTTGACCAATCGTGATATGCCAAGCACGTTGATGGTAATAGGACTCATCGATCATGGTCCGTCGAGTGAGTACGTAACATGGATATTGAGCCGCCTCGCAAATTGAATCGAGTCTAGTCCGTTTGATGAGCTTCGCCGATACTTGGCAGCGCGAGACACTCGTACACCTACATACAAAGGAGAACCACAGACTAAAGTCTGTGCCAAGAGTTATGGATACACTAATAAAGGATCTCAGATACGGCATGAGAGGTCTGGTAAAGCAGCCCGGCTTTACGGCCGTGGCGGTGCTTTCCATTGCTCTCGGAATCGGCGTTAACATTACTATTTTCAGTTTTGTAAACGCCGCGCTGTTTCGACCACTTCCCTTTTCCGAACCTGATCGGCTGGCGCGTGTCTGGGATAGCAATTCGGTTTCGTATCCTGACTATATCGCTTATCGAGATGGAACCGCTGCGTTCTCAGGCCTGGCGGCTTATGCGCAGCGGCCGATGAGCCTGACAGTCAATGGCCAATCCAACCGTGTTTGGAGCGAGTTTGTAAGCGGCAATTATTTTGATGTCTTAAAGACCAATCCAGCCCTGGGACGCCCTTTCCTCGACGAAGAAGATCGTCTCGGAGCAAATCCCGTTGTCGTAATCAGCAATTCGCTCTGGCGCGGGAGCTTAAATTCGGACCCGAGCATCATTGGGAAAAGCCTTAGCCTTAATCAGCGGCCATACACAGTTATCGGGGTAATGCCCGAAAAGTTTGTTGGGGCAACCGTCATCTCGGTACCCGACCTCTGGGTTCCGCTGGCGACGGAGCCCGTCGCCAATCCGGGTTCGCGCACCCTTACTTCACCTGATGAAGGTTGGTTGATGATGTTGGGACGACTGCGGCCGAGCGCCAACATTGGCGCAGCACAGGCTGAAGTCGAGACGATTGCCGCGCGACTTCACCAGGCACGGCGCGAACGCAACTCCGGCCCAGAGTCACCCGGCGGTAGGATCGTAGCGGTATCGGCGGCGCGTGGCTTGATGGTTCCTCCGCAAGGCCGCACGCCAGTGCTCATGGTGGTTGGCATTCTAATGGCGGTTGTCGGTCTGGTGCTGCTGGTAGCCTGCGCAAATGTTGCCAACATGCTGCTCGCCCGTGCTGTAAAACGTCGGAAAGAAATCGCGGTGCGCCTGTCCCTCGGCGCCGGACGCTGGCGCATCACTCGGCAAATGCTGACTGAAAGTTTGCTGCTTTCAATAATCGGCGGCGGGGCGGGCCTGCTTGTCGCCTTATGGGGGACGACTTTGTTGGTAGCGCTCTTGCCTCAGTCATTTTCGGGGAATGCTATTACTCCGGATTTGACTCTGGATGTGCGTGTCTTCGTCTATGCTCTGCTGCTGTCGCTCGCCACCGGCGTTATCTTCGGACTACTGCCTGCCCTGCAAAGTTCCAAGCCCGATTTAGTAACGGCGCTTAAGGACGAAACGATAAGGATGGGTGTTACTCGCCGCCGGCTAACGCTCCGCAGTCTTCTGGTAGTCACCCAAATCGCGGTGTCCGTGCTTTTGTTGGTAATGGCAGGTCTATTCATCAGAAACCTGCGCAATACCCAGCAGGCTGAGCCGGGGTTCAGTACTGATGCCGGTTTAATGGCGTCATTCGATCTTGGTCTGGCCGGTTACAACGACGCGCAGGGAAAAGTATTTCAACAGCAATTGCTCGAGCGCCTCCGGGCCTCGGCGCAGGTGCGTTCGGCGTCGTATGCAGAGACAGTTCCGCTCGGCGAGGGCGGCAGCACGTCACCGCTCTATGTGGAAGGGGAGGTCACCCCGGATCGCTTCGACGAAAGTTCTTTGGTACAGCACACCACCGTTGCTACGGATTATTTCAAGACCATGGGTATTCCTCTGGTGCGTGGTCGTGACTTTAACGATGGCGATACAGCATCGAGCACTCCGGTTGTTATTGTGAACGAAACGCTGGCGCAACGCCTGGCTCCCGATGGCAACGCCATCGGCAAACGCTTTCGCATGGACTCTCAGGGTGACTACCTGGAAGTAGTCGGAGTAGCGCGCGATATTAAATATCATCAACTAGCAGAGGCGCCTTTGTTCTTTGGTTATCGACCAATGAGTCAGCGCTATCGCGCAGTTTTGACTTTGCATGTGCGCACGGCCGGCGATCCAACCTCGGTAATCAGCCAGGTGCGCTCAGAAGTCAAGGCCCTCGATCCGGACCTTCCGCTGACAGACGTTAAGACCATGCAGGAGCATATGCGTTTGCCGTTGGCGCCGGCAAAGCTGTTCGCTTCGTTATCGAGCGCTTTCGCCGTGCTGGCATTGTTGCTGGCAGCTCTCGGTTTATATGGAGTGATGGCCTATGTCGTTGGCAGCCGCACGCGCGAGATTGGGATCCGCATGGCTCTCGGAGCGCAGATTGGTGGCGTCCGCAAACTGATCATGGGTCAGGGAATGAGACTGGCGCTTACAGGTATTGCGCTTGGATTAATGGCAGCGTTTGCGGCGACGAGAGTGTTGACGAGTTTGCTATACGGCGTCAGCGCAACTGATCCAATCACCTTCATCGGTGTAGCTGTTTTGTTGGCCGGGGTTGCATTGTTTGCTTGTTACATCCCGGCGCAACGCGCGACGAAAGTCGATCCCCTGGACGCATTGAGATATGAATGAAAGCCTGGGTCTATGAAGAGGCTGAATAAGGATTTACGCAGTCAGCCAGCGGACCGATTACTGAAGAGTTTGATCCTTCATCACTGAGTCAACATACGAGGCCGACGCATGAACTTTCTCAAGTCGCGCCCATCCTCAATTGAATCGATCATGTTGTGGCATCGGGGGCCACAGCACTCAAGAGCGACTTTCTTCTATGGCGCGATTCGAATCGTACCGGCGTTGCTCCTCCGGGAATGTGCCGTGACGGTCACCGTGTAGGTGTCTGGAGGCAGAGCATTCGATACCCTGATTATTACCTGCGCGAAGTCGACATTAGGTACCGGACGCACATCCTGCGCAAACGCGATTCTCAATAGACCATTACTATTACCTCTCAACTCCACGACGACAGAAAATGGCGACTCACCTGGATTTAGTTGTAGACCTCTGACAAAAAACATCAATCTTGCACCCCGGTCCGGCGTGGGCGGGTACCACTCCGGAATCTCAGTGCGCAACGGCTCCCTGAGAAAAAGAAGTGCGTCGAGAGCTGCGGCCCGATCGACGGTCGGTCCCAACTCCTCGAGGAGCAGTTCCAGCTCATCGTCATCGATAATCGTGCCGGTAGCTGGAACGAAATCCTTTATGGCGTTGGAGAGGTTTGAAAGATCGATGCGAAACTGCTCATTCGCTTCTGCACTCGCATCACCGCAAATCTTCACCGGTATCGTGACTGATGTGTTACCCGGTTGAAAGGTGAGCGTGCCTGATACGGCTTCGTAGTCTGTACCTTGATTACTGCAGGACGGACTGCCAAAAGCACTGAGACTTGTCGACGCATAGTTAGCGCTGACCAATCGTCCGGTCTGAGCTGAAAGAGTGAACGCGAACGACAGTTCTGTAGTGGTGCCGGTGTTGCCTTCAACAATCGAAGGACTACTCATCAAGATCACCGGAACTGTGCTGTGATCCTGAATCGTGACAACCAGAGTGTTAGGCACTCCCAGAGACTCAAGACTTGGCCCGTTGCGCAACACCACCGTGAAGTTTTCAGCGGGCTCAGTGACAGCGTCATCGAGAATCGGAAACTGAATACTCTTGCTCGTTTCACCGTTGTTGAAATTCAGTGTGCCGGATGTGGCCGTGTAATCCTGTCCGGCGATCGCCGTGCCGTCGATCGTTGCGTAGTCAACGCTCAGACTGCCGGCACTCCCACCCTTGCGCACAACGGTTAAAGTCAAAAGACCGAGGTCTTCGATCACCTGAACTGAACTCACATTGAACTGCACATTCCCCGCTGCCGCAGTGACGTCGCCGGTTGAAAACTCAGAGGTGTCCCCATCAGGATCGGTAGCAGTTGCCGTTACCACTCGACCAACTCCCAGCGACATCGGAAACGTTACGTTGATCGTCCCAGCGCCGTTACTGTTCGTCGTGATCGAGGTTGTATTGAAGAAGAGTGCACCTTCTCCATTCCCTGACGGATCCAGAGCGGCGCTCGAGTAGAAATCGATCTGGAACGTTTTATTAGGAGTCGAGTTCAAGCTGCCTTGAATGGTGGTGCTATTTCCGGCGGTGGTCACGGAAGTCAACACCGGGAAATTTTGCAGATTGTTGGCGCCACCGTCCGAGTCGGTCGCATCGTTAGCGGTTACGCCAACGGCGCCGAGATCGATTCCCAAACCGTCGTTGGAAAAAATGGAATTACCGCGAATCGAGTTACGGAAGGCATTTGTAGTAACAGTCACACCGAATAGGCGATTAAAGGCGATCTTGTTAGCGGCGCCGCTTTGCGTGCCACCTACTATGTTGTTGGAGCCGTCGCGAAACTCGATGCCTCCCTGGATGTTAGGCAGCGGTGCTGTGCCGGCTGCGTTCAAGCCGATGAGATTCCCCTGGATAACATTGCCCTGCGGTGAACCAACATTCGCGGATCTGAATTGGATGCCGACAGCATTTCCGGAAATCACATTTTGCGCCTCAGGGACCAACCCTCCTATCAAGTTATTCAAACCGGCAATAGCGATACCGGAACTAATCGTGAAGGCTGAGATAGCTCGATTACCAGTCACGTCAGTGCCGATATAGTTACCCTGCACAGTCACGCCGGGGATAGAGCCGTTGAAACCCAGTGAAATGTTTGACTGTCCATTTCCGGCAATCACGTTTCGCGCGCCGGAGACAGTTCCACCAATCAACGCACCGTCAGCCGCAATAACCCCATCGAAGCTGTTTCCCAAAGCTAACGTACCGGTGATGTCCGTGCCGATGAAGTTGCCTTGCAATTTGCTTCCCTCGCCCGCGATCACGACACCCGTTGAATTCCCCGAAATAATATTTCTAGACGCCGGTGTCAGACCACCGATCAGCAAGTTCGCACCACCGGCCAGGATGCCGCTGCCGTTTCCGAGCGTCTTAGTGCCGGTGACATCGGTTCCGATTAGATTGCCTTGAATAGTGTTCTCAGGGCCGGTGACAGAGATCCCTGTTGCATTTCCGGAAATCAGATTGCTTGCTCCTGCCGAATTACCTCCGATCAAATTATTTGAGGTGTTGAAAACATGAACGCCGGTGTTGTTTACGAAGGCGGTTGTTCCGGCAGCATTGGTCCCGATGAAGTTTCCCTGCACAACGTTACCGGAGCCAAAGATTGCGATGCCGTCGTTGTTTCTGGAAATCACGTTGCGCGCAGCGGCACTCGTCCCGCCGATCACATTGTTTGAAGATGCGGACAGCAATATTCCGCTGCTGCCGTTTGGTCGCTGCACATTCCCGGTTGCATCGACACCGATGTAGTTACCCTGAATGACATTGTTATTGCATGAGCGCAGCACGATCCCGTTATTGGCGAAGCGACCGATTGCGAGACCACGCACGGTGCTGTTTCCGGCCGCGATAACCAAACCATCTTGAAAACCGATATTGTCGCCGTCAATTTCAATGAGAGGCGCACCAGCGTATCCGGGCTGAGTGGAGCCATCGATTACCACCGAGTCCGTAATTTCCGGCAGCGCTGTTAAGGGAGTAATCACTTTCACTCCCGGACCGGGAATGTTGAAGATAATCGTGTCGGCGCCAGCCCTGTCGTTGGCGGCAATGATCGCTGCGCGTAACGAGCCGGCGCCATGATTGTTGGTATTGGTGACGACAAAACTCTGGCGCGTGGCGACGAAGTTTGCAGTTTGCGGGCCGGCAAGGTTGTTTAAGGTTTGGCTGGGTGGACCAAATGTGAAAGCCGTTGCCGAAGGCGTGACGACGTAGTTGCCATTACCGGCGACTTCAAACGAATAATTTCCGTTGTTGTCAGTGGTTCTTATTCCGGACTGAGATCCGGTGAGCGTTACAGTGACGCCCGCTAATCCGGCGCCGTTGTCAGTTATCTGACCGCTGATCGTGAAGAACGGCGCGCCAGTGGCGGTTGCCGTGAAGTTCAGAGTTTGATTACTCGTCAGATTATTGAAACTCTGACTCACAGGCGCCATTGTGAAGTGAGGCTTTGACGCGCTGACAGTAAAATTTCCTCCTTCGCGCAGGTGCGAGAATTCGTAAGCACCATCGGCTTCAGTGACTACAGCAGTCAGCGACGCGCCATCACTCAAGATAACTTCAGCTTCACTCACCGGAGCGCCACCGCCGTCAAAGACGTTTCCGCTGATGATGAACGACATCGTCAACTTCGATATGAAGGTATCGGCGAAACCGCCGAGATTGACGGATTGAAAGGCATTCGGAGTGGTCGGAAAATCCGGAGACCTGGCCAATCCGGTTATGTAAGCATTACCCGACGAATCGACAGCGATCGCGAAAGCTTCGTCGTTCATGTTGAGCGAATCACCCGGCGCTTGGGTGCCGCCGACAAGAGTCGAGTAAGTCAACGCGCTGCCAGCCGGATTGATCTTCGTGACAAAAGCATCTTCATCATGTGGCGAAGCAGTAGCCAGGTATAAGGTCGATGTTCTGAGAGGATTAATGGCAAGGTCGACCGCGTTCTTCACAGGCACACCATTATTCACTGGAATCCAGGTTTGCCCGTTGTTGGTACTCTTGAGTAAGCCTTCTGTGTTCGACAACAAGTAAAGTGTGGACGCACTGACCGGATCGAAGACGACTTTTCCTCGACCGGAACGCACGAAGGTCCAGTTATCGCCACCATCGACACTCTTAAAGAAGCCGGCGTTGCGGAATGCTGCGTATACCAGTCCCGGTGTGAGCGGACTGACACCAACCCAGAGACCATCGTCACCCGATTGATTTAAAACGGATTGCCACGTTACTCCCGAGTCAGTGCTCCGCAACACTCCATTAAAGAATCCAGCGACAAAGATCCTGGTTGGAGACTGCGGATCGACTGCGAGGGAAAGTGGAGTGACAGGCAGATTTCCAGTTGGAGCCCAGTTATCTGCTCCGTCCGTCGACTTGAAGATCGCATTGAGCGCGCCGGCATATACCGTGGTTGGCGTCACCGGATCGATCGCCAAACTCCGCAGGTTAGTGTCGACCATTCCATTGCTGCGGAGGTTCCAGCTATTGCCGCCATCGATAGTTTTGTAAACGCCGCTGCCGACACTATCAATGACCGCGACATAAAGTGTGGTGGGCGTCAACGGATCCATCACCAGCCCCATGACGAAATGAGCAGTCAGACCATTATTGATTGGCGACCAGTTTTTACCACCATTAGTGCTTCGGAAAACACCAAGTACGGTTCCGGCATAGAGCGTCTGCGGCTGCGTCGGATGAACAACCAATTGCGTGACAGGCGCGGGCAATCCGTAATTGTCGTTGCTCCAGTTCCCCGCTGCATTAGCGCTCTTAAACAACGAACTCCTGGTACGTAACGCACCTGCGATCAGCGGGAAATTCAACGAGCTGGTAAACCCCGCTACAAAAGCACTGCCGGTTGCGTCAACAGCGATCCCGCGAGCAGTATCGCTATCCGATCCGCCCAGGAATGTCGAATAGACAAGTGCTGAACCCTGGCTGTTGAGCTTCGTTACAAACGCATCGGTGGCGCCGGTAGTCAAATTGTTGGGCGTTTGAATCGGATTGGCGACCGGGAAATTCATTGAACGAGTGGCGCCCGTAACGTACGCATTCCCAGAAACGTCAACCGCAATTCCAAAACTATCGTCAGAACTATTGCCACCCAGATACGTGGAATAACCCAGAGACCCGTTGCTATTGAATTTGGTAACAAAAACATCGCCGGCGAATGGATCACCCATAGTTGACTGGAAAGCATTGGCGAGCGGAAAGTCGGCGGAGACGGTAGTCCCCGTCACGTAGACGTTGGCCGCCAGATCTATCGCTATGCCGTTGGCTACCTCTTTCGCGCTACCTCCCAGGTAGGTCGAGAAAACATAGGATGGAACCGATGGATTCAGCTTGGTAACAAATGCGTTTCCACCAGACTCGGTAGGACTCGGAGTGGATTGGAATGCATTTAGCGTAGGAAAGTTTGTGGATCTTGTATTACCGGCGACGTAAATGTTTCCAATACCGTCGACTGCAATGCCATTTCCAGCCTCATCGAAACTGCCGCCCAAATAAGTCGAAAACAACAAATCCGAACCCGACGAATTTAGCTTGCAGACAAAGGCGTCGGAGATTGAAGACACCGTGCTGCCGCCGGCATACAGAATCGCGGGGTTAGAAGGATCGACAACAAACGCGCGAATCGTCCCACTCCAGAGACCTGTATTTGCGCTGGTCCAGGAAGTTCCTCCATCTGTAGACTTGATGATGCCACCAAAAACGGTGCCCGCGTAAACAGTGGAAGACGTCGCCACAAGCGCATTGACTCCGCCCGCCACGGCGCTATTGTTCACAAGCGCCCACGAGTTTCCGCCGTTCGTACTCTTGTTGATTCTGCTAAACGCTACATTTATATAAAGCGTGGATGAATTCGAAGGATCGATTACGACGTCTTTTATCACCCCCGGATTAGTACCGGAACCACTGCTTATCCCATTGTTTATTGGCGTCCAACTGCTTCCGCCATTCGTGGTTTTAAAGAGACCACTGCCCTGCGTGCCGGCATAGATCGTAGCAGGCGCTGAAGGGTCAATCGCCAGTGAAGCAACTGCCGCACTAAAGTTGTTCAGAGCAGTCCAGGTGCTGCCACTATCCGTACTCCTGAACACACCACCAGAACCAACATACATGGTTGATGGTGTTACCGGATCAAACACAATAGTCTGAATACTCCCACTGCCAGGTATGTTGACTGGGTTCCAGGTGTTACCGCCGTCAGTTGTTTTGAATAAACCGAAGGCTGCGGCGTAAGCAATTGATGGATTGGTGGGATCTACCGCTACTGCGTTTATCGAGGTGAATTCAAGCCCTGACGTTTTGGTCCAGGATGCGCCGGCGTCGGTGCTGCGATAGACGCCTCTACCGGTTCCCGTGTAAATGGTGTTCGGATTAGTAGGTGAAACTGCGATGGCATTTAGTTGTTCAGCCAAACCCGTGCTGTTGTTGTTCCAACTCAGGGCCGCGTCAGTAGTCTTATAAAAAGTCTTACTTGTTTTTAAGGGGTTAACAACAGGAAAGTCCGGATCTGTGGTTACGCCGGTGATGTGAGCATTTCCCGATGAGTCGACGGCGATGGCATTTGAAACCGTAAACAGGCTACCGACAGTAACCTGAGATGGGTTAGTGCCACTGAGAAAAGTCGAATAGACCAGAGTGCTACCCGCCGGATCGAGCTTGGTGACAAATGCGCCAACCAGACTGTTGGCTTTGAAGGCTCCAGGCGTGGTGGGAAATCCGATAGAGTTGGTTCTTCCGGTTACGTATGCGCTTCCCTGCGCGTCGACCGCGATGCCGAACGCCTCGTCGTCACCGTTACCGCCCAAATAAGTTGAATAAGAAAGGACTGGATCGATCACAAGAGGCTTGCTGGAATCAACGTCGCGCACGTCGAGCCTGATTTCACTTCCCTTGATCACATATCTGCCCTTTACTTCGCGCTGGCTCCCTGTATCAGTAAGTTGATAGATGAACGGCTTGTTTAGTCGAACTTCACCCTGCTTCAAAGCAAGAAGTAAATTGCCCTGCTGGTCCAGGCGAAGCTGCTTTGCGCCTTCAACTCTGAACTTTATGAATTTTGGATTGGCGCCCGGCGCGACTACAAAGTCGTACTCGAGCTCGCGCTGGTTTCCGTAATACACGACGTCGATTCCGGGATAGACGTCCCTGTAGCGAACCTTACGATACGTCGGAATGTTGCGGCGCCAGTTCTCCGGATTGTTGCCGGTGAAGTAATTAATCTTGCCGGGCAGTTCGTCCTGGCCTTCGATATGCGGCGCCGCGCTGGCGCCGATCATCGTTAAGCGCAGGACAGAGCCTTCGCGTGTCTTCGCGTCGGGTGCTGCTTGTTTACGCAGGCTGAGGACCGCTGCGTTCGCAGTGAGAAAAAGCTCGTAACCAGGTCCGTGTGAGAGAAATTTGACGGCCGGGTCAGTCTGGCCTTCGTTGATTTCAAAGCTCAGTGGTAATTCGCCGAAACTTTCGGCAATTTTGGCTTTGGTCGGCGATGACATGGCGACAGCAGGAACATCGCGAGTTGCGGCCCACTCGCCGTCGTCACTGCGAGCAGCAACAAAGATCACGCCCACCAAAACTATGGTTAGGCAAACAACTCCGAAGATGAAGACAAAACGACTGGGGCGTGAGAAGCGAGGAGTGAGTGGGATCATTTCTTGCTCCGAAAACTAACTCGAGGGGAGAGAGTCTGGAAGAAACTCTCAACCGAAGGTGAAGACTTAGGACAAGTTCTTACTGACAACCTGGTAAGAAAGCACTGGTATATGAAACTCAGCGCCCATTTTTGAGCAGGTGTCTGAACGCCGGACATTTTTGACCGAAACCGTGAAGGGTGTCAATCACATTTGCTCGTATTTCCCGAACCAGTGAGGCTAGTTGTCGACCCAACAAGCGAGTAACTTCCTCAAGCCACAACTCTCTCTCTCTGTCAGACTCAAACTGTCAAGGTTTATGTGGGCTGGCCCATTTGGATATTAACCGACAGGTGCAGGTTCGAGTCCTACTTGGGGAGCCACGATTTGAAGAAGGTCGCTGGAATCGGCTCCGGCAGCCTTTCTCGTTGTCACGTTACGTTCGTAATTGCAAGCAGATCAAAACGGTTGGCGAAACGTCCTAAGCCATAGGCTTGGTGAAAACGGACCTTGGACAACGCACCTTGTGTTTTGACGCGTATGGTGACCTTTCTCTCTGCCAGGATGTGTTCGAAATTGAGGGCGGACCTACAACGGAAAGGGAGTTTGCCAACGTGCTCAGTAAGGAAAGTTCAGGACAGCAACTGCTTCAGCGTCGGGTCTGAAGGCGTCGCCCAAGCCGTTCCGCAGCGTCCACAGAAACCTACTGTGTAGTAATCTTTCTCTCGAACCCAATAGCTGACGTGTTTGTAAAGAGATAGTGGTTGAAATTTCTGAACCACATGCGTTCTCTGACCGAAACATCAATAGGTCTTGGTTCGGCGTTCTAAGAACTTCTTCAATTTATCTTTGAACGTTTTGGCAAACAGCCGTAGATTATACGTCTGAGTTTTTGCTACCTAAAAAGTTGACCTCAGATCTTCACTGACTTTTGGTTGAAGGGGGCCTATTTAACGGCTTGTGCCGCCACACTAATGTCACACGTTCTTGGCTTGTTGGAGCACTCGTTCTCCTGAACACAATCGATAGCGAGGCCATCTAAAGTGGCTTTAATTCTTTGTGTGGTGATTTGTGACTTAACGGTTTGTTTGTTAGGCCATTTCGAAGTTAGTTAATTCGTTTGGCTGACGTGTCCCGTCTGTGGTTAACAAACTAAAAATGTCCCAGTTAATTTCACCTGAATTAAGTCGGCGGTTGTCCCTTCCTACATTCGAATTTCCTTGCATTCAACTCAGGGCTTGTTCTATTTTTTCTGCCGCCACTAACTCAGTCTGCCGGGTTCTCACGATTCTTACATTGACCGTTATTCCGAGCCCGCACAGATAGATTCAGGCCACTTCGAATTCAACTTACTCCAAAGGGTTCATGTTTAATAGCGGCTGGATTGGAGGTAGAGGGATGTCGGAAGACCCGAACGCACCTGCTCTCGCTTATTACAAAGTTGGGGCCAGCGCAATGCAAGCTGGCGATAATTCAACCGCCATTCGCAATGAGCACCTCAAGGGTACCAGTATCCGCACCTATGATTTATTAATTGATGCGGCTACTTCTTTACCACATTGAGGGGCCATCTTATTCTTGCCCGTTACAGGTTTGAGCATTTGCAATCGTAAAGAAAGGCAGTATGTCGATTGACCAGTACCACACGCAGTGACGACGTTGTCGAAAATCTGATCCGTTGGTCCGACCGGCAGGATCTGGTTCGTGCCGTAGTCCTCACCAGTTCCCGTGCCATCCCTAATGCTCCTGTCGATCTCTTCTCAGACTATGACGTGATCCTGTGCCTGCGATCTATCGAACCATTTCATGCAGATCGAAACTGGCTGGAAGGGTTTGGGCCAGTGCTAGCCGTCTATCGCGATCCACTCATCGAGGAAGACGGTTTAGTACGCTCGGCGTACGTCGTTCAGTACGAGAATGGTTTGAAAATAGATTTCAGCCTCTGGCCCGTAGAACTCTTAAAAAGGATCCCGAACAACAAACGCCTGATCACCGAGTTCGATGCAGGGTACAAGGTTTTGCTCGACAAAGACCAGCTAACGATCAACTTAGGACCACCAACCTATTTGGGTTACATCCCCACGCCACCGACCGAACCATACTACCAGGCATTGCTGGAAGGATTTTTCCTCGATACGACCTATGTCGCTAAGTTCCTCTGGCGTGACGACATGATGGCCGCAAAACACATCCTGGATCACTCCTTAAAGCAGGAACATTTGCGGCCGATGCTGGAATGGCACGTGGAAATCGATCAGCAATGGTCAATCAAGTTCGGACCGTACGGTCGCAGATTGAAACAGCATTTACGACCTGACTTGTGGGCTGAATTGGAAGGCACTTATACCGGAGCCGAGTTGGAAGCCAATTGGGATGCACTCTTTCGATCGATTGATTTAATGCGACGCGTCGCTACTGAAGTCGGTAAGCAGCTGGGATTCACGTATCCACAGGAACTAGACCATCGGACTGTAAGTTATTTGCAGAAGGTGAAGCAGCTGGATCGAAATGCAACGGTCTTCAGCTAACGCGTGTCGATCGCAACGCGGCTGGCCGCGCGGACGCTAGTCTTTGACAGGATGCGGGCCGTGTCAACAGGCAAGGCTAGCCAGGAACAAAACTGGACGAGATTGGTGGTCCAGTTGCTCTGTAACCCGTTCTCCATCGTGGCGCGCTGGATTCGCGCTCCAAAACGTCGTGGTCAGTGCTGAGAGCGATTTCTTTGGAATGACTCACAGAAAACCCCTGGTTGTGCCAGCCACTAACGAAACGTGAGTTTATGCCGATGCCATCACTTGCAGTGCTAACCCGATCAAAACTTCTCAAACTTCACCTTGCGTAACTCGGGCATTCCGTATTCCAAGTCTGGCTTTTACGCCGATAGCGACTGTGTCACTGGCTGCAAGCAGCCATTGCGGGATCCGTGGCAATTCGCGCAACTGATCGTGCCATCGGATGAAAGCCGTTTATCGAAATAAAGTTGTTACCAGGCGGAAGCGCAGATCCAACGAGGTCATAAAACAGTTTCTCGCGGTGTTCTTTAAGTGTAAGAAGCTCAAGTATCCAAACCACGCATTGGAGAAAACTCCATGAGAATGCATTCACTAATTGCCTTGCTGGTAGTATCAGGGATCGTCACGCTCAATAGTCTCAGTAACGTGCCGGCCAGCAACGGCGTCCCAAACCATCAAGAGAAACAAACAATCAAAGCTTCGTTACCAAAACTCGGCACTGAACGGCCCGCGCTTTCATTTCAATTGCTTTCAGGAAAACAGGCACCCACTTGGCCAGCACTGGAAGGCCGAGTTGTAATCGTGGATTTCTGGGCCACCTGGTGCGCTCCCTGCATTGCGTCAATACCAGGCTTGAATAACCTGCACGCGAGGTTTGAACACGAAAAAGTTAGCTTCTTCTCCGTCACGTATGAACCACCTCCCTACGTGCGCGAGTTCTTAAAAGAACATCCGATTGCGTCAGAAGTCGGGATCGACGACTCGTTCGACACCTTCAAGACTTTTCAAGCGTGGGGCATTCCTGTCATCTTCATATTCGACTCCAAAGGAAAGCTCGTCGCGACAACCCATCCCAATAACCTCACGCCGGAAGTGATCTCCGCTGCTCTACGTGGGGAGGTTCCGCAGGTGAAACAGGCAGTCCCATGGAGTGATCCCGGCGGAGCGGAGAACTACTTTCGCAAACTTCAGCTTGAACTCAAGGAAAAATACAAGCAATAGGCCTCAAGCCTGAGTCACTTAAGGGATAAACGTTGCGCAGGAAATAGATATTGCTGAGCCAATGACAATTACGATCGAAACTGACGCTAGCACAGGAAATGTTCGCTCCCATCACAATCCCTGTTCCGGACCGCACTGCAAACTAATTCGGGAGCTGATTTTGATAACCGCAGGCCAACCTTCGTGTATTACGCCCTGAATCTCGTCAGGATACTGAGGATGAAATTGACCGACCAATCGTGGCTGGGAGCGCCATGTTGGGTTCATTGGTTATTCACTTGAGGTGAAGGCAAGAACTGAAGTCAGGCTAGACGAGGGGAATACACGTGTCAACGACAAAGTTTGTCACCCTGCGCTGCCCTAATCGAAGTCGCTTGTCCCACATCTGATGACTGCGACCGGATTCATCTGTTACGTTATCCGCCATCTGCACACACCCCTGAAAGGAATTAACGAGATGGCGAGACGTTGCTGGTACAACCCGCTGGACCACCAGCGCTAGCACCGGCGGCGTACGGGTTCTAACCAGATGAAGTATGTCTACTGACACAGATTCCGGCGACGATTACGTCCATATCGAGTTTTTGCACGCGGCCGAGAGAATTGCCGCGAACCTTCACGGCGACGCAAAGGCCGAAGTGATATCAATCATCGCCGGGCGATACGCCAAACTCGCGCTCATGGACGAGGCTCTCGGGCTGGCCGAGACTATCTCGGATCCGTTCACGCGAGACCACACGCTTTCCGAAATCGCGGCGGCGTCGACTGCCACCGGCGCTGCGGACTATGTTGACGCTTCACTGGAGATGATCGACGACCACGGCAGTCGCAGTCTCGCCATCGAGGAGATTGCTGTTAAGCATGCTGAAGCCGGCGATCTCGAGCAGGCTCTCAAACTCACCGACGAACTCGAGGACGCAGATCCAGCTCTGCGTCGCATCGCATTGGCTGCAGGCCGTTACTCCCCGCGCGCGGTGGAACTCGCGTCGTCGATAACTGCCCCCGAGCTTCGTGCCAATACGCTGGGCCAACTGGCGGCACTCGCCTACCACAGTGACCACCAATCGGAAGCGGCAGAATTGCTGGCGGAGTGTCTTCAAGCAGCAGAAGAAATCGAGTTTTCGGAGAATCGGATCGATGTCCTCATCGGTGTTGCTTCACTTTACGAGGAAATCGGTGACACTGACACAGCGCTCGAACTTCTTGCCCAGGCGTTTGCATTCACCGCCGACTGCGAGGGCCTGCCGCCGTCAGGACTGTCTGCGAGTTTTCCACGTGGCGAAGCACTCACGCAGTTGGTGGAGAGCTTTGCGCGCCTGGGCCACTTTGACCAGGCCGATCGCGCAGCGGAGCAGATCGACGATCCGTTTCAGTTTGCGCACGCCTCGACAAAAGAGGCGATGGAGTATTTTCGCGCCGGACAGGTCGATCAGGCTTTCACTCTGTTGTCTGAAGCACTGGAGCTTGCTCTGGAAGAGCCGGTTTATGGCGCGCAGGGGATGCTTGTGAAAGACAGTTTACTGGCGGAGTTGGCGGTGGGTTTTGCGAGACTCGGTCGACTCGAAAAGAGTTTCGAGGTTGCCGGAAAACTCAGTTCCGAGTCTCAGCAGTTCCTCGCGCTTGGACTGGTCGGCAAGGAATGCGCTCTCACGGGCAATACTCCCGGAATGTTTCGGGCAGCGGAAGCTATCACAGACAATCATTCGCTCACATCTTATTGGCTCGCCGTCACTGACGTCCTGACCGATTCCGCGCAAACAGAGTTGGCCCGGCAAACTGTGCTCAAAGCCGCAGAGAGCGCCGAAACCATTCAGGCCAAATATGAGCAGACGGAGTCGCTGATCGAGGTCGCTTATCGGCTTGCGCGTGTAAATGATTCCAAAGGATCCGAGCTTTTCACGCCGGCTCTTGAAGCAATTAGTCAACTGACTACGAGAAAGCGATCTCGCTGCTTCGACTGGACGAACGATTCACGCAACTCAATCGAAAACTCACTGAAGGCGAGCGAATGTTATTGAAGCAGGCCCTGAGCTAAAGTAGTCGTTGGCAGCACTACCGTTAGGAACAACACTCAATAGCTTGAGTTGGCGGCGGCCAGTTGCGAGAGATGCATGAACACATCACGCTGACATTTGTCGCCGGCGCAGCGAATTCAGATAATACGCCGCAGTTGTAGATGCCTTTCGATGATCACGATGCCTAAGTTGTCCAAGAGTTATGTCCGTGGTGACACCACCATCCCTCTGATCGGCGAGACCATTGGAGTGCACTTCGATAAGGTTGTAGCGCGCTGGCCCGATTCGGAAGCACTGGTCGTCCGGCACCAGGGAATTCGTTGGACTTTTAACGAGTTACAGAAGCAGGTTGACAACCTGGCGACCGGGTTACTTGCGCTCGGGCTGGTACCTGGCGATCGAATCGGGATCTGGTCACCTAATAATGCGGAGTGGGTCGTTACACAGATTGCGACCGCCAAGGCCGGATTGATCCTGGTGAATATTAATCCTGCTTATCGTGTGTTTGAGCTGGAGTACGCTCTCAACAGAGTGGGTTGCAAAGCATTGATCACGGCTTCAGGGTTCAAATCGAGCAACTACGCCGACATTTTGCACCAGCTTGCGCCTGAACTCGTTGAATGTTCAGGCGTAGACCTGCAGGCGGCCAGGCTGCCAACCTTAAAAACCATCATATGCCTGTCCGAAATGTCCATTCGAGGCATGCTGCGGTTTGCGGACATTCCCTCATTCACGACCTCTGCTCACCGACAGCAGTTGGCACGCCTATCGTCTATGCTTCGGTGCCATGACGCAGTCAATATTCAGTTCACGAGCGGTACCACGGGATTTCCCAAGGGAGCCACGCTAACGCACCATAACGTTCTCAACAACGGGTTCTTCGTCGGGGAATCGATTCGACTGACGTCTGATGACCGCGTGTGTATTCCCGTTCCTCTCTATCATTGCTTCGGCATGGTTTTGGGAAATCTCGCTTGTATCACGCACGGTGCAACCATGATTTATCCCGCTGAGGCGTTTGAGCCCTCAGCCGTGCTGGAAACGGTGGCAACCGAACAGTGCACGGCGCTTTACGGTGTTCCGACGATGTTCCTCGCTGAATTGGATCACCCGGAGTTTTCGCGTTTCGATCTCTCAAGCCTTCGCACCGGCATTATGGCGGGTTCACCTTGCCCCAGCGAACTGATGAAACGGGTCAACCATGACATGCACATGGACCAGATCACCATTGCTTATGGCATGACTGAAACCAGTCCCGTCAGTTTCCAGAGTGCGGTTGATGATCCAATTCAGCGCCGAGTGACTACTGTGGGTCGCGTGCACCCCCACATCGAAGTAAAAATCGTGAACCGGGACGGACATACGGTCGCGCCAGGTACCACCGGTGAGCTGCTGACGCGGGGCTATTCCGTTATGCTCGGTTACTGGAACGATGAAGAACGTACTGCGGAGACTCTGGACAGTGATGGGTGGATGCACTCGGGCGATCTGGCCACGATCGACGAGGACGGCTACTGCAACATTGTCGGCCGGCTGAAGGATATGGTTATTCGTGGTGGCGAGAACATCTACCCACGCGAGATTGAAGAATTCCTATATCGGCACCCAAAGGTGCAGGAGGTCCAGGTTTTTGGCGTACCGGATGGACGTTATGGTGAGGAACTCTGCGCCTGGATCAGACTGCATAAGGGCATGACAACCTCCGCTGAGGAACTCAAATTGTTCTGCAAAGATCAGATCGCGCATTTCAAGATTCCCCATTACATCAAGTTTGTCGAGCGTTTTCCTATGACAGTGACTGGAAAGATCCAGAAGTTTGTCATGCGCGAGCAAATGATTGTCGAATTAGGCCTGCATCAGGAAAAGACTGCGTGAGCCCTACCGAGCTGCTTTGGTCCTTGAGGTACTCGAGATTGTATTCCTATGAGCAGCATTAATGTAGTAAGTGGTTCACCAGGACCGCGAATGAACAGAATTGAAGTTAGTTGACTATCTCTCTTGAGCCAATCCGCAGCCGCACATCGGCAAGATCTATCACCTGACCGGTCCGCAGTCCGAGAACCTGGATTTCTTTGCCCAGGAATATTCGCAGGCGCTTGGCCGCACGATCACTGATCAGGACATTCTGGTCGGGCCATGGCGAGAAAGGCTCCTTCAAAACAGCTTGCCCGTTCACCTCGTAAACCATCTGGCGACAATGGCCGATCTGCACCGCACGGGACGCTACGACCGGATGTCGGATGACGTACTCACGCTAACGGGCCAGGCACCACTCAGCGTACAGGAATTCGTCAGGAAGAATGCGGCGACATTTGCGGCGCCGGCCAACGTGACTCCTTTATCTGCGGATGCTGGCGGTCAACAAATCTAAACCAACCGCGCGAAAAAAATCGAAATTCATTTTATCCAGACAATACACACCTAGTTAGACGTTATTATCTCGTGTGACTATGAATAGATACATAAAAATCCCGCTCACTATGGGCGCGTCCTATTCACTGATGCAGGCACTGCTGTTTTGGTTTGAGGAGGGGCTGACAGAAGAACTCTTCTCTCGAGCAATCCCGGGCTTTGTCACATTTGCTTTGCTGGGCTTATTCCTGACATTTATTCATAGCCAAATAGTGAAGAGAAAAGCTGGCGGTTTTTCCGAACACGAGTTCGGCGTTCACCAGCAAACTAACCTTACATTGCGTCTGCCTTATGATCGAGCTTTTGATTTATGCTGTGGGTCTGTAGAAATCCTGAGTGGAAGCATAAAAACAGCTGATAGGTCTAAAGGAAAGATTGAAGCTACAACCGGATGGACATTGAAAACTTTTGGCTGCGTAGTTTCATATGAAATTAAACCTATCGGGGAGCGGCTGACCGAAATCGGAGTGACAAGTCGGCCAAAAATTCGCACCACTTTAGTTGACTATGGCGAAGACTTAGAAAATGTGGACCGGGTATGCAAGTTTTTATCTGAAAAGGACGATAGGCTTGATGTAAATCTCATGGGCGCTAAATTGAAAAATCTATCGGAGTCTAAGCTGAATCAAATTGGTAATATTAGGATGGCTGCCGCTGTCGATCATCCGCAGGATAACGTCTAAGAATTTAAGAATTACTGTAGCGCGGTGAGTGAAATTCAAGGCTCACTTGCACGCGATTCCACGTAATGTCACAAGGCAACAAGAGATGGAAAGCCAAAAAGAAAACTCGTGGGACCTGCGATTTTCATAGTGTACATACCCCATCTCTTCAGCTGATACTCATTCATGCGAAGGACCAGCATACACGCACTTAATCGAGGTGGTTAAACCGCAGCACTAACGCATCGGCTGGAGAGCAACAACGATTTATTCGAAAGCGCCCCGAAAGCTGATCTCGAGGTCACACACCTTTACATAAGCTCACAAATCGTGACTTGCTCTTAACTTCTTCCGGTGTATCCTTTGAAACGCGTGCCATACTGAGTGGGATACAAACAAGATTGGTGTGTTTCTATGTCCAAGAGAGTTGATACGGCCTCAAAAGTAATCCGCGCTTCCACTGCTCAGATCTACTTGGCATTTGCGACGTCAAGCGCAATGGAAACGTGGCTGCCGCCAGAGGGGATGACAGCACGCCTGTTCGCATTTGAATTTCGTGAGGGCGGTGGCTACAGCATGCAGCTCACTTATGAAGAGGCACGGCACATGCCAGGAAAGACCTCAGCGAATGCGGACGAAGTCGAAGTACGTTTCATCAGGCTAGTACCTAATGACCGTATCGAACAGGCTGTTATTTTTAAGAGCAATGATTCTGCATTCGAAGGCGAGATGAAAATGACCTGGATACTCGAACCGAGACGCGATGGAACACTGGTGACTGTGCGCTGTGAAAATGTACCAAGCGGTATTAGCCCCGAAGATCACCAAGCGGGACTTAAGTCGTCGCTTCACAATCTGGCGCAGTTTGCCGAAGGAACACCGTGAAAGACGTTCACGATCGCTAAGTCCCGTGTTTTGTGTTCGCTCCAACCGGTTGGCCTCAAACCCGTCGGCGGCAGCTGTAATTGCAATGTTCCATTCAGTCTGTTCGCAATTAAAAACCGCACGCGATCGTCTACAGTTAAGCGCGACACATGTCTAAATTCAATTTCGGCCTCGCCTGTTAGTCCCTCACACCAAACGACTGCGGTAATCAGAATGGGCGGCGGCCAGGCTCAACAAACTACGGTGACTTGATCGCAATCAGCACCTTGTTGCTGCTCGAGCCGTGTAGACTGATTGATACCAGCGCAGATCCGCTGTTGGTGAGGCTGTCCGGAAGTTTCACTACTACTTGCCGGAGCCAATCCAAAGTGGGTACGGTGCCGACGAACTCGACTGTTAGTGGATGCAGTCCGCCCTGCTGATCCTCTGCCAATGCCGTGATTGCCGACGCATCCTCACCCGGGGCTAACTTGATCCCGCTCGCGAAAAGCATGATTCGCGTGCGGCCATCGAGACTGAAGTTGAGAGTATTGAGGACCGGGAAAGGATCCCTGAGGAAGACCGGCGAATCCAAACCGATGGCGTGCTGATTGCCAGGTTCGGTCATTAAGACGAGCGAGTCGTCGTCAATGATGGTCCCCACCGCAGTGTTGTCCAAAAGCGTAACGTTAGTTGGAACGCTCAGGATTGCCTGGAACGACTCCACTGGTTCAACTACTGTGTCGCCAATCACCAGTACCGTACCTGTCTTGGACGTTTCGCCAGGATTGAACGTGATGATTTGACTGACTCCTTGAAAATCCGAGCCAGTAAGCGCGCCGCCGACTCCGCCGCCAATCGTGGTGAAGCGAACACTCAACGTGCGGCCACTCGGTCGATTCAAACTCAATCTGAACTGAGCATCGGTAAAACCACTATCCCCCTCCGCTACCGTGACGTCGCTAATCGAAATAGCCGGCGTAGGATCGTTGTCATTGATAGTCAACACAGTGCTGTTTCGAGTACCCAACGTAAAACCAGTCGGGTTGCTGAGCGTTAGAGTTACCGATTCCGCATTCTCGTCGAGACTGTCTTCGAGAATCGGAACCGTAAACGTCTTGACTATTTCACCTGGCCCAAAGATCAAGGTGCCGGAGGTGGCGGTGAAGTCACTTCCGGCTACAGCGGTACCGCCGGTCGCAGTAAAGTTCACGCTACCACTATCCATGCTGCCGAAAGTTCGCGAGACCGTAATCGTCGCCACACCATCCTGCTCAACAATCGAATAACCACCGGAAAGGAATTGAACGCTTCCCGGCGCATTTACAGAATGGCACAGTGAAAACTCTGAAGTGTTGCCATCCGGATCGGTCGCGGTCGCCGTGAGTATCGATCCTGCCGAAACTGAAACCGGAAGCTGCACGTTGAAACTCGAGTTGCCGCTCGCATCCGTCACGACTATCGACGAACCGATGAATGATTCACCCTGGCCAAATCCGGAAGGATCGCAGGCATTGTTGGTGTAGAAATCGACATTGAAAATACGATTGGCCGTGCTGTTGAAAGTGCCCTGAATTGTCGTTACAGCGCCCGTGGCCACGGTAATGATCTCCGGATAATTCTGAAGACCGTTTGAACCGGAGTCACCGTCGCCGGGATCATTCATCGTTACCTGATCCGCATTCAGATCGATCCCGAGCACTCCATTCGAGTGAATCCTATTTCCGCGAATGACGTTTTTGCTGGAGCTGGACGACGAGCCCGGCAAGACAGCGACACCACTGCCGGTATTGAAGGCGATTGTATTGGCGGCGCCGGGTTCAGTCCCACCGATTACGTTTTCGCGGGAAGAATCACTAATCTCGATTCCGCGCCCATTGGGTAGCGCTGTTGCACCGTCGAGGCGCGTGCCGATAAAGTTTCCCTTGACGATTGAATTGTTGACGTCTAGCCGGACACCTATCCCATTTCCGGAGATGACGTTCCCCTCACCAGCGTTGGTTCCGCCGATTTTCGTGCCCTTGATGTTAGTGCCGACAGAAATGCCAGTAATGATGTTAGGAATTGCGACAGTTCCGGTGATGTCGGTGCCGATGAAGTTACCAAGTACAGAACCGCCACCCGAATTCGCAACCGAGATGCCTTCACTAAAACCTGAAATGACGTTACGTGTGCCTGGTGTAGAACCTCCAACTATCGCATCGCCCCAGACACGCACACCAGTAAAAGAGTTGGTTATATCTGCCGTGCCCGCGGCATTCGTGCCAATCAGATTTCCTTGAATCAGAGTTTGCGTGCCACCGTTGAGAAAAATATTCAGCACGACATTGCCTGGCGCAGTTCCCGGCGTTGCTGTCGATCCGCCAATCAGCGTATTGCTGCTGGTGCCGGAGAGTCGGATGTTGTCGAATGTGTTGCTTACAGCCGCATCGCCTGCCGCATTTGTGCCGATGAAGTTTCCCTGGATCACATTTGAGTTGGAGGAATCGATCGAAATGCCAACGTTGCGATTCCCGGAAACGACGTTTCGGTGGGCCGCGGTAGATCCTCCAATCGTGTTATTCGAAGCGTTAAAAAAGACTATCCCGTTCTCATTCGGCAATGCCGCCGTGCCGGCGGCATTCACGCCGATATAGTTTCCCTGTACCAGGTTGTTGGAGCCGAGCGCCACGTGTACTCCGTTACCAAAGTTTCCGGAAATTACATTGCGCGCTGCCGTCGTTAAACCTCCAACGCGGTTGTTGTTGGAGGCCAATACAATACCGTGCTGTAAATTTCCCGCCACCACTGCTCCACTGGCGTCGGTCCCGATATAGTTACCTTCGATCACATTAGCGCCGCCGGTTTCGATGACGATGGCATGACCGCGGAAGTTGTTGACTACGAGGCCGCGCAGAACGCTGTTGCCGCCAGTGATCCTGAAGCCGTCGCCGATCACGTTGCCATCGGGTTGAATCTCGATCAGCGGCACTCCGGCAAAGCCCGGCTGGGTTGTGCCGTCGATGGTCAACGGATCACTGATGACAGGTAGCTGTGAAGTTAAGACGATTCGTTGCGGGCCGGAAGCGATGTTAAAGCTGATGACATCAAGACCGGCATTGGCGTTCGCATCAAGGATGGCCTGGCGCAAAGATCCTGGTCCAGCGTCGTTGGTGTTTATCACCGAGAACGTTGACGCAGCGTTTGCGTGCGAGCGAAGGCCCATGCTTAACGAGGCACAAAGACCCACGAGGAGCATCGCTAACAGCACACAGTTTCTTATTTGTGGGAGTTGTTGAGGCATAAAACACTTTCAGAGGATGGTGACGTTCAGACATTGAATAGTGAGCTTGACGCTTTCGGGTGAGTAGAGTTTACAGAAACTGAATTAAATTGCAATTGAGAGTTGCGGCAAATTCTAAATTTCTTCTTACTGTTGGCGCGGCTGATGCAACCGACGAGCCGAGGCCAGAAAGATAACATTCAGTAATGAGTCTATCAGCATTTCGTAGTCGGCGAGGTTAACAGAGGAGGTTACATTTGCAATCTTTCGTTCCCGCCTCCCCTAAAAGTTAATTAGAGTACACCACAATCAAGGCAGCTTCGATGTATGTAAACGAGCAGATAGCTGCATCTTGCGTTAAGCTGCTCGTTCAACTACGAGGTAAAACGACCGTGACCGGTGCGAAATCGCAAAGATCAACGCCAGACCTGAAGGATTACAATCGTGGTTCCGGGCCGAGTACAAACATAGTTATTAAGCAATGAAGCACTCACAAATCAAAACTATCTGGCGTCGGTTGATTGCTGCCTTACTGATTAGCGGTGTCGTGCCTTTTCTTGGCCTGGCTCGCAATCAATTGGGACAGAAAGTCCCAACAGGCTTCAACTATCCACAGGCTCAGGAAACCATTCAGGTGGAAGCCGAAATAGAATCGAGATCGTTATCAGGTCTCGTGACTGATCCGAGTGGTGCTGCGGCTTCCAGAGTTCTTGTAGAAAAAGTTAGGCCTGGTTGGAGAAAAAGAACCAACGCGGTCTTTTCCGACACCGAGGGCCATTTCGCTTTTGCCGGAGCTGGTCCCGGAACTCATTTTCTGAGGATCAGTAAGCCGGGATTCAATACGATCTTGCTGAAGGTAAAAGTAACCGCGAAGGCCAAAACGACGCTACAAATTGACCTCCACCCTAGCAATTGAGGAAGGCCCAACGGGAATCGAGAAGAAACACTTCCCGAGTGGAGGAGATCCGTGTGAGCACGAGTTACACTTGGCCCCGCTGTTTTATGCCGCCGACCGCGGCGCCATCGTGAATGCGCATAGCAGCCAGTCTCCATCGCATATTCTGCGAACACTGCGATGTTGAACAGCGCCATACCCGCTCGCTAAGAAAATTGCAGGGTTCAAAGAGGCGGAAAAAAAATTTACCCTTTTTTTATCCCTCGTAATTCACAGATCGCCTTAACTAGCCAGCGACTTATGACGAGACCGGCTGGAAAGCGAGTGGCGTAAGAAGCGTCGTACCGGCTCGCGGTGCGATCAACAACCTCGTCAAGTTCTTCGGTTGATAGGGACACCCAGAAAGATCGGCGTGACTAGACGACAATGCGCAATAACTTTTAGAAGAGCGACCTGACCACGGTCGGTTCAAACAGCATTCGCTTTGGTGAGAATTGTAGGGACACAGCTCCGAATCACGATGTTTGTACCTTAGGTGTGCTAACTCAAGACTCTGGGTCTTCAGGATCGCTGGTGCCGAAGGGGCTCACCCGCAATAGGGCGGCGTTCTCTAATTGCCGGCGAGGAAGATGATCTTTTCTACGCCTTCGACCATTTCTAAGCCGAACTCTGCAGAGGACAATGGTGGCAGAGTTTGCGAGAGCGTTTCGGAGAGCTCATGCCTGACCGACTCCGCGAACGCAGAGATGTTCAAAATGCGTTGCGGATCTGAGTGCCAGTGCTTGGAGTTTAATACGACCTTTGCCTTCAGCTCGCGGCCTTCGGAGTTACGAAGGTTCTTGGACAACGCACCCGTATCGGCATGCAGTCCGAAGTGCAAAGTCTCCGGCTTCTGGTGAATCTCCACTCGCGCTGCTTCCCCCTCAAAGATACTCAGCAACACTCCCGAGGCGAGGCGGTCGATTCGCACTTCGCGAAGACGATGCTCTCCGTTTTGATCTGAGTATGCGTCGACGAGTAGTCCGGGCCAGCCCGACACAACTTCTGAGCGTAGCAGAAATCCGGTGAGCATAGGAGCGATACCAACCACCGCCGGACTCGCCTGCCCGTGCAACCTGTCTGCCTCGTAATCCGAACTCGCAACGCGGCCGATGCTGAACGCTCCGTCTGCAAGACAATCAAGCCAGGCGAGATCGACGCGGAAAAAACGAATCGACTCAGCCGGCAGCATTCGCTCGTCGGGAACGAGATAGTTGAAAGGCACTCCTTCGAGTTTCCGCAGGCTCTTGAACCAGGCCGTTAGCTCTTCCGGCACATAAACACGCGTGTCTTTCTGAAACGGCAGATGCCGCACTCGCTGCGCCTTCTGGGCCATGTGCTGCGCATACTCGCGCTTCCATTGATAGAGGCTGGTTGAGAAATCCTTATCCTGCAAGGTCAGCAACCGGCCTAACTCCCACGCGGCCGCGTAAGAAACGTCGAACATTGAAAGCTCCGGATCGTAACGGACCAGCTCGTCGGCCGTGCGCACCGGTAGCGCAAACTTCGGAGACAGGTTCTTGCCGGGGATCAATGGACCGTGAAACCAGGAGACAGTTCGATCTCCGCCGCGGAAATGATGAGGCATGACCACATACCCTTTGGAGAATAATTTCTGCGCATCCTCCTGTGGAACGTCCGGCAGTCGCAACGTGGACGGTGTATTGTTCAGCCCGATGAGCAGTTGCTTGAAGTCTTTGTCGTGGCTTTCGCAGGCGAAGCTCCAGCTCTTGAGACTCACCAATCTAATCAGTTCATGATCCTTGATGCCCTCAAAATCAAACCCGTACTTCGAAGGCGTGCCGCCAACGTTCGTAAAGCGTCCTTCTATGGAAACAAGGTGTGCAGTGCTGCTTTTGCCTTTTTGCGGGAGACGGTTCGCAATGACGATCGCCAGTTCCTCTCCCACGAGTTTATCGTTGGCGCAGGTTCCAAAACGCACGTGCGTCAACAGCTTCAACTCTTCGCCTGTCGGCATGATCGCCTTCAACACACTGCACGGTACGTCGATAACCGTGAGCATGTCGCTCTCCTGCTGAGCGCTTTCCAGTTCCGTCTTCGGAAACCTCGCCTCCTCAGCCTTTGTATCCAACAGTTCACGCGCCGTCTTAGTCTTCGGCGTCGGTTTTTGATCTTCATCAAACAGTAGCAACGCAAGCCACGGAACGCCGGCGGCCGCCTGCTCGCCGTTGACCGTTCGCTCCCAGGGCAGAGTGCTGCGACTGAGGACTATGTGCGGGAAGACCTTGGAATGATCGCCAAGATTGCCGTCGGGCGGAAAAACCGATTCGATGTCGATAGGGTTCAACTCGAAGCGTTCCCCGGCGACCGTGAAATGCTTCGCGGACTCGAATGGACCGATGGCCTTGCGAACAACATTACCGTTCGGTTCAGTACGATTGATCGTCACCGACTGAGTGACAGTGATAGTGTAATCGCCATCGGCCAGTGTTGGCTGATGGAACTGCTGAAACTTCACGAAACTGGCTTTTGGTTTTACTTCGTCTATTTCGGTTCCCATAAATTGACTGTCCCTACCTGCGGCGCGCTCAAGAAATCATCAGCGACTTTGCCGTCGATGTTCACGGCGAAAGTCATACCCAATCCCGCCAGCAAAGCAGCCCGGCGTTGATTACTCGCTACGGTCTTCCTGATCTCTCCGATTCTCGCCTGCCTGATCTCTTCAAACGTGGGCAGCGCTTCAACCTGTGGCAAGGGTTTGAACGCACTCGCAGGTTGCCACTCATAGGCGTGTCCTTTCGGCTTTTCTTCGCCCACGGGGTAAAAGGCGTCCGAATATTCAAAGACCTTGAGATGGATCTTCGAAGTCTGGCCCCCTTTCGGTTGAGCCCTTGGTGTGATCTCGATGCCGGCGGGAACATCTTTCAGGAACTTCTCAGCGTTCACGTCAACTTCGAGGAGTCTTTTACCGGTCGCGTCAACCTTTACACTTTCCCACAACGCTGCAGGCACCAGCTTCTTAATTAACGAATGTTTGAATTTGTCGTTGACGCCAACGCCATGTTTCTCGATGGTGACGGTCAGCGTTGAATCCAACTCGTCTTTAGTCACCGCCATTGGGCGAACGCCGAAATTCATATTCGCGAGCGGACTTAGATTCCCGCCCACCGTCGACGCAGACTTGAACGGGATCGCCGAATCCACCACGAGGGAAAACTCTTTCGGATTGATCACCCAACGCACTTTTCCGTCCGCCTGAATATTTCTGACCAAACCGTCTTTCACGGAGATGCTGCAAACGTCTTTCTCCGGCAGGAAAGATTCCGCGAAAGTGGACCACTCTTTCAACGGCGGTGGCGTTTGCGAGGCACCCGCGCCGAACGAGATCGTGAAGCTGATAACGGAGAGATCGATCCGCGCCGTGCCGGAGAAGTCCGGTCCCCACAGGTGCAACTGGGCGCCGACGTCGACCGAGATCGTGACCCTCACGCTCGTGAAGAGTAGATCGAGGTTAAACGTGTAAGACGCGCCGACATTCACGTGCAGCGAGGCGTCGTAATGGTAAGGCTTCCAGGCGATGAGGAAGTTTGCGCCGACCTTCAACCACGCACGCAGCTCTCCTTCCCTGAAGAGGACTTCCAAACGCCCACCAGCCATCAGCGCCGATCCAGTCAGCGCGTAATAAGCTTCCCCTTGAATCGTCAGCGAGCTGCTGACTCGCCAGTCAAAGGCGAGGCGAGGCACTTTCGGATAGTGGTCGGGGACCTGGAACTCCGGATGATAGCCACCGAGCGTCTGCACGAAGTCGCCGGCGTGTGGACCACTGAACCAACTGTAAAAGGCATAACCGCCTGTCAGGTGACAGTCCTTCGAAAGAATGTAGGAGTTTGGCGTGAGCCGTGCGTCGATGGCGAGACATCCATCGTCGGGATTGAACGTGGCCTTCCACGCGATCTCGACCTGCGCGAGTGGCGTGACTGCTTTGCCTGTCTCGGGCGTGGGGATCACGGCTTTCGACACCCCGAGTAGATTGATGGCGAAGTTGTTGCCAAACTCCATTGTCAGGAGCGCAAAGGAATCGACCAGCTTGAACGAGTTGAACTTCACGCCGACGGCGAGGAAGATGCTGCCAACGCTCGGTGGAACATAACTTCGAAGAGCCGTGAGCGCTTCCATCACGCTCTGCGGCTTGTCCGATCGACCATCAGCCTGAGTGACCAGCGGAAACTCGGCCACCTTATCGATTGAGGGCGCAATCAACCTGCGGTTGTAACCAAAACCCGCAGCGAGACCCTTGACGAAGAAGAACGCGGGGCCACCGAGGGGATAATCGAGGAACGCATAGATGAAAAGCGACGGTTCGCCGTCTTCGGTTGTCGTGTACGAGCCAATGGCAGAGACCGCAAACTGCTTGGTCTTGAGGACGGCCGCGCCATCGTAAGTTTTTTTATCTGTTCTTCGAAACGCGCCGCCAATTTCCACCGCGTCGTTCTTGTAATCTATGCCCAAACCTTGAAGCTCGAATTCGGGGGCGAACTTGGTAATTGGCGAACCGAGACTCAAGCCCTCGAGCGTCAGGGTGAGACCGGCGGCTGACAGCGCAGCGTTCATTAAAAAGCGAATCGTCGCCGCCTCATACTGCACGCCCACCTTGTCGAAGAATACCGGGCCGAAACTCTTTTGCACGGGAAACCACTTCACGTTGTCGGCCGCGGGCGCGTTCGCCATCATCGCGTCGTCGGGTCCGGTGACAACGTCGACGCCAGTTCGTAAGCTCGATTTCCGCCGCACTCCCGACAGACAGAAGAACCGCTTTGAACCTCCAAAGTTCATTAGCGCCGAGACGACGAAGCCGTTCTCGATAACCACAGGCTCTGCGGTCAGGACATCCGTGGTTGAGGTTCCCGCAAGCAGGCGAGGCGCTGCCTGCTCATCCGCCGACTCCGGCGCCGGAAGCTTCGTGACGCCGTCAGGAATTAGACTGTTGAAGTTCTTAACTTCCGCTCCGGTCAGCCCTTTGGAGTTGAATAAGATTTGCAGGTTGTCGACGGCGACGGTCGCCTCCGGCGGCAACTTCTGACCGACCAGCGGCAGGTTCGAGAGATTGATGCCTGTCCCAATCGCCAACCCGAACACTAACTTCGAGCCATCCTGAGTCGTGCCCTTGCTGTAGGCGAAGATGACGTCTTTTAATTCGATTTGCAGATCTGAGGGGACGTAGTTCGCCACTCCGGAGGAGATCGACCCAACAAGCTGCTTGACATTCAAAGACCGGCCCGTCGATGGGGGACGGTACGTCGCAACTAAGCTGTTAGACGATCCTTGCCGAACGAAGTGCAGATCGAACTCGTGTACGCCTACCCAGAGCTTACCCGTGATTGTGCGTGAATAGGTCTCGCCGCTTCCTTTGACGGCGAGATCTACCTTCATTTTCACGTCCGTATCGTCGGCGCGGAATTTGCCCGCGCAACCGAACGTGAACTCCCTGCTCCCTGTATTAAAAGTGGTGGACAGGTTTTCGATGACGAGGCTGTCGATCGCCGACGGCATGTTGAGATCGCCAAACTTCTGCGCCAGATCCCCGATCACATGTCCGATCGGGATCTGCTGACCGGGGCCGGTGCTACCCTCGAATTGCCAGCTGGCGCCGTCGCCTGGATACTCGGCGCTGACCGCCACGAGCGCGCCGGCGAGCAGAAGAACCCCATTAAAAGAAAAAGCCGAGTGTGACGAGGTTTTCTCGATCGAGACGCCGACGCGTTCGATGCCGAATAGCGTGTCGGGAATGAGCAGTTCGCCTTCTACGTCGAGGTTGAAAGTAAAACCTTCCGGCGACACGACAAGTTCGAGCTGGTCCACCTGCATCGCCGGGACGCGATCGGTGTCTTTCTTGAAAAGACCGACGGCGTCCCGCAGTGCTAGTGTGGTGTCCTCTTTGAGAGACGCCTGAATGACCCAACCAGGATAGGCCATGCTTGCTTCAATGATCCTGGCGCCACCGTCAGCAATAGCAAACGCGCCGCTGATCGTCAGCGACTTATACGCCGTTCCGAAGGGATCCCCGAGCGTGAACATCAACTCGACGTCCTCCACCACCAGATCCTTTTTTGTCTCTTCGATGTGGAGTATTGGCCAAGGCCGCTTACTATGTACGCCCATGCCGATAAAGGTAACCTTCTTCTCAGCCGTCGGGTTGAAGTCGAAAAAGAATTCGTTGAATTCCAGTGTATCTGCGAGCCGGAAGTCATTGGGCAGGATGTCGCCCATGCCGTGCCCGTTGGTGAGACTCGCCAGCTCCTCAATGGCGGTGTCGATAATGGCGCTAAGGTCTGCCTGAAAGCGGAAGCCTGAGTCGAGGTTCGTGGCGCGCGCGGAGATCGGGATCGTATGCGGGCCGGATTTCGTTTGAAAGGGAATTTTTGCTCCCAACTCGATAAACGGCGTCGCATACTTCTGCGTGGGGCTGTAAGCATAGAGCTGGCTGCCGACCTTGAAGGTAAGTTTCTCAACTTTTGCGATGCGCAGGTCGACGGAACTGCTCACAAGCGCAACCAAATCGATGTTGTGGAACTGCGAGCCCTTTTCTTTCAATACGATCGGACCGGAGATTGGTAAAAAAGGATTGCCTACAAGGGATGCCAAGCCGAGCCCGCCTGTCATTGCGTTGAGATCGAGCACTCCTTTAAAAGAGAGATCACTACGTGGCTCGCCCCTAGCCTGGTGCGTCCGTAGAAAGAGCTGTGGCGGATGGTGCGGCTCGATGGAGGCGAAACGGAGATGTTCGGCGAGGGTTCCGGCGAAAAGCGGGAAGCCCTTCGGAAGCCGCCAGCTCGCGTCGCCAGTCGCCGTAAGACTGAAGGCCACAGCACCACCTTTGATATAAAAGAGCAGCTCAACGGCCATGCCTTTGAAGGGAAGGTCTACGCCGGTTCCGCGCACAGTGATCGTATCCTCGGTCTCAGGCCGCACGACACTCGCGCCATCGACGCGCAGTTCGTTGTCAGGCAGGAAGTCGGCTGAGATGCGGTCTGCCGCAGCGGATTCGAGCGCGCCGGTCGGCAGGGCGAACTTTCCTTCGCTATCAAGCGCACCGCGGACGATCTCTTCGAGGCGGTTTATCTCCATTAACGTCTCTCCGCAAGCGAAATGCGCGTTACTCCAGGTACAGCCATTGGGGCCCGTAACCCGTTTGCCTGATGTCTCTGTCCGTCTGGCGTTGGTACAGCACGTACTTCGCAGCCGTAGCCGGCGCTCCGACCTTGTCGAGAATGATCGGACCGATGACGCCTTTAGTGTCGTCTCGTACGTAACGCCTAACGCCTGTCTTCGCCGAGGGTGTGTATTTGACTTGGCCCGCCTCCCACGCGGTCCTGAGTGTCTGGAAGTCACCGTCAGCCACCTTCTGCCAGCCTCTATAAAGGCTTTGTGCTTCGGACTTCCTGGCGTGGGCCATATAAGCCTCGACCACTTGCATGCCCGGATGGTGGTGCGTATGCTCATCCAACCTCACACTGATTACGGCTTTCCTGGGCCTTACGAGCTTGAGGAAGTCATCGGTCGCAGCGGTAAGGGAACTGCCGTGGTGCGGCACCTGCAGCATGGTCAGGAACTTGATGTCGTCCGTCGTCTTGAAGGTGTTATAAAGGTAGTTCTGAGTGCTTCTGGTGGCATCGCCGCAGATGAGGACTCTTTCGTTATCGCGGCGCACTAGCGTCACGAGGCTGGCGGCGTTCCGACCGTCGGCGTCCGAGTGGTCGGCGTCCTCCTTCGGAACGTTGCCCGCAATGATGGAAACCTCCCATTCAATTTTCTCGGTCTCCTCTTCGTCGTCGTCCTCGTCTCCGCCTATCTCGCCATGGGCTACGCGCACGCGGGCATCATCGATCAGAAAGTCTTCAGTGGAGTACTGGTCTGCACCGAAAGGAGGCTCCCAACTATGGAGGGTTTCTTCGCCGTTTTTGAGCGTCACGCAATACAGATTCTTGACCTTGCAATAAGTCCGGAGGGTCGATCCGCATTTGCCTGCACCATACATACGCAACGGACTTGATTTGAAATCAAACCGCTCACTGTTCTTGGCGTCGCTGAAATAGACGGCGTCAACAGGCACTGCGTTTTCTTTACTGCCTGCGATCATGTATGCGACCTTATTAACGTGATCCTTATCGGGATGCGTCAGGATGAGAGCCGAGAGATGCATTTGTTTAGTGCCTGGGCGGCTGAGCACCCAAGGCCCACGGATGAGGGCCCAGACGTAGGCCATCCCCTCTACTTCGCTTGCTTTGCTACCGCAATCAACCATGATGTGTTCGCCATTGGGGCACGTGATAACACAGCAATCACCTTGTCCGATGGAGACGAATAGGATCTGGAACTTTCCCTCGGCCCAATCCACCTGCTGATCGGCCCTCTGATCCATTGCTACGCCCATAGATAGCTAATCCCCCTTCAGCATCACATGCTTAACGATGATATTCGGCGTATCGCTGCCGCCGAGAAGCCGTTGCACGTGCTCGGTAGTCTCGCCGTCAGTGAGACGATTGACGCCGTTGTAGTAGTAGTGAAGTTTTTCGTCGGCGACGTCGACGCGGCGAAATCCGAGTCGCAGCAGCAAACGTGCTGACCGCCCGTTATGCGGCAGCACGCTGGTAAATAACTCGTCCAACAAAAGACTGTCGACGGCAAACCGGAGCAGCCGGCACATGCTCGCGGTGGCGTAACCCTGATTCATGAACGGTTCGCCTACCCAGAAGAAGAAGCGCCCCACCTTGTCGTCAACCTTCAGCAGAGAGATGACGCCGGCAAAGCCGTGTGTGCGGTGCGTAATGGCGAAAGAGTAGTCGCGCGACTCGGACGTGAGCGTGCGTATCCAATGCCGCACTTCCTCCATGTTCTGGAAAGCGGGCAGCCGCGTCAGCCCGAGAATCTCCGGCGTGGCGTGTTCGAGGAATGCTTCGGCGTGGTGCGGCAGCAACGGCTCGAGGACGATGTCAGGATGACGAAGCGACTCTTCGATACTCGGAGCATGCTCAAGTTGACGAAACCTTTCGCCTCCTGCTGTATCGGCCTGGGGCCAAAATTTTATCTTCTCCGACAGCAGACTGGCTTCGGTCATCCGCTCATCCAGCGCGTGTGCGCGAGTGAAGCAACTCGCACCGGTTTCGAGATCGCCTAACATCAAGTAAGAAAGTCCGAGGTTGTGTTCCGCACCCGCCGAGTCGCAGAGAGTTTGGGCGCGCCGGTAGTAAGCAATGGCCTCATGATCCTTTTCGATTGATCCGGCGAGCGTCCCCAGGAAGAAGTACGGGTTCTCCTCGGGGTCGACGCGGAACCACCGCTCCTCTACCAACCGCATAGCCTCGTAAAACGCCTGTCGCTCCGGCTCGCGCGCTATCGGTAAGATCTCCACTAACCGCTCGTAGCAGTTGACGAGGACCGTCGAGTCGAAGCGGCTAAGGCGCAGCAAAGAGGTGATGGCTTCAAGGCTCATGCTCCGCACGTTCCTCATCGCATCGCTCATCATGTTGTAGAAGTCGTCGGGGGCGAAGTCGATCATGTGACGCGCGAACACCTTTTCGGTGCGCCGCTTATCGTGGAGACCGTGGACGAACGCGAGAACTTTAAGATGCGAAGCGTCATGTGAGCGGTGGAGAACGCTTCCTCCCTCGCGCCGCACCTGTTCGGCGAGTGCGTGGAAGTTCACGTCGAGTGAGAAACAGCCGGCGTGCCGCACCAGCGACGGTGGACGCTGGCGAGCGAACGACTCTGCGCGGTGAAAACCCTTGTCGGCGGTGAGCAGCATGAATCGCCCATCCGAAATTTCTCCAAGCGTTTCGAGACACCGCAGGGCCCCGACGGGAAACAGAAACGCGCCGTCACGCACGTTCGCTGCGTAGCCTCGCAGGATGTCGTCCCAGTCGTCACGTCTATAGAAGTTCGGCGGGCAAGCGCGCTCGCTGTAGCTCATGGCAACGTGCTCGTTGTGCGGCGCATTTTCATTCGTGTGCGGCAGCAGCGTTTCGGCGTCGCTCTCCGTCAGACACTCGTACAGTTCACTGCCGCGGACCTCGAACGCATCTTGCGGCAAAGAATCGAAGACGTAGTTCGCGATGAAGATCAATGGACCACTGACAGACCCACTGCCAAGGCGGTTGCCGGAGACGAGGAGTTGCAACTCGTCATCGCGGCAAGCGTCGAAGCGAGCAAAGTCAAGGACTCCGGCATTGACGAAAGGACGGAGTTGTTCATGAGCCTGCCAGTAGTCAATGGTCGACTGACTGATGTCAGTCATCACGTAGCGGAAGCGGACCGTGGGCATTAGTTCTTTGTTGAGCCCGGCAAAGTGCTGGAGGAAGTGAAAGGAGAATTGGCCGGAGCCCGCACCGAGTTCGACGATAAAGGCCTCCGAGCTCGCCGGATGGAGACCGTTATCGCGACAGTCTTCCAGGTACGCACTGACGACTTCGGCGTAAGCGCCCGCGATGAAAGCGTTGGTAGTGATGTAACGAGGGATCAGGTTGCGCGTCCAGATTCCGGCGCCTTCGCGCAAGAAAAAGTCCTGCTGCCGCTCCCAAAGTGCGGATTGCGAAAGCCGGCCCGGCTCGGTTTGTAATGTTTGTTCGATCACACAAGAACCCCGTTGAAGTTAGTTCGACACGCCGCCTGAGTTTTGACGACTAGTGTCTGCCGTGGCCGTTCGAGCGGTTGCGGCAGTGCTCATCAGGCCGACCATCGTTTCGAGCTTGCTCTCGAGTAGTTGCAATCTCTTCGACAACGCATCGTTGGCGGCGCGTAACTCGGTGTTCTCAACACGGAGAGCTTTCAGATCCTGGTCCATCTCTTTTTTGAGCTGCTGCGTGGCGGAGATGTTGAGCATCGAGATCGCGTCGTAGTCGACGCTCAGGAAGTCGTCCACTTCGCGGCCGAAGACAAAAACTTTGTCGCCTTCGAGCTCCCCTTCGGAATCGGCGCCGACGCGGAACTTGTCTGCTGCGACTTCGAACACCTCGTGGACGCTTGCGCCCTTCTCCGTGATCAACTTAACGCGATCGCCCTGTTTCAAGTCCGTTGCCAGCGCTACCCAGCCGTCTTCGATCGCAGCCCGCTGGTAGATGTCGGGCACGCAGCCGGTTTGCCTGCTGACTGCCTGCGGAAAGACCTTCTCGACCTGCTGGCCGATGACTTTCTTGTGTTTGCCGGGGCCGTTGCCGATGACGTCCTTGAAGCTATAGTCAGTGATCTCGATGCCGAGCAACGTGGCGAGGTCTGCGACGCCGTCTGAGCGGCCGTTGAGGTCCTTGAGCCGCGCGTCGGAGAAGGCATTGAATTCTTCAGCGGCGATGCGCTTCTCAGCCCAAATAGAATGTGGCAGATTGAGCTCGCGTTCTTCCCTGCCTACTTTAATGAGATTTAGATATAGATAGGCCTTAGCCAGGGAAGTGACTGACGTAGCAACCTCCAGAGCCGCTTTTTTGGGCTCGTTTGTGCCGATGCCGACGTAGCCATTCTCGCGGATAACCATGCGTGGGGCATCGAAGCCCGCCCCAGCACTCGCCGGCTTGGTGAAAAACTGAAGGTAGCCGCCCGCCATATCAGACGTGAACATTTGTCTGCACTTAATCGCAGCGACTTCGCGGTGAGCATCTTTCTTGCCCGCGGTGCGGGTGAAATACACGCCACCAAGATGAGCATCGTGCATATTTTGACCCGTACTCAAGACCAGGGCCGATTCGCTCCCAGGTGAATGCACTTCGAGTATCTGGCCGTTTTTATCTGCCTTGAAGTAATCCCCTTCATTGATATACGCGCCTGGTTTTGGCGTCCCGATTCCAACACTACCGCCGCCTTCTACCTTGAACCTGCCGCCGACCACACCCGGAGCATCAATTTCGAATGCGTCTGACCCGCCGATCGAAACCGATTTCTCGACCCGCAAGCCTCCCTTGACCTCCAAATGTGTCCGAGGTGACGTGGTTCCAATGCCGACGTTGCCGTTCGACAACATCACGGCCTTGGCCTTCTCGGATCCATCTGTAGAACCGGGTGAAAAGATGATGTCACCATGTTCTCTAAACTCGAGCTTGTTTTCGCCGCGGCGGAACATGATGCGATGCTTATCGTCGTAACTCCTGATCTCGCCGTTGTCCTTGAAAAAGATGTCGCCGCCCTCAACGCGCGCAGTACCCATCAAGTGGAGCTTCTCCTGCGGCTCCGCTGTGCCAATGCCGACTTTGCCGTCTGTCGCAACCTTGAACCTGCCTCCAGCGCTCGCGACGCTGTGAACCTCCAGGCTGCCCCGCGAGCCTACTGCCGCAACAGAGTCGACCAACAACGTGCCGCTCACATGCAGCCTGGCCCGGGGATCGTTCGTCCAAATGCCCACCGCATTCTGACTATAGAAAACCGGACTCTTTTCGATCGGGGTGACGAACTCTCCGTCCCAGTAACCGGGGATGTTTTTGTATTGCACGTGGAGGTTGGTCAAGCCCGGCTGGTAATTGGTCTTGACGTCTTTGATCGTCACCTCGATGAAGTCCCCCGGACCCAGCGTGATGTTGTCAGACGTGGTTAAGGTCCACGCGGGAGACTGGCCCTGGTTCGACGGCACAATGGTGAACTCTTTTCCACCGGCAACGGCCTTGATCTTGTAGTCTCTCACCCCGGCCACAGTCCCCATGGTCCACTTCTCTTTGTCTGAGGCGTCAAACGAGAGAATGAAAATCGACGTGGCGTATTCGGAATCCTTTTCTTTAATCAGTTGAATGTTCCCTTCTTTCAACTGATTGCTGATGCGCAGGGTGAGAATGTTGTCCGTCAAATTATTCAAAACCTGGTTCGTTCCCACGAAGGCCACGTGCAACGGAATATGTTGCTGGCCCCGCTCGTTCACGATCTCCAGGTGCTGCACGCGATGTCCCGCGACGAGCGGCTCGGGTCCGCTGCCATTCGCCACGTACTCGAGCGGGCCTTGTTCCCACTTCAGTTCCATCCTGGTCCCGCGCGACCCGCCCTTGCTGTCGGCGTTGAGGCCTTTCAGCTTCAGTTTCGTGGTGGTCCCCGAGCCAACAACAACGGTGTCCTGACTCAACAAATAAAGTGAGACGCCTCCGTCACTCGGAGTAGGGTCACTGATCAGCCAGCCGGCATCGGAGAGCGCGGGCTTCGACGTGGCGTTCAACGTGTCGGCGCGGAACTTCAGCTCGAAGTGATGATTCGTCGCCGAGGGCGTCGCCCCGGCCAGCTTCGTTAGCCGCAAATCACGCCGTGCTTTGTTGGTGATTTCAAGTGTCGAAACCTGTCCCTTGTCGCCGTCGAAGATACCAATGACCTGGTTGCCGTCGCGGTCAAGCAAGTGAAAGCTGATAGGGTGGGTGGCTCGAAGAATAGCCATGATGTCTCCTTGTTTACTGTTAGCGGTTGGAGCTGTTTCTTGACGGTTGACCGGCCCGGCTCAACTTCAGCCAGCCTTCGCGAATCTCCTGTGCGCCGGAGAACCTCGCAGTCGAATCGACGGGTCCAATGTGAGAGCGGTCGAGTATGTCTTCGATCTCGTCCCTCTTGTCTTTCACATTGTCTGACAACTCCGGCTTCTCTCGCCTGTCTTTTGCCACGACGCTCGCGCGCGTCTCATCGTTCTCGTCCAGCAGCTTGATCCAACCTTGTGTGATCAAATCTGCCCAGATGTCAGTCGCACGATCACCGAAGACGGCGAAACTCTCCTTGCGGACCACGCCGCGCGACGAAACCTCCGACCACACGTGCTGCACGTCCTGTTGCAGCCACGACCATTGGTATCCGGCTTCTTCCGGCAACGGTAGATGAATCTTGCCCGCGTCCGTGATGATCGGCGCGCTCAGGAAAGTGATCTCGATAGCTTGCAACGCCTCCGAGTACTGATCGGGAGGGATGTTGATGGCTTTAACCGGCACGATGCCCGTCGTCGCGTGGACCACGCCGCGCGGATCGATGAGCAAACTCAAGATCTGCGGCTCTGCCTCCACCGTTTGAAAGAAGACCATTTCCTCCGCGTGTGTCCGGTGTGTCTTCAGGTGGTTGGTCTTGAATGTTTCGTCATCGCTTTGCGGTGAGAAGAAGGCGTTATCCTCGTACTCATCGCCATTCTCTTTCCAGTAACCGACCGTTCCGTCGTTGAACTGGTTGTACTCGCCGATGCGAATCGGGAAGCGAACGCGGCTGAATCCATTATCGTCACGCCCGTCGCGGTTCAGATCCTGGCGAAACTCGTTCCAGCCTTGATGAGATGCTGGTAGACCTTTCAACTCGAGATTGATCGACGCGCGCACCAGCGCGAGGGGCCGGCCCATGAGCAACGCGAGATCCCGATGCTGCCCAAAATTTTCCGGCTCGATGTTCTCTACCGCGCTGTCGATCGCCGAGATGAAGTCGTCGAGGAAGTCCGCCCCCCACTGCTGAATGGTTTGGACCATCTTCTGTAAATGGCTGTTGGGAATCTCTTTCACAGCGCCAACGCCGAGTCCACCCGGTGCGCGTACCCACTCCACCCGTGCCGACCGGCCGTCTTTCTTGACGAGAGACCCGAGCGCCTTGCCGCTGTTGTCGTAAATCATCAGGCTGTCGTCGAGATTGTTGGCGAGCACCCAGCCGCAGATCGGAGTCGTGGCGGGATGATCGTTCATCTCCTCCTGGTCCGAGTCCGCAGAGAGCCAGCGGAAGTTGACGCGCGCGGGCTGTGTTAATCGCGGCGGCAAACTGACGAGTGGATCTTCGGTGCCGTCGTCCAGCGGCTTGCTCGTCACAACGTTTCTGACGTCGAGATCTTTGATTTGTCCGAACGTGTCGACGAGCCGCAGGCGATGAATTTTCATCATGCCGGAACGGATGGGGTTGAAGTCGTTCTGCGGTGCGGGTGCGCTGTAGATCGAATCGTTCACGCTGTGCGCAACGCGATCTGCAAACGGCTTGTAGTCATTGAAGCCGAGCGGATCCGAAACGAGCAACTGGAGCGTCTGCTTGTGCATGAGAAGGGCGTCGTTGAAACCGCTGAGCGACTGCGAAAGGCAGTCGGGATCGCGCATTGCGCCCCACGCGCGAAACGCGGTCAACGTCGGGTCGACGTCACCATTCGCCTCGTGCAGCAGCGCCTTCGACTTCTTCTCGTACCAATCCTGCATCTCCTTCATACGATCTACGAGGCCGTCGCTTCCCTTTTGGAGCCTGCGTTCTTTTTTTGCCTTGAGAAACGCCGGGGCGACTTTTTTCTCGATGTAGGATTCGGATTGTTTTGCGAGTTGCTGGGTGGCGTGCGGTGTCAGGATACTGCGCCCGGTGTAGACGTTCGCCGCCAGCGTCCACGTGCCGCGGCCGCGTCTCAATGACAGATCGACGTCGTTTTCCAGAAGCTGATAATTAGCGGTGATGAAGTCTTCGGCGTAGTGTCCGGTCTTTGGATCGATGTTGGATTTATGCTCAACTGGGAATACTTCGACGTCCCACTCCAGCAGAAACGGGTTCCACGGCTGCGCGTTCCACGTGGTGTAAGCAAAGTTCCTGTCGGGACCGCCGCCGATGTTGTTAATTCGAGTCCTTAGTCTGTCGCGAAACGCCTTTTCCCCGACTTGAGTGTCTCGAGATTCGTTGTACATAAGCGACGCCGGAAGCAATCCGTCACTGGGTCGTCCGTCATGTCCGTGTCGCTTGGAAGGATCGGCGATCGCGCCATCGATGAGCACCGACGGCTCGGTCGGTTGCCAGTAACGCGGACCGGAAGCTTGCTTGAGCCTGTAGGTTGTTTCCGTTTCCTTGTGCGACGTCAGAAACGTTTGCAGTTCATTGATAGCTTTGGCCAACGCCGCCGCCAAAGTTGCGGGACGTCCGCCATCGTCAAGGCTTGCGCCTCCTGATACCTGCGCTACAACTCCCTCGCTCGTTTCCTTCAACAACAGCGTTCCGGCCCGCATGATCCGCTGATTCAAGGACGCTGTGCGGAAGTCGATGTAACTCTGCACTTCGTCGACGTCCGGGTACGCGTCACGCGCTCCCTGCGGTGGGTAGGCGCAGAGCATGTACTTGTACCAGTCGGAGAAGAGTTGAATACGAAGCGACTCGATCTGATGCGACGCGCGGTCATACTCGGCCTGCCGTTCGTTGACAGTGTTGAGAAGCTGGCCCAACTTGTCTGGGAGCGTGATGCCGCTCGGTGTGTCGTCGGCTTTGGCAGGTGAGTCGACACTGTCGTCGGCACGTACGGTCCAGATCGTGCCGCCCGGAACTGCCGCGAAGCCCTTTTCGTGACGCCCTTCGACAAACTTCGCGGGTACATCCAGTTGCCGGGACTCGAGGGCTGGAGCGAGATGCAGCGCCTCGAGCTGATCCTCGACAATTTCCTGTGCGTCCGGAGCGTTGCCGTACATTTTTGTCGCCAGACAGGCAGACAAGGCTTCCGTGCCGGTGTTGCCTATGGCCACGGTTGCAGATTGATCCAGCTCCTTTTGCGCCGTAGGCTGGCCCACTGTGAGCTGCGCGAAGCAAATCATGCGAAAAGGGAACGCGTTTTCATTCGGCCGCGTAAAGGTCCACTTGAAGCTGTCCTTCAGAACCTGCGGGAGACTCCGCCGCGCAATCTCTTCCGGAAAAGCTTCCTCGAGCAGTACGCGGTTCCGAGGGAGATCCTCATGCGTTTCGAGTGTGCGCGCAACCAATGCCACCGTCTCTGGCGTGAGTTTGATACCGGCGAATCGGGCTTGATCATAGAGTCGCCCCGTTTTGAGCTGACGATTAAGATCGTCGAGCAGAAGTGATCGCAATGCTTCGGGTGGATCGCCCGGGCCGGTGTATTGCTGGAGTTGCGTTTTAGTGTCTGCTGAGAATTGTCCGTGCAGGTACTGCGTCAACGCGTCCTTGCGATCACGGAGTTTGCCGGCGAGTTGGCCCAGCTTCGTGAAGTCATTCGGGCGAAACAACAGAGCGTCTCGAACGTGCGTCATCAAAACGTCTTCGTCCGGATTGCTGTACCATCCCATTACGTAATACCGCCGCTCGTCAGACGCTCCGGAGTAGTCGGTATCACAGAATCCGAAGACGCTGTAACAGTTCGGATAAAAAGCAGCGAAACTTGGCTCACCGTAACCAACCGCAGTCAGCTTGGGATAGTACTCGCCCCGATTCGCGCCTTGATCCTGGCGCTGAGGGAAGAGTTCCATGGTTCGTCCCATGTAACGAAACGGTTGGCTCTTGTCCTTGCGGTAGGGAATCGTCACGCCCGTGCCGGCAGGGTTTCCGTCAGCGGCGGGATGAAGAAAGTCGCTCTCGATCAACCATTCCTTCTCGACCGCACCTTGCTCGTTGCATCGCGTCACAACCCAACGATTCGGAACCCGCGGGAAGTCCTGTTTTTCCGGACTCTTCGGGTTGTATCGCGCTCGCGTCAGTGCGTCGGGCAGCGACCAGTGCAGGTGAATGCCCTTTTTCAGTAGGAGATTTTCATTTTGGAACGGCGTGGAGACGATCTCTTCGCTGACGTTGGCGATGTCAGGATTGATGTCGCGCTTTCCGGCAACAAACGGCAGGCGGCTGAAGTCAGCGGTCGCCTCGACAACCATCTGGTCATGGTCGAGGAGCAGCGCATCCAAATGGACGGGTACCAGTAGGATATTGCTCATGGGGGATTGAACAGTATCTAACGATCAAAAATTCCTGGTAATTCGGTACGGCAGGAGCTGACGAGAACAGGTGCGACCGTTGAATACGGCGAACAGAGTGAAATATTCAGGAGCACACCGCCGTACTGACGGTAAAAGCGAAGGCACGGTACACGCGCGTCTTTCGCTTGTCAACATTTAGTTGTCGAACCGATGCATTTATTCCTTAGCCCTCAGCGGGCTTTACACGAAGAAGTGACATCGCCAATTCTCAGCTTTTGCCGGCGCATTGGAAGCTAACCACACTTTCCTCGTCCAAGGTGGCGAGTACGATTCTGTTCGCGGCATTGGGTTGTCAATTTCTGCAACTCTTCATGCACGCGCAGCACAACCTCTTTCAGCTCTTTCAAATCGCGCTTCTCTTCCTTAGCCGCAAGGATCGCGGCAGCGATATCGCTGCTTAGTTCGTGGGCCACAGACACAAGTCTCACCCCTTAGTTTATAACAGTGTGGCGCATGCTAAGGCCGCCGCAGGGCTGCGTCAATCGCGATTGCAATTTCTGTAACATCGAATTCAGATGAGTCAGAAAAAGTAGTCGGACATCATTAATCACCAACGACTGCACTTCAACCTCGGCAATTGAACTCTCGGCGCTGGTCCCTGTCATGCGCTATCGTATTAGGTCGACCAGTTTTCTCCAATTGACATTATTACCGTCACCGCGCCAATCACTAAGCTCAACTGTATGAAACTCGCAAAGTCGCCATGGGGTGCAGTAAGCTCCCGCCGGCGCAACTGGATGGTCTCACCTGATTCCAAGGTGCAAGACTTTGCCTGATTCTGAAGAGGAAGTCAGACGACAAAATGGAAAAGGGCCGGGAGTCTCCCGGCCCTGCCCCAACTCGTCAAGTGGGGTTACTTATTCGCGGTAGCAGCCGCTTTTCTCGCTTGCGAAACCTGCCAGTAGTCCTGAACGAAATCAAGCTGTTTTCCGTGTCCGTTGCTGGTGTAGAAATCGTATTGCAACATCTCCGCGTAGACCTGGTCATAGTTCCAATGATCGTGATTGAAACGATATAACGCAGCCATCACTCCGGTGCGATGCCGTCCGCCCGCGCAGTGTACGTAAAACTTGCCCGTTGCCGGATCGTTAACAAGCTTCAAGAACTGATCGATCTGTCCCGCGCTTGGGTTCTTTTTATCAACGATGGGAATGTTAACGTAGCGCATGCCCGCAGCTTCGACGGCTGGTTGTTCCTTCTCCCGGGAATTGTCGGTTAGATCAATAATCGTATGAATGCCAAGTGCTGCGAGGTTTCTTAAGTCACTGGTGCTAGGCCTGGCGCCGCGGAAAAAGCGCTCATCCATCTGGCCAAAATTATCGATCTTAATATTGGGAAAATTGTTCTTATTGGTCTTGGCAAATGAGCTGGCTGAAAAGGAAAGAACAGTAGCCAGTATTGCTATAACACTCAGGGAAGATTTTCTCACAAACTTCATCTTACAACTCCTCAAGAACTAGATAGGTTATTACTGATCGGGTGGCTGAGTTCGTCAACGAAAGCGCCGCTGTATTCGTATCAAACTCGAACCTAAGATTCAGGGAATGTTGATGCAGTTGCACAAAATCAGGTGCCCCTTTTGCGTTATGAACGGCCGATTTGGTGTGACCTGATCCATACCGATTAGAACTCAATCTTGATCTGTCCGGTGATTCTTCGATTACCTGCGGAGCTTCTATTTCCTTCTCCGTAACCGCCCAGCGTGGCCGTCGATTGCCCGAAGAACGGTGAACTCAGATTGCCGACGGGTAAATCATTATTCGTCCGGTTAAGAAGGTTCTGAGCCTGGACCGAAAACGATAGTTTGTAAGGGCTCTCGTCTTTTGCATTACGCTTAGGTCCGCCGAAGAATTGGCGAATTTCATTCAAGCTGACGGTCTTGCTTAGGCGCAGACTTACGGCGGCGAAGGATAGTCCTGCGCCGTAATTGCGCGGGATGATCGTCGCTCCTGCAGGTGGGTTGAGGTCGAACCGGCCCCAGCGCGTTACCTTAAGGTTCTCGACGGTCGTCAAACTGCTGGCGAAAGCTGGACGCTCTGTAAAAAGGGTGTCCCCATTAAGGTCACGACCGATGATGATGTTGAAGGGACGACCCGAAGAGATAATCACGAACGGCGCCACCCGAAAACCCCAGAGCGCACTCACTGTTCCTTCAACGATCAACCGTTGTCGCGCGTCGATCGCGGCGCGTCCGTATTCATTGCTCAAGTCATAAGTGTTCGCGGGAAAACTTCCTACTCCGTCAGTATCACCGCGAGCCTGACTGAGCCCGTAGGTAGCATGCAGGAAGATCCGACTATTGAACCTGCTGTCCAACGTCACGATCAACTGCTTCTGGTTGAAGAATCCCGAGGATTCGTACTCAAGTATGTTACCGGCATTAACAAACGGACGGACGCCGCTGCTTCTTACTCCCTCGACAAAAGAGCCCGGCAGCGGGGCGTTGATGTTGCGGGTGCGCAACTGATGTAACGCTCGCGTGTTGATGAAGCTGAGCGAGATAGTGGATTTGAACGGCAGTTGCCGGTCGTAGCTTATCGCCGATTGCATCAGATAGGGACTGCGAAGATCCGTCTCTTTTCTTCTCAGCGTCTGGGGCAGAGCGAACCCATTGAGCGCTTCAATACTGGGGATGAACGGAAAAGTTGCCAGAATGGGTGAATTAGTAACCACATACTGTTGTTGATTGATTCCATTGAATCGCTCCGACTGCAAAGTTAAGTTATCGTTGATGCGCTCAAAGAAGATGCCGAAGCCACCACGAATGACAGCTTTCGGGACTCCGTTCTTTCCTTTTGGCGACCAGGCGAGGGCAATGCGCGGGGCAAAGTTCAGATTGTTATGAACATTCGTCTGCCCTTCGTACCTTAGTCCGAGGTTGAGTGTAAGACTTGATCGGGCTTGCCACTGGTCCTGCACAAAACCTGCTATATCTGTTTGGGTGATTGACACTTCGGGGTTGCCACCCGCGATTGAAAGCTGAGTGGGATTGACACCAAGCTGTTCATCTGTAATCCCAGGTGGTTTCGGTGGGCCTCCTGTTCCATTGAAGAGCAGTGTGCGGCGATAACGTTCAAGGCTGGAGACCTCGTTGAAGAGAGGTTCACCCTGCGCATTTCTAACGACCTGATTGTGGCTGTCGAGTACGACTGCATTTCCACCCGCGAAGGTAAAGGTGCCGCCGAAATTAGCGCGTGATTCGTCGTTCACTTTAATGCGACGCAAGCGGGCGCCAAACCTGAGTACGTGAGGACCCCGGGTGATCGTCGTATTGTTGTAGATTGCGGTGAGCGCTCTGCGATTCAATGAAGGTCCAGATTGATCTCCACCACCGTTAAAGGCATCCTGGACATTCAAGGCGAAGCTCGAGTTCTCTGGTTTCTGTTCACCCCGATCAGTTCTGACTTGCAAGCGCGTCTCCGTAACGGTGCTCTTATTGAGCACGGCTGTTTCGGTGAGACGGAATTGATGTTCGTACCCGGTGACTTCGTAAGCACGCGAAGGAAGCGTAAAGCCGCCGCTGCCGGTGTGCCGCGTGTGTGAGGGGTTAAACTCCGCCACTGCAACCAGGGTGTGGTTCTTATTTATTTGCCAATCGACGCGTGGTTGACGTTCCTGCGAGCGTCGCGGTATCAGGGCTGATTGGACGAAGGGCACGACGTTTAGCGAAGGATCCAAAACGAGTGCATTAATGTAGGCGTTGTCATCCAGACCACGGTACTCCAGGTCGAAGAAGAACGAAGCGTGGTGTTTGACAATAGGACCACTAATCGAGAAGTCGAGTGACCGCACCTGGTAAGGCGCGCGTATTGACGTGTAAGGATTACGCGCGTTCAAGCTTTCGTCGTTGAAGTTGAACAAGGCTTCGCCGGCAAACTCATCGGTGCCGGGCTTCGTTAGGATCTCAATCCGTCCAAAGCCGATCCGGTCGAATTCCGCCGAGAACGGATTTTGATTTACACGTACTTCTCTGATCGATGATTTAGGTGGCAAACGCGCGCCGCTGAACCCATCAACAAACACTTCTCCGCCGTTTGGTCCAGCCGCTGGTCCCGCGAGCGCCTGAAGGGCACTCGCCAAATCATCACTATCATCCGGAAGCACGTCCAGTTGCTGGCCGCGCAGGACAAGTGAATCCGCATTGTTCTCGGGCTCGGTTCCAACCGGACTCTCCGACGGCACCGTAACAGTTTCGGTGACAGGTCCGATTCCGAGTTGGATGTCGTGCACGCTCCTTTGGCCCACGGACACCTGGAGGCCGGCGCTCTCGTAAAGAGCAAAGCCTTTCGCGGTTACGCGCAAAGTGTAGCTTCCAGACTCCAGGGATTTGAAGGCGTACCGACCTTGCTGATCGGTGAGGCTGGCTTTCTCCGTTCCATCACGAGTCAATAAGGCTAGCTTCGCTCCGCTGATTGCACCGCCACGTTCGTCGGTTACTTGTCCGCGGATTTCGGCTACCGGACTCTGGGCGCTGATTTGTCCGACAAAGGTCCCGACCACGCAGACGAGGGAAAGTAGCAGGGATCTTCTTATTGTTCTGTGCATATCCTGGCGTTAAAAGAATCTCTGCTGCAATCGGTCATGAATAAGCCGGACTGCCTTTAACGGGCGTTATTTCAATACTTTTCCATCCGCATCAAAGACCAGACTGATCCGCTTTTTCCCGTGTTTGGCAATGACTTCATATTCAATCTTGTCGCCGCGCGTGACTTTCTCGGCTTTGCTCACGACAGCCTTTGGATATTTCGATTGAATCAGTTGCTGGGCTGCGGCGGGAAGATCCGTGGCAGCCACAGTCTCTTCTATTTCCGCCACCGTGCCGTCAGGGTTGTAGAGAATGTCACGCATCGTGGGGCCTTCTTTACTCTCGATTTCATAGAAGAGCTTCCCGTGCTCCTTTTCCCGCGCATAGCCGCGGATGGTGGCATTAGGATAGGCGGACTTAAAGGCGGCGATCACCGCTGGTGGCACGTCCTTCTCTTTAACCTTGCTTTCCTGTGCCGCAGCCGAGAAGTTTGTTAAGAAGAGACCAATCGTGATCAAGGCCACTCGCTTAATTACGCAGTTCATTTCTTTTCTCCTGATCTGGTTCGTGTCGCTTGGTTATTTTTTGTAGCTGATTGTCAGCGGCTCATGATTAGCAACGTAAACGTTGGCGACGTGATAGCCGGACGGTCCATTCGCTTTGGCGGAGAACACTTCGAAGGAAACCAGACCAAAGCTAAACAGCAGAATGCAACCAGCTAGATTCTTCATAAGTTCCTCGATCGATAGGAATATTGATAAGGTCCGCCAGGCATCATGCCGGGAAAACATTAGAAAACCCTGAAAGACATCGGAAGCTCGACACTACCTTGCGGCTTTCTCATGACTTTCTCACTGCTTTCGACGTTAATATTGAATTCATGCGGTTGCTGGTGGTTGAGGACGAGAAAAAACTGGCTGCTTTCATCAAGCGCGGACTCGAAAAGAAATGTGGCCACGCCGTAGACGTCGTCCACGATGGTGAGGAAGGCCTGGTTTACGGCCTGGCTGTCGACTACGATCTGATCATCCTGGACATTATGTTACCGAGACGCGATGGGCTCGCGGTGCTGCGAGAGTTACGCTTCAAAGGGATTAAGACGCCCATTCTGCTGCTTACGGCCAAAGCGACTATTGAAAGCAAAGTGGAGGGGTTGGACAGCGGTTCGGACGATTATCTGACCAAGCCGTTTGATCTGAGAGAACTGGTTTCTCGGGTTAATGCCCTATTGAGACGCAACAGTGTGGACCAACTGGTCCAATTCACGATTTCCGATCTAACGCTCGACCCTGTCAAACGAATTGCCCGGCGTGGGGAGCGAACGCTTGAATTGACGGCACGTGAATTTAGTCTCCTGGAATATCTGATGCGTAAAAAAGGACACGCCCTTTCACGAAGTCAAATCATGGATCATGTCTGGTCAGGTGAGTTTGAAGGAACCTCCAACATAGTTGACGTTTACATCAAGTACCTCCGTGGCAAAGTCGATCTGCCTGGTTCTACAAAGCTGATTCATACCGTCTGGGGTGTAGGCTATCGACTCGGAGATAACGACGAAGGATGATTACTTCCCTGAAAACCCGAATCGCCGTCTGGTACATCTCGTTGTCGACCTTGATCCTTGTCTGTCTCGGTCTCGCGCTCTACTTGATAATTTCCCACAGCATGATGAACGAACGCCGGGCGTTGATTGCTCAGGACCTCGAGCGGGTACAACAAGTCTCCCAGCGTTTTGGCAACCGCAGTGTTAGTCGCTTGCTGGAAGAGGCAGAAGAGGAGATCCCGTTGAAGCCGGGAGACGAGTTCGTCCAGATCTTTGCTCTCGATGGCACCAGCGTAGCCATTTCACCGAGCCTCAAGAATCATCATTTGCCTTTCCGGCCCGATCTGGCACAGCCTGGTCTTCCTGAGTTTGAAACGATTTCGACTTTCCCCTACGGCTCAACGGCGCTGCTCGGTGGCACCACCATCAACGTAAAGGGTCAGCCATATTTCGTTGCTATCGCCGCTTCACTGTCCAACGTTCGCAGTATTCAGCGTCGCCTGCTAGGAACGCTCCTGTTATCGATTCCGATCGCCATTCTTCTGGCCCTGGTCGGCGGTGCGGTGCTGGCTAACCGGGCTATCGAGCCACTCGATCGGGTGACTTGCACTGCACAACGAATTTCAGCCGATCACCTCGGGGAAAGAATCGAACTTACGCGCGGGGACGTAGAGCTCCAGCGCTTAGCTGAGGCGTTCAATCAAATGCTGCAACGGCTGGACCAGTCGTTCAAACAGATCCGCCAATTTACTGCTGACGCTTCTCATGAACTGCGGACCCCGGTGGCCATTCTGATGGGGGAGACTGAGCTGGCGGTGAATGACTTGCTGGACTATGAAGAATGCAAAGCGGCGCTTCGCAGCCGCCGGGAAGAGTTGCAACGGATGGCACAAATAGTTGACGACCTCCTGGTCCTCTCACAATTCGATCACGGAGAACAGACGTTACAGGTAGAACCACTGGATTTTTCCGACCTGATAATTGAGGTTTGCGAGCAACAACGAAAACAGGCGAGATCAAAAGGTGTGACGCTGGAGTTGACGGAAACTGTTCCAGTTAAGATCGAAGGAGATTCATCCCGTCTTAGACAGATGGTGAGAAACGTGCTTGACAATGCCATCAAGTACACCCCAACAGGTGGCAGAGTCACGGTTAGGTTGGACCACTCTGAGGGGAAGGAATTCCGACTCAGCGTTTCGGATACCGGAATCGGGATTCCGGTTGCGGCGCTGCCCCACATATTCGATCGTTTTTACCGGGTCGACCAGGCCCGAACCAGAGCGGAAGGCGGCTCCGGTCTCGGTCTCAGCATTGTAAAACAGATCATCGAGGCTCATGGAGGCAGCGTTTCCGTCAAGAGTGACCTTGGCATGGGAACTGTCATGGCCTTGACCATTGTGGGTTCTGGCATAAAGTGAAATTTGTCCGGCATTATGAAATTGCACCCGGTTTGAAATCCGCTCTACGAAAGGATAAGTCGTTTATCGAAGACGGGAGCATCATTCGAACCGCCGAAAGCGTCGGACGAATAAGTTTCCGATCCGAGGAAGCCGTGATTCCCTACCCCTTTGAACCCTTGATTTTCAAATTCGCCGTTCTCGTGTCGAGCCATCTCACGCAGCGCGGGTGAGCGCGATTGCACAACCATTGGTGCGTTCTATAAATTAGCGTCATGAAAAGATCACACGCTCGCTGCTTGACGCTGCTCGCCGCCGTTCTCTCATTCGCAAGTACGTTCGTTATCGCCCAAACGCCGCCGCGCGTTACACCGATGACGCCTGACGTCGTCGAGAAGTACGATCAGATCCTTCCGTCCGCCGACTATGTCCGGCGCGAGGTCATGATCCCGATGCGCGACGGCGTGAAACTCTTCACCGTCGTGGTCATGAAAAAGGGCGTGACCAAAGCACCAATCCTGCTATCGCGCACTCCCTACAACGCGAACGGTTCGACGGGCCGCGTCAATAGCCAGCGCATCGTCGACATACTCGAAGTAATGGACGCGGAATTTGTCAAAGACAACTACATCCGCGTGTACCAGGATATCCGCGGCATGTACCGGTCCGAGGGAGAGTGGATCCTCAATCGCCCCATCTCGGGACCATTGAACAAAACCGGCATAGACGAATCGACCGACGCTTACGACACCATCGAGTGGCTGGTTAAAAACACGCCGGAGGCGAACGGTAACGTCGGCGTCATCGGTTCGAGCTACCTGGGCTTCACAGCGTTGATGACGCTAATCAATCCACACCCGGCGCTTAAGGCAGTGATCGCCCAAAGCCCGATGGTCGATGGTTGGATGGGCGACGACTGGTTCCACAACGGTGCGTTCCGCATCAGTTCGCTCGGCTTCCCACTGAGCCAGGGATTCAACAAGGGCACCGGAGGTGGCGAATTCGCGCTCGGCGGCGGCGACGATTACACGCGCTATCTCGAAGCCGGGTCGATGGCGGACTTCGTGAAGATGGTCGGCGCCGAGCATGTGCCCGGCATCCGCAAATTTCTCGAGAATCCTGCGTACACCGATTTCTGGTCGCTGCAGGCCGTCGACAAATGGCTCGCGGCGCTGCCGCATACGGTGCCGACGATGCTCGTGGTCGGGCAATGGGACCAGGAAGACAGCTACGGCGCCCCCGCCGTCTATCGTGCGCTCGAACCAAAGGACAAGAACAACAACCGCGTGTCACTCGTGATCGGTCCGTGGCGACACTCGGGCTTTAATCACTATGGCTACGACCTCGGCGCCATCACCTTCACGGGCGACACGGCGCTCGAATGGCGCGTGAAGTACGCGAAGCCGTTCTTCGATCACTGGCTGAAGGGCGGCCCTGACCCCAGGACGCCGCCGGTGCTCACTTATGCGACCGGTGTGAATCAGTGGAACGTGTCGCCACGCTGGCCTATGGGAACTGCGAAGCCGATCTATTTGGCGGCAGAGGGAGTGGCGACATTCAACAAGCCCGGCGCCTCCGGGCATGAAGAATACATCAGCGATCCTGCCAAGCCGGTTCCCTTCATCCCGCGCCCGATCGACATGGGCGATCCCCTTCAGTGGAAGCCGTGGTTGGTGCATGACCAGCGTTTCGTAACTGGCCGTCCCGATGTGGCGGTCTGGACGAGTGCGCCGCTCGAAAATGGAGTTCACATCATGGGTGCACCCGAAGTGGAGTTGTTTGCATCCACGACGGGTACTGATAGCGACTGGGTGGTTAAACTCATCGACGTCTATCCAAACGACGTTCCAGAAGCCGCCTCGCAAGGGGCAAAGCCGTCGATGGCCGGGTATGAATTAGCGATCGGTATTGAGATCTTCCGCGGCCGCTACCGGAAAAGCTTTGCGAAGCCCTCGCCACTCGAGCCAGGCAAAGTGGAGCGCTACACATGGAAACTGCCCGACGTGGACCACGTATTTCGGCCGGGCCATCGCATCATGGTCCAGGTGCAATCGACGCTCTTCCCGTTGTACGACCGCAACCCGCAAACATACGTCGAGAATATTATGTACGCTAAGAAGAATGACTATAAAAAGGCGACGCAGAGTATCTGGTTCGGCGGTGCGAACGCCAGCTCTGTAGTGTTGCCGGTGGTTCAATAAACTTCGGAGGTGAATTATTGTTGGACTCCGAGCGAGGCAGTCAGGGAGGGCTGCCCTTCGATCATAATTCCCGGTCGCGGCGTCTCCCCAGACGGCGATTCTCAAGTCAAAAGGGAGTAAGACGATGTGCAGCATTAGCGGGGGATTTTCGTTTCAAACATTTCGCTCTTATTGGCTTCTTAGCCTTTGTTTTCTCAGGCGCCGTGTATGCTCAAGACTCTCCGAGCGAGGACCCGGATGCGGAGCCGTCGCCAACACCTCAAGCCAGTCCGTCGACCTCGCTCGAGCACCGGTTTCTTAAGAACATCATCCAGGACCAACGCGCTATCTGGACCGCTCCATTTTCACTTCATCACAGTGACGTGAACTGGATTGCTCCCCTATCCGTCTCCTCAGCGATTCTCTTTGCAACTGACCGCCGTTCAGCCGGAGAAATGACAGAGCCCGGCAATCATCGAACCAGATTGAGGATCAGTGCGGACATCAGCCAGGGTGGTTCTTTCTTTCCAGTGTCCGCAATTGCCGGGACGTTCTATCTGGTGGGTCGGACAACCCATGACTCTCGGGCACGTGAGACTGGATTGTTGAGTATGGAAGCATTGCTGGACAGTGGTCTCGTCACTTCCGCTTTAAAAGTTGCTTCGCAGCGGCCGCGTCCGAATGTGGATGACGCCAGCGGAGAATTCTACGACAAAGGCAGTTCCTTTCCTTCAGGTCATGCCGCCAGCGCCTGGTCAGTGGCGACGGTAATTGCCTCTGAGTACGGACCGCATCGTCCGCTTGTACTGGTCGCGACTTACGGACTTGCCACCGCCGTATCAATGTCCCGTTATACGGGACAGAACCACTTTCTCAGCGACGTGTTGGCTGGAAGTGCCATCGGCTATGGCATCGGCCGCTACGTTTATCGAGCGCATCACGACTCTTTGGTTGATCAAGCTGATGGTCCAACCAGACATAGCAAATTGAAGTCGAAGCTTATTCCCTTCACCTTTCCCGTTTACAATGCAGCGCAACGCACATATGGGCTGGCGCTGTCGTGGCCGTTATAGTCCGTTACGTGGTAAGAATCCCGAGGACAAAGAGGTGCAACGTGAGTGGTGAAATATCCGGATCATCCTGGCAACCCTGGCTTGTGTGGGCATTGTTATCTGCTGTGTTCGCGGCTTTAACGGCTATCTTCGCGAAGATCGGACTGGAGGGGGTGGACTCAGACTACGCCACCCTGGTGCGCACGGCCGTAATCATCGTCGTGCTTGGAGCGCTGGTGATAGTCACCGGTAAGTGGCGCAGTCCAACTACGCTCAGCCCACGAAGCGCCATATTCCTTGTCTTGTCCGCTCTGGCTACGGGCGCTTCCTGGGTCTGTTATTTCCGGGCGTTGAAGATGGGTGAAGCGACCCGGGTAGCACCGATCGATAAGTTGAGTGTCGTTTTAGTGGCTATCTTTGCGATGATCGTCCTGGGTGAGCGCCCTTCCTTAAGGGACTGGCTCGGAATCTTTTCGATCACCGTGGGAGGTATCTTATTGAGTCTTAGAAACTGAGCACTTCCGTGGTTGGCGTCAAGAGGAAGTTGCGAAGATTGTCCAGTGTGGGGAGAATTCTCGAAAGGCCACTCTCAACGAGTGGCCTTTCCTTTTGGGGTATTAATCACACTCCCAAGAGAAGATTTCATAATGAGTTTGCAAATGTGCTTAGGGAGCTTGGTGAGGTAGAGAACCAACAAATATCAAGAAGCGCCAGTGCGCGCCGTTTGAGGAGCACAACAAACCAATTGGCCCAATAAATATTTGAAGCTGTTTAAGTCAACAACGCAGCAAGATGCGCCAACAAATGGCAAGAAGCGCCAATCAAAAAGAGTTGCCCCCGAAGCGCTTCTTGTTCAAGGTTTAGCGCGTTCAGCACGGTTTCAGCAAGCTACTCTTAATCGACAATAGATTTTCCCACTGCCATTCGCTGACTGCTCGGTAGTCAATGCTTTGCGGGTTTGTGCCGTCTGAACAACGGCCCCCGCGACGCATTTTCACCCCAGTCAGTTCAGGTTTTACCGCTCCTTCAAAACGGAAGTATTTACGTCCACAACCCAACCTTGGCTCGAACACGCTGCCAAGCGTCTTCAAAAGGAGAGATCCCCAATGGCTAATATCTCGAAAAGAAACAGGAGGCGTGAAAGAGAGATCAAAAATGCCGCAAAGAACCGGCGCGAGATAATTGCCGCGCGTTTAAGTCGCCGCGACATGATAAAGGCAGGTCTGCTAACTAGCGCCGGGTACCTGATTCAGAAAAACGGCTTGAGCGCGCGCGCCCAGTTCGGCGGCGGCAGCTTCGGTGACTGTGATCGGCGATGGTACGATGGATCCGGTGGCAATGGAACGCCGGTCAGTCCGCCAACAACTCCGTTTGTTGAGCCGCTGGTCATCCCGCCTATTGCGCAGTCGGTTCCTTCGTTAAGTCCGGCACCGA
>DASSFI010000029.1:0-79209 GCA_035694465.1 Pyrinomonadaceae bacterium | reverse complement strand
TACGGTCGAGTACATCAACCAGGCCTGGGGGACGGGCCGTAATCAGGGTAGACCGCTCGCTGGACACTTTCGCCCTCCAATATCAGGGGGCGGCTTTACTCAAAAAGCTTAGATGGCCGCCACCATCACAATGACTCTCTTGCCGAGCACGATGCGTACTGCTAAATCAGACGACCGATTGGACCGAGGTCGAGATTGAGATCTTCATTTTCTAATCCGAACTGAGATTTCAGCTCCTGGAGCTTTGCCTCCAACTTCATCAGCGCCAGCCCTAACTCCTCGATCTGTTCAGGTGAGAGATCCCCGCCCTCCATGCGACGGACCGCCTGTTTTTCAAGCAGACGGCGGATGAACTCGATCAAAGTTAGGACTAGTTTTGCCAGACCCTGCTCGACACTCTCCGAATCGATATTAATTCTGGAGGGGAGCGTGTCGGTCACACTACGGAGTTGCTCGACAAACTCCTCCACGTGCGAAGTGTCGACTTCTGGTTCAACCGATTGGGGGTTTTCGGGGGAAAACGTCATTAGCTTACTCCGAACTGCGCTCCAACTCAAGCTCAATGTTTGCAAAACTATACGGGGGCCAGGGACCGCTAATTGTCAGGCCCAGTTCTAGCCTGGTTCGTGAAACTTCGGAAATCCTGTCCTGATACTGAGAAATATTCGCGCTTTCGATGAGGTGGAACACCTTTCCCAGCACTGCGGTTTCGGATAGCTTGAGATTCATTTCTTCATCTTTTATCAGGCCGTCTAGTTCCTCACGCAGGATAACTGAGAGCTCTTTGCGTTGGGCTGCGGTGTGTTCATCACCGAGAAGTTCCCGACGCTTTTCGCGGAGAAAAGCTGTTCCCGGTCCGGTGGGCTGTTCCTTTTGATCTGGTTGACCTGTGCCCAAGCCTGACCGTTGCCAGTTGATCTTGAGATCCATTTCTACACAGCCGCGCAGGTGCTCAAGTTTGTTTGCAATCGCGACCTTGTGACCGGTAACAAAGCTCCGAAGTTGTTGCTCGTTCACAAGTGTCCCGAACCGAAATGGCACCGTGGTGGTTTGCTCGAAAACACTTCTCACCACTGCCGCATGAGCAAGCATATTTTCCCGCGTTGCCGAAACGGTTTCACAATCGGTGACCACGGCCAAAATATTCTCGATCTGCAAAATTCGCACCGCCGCTCCGGAAACGCCGGAAGCGGGCGGAGCCAGTGTCTCGAGGTCAGCGCAGAGACAATAAGCGTAGACCTTCATTCCACTTCACGCTTGCGCAAAACTTCGCGCGCCGTTTCGACCGAACTCACGAATACATTCAGACCGACGAAGACTAGATCGATGTCCGCCACAGAAATCGTGATTTCTCCAGCGATCACAAGGCCGCGATTGAGAACGTGATCGAGTGTCTCGAGCAGAGAAGCGTCGCTGTTCTCAAACTCTTCGCTGATGATTAACTGGTCAACGTCGTTCATCCTGTAAATCCTGTCACAAAATTATAGACGGGCCACGGACCGGTTAACTCCAAACGGATGCCCGCCGCCTGATGCTCCTGCGCGAGACGCTCTGCGGCATCACGAAACTCTTCGAAACCCGAACGCCTCACGAGAAAGGCAAACTTCGCTTTTAGTTCGCCGTGCTCGGTAGTTTCAACTTTGAGAATTCGCAAACGCACACCATCGTCGGCCTGCGCTTTGAGTGTCTCTTCGATCTGATCGACGATGCGATTGACCGCCGCGCGTGCTTCGTCGACTCGCAACGCATCGATCTTCTTCTGCATGAGATACGACTGGCCCGGCGACGCTTTCCCGGCACGTTCTGCCAGCTCACGCAGGACCGGACTCACTTGAGTGATGCTCGACAGCAACACCGCGCGATCCGAATAGACGTTGACGCCCCACTCTTCGCGTCCGCGTAATTGTTCGATGATCAATTCGAGGTCATGACTATTCTCGGCGAGTATCTGTTCGATACCGTCACGTTCAAGATAAATGGTGGCGAAACGCAAAGGGATCGTCGTGATGCGTTTGGCGACGAATTCCACGACCGTCTCGTGACGCATCGCTCGAATCGCGGTCCAGGTGGCATCGGTCAGGTGTTCAGCTAATTGTTCCTCGCTGTAGCTGCTCGCCGGCACACGACTGACGAGCGCCGCCAGTGTATTGACCGAAATCCACTCGAGTTGCGCGTCCTCTTCGATTGCTGCCGGCAGTGAATCCACCGGCAACTGCTCGGCAGCCGCGCTTTCGGCGATACAGTAGACGTAGTAAACAAGCTCTGACATTTAAGGATATATTACGTTCTTATCCACAGATTACACAGATAGGACTTAATGAATCTGTGTAATCTGTGGATAAATATTCCATGAGTTGAAATGCTCGATCAAATCCTTCACGCCCGTAATCTCGTGTGGCTGTTGCGGCGCCACAAAAATCTCCAACGACCGGCGCCGAAATTTCTTCCGAAACTCACTCACCACCTGCTCCTGCATCTTGCGTCTCGCCTTGCAGAACCGGCAATCATTCTCCGGCACAATTCCATTAATTAATAACTTCTTCAACGGCACTTTCAGCTTGTCTAGTGACTTCGCGAGATCCGCTGTCTCTTCCAAACTCATCCGCTCGGGAATCGCTACCCCCACAAACTCGCAGCGCTCCGGATCCGTCAACAACGCAATCACTTTCTTGATACTCTTCGACATCGCCACGAGCTCTTCAGCAACCTGATTCGCATGCATCACGTCCTTGTACTTCAACAACAACTTGATAAACGTCCTGATCCACGAAAGCGCTACCTCCGGCAATTCCAGGAAACGTATCAGGTGTCCGGTCGGCGCAGTGTCAAGAATGAGCGTGTGGTAACGTTTCTCGTCCAACAGATCGCTGATCGTCCCGAGGGCCGCAATCTCGTCAATTCCGGGCGGCGTCAATTCGACCAGCTCGCGCATCGCTTCGCGGTCAAACCTAATCTCCATTCGCGATCCGCCTGCCAACGAGTCGAACAGTTCATCGGTCCAGGATCGATAACGCCGCTTGAGCTCTTCAAACCACTTTCCCGGATCGATCTCCATTCCATCCAAATTCTGAACTCCCGCAATTGCCTTCTTCGACGCACCAATCTCTTCCTTGAAACTATCCGACAACGAGTGGGCGGGATCGGTTGAGAACACGAGCATCCTTTCATTTGGCTTCGCCTTGGCAAGCGCGAGCGCATATGCAGCCGCAGCCGTCGTCTTTCCAACCCCGCCCTTCCCGCCAAAGATCACAATCTCCCGCGTCTCCAAACTAAAAGAAGACGGGGCCACGGATGACACTGATTTCAAATCCGGATTTTTCCGTGTTATCTGTGGTTTGATTTCGTCTGACCAGATCAATTTGCCGATTTTTTTCAAATCGTCTATACCGCGCACTTCGTTCGGCTGCAACGGAACTTGATGAATCCTCAGAGTGCGAAAGGATGAGGCAATCTGTTTAAGCCACGGCCGCTGCGTCTGCACTCGCGCGCGACAATACTCACACGCACCGTGCTCCTGCTCGACACGATTAACAATCAAGTCTTTAACAGGCACACCCTCGTCAGTGAGGAGCTTCAAATACCTCTCCGTTTCGCGAACACTCATCGCTTCGGGAATCGTCACGAGGGTAAAACTCGTCTGCTCTGGATCATGAAGCATTTTGCGCACGGCTTCGATTCTCTTCATGAGATCACGCAGAAAAACGTCAACTTCATCATCCACGACACGACGCCGCGCAAAGTGAGCGACCATGTATCGATGCTTCTCGCCCATCAGATCCATTGCCCTGACTGCGCGCTCGAAAACCTCAGGCAAACGCAGCAACCGCGACGTATGCCCCGACGGCGCAGTATCAACCACGATATGCGCGTACTTTCCTTCCCGATCAAGCTCGCTCAACTCAAACAGCGACATCACTTCATCAAGTCCGGGCAATGACAAACTCAACAACTCGTTGATGTCCTGCTCGTCGAGCAAAGTTCCACGCTCAGCAATCTCTGCCAGCACCTTGCCATGCGCGGCACGAAACCGCTCGAGCGCAAGACTCGCGTCCATCTCATACGCAAACAGACGCGCCCCACGAAGTTGTTTCACTTCAACTAAACGATTACCAACACGAACGTCTAGACTGTCAGCCAAAGAGTGAGCGGGATCAGTGGAAAAAAGCAGGATGGATTCGTTTCGTTTGAGCTGGTTGAGGAGATAGAGAGCCGTGGCTGACGCGGCCGTCGTCTTGCCGACACCGCCCTTGCCACCAAAGAAAAGATAACGCGCGTTCAACCTTTGTCGCGTGGTTCGCCAAACCCGCCCTGGTCATCGCCACCGACCTCGATGACAAAACTTGACGAGTCGGCAGTGTGTGCAGTCGCTTCGTGCATCAGATCGAGTTGTCGCATCTTGATCACACGCAGACGTGCGAATAGTTCTGCTTCACGCTCTTTATATTCCTCGTCGGAGATCTCCTCCAACTCGTAGCGCATCTGAAGCTCGAGCAACTGTTCCTTGATGACGGTATCGTCATTCAGTTCCTGGTCGGCCATTTTCTGAATCTGGCCGAGTATGAACTTGAAACCGTTAACCGGCGCCAGCAATAAGTCGTCAATCAAAAACATCTGCGTAATCTGTGGATTAACTCGCTACTGCTTCAGTCGTGCCCTCGCCACGTTCGAGCTTGAGACGAATGTGAACGAAATTGTACGGCGGCCACGGTCCGGTGTATTTGAACGACAGCTTGCCTTCGTACTTCGAAGCGATCTCTTTAACTTTCTGATCAAACTCCGCCTCGCGATCGCGTTCGATCAAAAAGGCCGCGTTCATGATCATGCGATCGCCAATCGGTTTATTCGCGCGCGAAGCAACCGCCGTATCGCGCAACTGCGAATAGACCTCACGAATGTAAGCATCAGCCTGATCGGTCAAGGCCGTTTCAATCAACCGTCCAAGTTGCATGCGTGCAAAATACGTCGAGCCGGTGGTTCGCGAAACAATCTGCTCTTTGAGGTGACGGATCTCGTCGTCTTTCTCCTCGAGTTCGGCTGTCACTTTGTCGCGATCCCAGTTCACCTTCAATCCAAACTCCACCTTGCCTTCCATCTTCGCCAGCACGTCTTTCAAGGCATCGTAGGTACCGCGGATCAACTCGACAATGTCTTCTTCCGTGCGGAACAGTGCGCCGAACGCCATCGGCAAAACAGTAAACTCGCGCATCACTGTTTCGTTCACCTGTTCGTGAGCGAACACATTCTCGCGTGTCGGGTCATAAACCACGAGCGGTGTGTGTGAGACAACCGCTGCCAGACCCTTGTGATGAACCGTGTAAACGTCGTCACCACGAGCGCCGATGCCCATCGGTCCGAACGAACGAGGTTCCCCGGTTTCAATAATGCAGTAAACGTACTTGCCTTCAGGGACGGGTTCTACAGTAGCTTGTTCTGCTTCTCGACTCATTGTTTTCCGAATTTGCGCCCCCGTTGCTGTCGCGATGGGGCGATGAAGATGGGATTAAAAACTACGCTTTGATGATAATCAGATAGCTCGATATGTACAAGCTCCATTGAACTAATTCGACACATAACCCGATTGCATCCTCCAAAAGCGGATGATTGTGATGCAGGCGAGTGCCTCATTAATGCCAGAATGGCCGTTGGCATGACCGTTGCTCTCTGAAGTGTAAAGGATACTTCAAGAAGGAGATTTCGATCATGCTGTGGACAATTCTGGTAATTCTGTTGGTCTTGTGGCTGATTGGATTGCTGTCGCACGTTGGTGGAGGTCTCATCCACCTGTTGCTCGTTGTTGCGGTGGTCATTCTAATCATCAACCTGGTAACTGGACGACGCGCTGTATAACCCGGCAAAGATCCGTGTTATCCGAGGTTTATCGACCACGGATAACACGGATGGCTAGCTTTACTTCGCTGGCGTTCCAATATTCACATCAATCCGCTTATTACCTCCAAACCACCGGCCACCAAATACAAACAACGCGCCTACAATAAGAATCACGAAGATCACGAGAATTGCGATGATCCCGGTGCTCGCTGCACTGCTGCTATCTTCTGCCATTTGTTTTTCCTCCTGCTGAGTCGCAATTTGCCTGAGTCGCAATTTGCAATTCACGATCCTTTACGGGCCTCGCGCGATTCTGCGTCGATCTTGTGCTGGCATCGTGCTTGCGCAGTGTGTTGATAGGCAGGAATTCAGGTGTTAGGTGCCCCGGAACTAAACAACTGCGAGGTTCTGCTGTACAGGAAGCTTACACTTCAATGGAGGATCGATAATGGCGAACAAGGCAACCAAGAGTCATCGTGAATTAATTGATACCGGTACAGACAAACGATACGTCAGGAGAGATGAGAAGGGGCGGTTTGACGAAGTCGCTGACGTCGGGCGTTCACTCGCGCGCGATCGACAGCAAGAGGCAAAAACGAAAGTTCCACCGGGGCAAGGTGATCGTGGCGATCAGAAGAAGAAGTGAGTTAGACGCGGATTTACGCGGATGAACGCGGATCATTTATCCGTGTTCATCTGTGTGAATCGGTGGCCCTTTTTGTTATCCGTTGAAAGTAGTCATTGAGCATTCGAGCATGACAAATCAGACACATCTGTTCCGGCAATTCGATAGTGGTCGACCTGATCAAAGCTCCACACCAGGAACACTTGATGTCATACACACGTGGCTTTTCATTGTTTTGAGGACTGATACGCTTGCTCAATGGAACCTTCCTGACTGACCTTAATCCAACACACCCGATGCACATTCAAATTTCGTTCCGACACTAATGACGACTATCGAACGTTTGCAGAACACCGGCATCCGTCGCCTTGGCAATCCAAAAAGAGGCTTTCGTTACAAACCCGTGAGTGGCCGGCTTACCAAAGCCGATCTCGATCGCATCGATGCGCTCAAGATTCCGCCGGCATGGACTGACGTTGCGATCAATCCGGCAGCTAAGGGACGCGTGCAGGTGATTGGTAAAGATGCGGCGGGACGCTGGCAGTATCTTTATCATGCGAATCACACGCGCGCGCAGGAGTTGCGCAAATTCAAGCGAGTCACAAAGTTTGCGCAGGCGATTCCACAGATGCGGAAAGCGGTCGCGCGTCATTTAAGACAACCGGGATTGACGCGCGAGCGAGTGCTGGCTGCCATCCTGCGCATCCTGTCGACTTGTTACATGAGACCCGGCAGCCAGGTCTATGCAAGTGAGAACGGCAGCTATGGAATCGCTACCTTGCGACGCAAACACGTCAACGTTAAAGGTGAACTGATTGAGTTTGACTTCCCGGGAAAGTCCGGGGTGCGACAACAACAACAATTACGCGATCGACAAGTAGCGCGCGTGATTCGTGCTACCACAAAAATGCCCGGCTTCAACGTCTTCAAGTATCAAAATGGTGACGGCAAACCCGTTGTTGTTACCAGACGCCATATAAATGAGTACATCAAGGAAGTAATGGGTTCAAACTTTAGTGCGAAAGACTTTCGCACCTGGGCAGGTACACTTGTTTGCGCTTGTGCCCTCGCACGCGAAAGCGATGAGATTCCGGAAAAGAAGACGGCGCGCAAGAAGCGCATCGTGGCCGCAATCAAGGAGACGGCGGAAGTGTTGGGAAACACGCCGGCGGTTTGCCGTAGCTCATATGTGTGTCCTGAGATCATCAACTCATTTGAGAAGGGGCGGGTGATCGACAACTGTTCGAGCAAGGTCGAGGATCTGATCGCCTATCGTGGCCGTGGTTTGCAGCAAGCAGAACAATCACTGCTGAGGTTTTTGAAACGTGGCTCTTAATTGGCATTGGGATTGCCGCGTGCTCAGAGTCAGTTCTAACTGTTTCGATATCGCGCGTGGGAGGTAGTCAATGGAAGGCCCGTTAAGAGGAATACTTGCAGGCGCTGCGGCGTGGAAGTTTGGCGGTGGATGTATCTCCACGATTTTGATCTTTATTATCGTGTTTTGGGCATTGGGTTACGTGCGTTGTTAGCCACGGAGCTTACGGATTGTAAAACACGATTTGCGCGGATCGATCCGTGTAAATCGTGTTTTTGATGATCCGTCCGATTCGTGTTACCAGCTAACGACCAGTTCTTCTGCCTCTTGCCACACAGGGAGATTCTGGCGAATCGCACAGCGATGGAGATGTTCAGGTTCGCTGAGCAACGTGCCGGCTCCCATCGCAACGGTGCTGATTGGATCGTCCGGCATTGAGGCGCGTAGTTTCAATTCACTTTGGAGACGATTCTTCAATCCCTTCAAGAGTGAGCCACCACCGGTGAGAATCATTCCCGAGTAGTAAATGTCAGCCACCGCTTCCGGTTGAGCATCTTCAATCACGCGTCTGATGCCGGCGACAATCTCATTGATGACCGGCTCAAGAGCCTCGCGCACTTCTTCGGCAGTGATCTGTACTGCGCACGCAAAGCCGTCGCTCAACTGCTTACCGACCAGTTGAATCTTCCGTTCGTCGGACGGAATGTCTTCGTCGTTGAGGGCGCCGAGTTCCCGCTTCAATGCTTCAGCGGTGTACTCACCAATCTGCAAACAATAATTCGAACGCACGTAATCGCGAATGCTTTCGTCCATCGCGTTGCCGGCCGCCGTCAAACTCATCGAGTTAACCACACCACCCGAAGCGACGATGGCGATGTTTGTTGTGCCGCCACCGATGTCCACTACGAGATGTGCGCGTTCATCATCAATGGAGAGACCGGAGCCGATTCCCGCAGCGAGTCCTTCGTCAACCAGATCGATTCGCCGGCCACCAGCATCATGCGCCGCATCACGCACCGAACGTTGCTCGACAGCAGTCGCCGAGCCAGGTATGCCGACTACGAAATGTCCGCGCCGGTAGCCGCCATAGCCGTCGGTAACTTTACCGATAAAGGTACGCAGCATCTTTTGTGAAACTTCGAAATTGAAGATAGTGCCGGAACGGATTGGCCGGTGCACTTCGATACCGCGCGGTTCGCGACCGAGCAGTTTCAGCGCTTTGTGACCAACAGAAACGACTTTCCCGTCGTAACGATCGATCGCTACCACGGAAGGTTCGTTTAAGATGACTCCACTGCCGGGTTGATAGATGAGTGTGTTGACGGTGCCCAGATCGATAGCAAGCTCATTCTTGAAAAACTTTTCAATAAACTTCACGGCGACGGTTCCTCCTCCATAATGGCAGGCTCCATGGAAGCGAGTAAGCACTTCCAATTGGCAACTCGTATGCCTGAACCTAGAACGGTTCTCTTCTGGGGGATGTCCTGTGAAAAGTAACAAACAACTATTAACGGAAGGTTTCCAGTGGGCGTATGACAACTGTGCGGTGGGAATCAAAAACGTACGAGTTTAAAGCAGTCAGGATGACGGGCCACAGATGAGCACGGATAAAAATCCGGATTGCAATCCGTGTAATCTGTGGCTCTTACTCCATCAACCTACGCAGCGCGTCTAATGCAGCAGAGGTATGATCGCCGAGGTCGATTCCGATCACGCGACGACCGCGTTTCACGAGAGCGTGAAAGTCGCCGAGCGCCTGTGCCTGTTTCAGGATCGTAAATGTGTACGGCTCCCCGGGTATCGCAAAATCGGTCACATCATTTGCGATGATCTGAAAGAACACGCCCGAGTCAGGACCACCCTTATGCAGTTGGCCCGTCGAGTGCAGAAAGCGTGGACCATAACCAACCGTTACGGCACAGTGAGTTGCATCCCGCAGTTGCACACGCAGTTCCTGCAAAACTCGATCGATTTCAGGAGTCTCTTCAATGTAATTGAGGAACGCGATGTAATCGCCAGGCTTGATAGTCGCAAGTTGTTTCTTCAGGACCTCAGCAACAGATTCCGCTTCCGCTGCATCGCCACCGCCATAAATCGTCATGAGATCATCTGCGGCAATCTTGTTGCGCTCTTCCAGATGGCCACGGCGGACAAATGTGTTCAGCAACTCCTTCGTTGCATCTTTCGCTTCCTGCACGTTCGGTTGATCGAATGGATTGATTCCGAGTCGCCAGCCTGCAACCGCGGTGGCAAACTCCCATTCAAAAAACTCCGCTCCAAGATCGTAGAGATTATCAAGCTTGCGATTGATTACCGGATGTCCGGCCGCTGCAAGCGCATCAAGCTTGCCCCTTGTCTCTTCGGAAACATTGCCCAAAGAGATTGAGACGAAGACGCGATCGTTACCATACACATTCGGAGCACCGAGCGGTTCGCCGCTCACCGGGAGTATTCCCTTGCCTTCCTTGCCGGTGCTTTCAGCAATCAGTTGTTCGATCCAGAGACCGAGTGTCGCTAAAGAATGATCGAGCACGAGCGTTAATTTGTTTCGTCCTTCGTTAGCGTAGTCGCCGATGGCAGTGCCTAACTCAACTGCAGGCGTGAGTGCCTTTTCTGCAAGACGCGCGGCGTCGAGGAGATCGCGAATGTCGAGGCCCATTAAGGCCGCCGGAACCATGCCGAAGTAAGAAAGCGCCGAGTAGCGTCCGCCAATATCGGGTTGATTTAGAAACGTCTGAAGAAATTTGAGTTCTTTTGCAGTCTCGACGAGTGGTGAACCCGGATCCGTGATCGCGACAAAGTTGTCGCCGGGAGTGTCTCGCAGCTTACGAACTTCTTCGTACCAGAATTTGTAGAAGACGTTGGGTTCTGTCGTACTGCCGGATTTTGAGGAGATCACAAAAAGACAACGCTCGACGTCGATGCGTTCCTTGAAGGCCGCAATAACGTCCGGGTCGGTCGAATCGAGCACCAGCAACTCCGGGAATCCGGACTGCCGTCCGAATGTCGTCGCCAGCACCTCAGGACACAGCGACGAACCACCCATACCGCAAACCATCACGTGTTGAAAACCGCGATCACGAACCGATTTCGCAAACGCAACGAGATCGTCGACCACGCCGATCATTTCGTCCGTGACAGTTAGCCAACCGAGCGAGTTTCCGATGATTTTGGCGCTATCCTCGTCAGACTTCCACAACGACGCATCTTTCTGCCAGATGCGCTTGGCAACATCATTAGAATTCATGGTACAAGCAGTGTAACATTGACTTATAGAACAATGACCACTCCCAGGCGAGCGCTAATCGTAGTCGATGTCCAGAACGACTTCTGTCCCGGCGGAACGCTTGCGGTGCTCCACGGCGACGAGGTTATCGAGCCATTGAATAAACTCATCGACGAGTTTCTCGAGCACGGTGAACCGGTCTACAAAAGTCGCGACTGGCATACCCCTACGACAAAACATTTCGCTGCTTACGGCGGTGTCTGGCCCGTGCATTGTGTGCAGAACACAAATGGCGCTGAGTTTCATCCGGCGCTGCACGACGATCCACGCATCACCGTGATTTCCAAAGGTCTGGGTGATACCGATTGTTACTCCGCTTTCGACGAAACGGATCTCGCGTCGAGACTTCGTGAACAGGGCGTCGAAGAGGTGCTCGTCGGCGGTCTTGCTACGGACTACTGCGTCAAGAACACTGTCCTCGACGCGCTCAAGCAGGGCTTCAAAGTAAAAGCGTTACGGAACGCAATGCGCGCAGTCGATCTTCAACCCGGTGATGGCGAACGCGCGATTGAAGAAATGCGCGACGCCGGGGCTCAGATTGTAACCACAGCTAAATCTGCGAAATCAGCGTAATCCGCAGAATCACTTTAAATGGGCACACTCAACATCGATCGCTACCACGCTGCGATGGGCGATGCGTCGTACAAAGACGTCACTCGTCTGCACGACCAACGACTCAGCGATGCCGAAGCAACTTTCTATATAACGCAACGCAAAATACCCTTTGCTCCCTGTTTGGGCCACGAACGACTGGTCCGTTTGCTGGTCGACAGCCAGCTCGATCGCCCGCGTCTTCGTTTTCTTGAACAGGATCGCGGCGGTCTGCAACTCTTCGCGGAAGCAATCGAAGACATTCAGTTCGTCGGCAAGATCAGGGCCGTGCGTCCCGGCACAATCGTCTTTGCCCAGGAACCATTCGCCGACATCACCGGCGCTTTTGGTCTGACACAAGCCCAGGAAATAAAGTTTGAGCATGCTTTCGATCTGCCGATGACAACTGCGAGTACGGCGATGCAGTTTCGTATGGCGGCCGGAGAAAAACGCTGGCTCTCAGACTTCTCATTGCGTCGCAATGGCGACATCGAACGCGCCGTCGATATTGCGGTCTACGCCTTCATCGGCGGCTTCAACGACACTTCGAATCTCGAGGCAGCGCACCGGCTCGACATTCCCGCCGTCGGCACCGAGGCTCATTACTGGCAACAGGCTTACATCGAGTACATGGACCAGCCGGAGATCGAGCCGCGCACCGGCAAACCGAAACACTTCGAGCAAACCGCATTCGAGCGCTGGCTCGACGCGAATCCAAATGGCACCACCCTTTTGCTCGATACGATTGACGTTTATATGGGCGCCGTTCACGCGGCGATGGCGGCAACTTCAACCGAAGCGCGGCGTCGTGCATTCAAAGGCTTCCGGGTTGACTCTGGAAATCTTGCTGAGCTCGGCGAGTGGTGTCTACGCTTCTTTGCCGCGAACGACCTGACCGGACTGCGTGCAAATCTGACCGGCGATCTCACAATTGAAAAAGTGAGACAGATCGTGACTGAATTTCCTGAAGTCGCCGGCTTTGGTATCGGAACAAAACTGTCGAGCGAAGTTCCGGCCGTTGCCGGTGTGATCTTCAAACAGTGTGTGATGAAAGACCGGCCGACACTGAAGGCGTCGAACTCTGAAGACAAGATCACGCTTCCGGGACGGCTCCAACTGTTTCGCGGCACAGATGAACGAGGAATGTACGTCGCTGACGTTATTGGTCTGGACGACGAAGACATCGAGATTCCCGGCGCGGTTAGAGTCGAACGTTTGCTGGCGCCGTTCTGGGAAAACGGCCAGCACTCAGCAATTCCGTCGATTGAAAAGCAGAAGGCTTTTGTCGAAGAGCAACGGCAACGCTTCGCCGACATCGAGAATTATCCAAGAGAATTGAGCGAGAAACTGCGGCAGCTCCGTGACGATCTGGTCCAACACATGCGCGTTGATCTATCCGGTTGGGAAGACGTGCTAAAGATGCCCGAGCCCGCGGAAATTCAGCAGGAGATGAAAGGATAACTATGAGCGCCCCTGAACAAGTAAAGCAATCGAACGTTCGCGAGCTGGTTTCGCCGGAAGAGTGGCAAGTGCGAGTTGACCTTGCCGCGGCTTATCGCCTCGTTGCCGATTACGGTTGGGACGATCTCGTCTTCACTCACATTTCCGCGCGCGTGCCCGGACCTGAGCACCACTTTCTGATCAATCCCTACGGGATGATGTTTGAAGAGATAACAGCGTCGAGTCTGGTGAAGGTGGATCTCGATGGAAAGATCGTGATGGATTCGGAGTACAGCATCAATCCGGCCGGCTTCACGATTCACAGCGCCGTGCATGCGGCACGCGAGGATGCGCTTTGCGTCATGCACCTGCACACCGAAGCCGGGATCGCGGTTTCTGCACAAGTGGATGGCTTGCTGCCGATTTCGCAACAGTCGCTATTTGTACTCGCGTCGCTTGGTTATCACGACTACGAAGGCCTGGCTTTGAACGACGAGGAAAAACCACGTCTGGTCGCAGACCTTGGCAAGAAGACTTTCTTGATCTTAAGAAACCACGGCTTGTTGACTGTTGGTCCAACAGTCGCGGACGCCTTCCTCTCGATGTTTCTGCTACAGCGAGCGTGCCGGATTCAGATCATGGCGCAGGCGGGCGGGGTCGAGCTGGTGCCCATCGACCCGAAGATCTTTAAGCAGATTCCAGCACAGGAAGCGGTAGTAACGCAGGGTGGTGGCGGCCGACTCGTGTGGCCCGGGCTCTTGCGAAAGCTCGATCGAATGGGCGCGAGTTATAAAGATTAAAATCCGCGTTTATCCGCGGCTACAATATTCTAATCGCCACTAACTTCAGAAGTAGGTTCGACCGGTTCGGGTTTGCGACGTGGCTTGAGGCGACCAACGATTCCGTGGGTAACGGTTGCTACGGTCCCTGCGAAACTACGCCAACGCGAAGTCGCCTTCAGATCGTCAAGTAACGAATAAACCACCGGCGTAGCAATGAGCGTGAGCAGCAGCGACAGGCTCTGCCCGCCAATCACAACGATGGCGATCGAACGTCGTTCCTCAGCACCAGGGCCAGTTCCCAGCGCCAGCGGTAACATACCGGCAACGAGGGCGAGGGTGGTCATCAGGATCGGACGCAGTCGATCACGATTTCCCTGCATGATCGCCTCGTAACGTTCCATCCCCTTCTCGCGCAGGCTATTCATGTGATCGATCTGCAGAATCGCGTTCTTCTTCACCACGCCAAACAAAACCAGAATACCGAGCGCCGAATAGAGATTCAGCGTATCGCCCGTGCCCCACAACGACAGCAACGCAAACGGCACTGAAAGCGGCAAACTCAACAGGATTGTGAGCGGATGCACCGTGCTTTCAAACTGCGAGGCCAGAATCATGTACATGAAGATGATCGAGAGAATGAACGCCCAGATAAACTCCGTAAACGTTCTCTCGAGCTCGCGCGCGCGTCCCGACACCGTCGTCGTATATGCACTCGGCAGATTCATATCGCGAACCGCTCCGCGCAATGCTTCAATTCGATCTGCAAGCGCAAAGCCCGGCGCCACCGAGGCACGCACCGACACCTGTCGCTCGCGATCAAGACGATCAATTCGTGACGGGCTCGTGCTGCGGTCGATCTTTACGAGATTATCAAGCCGCACCAGTCCGGGTCCGGTGACAGCCGTGCCGCCTGCCGTTGTCGCGCCACCTCTGGATGAAGGAACATATAACCGCTTGATCGTTTCCACGTCGCTCCGGTCAGCTTCAGTTAGTCGCAACTCCACGTCGTAATCTTCATTGATCGACTCGTCGCGGAAGCGCGAAACTTCTTCCTCGCCACCGACCATGAGTCGCAAGCTGGTGGCAATGTCGGAAGTGTCGACACCGAGATCCGCTGCCCGGTCACGATCGATCACCACGCGCAACTCGGGCTTATTCAGTTTCAAGGTTGTATCGGCGTCAACTATGCCGCCGAGATTCTTCGATCGCTCGACGAGATCGTCCGCATAGCCGGCGAGCGCTACGAGCTCAGGCCCGCGAAACACAAAGTCGATATCAGTGCGACCGCCGGTGCCGAAGTTGAACGATTGTGCATTGCGTACTCCGATGCGCATCGGCGCGTACTTCTGAAGTCGCCGGCGCACCTCAACCATCACGTCCTGTTGCGTGTAGTTCCCTTTGAACGCGTTGAGTGGATGTCCGCTTTTCAGTTCGGTCCAGAATTTCCCAAACGAAAGCGTGCGCTCCTCGTGCGGTGCGATGCGCACGTACGCGCTGCCCTGGTTTACACCGCCGAGAAAACTTCCGCCTGACGACGAAAGCACGAGCCGCACACCCGGCGTCTCGAGAATGTCTTTCTCCATCGCGGTGATGACTTCGTTCATGACGGGCAGGTTTGTGCCCTCAGGACCATTCACGCTAACTTCAAACTCAGCCTCGTCAACGTTCGTCGGAATAAACTCCTGCTTCACCGCGCGATACAACGGCACACTCGTAAGCACCGTAGCAATTGCGACCACAGCGACCGCAATCCGGTGTCTCATCGCAAACGCGAGCATGTGCGTGTAAACGCCATCGATATAACGATAGAAACCACGCCGCGACGCCGGAGACTCGTGCCCGCCCTTCGCATCCTTCACGCTAATCAGTCGTGAACTCATCATCGGCGTCAGCGTGAACGAGACCAGCAAGCTGACTAAGATGGCTACAGCCGCAGTGATGCCGAACTGGTAGAGGAAACGTCCGGAGATCGACGACATGAATGAGACCGGCAGGAAAATGACTACGAGAGACAGAGTTGTAGCCAGTACAGCCAGACCGATATCTTTCGTCGCCTCCCGCGCCGCTTCCTTCGCGTCAATTCTCTTTTCTTCAATGAAGCGGAAAATATTTTCGAGCACGACGATCGCGTCGTCGATAACCACACCCACCATCAACACGAGCGCCAGCATCGTCACGCTGTTGAGCGTGAAGTTCAACGCCTTCATCATGCCGAACGTTGAAATAACCGAACACGGGATTGCGACTGCCGCGATCAGCGTCGAACGCCATGAGCGCATAAACAGCAACACGACAAGACTGGCAAGAATACTGCCGAGGACCAGGTGGACCTGGATCTCATGCAGCGCCGCTTCGATGTAGCGCGATTGATCGCGAATGATCTCGACTTTGACGTCTTCCGGCAATTGCGAAGTGGTGCGCGGCAACGCGTCCTTCAGGCCTTTGATTACTTCCACGGTGTTCGCACCCGACTGTCGCCTGATGTCGAGCGTAACTGTGGGAACACCGTTAAGACGCGAGAACGAACGTTGTTCTTTGGTGCCGTCTTCAACGCGCCCGACGTCGCGAAGTTTGACGGGCACGCCGTTCACATTCGCGACTACGAGGTCGTTAAACTGACGCGGATCAGTAAACCGTCCGAGCGTGCGGAGCGTGAGTTCTTCCTTGCCGGTAGTGACATTTCCGCCCGGCACGTCGGCGTTCTGACGTTCAATCGCTTCTCGAATTTGCGAGATGGAAATCTGGTAAGCGGCCAGCCGTTCCGCGTCGATCCATACATTGATCGCTCGATCGAGACCGCCGACAACACGCACTTCACCGACGCCACCGACACGTTCGAGCTGCGGCCGTACGACCTTGTCTCCGAGCTCAGTTAATTCTCGTAATGAGCGATCGGCGGAGAGCGCGATCGTCATGACCGGAGTACTGTCGTTGTCAAACTTCTGAATGACAGGAGGAGTCGCGTCTTCAGGAAGAGTACGCCCGAGTGTGTTGACCCGATCGCGGACATCCTGCGTTGCTGATTCAAGATTGCGATCAAGCCGGAAGGTTGCGATGACGATCGCCGTTCCCTGTCCGCAGACAGATCTCAGTTCGCTGATGCCATCGACTGTGTTTACGACTTCTTCGATCGGTTGTGCGATGAGTGACTCAACTTCTTCCGGCGCGGCGCCCGGAAGTCCAACACGAACCGAAACTGTGGGCAGGTCAACCGAAGGAAAACGATCGACACCGAGTCGAAAGAAACCAGCCGCACCTACCACGACCAGCGACATCACGATCATCGTCGCAAAAACAGGACGGCGGATACAGATTTCGGCTAACTTCTGCATTTAACTTTCTTGAGCCTTTGTTGTGGCGCTATTCCACTACTTCGACAGGCTGTCCTGATTGCAGGTTGCCCGGATCGATGACGACTTTTTCCCCGACGCTAATTCCGGAAACAATTTCGGTGAACTCAGCCGTGCGACGTCCGGTAGTGATCGGCTTCTCCAACGCTTTACCATTCTGAACCACGATCACTTTCTCGATACCCGCAAAAGTCACGATTGTGTTGTTGGGGACGGTAACGGCCATTTTCGCATCGTTCGTGACGATCTCCGCATGCGCAAACGAGCCGGGACGAAGCTTTCCATTATTTCGCACGTCAGCTTCAACCATTAGTACGCGGTTCTGTTCTGCAATCACCGGACTAAGTCGCATTATCTTGCCGAGATAGACAATTTCATCACCCTCGACAGTTACACGAACATCCTGACCGGGACGAACAGTTTGCGATTCACGTTCGGGAATCTGCGCTCGCAATCGCAGCGGATCCATTTTGACGATGTCGACGACAGGGGCGCCAGCGGCGAGGTATTCACCGACGCTGGTCTTCTTCTCCTGCACAATGCCGTCGAGTGGCGCGACGACGGATGTATCTTTCAACTGTTGTCTGGCCAGGTCTAACTCAGATCTTCGTTGCGCCAGAATTCCCTGCCGGTTGCGAATCTCTTCGTAGGCGTCCTGATATCGTCCTTCAGCAACTTTGAAAGTTGCGGTTGCGGTATCAAACTCGGCTTTTGCAATTACTCCCTGTTCGACGAGCCGGGCGGCGCGGTCGCGACTGTTACGAGCTTCATCGAGAACGGCGCGAGCCTGGCGCACAGTCGCAGTCTTCTCCGGATCGACGCGATCATCGGTGCCGTCGGGTGCGAGTCCTAAACGCGCGCGTGCCTGGGCCAGTGAAGCTTCTGCCTGCTGTACTCGAATGCGGTAATCTTCAGAATCGACCAGGGCGATGACCTGTCCGCGTTTAACGACGCTGCCGAGATCTACACTGATTGTACGCACGCGGCCGGGAACTTTAACGCTCACGGTTGTTTGATCGTAGGCGGCGAGCGTGCCGTTGGCAGTTACGGTTTCACCGAATGGGGTTTCGGCGACGGCAATTGTTTTAACCTGTCGAGTAGTTTTTGCGTCGGGGCGGCCTTGTCGTTGCGAAGCCTGATAATCGCTTTTGCAGGAGGTCAAAAAAAGCGCCGCCAGCAAGAGCGACACTCCCAGTAGAAGAATCCGAGTCTGAGACATCTTTTGCAGTTTAACACGCGCCACACTATGAGGACACCGGGGACTCAGATGATCTATGTAAAGTTATGTAAAGATACGTAAAGCAATTGTGCGTCGAGCAGTTTGATGATTAACGCCGAAGGCGTTAAATGCATACTACCTTCGATTTAAAACCCTTTGCGGATTAGATAGGACGCTTTGATGAAAAACGCGCGCGAGTTGCGGCGAAAGCCGGGGACGAGTTGGGTCGTGAACGGATGTGGACTGTCGTAGTTCAGATCGTCGTTATAACCGGCATAGAACGCGGTGCCGGGGCTCGGCGTCCAACCCAACAATGCCTGCGATCGTAATCGCGAGTTCAGCGTGTTGTAATCGAGAATCAGTCTCGCAAACGTGGCCTTCGTAAACTGATAAGTACCACGAGCAGTCAGGATGTTGATCTTATACGCCACCAGTCCGGTGTCGTACCGTCGCAAACGCTGCGAGTTGATACTGAACTGCGTGCGCAACGCGTTCGTCGGCTGATAGGTAATGCTGCCGTTGAACTGGAGCAGCCTTCCCCGCCCCGGATCGAGCGGCGCTTTCTGGCCCAACAACAACGCCGCCGGACTCACGCGCGGATACTTGCTGCCGTTGCCAAAGTCGAGATCAAAGTGGCCCCAACGATGTGTCACCTGCGCATTGAACTGGATCTTCTTGCTGAAACTGGAACCGCCGTAGAACGAAAGATGCTGCTTGTCTGACGCCCGTTCATTGCTGTTGCCAAAGAACGTGCAACCACCATTGTCCGTGGTCTTAAACGGATCACACTTCTTCGCCTCGCGCGTCGCCCCAAATTCATGATCAAATAGCCGTTCATAGCCCGGCTCCCACCACGATCCGATATAACTATTCCGTGGCAACTGCAACTCGACCAGGTTCTCCGATTCCCACGTGTACATCCGGCCCTGCCAGTCGTAATCGACGTGGGTCAAAGTATGAAAGTGATAGGAGATGATCTTCTTCTTTGGATTGGGATCGGAATTGTATCGCAGGAAGCCGTAGTTGAAATTTGAATTCGTGCGCTGGAAGAAGCCAACGTCCGCGCGATAATCCTTCGTGAATCCCTCGCCGTAGATCTCCCAACCCCAGTTACGACCGGAAACGTTATAGCTGGTTGAATATCCAAACCCGTTCCCGGTGCGATAACGATTCTCGCCGTCGTTCGGATCGAAGAAGAGGTTACGCGAGGTAGTTCCCAATGTCTGGAAACTCCACGTGGTTTGTTTGTCGAGACGAAAGCGACCGTCAATTCCCAACACTTGATTGTGCTTGTCGATGAAGTTGTAACTCGTGGCAATCATGCCGATCGAGTTTTCTTTACCGACGTCGCGTTTGAGTCGCAGCACACCGATGTAGGCGTTCTTATCAATAAAGCGTTCATTGTTGCAGACGACGCGCGGATCGAGTGCACGACGATCAATACACGCATTCAAGTTGCCGCGATCGTCGGCGCTGAGATTTCCCGGTCCATTATCACTCGCGACCATCAAGCCAAACGTATTGCGGCCCAACTTACCCGTCGTCTTCACCGCCACGTCAGGATCGACAATCGCGCGCGTGTGCACTGCCGTGATTGGCGTTTGAAAAATGTCGATGCCTTCGAGAAAGAACGGACGCTTCTCAGAAAAGAAGATCGGAAAACGCTGGTTCGCAGTAACTACGAGTTGATCGGCTTCAACCTGGGCGAAATCAGGATTGATGGCGAGGTCTACCGTCACCGCCGAACTGGGAATGAACTTCGCAGTCAATCCCAGATCGAGACCAATAGGCTCGTTGACAATCCGGCCCGGATCATTGACCCGCGGGATGCCGCCAAAAGAAGGAACAAAGCGACTGTTCTGCGAGACAGTTGCACTCGGAATCAACTCGATCGTGCGTTCGACTGAAATACCTTCGAGTCCCGTCAAATGTCCCGCCTGGCTGAGATTACTGTCGATACTGCGTGAAAAAGGCATCCACGAATCGAGTTCATTCTCGAGACGCTTGATGCGACGAAAGAAATGCGCGCCCCACAGTTTTCCTTTGCCCGCTTCGAAACGAAGCGACTTAAACGGAATCGCAATCTCAACGTTGAAGCCGGTTTCGTGAATGATGCCTTTCGATTCCATTAACAAGTCGACGCTGAAGTCTTCACCGCGTCCTTCCGTGATGATGCCGTCGCCCTGAATTCCGAGTGGATTGAAGAAGACCTCGAAGGCTTTACGCTTGTCGTTGAACGTGTCGAGCATGAAGCCGACGTAGTCGTCCTGAAAAATATTGTCGCGCTTCGCGACGGTGGCGCGAACTTTGTCGGGTTCGTCTGTGGCTTTGAAGGCGATGTAGAGAAACTTCGCATCGAAGCCGATGAGTACTTCGGTCGGTTTCGAAGGCGGCGTGTTGTCGCCGGGTTGAATTTGATAGAAGTCACGCAGTACGGCTGCTTGTTGCCAGACTTCTTCATCGAGTTTGCCGTCGATGGTCGGGGCTTTGTCAAACTTCGGAATCGTGATCGGTTTCGATTTTTCTTCCGGGACGACGAAAGCGGCTTTGACGGCCGCGACCGGCGACGGCGCGGGTGTCGACTTAGCATCAGCTTCGGGTGTCGCCGCGGGTGCGAGCGATTGCGCGTTTACGCAGACGGCAATCGTCAACAAAAACACAAGGGAGAAAAGTTTCATAAAGTTAGAACGTACTGTAGGGGCGGCCCTCCGTGGCCGCCCTTGTGTGCCTAACAGGATTCACAAAAACACCGATCTCGGACTTTTACGAACACGACTCAATCCCAAGGGCGGCCACGGAGGGCCGCCCCTACAATCGAACCGTGGCGGCCAAAATCTTTCTTCAACTAAAAACTGCGACGGAATAAATAAGACATCTTGATAAAGAACGTTCTTCCGTTACGACGAAAACCCGGTTCAAGTTGCCCCGTAAACGGACTGAATCCATTTCGATTCAGATCATCGTTGTAACCCACGTAGAACGCTGTGCCCGGATTCGGTGTCCATCCCAACAGAAACTGTCCCTTAACATTCGAAGCGAGCGTGTCGTAATCGACGCGTCCACGCGCAAACATAAAACGAGTGAACTGATAGGTAGTGCGGAGCGAGATAATATTCTCGTCAAACGCAAGCCGGTCGGTGTCGTAGCGCGTCAGTCGTTCTTTGGTGTAACTGAGTCGCGCATTGAGCGCGCTGGTCGGTTGATACGTAATGCCGCCGTCGAAATGCCAGAAATCGCCTGGTCCAGGATCCTGCGGTGACCGGCAAACTGCCGGCTCCGGACTGGCGTTACAAAGTCCGGCGTCAGCAGCTTGTTGCGCCGCGATCGCCGCCGGACTCACGCGCGGAAACTTTGGTCCAGCACCGAAATCAAAATCCATCGTTCCCCAACCGTGAAGCAAAAAGAAGTTAAAGTTGTACTTCGCGCTGGGGGTCGAACCGCCAAAGAAATATAGACCCGTGGTCGGCGCCGATCGTTCGTTGTCCTCACCTGCAAACGTGCATGTATTTTGGACCACACAATTCGAACCCGGCTGTCGCTTTGGTCCAAACTCGCTCTCAAAAACGCGGTCGTAACCCTTGTCAACTCCAGCGCCGAGAAACGTCTGCCGGCGCAGTTGAAACTGAATCTGTGTTTCGTTGTTGAGGTTTTGCGAGCGGCCTTGCCAATCGAAGTTGGCGTTGAAGTCTGTGTAGACGCGCCAGGAGATCAGTTTCGCTTTTGCGTTGGGTTCGGAGTTGTAACGGATGAACCAGTTGGGATTGTTGGTGTTGTTGCGTCGATTAAAACCGACATCCGCGACGTAGTAACGCGTGCGGCCCACCATCGAAAACTCGTGCCCGAAGTGGCGGCCGTTCTGGTTGTAATCGAGGGCGTAGATAAAACCGTTCTGCTTGCTATCGCGAACCTGGCCTTCCTCGGGAAAGAAAAACCGGTGCCGCGTGTGCGTCCCGAGCACTTGCCAGCTAAACGTCGTCTGTTTGTTGACGCGAAAACGGCCGTCGAATCCGCCCAGCTCGTTGTACTCATCGACAAAGCGACGATAAGTCGTCAAGAAGCCGATGAACGAATCAGACTTACCAATGTCGCGCTTCAATCTCAAGATTCCAACGGAAGCGTTTTTGTCGACTACTCGCTGAATCCCGGGAAACACATTTGGATTCGTGCGATCGTCTTCACTGAAATTTCCCGGACCATTGTCGGAAGCCAGCAACAAACCAAACGTGTTTCGATCCACTTTGCCCGTGAGTTTCACGGCGTAATCCGGATCGACGATCGTGCGGGTGTGAACAGCGGCAATCTGCGTGTTGAAAATATCGATACCTTCGAGGAAGAACGGTCGCTTCTCTTCAAAGAAGATCGGGAAACGTTGGTTCGCGGTCACGACTAACTGATCTGATTCCACCTGCGCGAAATCGGGATTCAGAGTGAAGTCGAGCGTAACAGTCGGCGTGAGCGTGTATTTGCCGGTTAGGCCCGGATCGAAGTCGATGGGCTCGTTCACAAAACGTCCCGGGTCGGGAGTTCCGGCTTTGGCGTTGAAAGGAAGCGACGTTTTCCGTTTGCCGGTTTCAGAGATAGTTAGACTCGGAATCAGCTCGAGTGTTCGTTCTGCCGAAAGACCTTCGAGTCCGGTCAGATGGCCCGCCTGCGCGAGCCAACTGCTTTTGTCGCGGTCCATCGGAATCCACATGTCGAGCGAGTTATTCAAACGCTTGGTGCGGCGCCAGAAATGAACACCCCACAACTTGTCTTTACCGGCAACGTAACGCAGCGACTTGAAAGGGATGGCGACTTCAATCGTGTAGCCGTCGCTCGTAACCATTCCCTTCGACTCCATCACGAGGTCGAGACTGAAGTCTTCGCCCTGTCCCTCAGTCCAAATGCCGTCGGCCTGAACACCGAGGGGATTGAAATCAAACTCATAAGCACGTCGCTGATCGTTGAAGGTGTCGAAGAGAATTCCGACGTAGTCGTCGTCCCAGATCTGGTCGCGTTTGGGAATGTTGGCCCGCACCTTCGTGGGATCGTCAAAACAGTGAAAGGCGAGATACAGGAAACGGGCATCGTAGCCGATCCTGACTTCGGTGCGATTTTCCGGAATTAGATTGTCACCGGGTTGAATCTGGTAGAAGTCTTTCAGCACGACCGCCGTTTGCCAGACTTCGTCGTCAAGCTTTCCGTCAATTACAGGCGGCTTCGCAAATAAAACTGCTTTGACCGGATTCAACTTCTCCAGCGGCAGTTCGAGTGCGGCTTTGCCGCTCTTGGCTGCCGTAGTCTCCGCCGGCGTGTTCTTGTCAGCTTTTTCACTTGTAAACGAGGCTGGCGACGGCTGCGGAGTAGGTGCGGGGTTTTGTGAATAGACGGAGAGACCGCAGAGGCAGATCAGAGCAGTGCTGAGCAACGCGGCCTTCATGAAGACGTGTCCTTAGTCGCAGTTTTAGAAACGAATGCAGTTAGTTGTTTCCGAAGCTGCTCGAAAGTTCCCGCTCAGTTGGACGCATTCAGTCCAAAGAATCTTCCGGAGCGCAGATTATTTTTTGAAACTAACCCTGGACCGCAGACGATACCGACGGCGTCCGGGTACTACCAACAATGTTACTGACGTGGGCGCAGAAGAATCTTTCCGTCGCCGGTCTTGAGAATGAACACCTTGCCGCCGTTGCCGATCCTCCAGCGCTTGACGCGCGGGGAAGGCGTGATGTCCTCAGCCACGATAAAACCCTCATTGCTGATTTCATCCGGAGCATTGGTTTCAATCGTAAAGCTCGAGCCGGCCGGGACGCTCAGAGAGATCATACCATCGCCGGTTCTCGCTGTGACTGCGTTGAAGTTTCCATCCAGATTGATCTCGCCGTCGCCAGTGCGCGCGTCTACCTGACCGTCAAACTTGATGACGCGGATCACACCATCGCCGGTGTTGACCTGAAGCTGTCCGCCGCCATTTGCGACTTCGATTGGACCATCGCCCGAACGAAGCGTGATCTGGCCTTTGACTCCTTCGAGGTTAAGAGCACCATCTCCGGATGAAACGTGAAGAGTTGATTGTCGCGGGACGTAAAGCTCGAAGTTTACGCTGCCGCCTTCCTGATCGTTGTTGGTAGCGGTGATGGAGACCGCCTCTCCTTGTTGTTGGGACTCGATTGAAATGTTTTTGAGAGTATCTTCGTCGTGCGCGGCCTTGGTCGCGGTGTAGGTCACTTCCTGCTTGTCCCACCCACGCACTGTTACCTGGCCGTCGAAAGTGTTGAGCGTGATGCGCGGCGATCCGCTCACCGCAAACGTGCGCGTCTCTTTCGCTGTGACCTTCTGACTGTAATCAGTGGTTCTGCCCTTGCTGATACTGATCGCTCTTTGCTGGCGTGCCTGGTCGCGCTGTTGGCGGATTACGTCTCGTTGGGCCTGCTCGATCTCGCGCTGCGCCTGGCGCATTGCCACATCAACCTGACGCTGTGCATCTCGCTGCGCCTGGCGTGCGACCCGTTCCGTATCAATCTGAACCCGTACTTTCTCGGCTACGGTGACGGCAATGTCCACGTCATCAGCTTTTTCAGCTTCCTCAGCAGTCTCACCCTGAATCGGCAGTGCCGGGCTCAGCGGCAATCCGTCCTGCGCGCGGGAGACTCGGATACCACCATTGACGTTGCCGAGCTTGATCTTTGGACCACCATTACCGATCTGTCCGTCCATACTGTGTCCGACGTACTCGCCATGCTTGACCTTCAACGCGAAGTCGTTGGAGATACCGCCATGAACCGTCCCCGCGCGCACTGAAGCATTTGCATTTGACGGAATCACGAGGGTCACATTCCCATTAACTGAACCCAGTGAAATCGGTCTCGAGTCGTCGAGCTGATTAAAACTCGCATTGAGCGGACCATTGATCGTCGACAGTCTCGCTTCACCGAGCAGGCCTTTGGCAGTGAGACGGCCATTGATTGACGACGCCTTGACGTTGCCTTCAACACCATCGATGTCACAAGAGCCGTTGACGAGCTCGATTGATTCGAGCACCGCCCGGCGCGGCACAGTTAATGTGTAATCAACTGTCGCGGGGTTATCCCAACGACCCTGACCGCTGCGGAAGTTCTGTGGACCGTCCGGATATTCGGTTTTTATTCTGATGATTTCTTCAGTCGCGTTAACGTCGATGGTTGCTTCTGATAGACGATCTTTGCGATAGGCTTTTTTGACTGCGTCGACTTGCACGGCAGGACGATCCCAAATCTTGACTTGGACATCGCCGTTGATGTTTTCAAGACTCACGCGGCCGGTTTGCGATAGTGGATAGGTTTGATGAAACTCCTCGCGCATCTCTTCACCGGGTTCACCCGGTTCAGCGACCACTGAAGTCGATTCTGCGGTGGACGGTCCCGCCGGGACCTGGCGTAGTTCCTGACGGCCGATTCCATTGCTGGTCAGGGCAACGCTCAGTAGTACCACGCTGATGAGGGGTTTCATTAACATTGGGCGCTCTCTCGTTCCTATTAAGAAATTATTTAACTGGCAGTGCGTAGATTAATACTTCGATTCAACGTCTTCAAAATCATTTCACGATCGCGAGGGTTTAGTCTGATTACATTGTGCTTGCGATTCTTCGCTTTGAACAGGGTCGACGGCAACAGCGTCTGAGCGCTGCCTTCGTTATCATCAGTCGAAACTCGGAATTCAAACTGCCCTGGCTCGAAATCAAATGGTCGCCATTTGTTTAACTTTGCGAGTTGGACGTCGGTCGGCTTGATTCGTACGCGTCGTTCCGCCTTCTCAACACTAACCGGCTTTGCAGGAACCGTCACTGCTACTCCGCCCGGCTCCGTAATTCCTTCGACATCTTCGAGCCAGGGAAGTTCGTCCGCCGATTTACTGTTACAACTTTCGAGCTTCGCGACAATAACTTGCGGGATCTGCGGGGTCTGCGGCATCTCCGCGGGAACAACATACTCGGCAATCAGACGGCTTGTGTTGATGGTGAACTGGTGAATTTCCGCCAGCTCTCTCATCGAATTTGAAAACGCCGCCAGGCCCACCATCAAAAGTAGCGCCACGAGGTAACCCGATTTCTTATTTCGTCCCGTGTTGTTCATTTTCGAAGACCTCTTTTTTAGGACCGAGAGCAGTCAGTTCTGAAATAACTAGTTCCAACCACCCCCGGCCCTTCTGCGTTGCTCTATAGTCAGAACACCGACCCTCGCCACCTTGTGGCAAATAAAAAATTAGCCACAAAAAGGCACAAAACCCCCACAAAATGCCATTTTCTGATTTTGTGGTCACTGTGCCTTTTTGTGGCTAGATTTTCTTGAGGCGAACGGTACCGCCGAAGGAGGCGATCGAAATGCTGGCGTCACCGGAGCCGCAGACCGCCGTGATGCGGCGTGGGACATAAGGCGCCGGCATTGTCCTTTCAATGATGATTGGCCCGATCATCGATCCTGAGTTCGGCGTGGGAGAAGTTTTGCCCTTGGTTTCAGGAGTTTTTCCCTTGGCTTCGGGAGTCTTGGGCTTAACAGCGGGCGGAGGAGGCGGTGGCGTCGCGTCAATCAAAAACTTCAATGGAAAATCCGAAACAATGTCGTGTTTATCTGAGACTTTTGCGATTAACTGAAACGAAGCATCGTGCGGCATCGCCAAAACGATGTCGCCCGTCATGTTGGTAAATCCGTACGAACCGGCTTTCACAAGCGGCCCATTCATCGTCACCGTTCCGTTAACCGTCTTTGCGGTAACCTTCGGATTGGTGATTCGATCCAGTTGAATATCACCACTTACAGTTCCTACCTCGAACGTGTCGTCTTCAGTAACAGCTCGAACATTGACGACTTCAACGCCACCGCCAGCCGAGCTCAGATTTATGCGACCACTGGAATTCTTCAGGATAATACTGCCGCCAACACTGCCCGCTTCGACCAGTTTGGTGGCCCGTTCGATCGAAATATCACCGTTCTGAGATCCCGCATAAGCGCCTGCGACGCCGGCGATAATGATGTCGCCATCGCGCGTCTGCACCTGAACAGTGGCGCCCGCCGGTACTTCCATCTCAACGTCTGCGATCGCCTGGCAATCGAACTTGGGATTCACGCCTGTGCCCTTGTTGAGCACCATGACGTCGACACGTGTCGCCGGCTTAGACGTATCTTTAACTTTCTCGATGCGACGAAAATCGATTTGGGTAGCGTCCAGAGAACGAACTCGAATCTCACTTTTTTCCCAGCCACGCACGGTAAGTGTCCCCGAGGCAACACATAGGGTGACGATAGCTTCGGCATCGACGGCGAGCGAGCGCTCAACCTTTTCGCCCGGTTTTGTATCTGTTTTTTCGTCGTGAGCTTGGACGGCAACTGCGAGAGAGAGTAAGAGGCCGGCTACTACACAGACTGCGAACAACTTCTTTGTCAACTTAGAACCCGGCCCTTTCAGTGTCCGCGACCTCCACCGAGACGTGCATCGGCAATCGTGTTCAGGAGATCGACTTTGCTTTGATAGGCAGCAAACATGAAATCGGCCGCATCGGGATCATTCGGATTGCTCTTTGCCGCGCTACGCGTAGCTGCAATGGCACGATCGACAACTGCGAGATTGCGTTCGTACTCGACCTGGAGAGAGGGTCTCATTGCCTTTTGGTTTGATTTAATGGTGGAATCGAGTCGAGCGATGGCTTGCAGGTAGGAACGTTCACCGGGAAGTAATTTTACCGGCGCCGGCTTCGGATCTGCATCCGGCGTAAATTTCGCTGGACGATAGGTCGGTTTTGCTACACTTCCAGTAGATTTTCGCGGCGTTACCGTCTCAACCGAACCGCTTGCTGGCGAGTTGTCAATTTGGGTGACCCTTTCAGACGGTGTATTAACGACTGTGGCCGTCTGACTCTCGACTGATGGATTAACTGAAGGTGTGCTGCGGAACTTCACCACTGCAAAAATCGCCGCAAACGCCAGTATCACTGCCAAACTCGCATAACCGAGAGACCGCTGGGTGCCGAAATTAAGTAAACCGGAGAAAAATCCCGCGAGACCGGAGGTTTTCTGTGTTGTTTCAGCGATTGCCAACCGCTCACCCAGAACTGCCGCGTCGATACGCTCGCGCAGCCGTTCCGTGGGCACACTCGTTTCAAATTCCGCGGCCAAAACCGACATTACAAATGCCGATTCCTCTTCCAGTTCGCGCGCTGCAGCCGCACAAGTTACGCATGAAGCCAGATGCGAAGTGGCACTTTCCATCTGATCGAGGGAAAGTTCACCGTCGAAATAGCTTTGCAGCTTTGCCTCATCCAAACACCACGTCATCGTTTGCCTCCGATCTTACCGTAAACCCTCGCAAACTCTTTGCGTCCGCGGGCTACCAGACTGCCAATGTTTGTCTCCTTTAGAGACAGGCTGGTGGCGATTTCGCGGTATGAGAGTCCCTGCTGTTTTAGTAGCAGGCAACTTCTCATCGGCTCTTTTATTTTGTCCAACGCGCGGCGAGCTTCCTCGATTGCCATGCGGCGCTCGTAGTCTTCTTCCGGTGCGTCGGCAAAAATGCCGGTTTCATTCGCGCTCTTGTGATACTCGTTATCGCGAACCATCGAGCGGCTTTGACCCCGCAAGGTGTTTCGCGCCACGTTAAGAGTCACGCGCAAAAGCCACGCCCGCAATAATTCCTCGCCGGGCGTAGCGTTGAGATTGCGATAAAGTCTTAGAAACACTTCCTGCGTCACGTCTTCGGCGATAGCCGAATCGCGAACAACAGCTCTAGCCGTCCGAAAAACGGCACGGTGATGGAGGGTAAACGCTTCGTCGAAACTGAGCGGACCAACCGCCTCAGTCCCGATGTCGTTAGGCATGGACTCGATCAAAGCTCTAGCTTGTCCGTTCATCAATCACCGCTCTCTCAACAGTGCAAACACCGCAAGTTACTGACTTGTGACAAGATTCTACAAGGCAGCCGGACTGTAGCGGCATTTTGGGGCACATTGTAGTCGTTAACCCCGTTTTACACCAAGATCTGAGAGCGGTAATTATAAGTTAGTGACCTTCGGGGGCGATCCGTTGCGGATAACGTTCGGATTGGCGGGAAAGTTCGGCCGCAGATTTTACGGATTGGGGACGGATCAGCGCAGATCGGTCTTTAAATCCGTTTCATCCGTGGCTGTTTTAGCTAGCGCATCAAGCGGAGGAAGTAAACTCCGCTAGCCCCTGCTGCCACGATTATTTCGCCATCAGCAGAGCAGGCGCAGCTGGACAAAAGTCCATCGACCTGTAAAGTTGATATGCACTCTCTGGTGCTGCCATCCCAGACTTTCAGCGTTCCATCATCTGAAGCCGAGACAATCAGCGCTCCATCGACGCTCATCGCACAGCCTCTTACTTCACCCACATGGCCGCTCAGCGTGAAGCGTTCCGCGCCACTGCTATCCCACACCTTCAGAGTTGCATCTACCGAAGCCGAGACGATTGTCGCTCCGTCTGCGCTTATAGCGCAGCCATTCACCGCACCCTCATGGCCGCCAAGTGTAAAGCGCTCCGCTCCGCTGCGCCCATCCCACACTTTCAGCGTCTGATCATACGAGGCCGACACTATCGTCGCTCCGTCCGCGCTCACCGCGCAACCACTCACCCCACCCGCATGGCCCCTCAGCATGAAGCGTTCCGCGCCACTGCACCCATCCCACACTTTCAGCGTCTGAGCAGACGAGGCCGAGACAATCGTCGCTCCGTCCGCGCTCACCGCGCAGCCACTCAGCACACCCACATGGCCTCTCAGCGTGAAGCGCTCTGTCCCACTGCGCCCATCCCACACTTTCAGCGTCTGAGCATCCGAGGCCGACACTATCGTCGCTCCGTCCGCGCTCACCGCGCAGCCAATCAGCACACCCTCATGGCCGCTCAGCGTCCAGCGTTCCGCGCCACTGCGCCCGTCCCACACTTTCAGCGTCTGAGCATCCGAGGCCGACACTATCGTCGCTCCGTCCGCGCTCACCGCGCAGCCCCTCGCCACCCCCACATGGCCACTCAGCGTAAAGCGTTCCGGGCCACTGCGCCCATCCCACACTCTCAGCGTCCGATCCTCCGAGGCCGAGACAATCATCGCTCCGTCCGCGGTCACCGCACAGCTAATCACCACACTCGCATGGCCGCTCAGCGTAAACCGTTCCGCGCCACTGCGCCCATCCCACACTTTCAGCGTCCCATCATACGAGGCCGACACTATCGTCGCTCCGTCCGCGCTCACCGCGCAGCTACTCAGCACACCCGCATTGCCGCTCAGCGTAAACCGTTCCGCGCCACTGCGCCCATCCCACACTCTCAGCGTCCGAGCATCCGAGGCCGAGACAATCGTCGCTCCGTCCGCGCTCACTGCGCAACCAATGATCCAACCTGCATTGCCGCTCAGCGTAAACCGTTCCGCGCCACTGCGCCCATCCCACACTTTCAGCGTCCCATCATACGAGGCCGACACTATCGTCGCTCCGTCCGCGCTCACCGCGCAGCCAGTCATCCAACCCGCGTGGCCCCTCAGCGCAAACCGTTCCGCGCCACTGCGCCCATCCCACACTTTCAGCGTCCTATCATACGAGGCCGACACTATCGTCGCTCCGTCCGCGCTCACTGCGCAACCAATCACCCAACCCGCATGGCCCCTTAGCGTAAACCGTTCCGCGCCACTGCGCCCATCCCACACTTTCAGCGTCCCATCATGCGAGGCCGACACTATCGTCGCTCCGTCCGCGCTCACCGCGCAGCCATTCACCCAACCCGCATGGCCCCTCAGCGTAAAGCGTTCTGCACCACGGCGCCCATCCCACACTTTCAGTGTCTCATCATACGAGGCCGACACTATCGTCGCTCCGTCCGCGCTCACCGCGCAGCCTCTCACCATACCCGCATGACCACTCAGCGTTCGCACCAGCGCTGGAGGGGGGAGGTCGGGCAGCCTTTGCCCGGGAAGAAGACACGGGCGTTTCAAATGCCGTTCAAGATCCGTCGTCAGTGGCCTCAAATCATTTAGATGTTGCAGGCGCGAAAAGAGTGTCAGTTCGATTCCCTCTCTCGTCTCGCATCGATTCAAAAGATGACCACAGTTCACAAAGTTCCGACGTAGCACAGGCAAGAAATCATCTTTGGCTACCACCCTTTCGCCGGCAAGTAAGTCAGCCTCCACCGCAAGTGATTTACGTAAGAGCGTTTTGGAAACCAAATAACGCCAGTCTTTGACTGTTGCGACTAACTCATCGCCGCGACCAGCCTCGACAAGATGATGCGCGAGATGTTCCCAAAGATAGGGCTCGTCGGCAGGCATTTCTGCCCAGCTAGATGAACCGGTTGGACGATGCGCATTGAGCAGTTGCGCGTGCACTGACGGCAGCAAGTCACCTTGTTGCTCAATCAAGAATTTCCGCACTACGTCATGCAAACGGATTCGTCGTTGGTGGGCGTCGTAACTCCAGAGGAGAGACAGGCGATTCAATCGACTGCATAATTCTTCGGTATCGAATTCATCAAACCCACCGCTCCTACCCCACAGCTTTTCAAGTGTAGCGAGGAAAATCTCAACGTCCTCCGGAAAGATGGCCAGTTCACTGTAGAGTTCGCGTTGTTTGGGCGTTAATAAAGCAAGGCTGACGTCGATTGTTTTAGCGACTGCTTGATGACGTTCGTCCGAATTGGTGGCATCGAAGTACGTCAATCCGCGCTTTGCGAGTGCTTTATTCACCCAGTTCACCGCGTCGAGTGGTGATTGATTCTCATTATCGATGCGATTGCGGAGTGCGCTATTCGCGAGACTTAGCAGTAGCGGCCATTCGCCCAAACGCGAAGTGAGTTTCTTCAACTCGCTGGTCAGTCCAGCGTCGTAAAGTAATGTCTGATCGAGACCGACAGTAAGTAAGGCGGTCGCTTCGTCTTGCTGCATTGCATCCACGCGAACTTTCTCCGTGCTAACGGGCAAAGTTGCCAGGTCACGCGTCGTGATTAGGTGAGCGCAGCGTGGACCGCCTTGAATAAATGGACTAAGGTGGGCGCGATTCCAAACATCATCGATCACGAGCAGGATATCGCGATCAGCCAGCAACTCCTTGAAGCGATTGACTGCTGCGTCAAGCGTCGTGAAACCCGGACGCTCTTCGCTGAGCGTTTCGATCAGGTCTCCTACCGTACCCCTTAGATCCCCGGGATTCTCACCGAGCGTTACCCACAGTATGCCATCGTCAAAGGCATCTTGAATCCGCTCATCGTGACACAATGCCTTAGCCAACGTCGTCTTGCCGTAGCCACCTGCTCCACGTAGTGCTGCGGTAATTGCTATTGGTTCCTCGCGTCGCTCATCGCAAAGCAGTTTGAGAAGTCGATCGAACTCATCTGGGCGCTGTACGAAGCCCTCCGGAAGATCGCCAACCATAAATGGCACGCGTGGCACCTGACAGCGCGTGCTCAGATCGTTGACGAACTTCCGCCACGCTGGTCCCTCGAGATTTTCCTCGACTGTTCCGAGATCGTAGAAATGCGCGCTTCGCATCCAGCGCGGCAAGCTATTGATGTCGAGATCAGGTATACCTTTAATCGGATAAACGCAAACACCTTGCTGACGAGCGTAGCGCCACTCTTTTCGCACATTATCTGACAACAATGCGTTGGGGGTGATCACGAGTGCCATAAACTCCACTTGATCAAGGGCCGCAGTGATCTGCAACCACCAGTCGCGCCCGCCTTCCATGCAGACGCGGTCTTGCCAGAGTGGAATGTTTTCGGTTTCCAGCCGGCCACGGAGACGGTTGGCAAACTCTTCGCCGTCACTGCGGGTGTAAGAGATGAAGACGCCGTTGCGGGCGGGTTTTACGTTGGGCACGGGGGCTTACCCTCGAGGAAAATTGGAAATACGCACCTTATCTTACAGGCGCGCTGTCTTCACTCCAAAACAAAATATATAATCACCTTCCTTTGACTCAATCACTCGAAAACAGTCCATTCATGCGAGCGTGCCGCGGGGAGGCGGCGCCGTATACGCCGATCTGGTTGATGCGCCAGGCGGGAAGGTATATGCGCGAGTATCGCGAGGTGCGCGCGCGGACGACTTTTCTAGAGCTCTGCAAGAAGCCGGAGATGGCGGCGGAAGTGACCGTGACGGCGGTTGAAAGACTAAACGTTGATGCGGCGATTATTTTTGCTGACATTTTATTGATACTCGAGCCACTCGGGATCAACCTGGAGTTTGCCGCGGGCGAGGGGCCGGTGATTCATAACCCGGTGCGGAAGCCGTCAGATGTTGAAGAGTTGAAGGAGCTTGAAGATGCGAACGCGTTGGAGTTTGTTTATGAGGCAATCAGACAAACCCGTGCGGCACTCAAACCTGACATTCCGTTGATCGGCTTTTGCGGGGCGCCGTTCACGCTCGCGTCATACGTGACGGAAGGCGGTGGATCGAAGAATTACGTACACACGAAGCGCTTGATGTACAACGACCCCGGTGCATGGCACGCGATGATGTCGTTGATTTCGAGGGCGCTCGTGAAATATCTCAACGCTCAGATCGCTGCCGGGGCGCAGGCGGTGCAGTTGTTCGATTCATGGGTCGGGTGTTTGAGCCCGGATGACTATCGCGAGTTCGTGCTGCCACACACGCAGAGCGTGATTAGAAACGTGACGCAGGGCGTTCCGGTACTTCACTTCGGGACGGGAACAGCGGCACTGCTGGAACTGATGCGCGAAGCCGGTGGGGATGTAATCGGATTTGACTGGCGTGTGCGACTCGACGAAGCGTGGCAGCGTGTTGGTCACGACGTCGCGGTGATGGGGAATCTCGATCCGGTGACGTTGTTTGCGAAGCAGGATGTTTTGCGTGCGCAAGCGAAGCGCATTCTGGATCAAGCGGGTGGACGGCGGGGGCATATTTTCAATCTTGGTCATGGGATTCTGCCGGAGACACCGGTTGAGAATGTCGTCGCGTTAGTGGAGATGGTGCACGAGCTTAGCCACAGATGAACACGGATTTGAAGACGGATTTTGACGCCTTGCTACTGGTGTCGTTTGGTGGGCCGGAGGGGATGGATGATGTGATGCCGTTCCTCGAGAATGTGCTGCGTGGGCGAAATGTGCCGCGCGAGCGAATGCTGCAGGTGGCGCACCACTACGAGATGTTTGGCGGTGTCAGTCCGATTAATCAACAGAATCGAAATATGATCGCGGCGTTGCAGAAAGAGCTGGATGAGAATGGGCCGCGGCTGCCGATCTACTGGGGCAATCGCAACTGGCATCCATTGCTTCCCGACACGCTCGCGCAAATGACGCGCGACGGTATCAAGAATGCGCTGGCCTTTGTCACTTCTGCTTACAGCTCTTATTCCAGTTGCCGACAGTATCTTCAGAACATCAGCGATGCACAGGCGGCGGTTGGAACCAACGCACCGCGCGTCGAGAAGCTGCGCGTGTTCTACAACCACCCGCTGTTCATCCAGGCGAATGTCGATCACGTTCGCACGGTGTTGGCCCAGTTCGAGAATACTGAGCCGGTGAATCTGGTGTTTACTGCGCACAGTATTCCTGAATCGATGGCGGTGAATTGCGATTACGCGGCGCAACTGGCGGAGACTGGCGGCTTAATCGCGTCTGCGGTTGGAATTAAGAATTGGCAACTCGTTTATCAAAGCCGCAGCGGGTCGCCGATGCAGCCATGGCTTGGACCAGATATCAGCGATCATCTGCGAGCGCTGCATCTTGATGGGATAACTGACGTAGTGGTGGCGCCGATTGGCTTCGTTTCGGATCACATGGAAGTGGTTTACGATCTCGATTTAGAGGCACAGAAGGTGGCGCAGGAGTTGGGGATGAAGATGGTTAGGGCGGCGACGGCGGGTACGCATCCGGCGTTCGTGAAGATGATTCGCGAGTTGTTGATCGAGCGGGTGGAGAATCGAATGTCAGAAAATGTCTGTGCTCCCGATTGCTGTCGGGTTAGTTAGACAGGATTTGCAGGATGAACAGGATTGTCGTCGTTGGGGGTGGGATTACTGGTCTGGCGGCGGCGCACCGTCTGCGTGAAATCGATCAATCGATAAACGTCACGCTGCTCGAAGCTTCTGACCGGCTTGGGGGCACGATTCAAACCGAACATCGCGATGGTTTCCTGCTCGAGCGCGGTCCGGATTCTTTCATCTCAGAAAAACCTGAAGCACTCAAACTCGCGAAACGCCTCGGGCTTGAGTCGCAAATAATCGAAACAAACGAGACTTACCGGCGCAGTTTTATCGTGAGAAACGGCCGCTTGCGTGCGGTGCCCGAAGGATTTCAACTGCTTGCGCCGTCACGGATGTGGCCGTTCATCACGAGCGACATCTTCAGCCTTGCCGGCAAGGCGCGCATGGCCGCCGATCTGATTCTGCCGCGCAAAAACACAAACGGCGACGAGAGTCTCGCGAGCTTCGTGCGACGCCGGCTCGGTGAAGAAGCACTCACACGAATGGCCCAACCGATGGTCGGCGGCATCTACACGGCTAATCCGGAAACACTGAGCCTGCGCGCAACCTTGCCACGATTTCTCGACATGGAACAAAAGCATCGCAGTCTGATCCTCGCGATGCTGCGCACGGGAAGATCGCAAAAGACCGGCACCAGCGGCGCGCGCTACAGTTTGTTTCTGTCATTCGATCGCGGCATGCAAGTGCTGGTGGATGCACTTGCTCAGATCAAAGCAGAAGTTCGACTGAATACGCGCGTCGAGACGTTGCACCTAAATGACTCGGGTTGGACAATCACCACTCACACGGGCGAAAAACTTCAGGCAGACGCAGTTTGTCTAGCCGTGCCCGCGCACATCGCCGCGTCTCTTTTAAACGATACGAGCACACTGCTCGTGCAAAAGCTCAAAGCGATCAATTACGCATCGACGGCAACAATCAATTTCGCTTACCGGCGCTCAGCCATCGCGCATCCACTCAACGGATTCGGTTTTGTTGTCCCCTACATTGAGAAGAGATCTTTGATCGCATGCACTTTCAGCAGCGTGAAGTTTTCAGATCGCGCGCCGGATGAACACGTTCTGCTGCGCGCGTTTGCCGGCGGTGCGTTACAGCCGGAGATCTTCGCACTCGACGAAACAACGCTGGCGACGAAGGTTGAAGCAGATCTACGGGAGTTGTTGGGGATCAGTGAAGATCCGTTATTTGTGGAAGTCGCGAAGTGGGAGAGATCGATGCCGCAGTACGAAGTCGGGCATCTCGATCGGATTAACGAAATAGAAAAGCTTGTCGCAGAAGTTCCGGGGTTGGCGCTGGCAGGCAATTCTTATCGTGGCGCTGGAATACCGGATTGTATACGCAGTGGCGAGGTTGCGGCGGAAAAGGCCGCGGATAAACGCGGATAAAATGATCGGATTTTATTTTGCCAGCGCTTCTACCCATTCAGCGTTGCTCTTCATCAATGGTCGAAAGGCTTCACGGGGGACGGTCATCTCAATGTGCATGTTGTCGTCGGTATTAATCTTAGCGCCCGCTACTGCTGGTCCAAGTTTGGACTCGTCACAAACAAACCACCCTCGAACGTCTGCCTCTGACTTCAAATCAACCCGCGAAAGCTCGGCTGCGATTCGCGGATCTGCGAACCGCTGCGACAACTGATTAAGGTTCAATGGCCGATTGCTTCCAATCAACAACAGATCTTTTCCTTTATTCAAACCACCAACACGAAACACGAGCACATGCGGAAAGACTTTCTGATAAGTCGCCAGCACCGACCGCAAACTCTCGGTCGAGAGTTGATAGATCTGCACCCACTGCACCCAGATTCCGTCGTCGTTCAATCTCGCGCGCCCCAGTTCAAAAAACTCTTCGGTAAACAGATTCGCGACTCCGGGCACCCACGGATGACTCGGTTCGCTCACAATCATGTCGTAACGATTCGGAGTCACGCGCAAAAACGTTCTCGCATCGTCGATGATCAGCTTCGTACGTGGATCGTCGAGCGGACGATTGTTGATGTGATTGAAGAACTCCGATCCCGCAATCGTTCCCGGCTCGAGCTCAACACACGTTACCGAGTGGACGGGGGACTGCAACATCGCGCCGACCGTAACGCCGGTTGCGTAGCCGATGATTAAACCGTTGTCGATCTTTGGCGCGATCAGCAGCGGCAACTGTCCCAGCATCACCTGGGTCGGCATATCGAAAATGCTATCCGAAGCATTGGTGCGCCCATTGATGGCCATCGACACGGTGTCCTGATCGCGACGAACAGACACGGTTGCCGTTGGTCCTTCGTCATACATCAGCAGCTCATGCACGTTTGATTCGCTCGCGGGTTCGTCTTCCTTCACGACCTCGCGAGTTTGTGCGATCACGCGCACGAGGCTGTCGTATGCACCGATGGAAAGGTCAGCGAGATTCATTCGCGGCGCCACGACAAAGAGCACGATCACGAGAACAAAACTTGATCCGATCGCCAGACTCCGTTTCAGTGCCGGATCACCGGAAACGGGTCGATAGGCGACGCCTGCTACGATCAAGCAACACGTCGCCGCAAAAAGCAGCGTGAATCTGGTGCTCGCTTTCGGAATCAAAATAAAGCCGGTGAGAAATGCACCTGCGATCGCTCCGATCGTATTGATTGCGTAGCTGCGGCCAACTCGCGCAACGGCTTTCCTGCTTTCACTCCCTGCCCAAACGAGTACAAGCGGCATCACCATCCCCATCAACACCGCCGGCGCCAGGATCAGCAGTGTCGCCGAGAGAATTTGCAACGCGAGCAGGCCAAACCACGAAGCAATCTGGAGACGCAAACCAAGAGTGATCAAAAGCACGGGAATCTTGTTGAGGACAAAAAGACTGAGCAACAAACTGAGGGCAGTCAGTACTTCGACCACCAGAATCGTCGGACGCAATCGAGGCGACCGATCCTTGCGCGCAACAATCCACGCACCGATGGCGAGTCCAATCAGAAACAATGCGACGACAATGCTGAACGCATACGTACTCGATCCGATGATCATGGTGAGGACGCGTGTCCATGAAACCTGTGTACCGATCGTGACGAAACCAGAAACGAACGCAGCAAAGAACCAGAATCCACGACCTTCCACAACTGCGATGGGCTCTGCAACTTTCTCCTCCGCGACTTCGCCATACGACTGAGCCTGGCGCTGCAAAATGATCGCAATCCCGCCGACAATAATATTGAGCGCCGCCGCAACTGCGATCGTGGTCCGAACACCAAGCCAAGGCAGCAACACAAAACCCGCCGCAAGTGTGCCCACAATCGCACCTACAAGATTGCACGCATAAAGCCTCGTTACTGAATTGGAATCCCGACCTGACGATCGAACGAGAGCGGCGGCCAGAACCGGCAACGTCGCTCCCATCAACGTCGTAGGCACGAGCAGCACGACGCTCGAAAGCAGGAAACGCCAGAGACTAAAACTGAAGTAACCAGGCTGGAGTTGTTGCCAGATCAGCGCGTAAACATGATCGATCCAGCGAAATAGCAACGGCACCAACAGCGCATACAAAGCGATGAGAATCTCCATCGCACCATAAACACTCAGCGGCTTTCTGATCCGTTGCGCAAATTTTCCGGCCAGCGCGCTGCCGAGTGCGAGCCCACCCATGAACGCCGCCAGCACCGTACTCACCGCCAGCGTGGTGGCGCCAAACACGAGCCCGAGCATTCGCGCCCAGAGCACTTCGTAGATCAGCCCCGTCGCTCCGGACAGCACGAAACAAATCCCGATCAAGACGATCGTTGACCGTGAATAAGTAGAACTCTTATCCGACGCACCCGCAGTATTCAGCGCCATCTCTGCTTTTTCTTTTTTGTGCTTTTTGTGCCTTTTGTGGCTATAAATAAATGACGTGGCTCGTCCGCCAGACACTCGCCGGTATCGACCCCGGAGCCGCCGCCGTCAACAGAATCGCATAATCATGCTCAACCACGTTGCGGCTCTCAATCTCCGGCTTATCAGTATCCACCGGCGTGACGAGGGCGAGCCGGCGCAAGCAGCGATAGAGATGCTCCATGCCTGAACCAAATGGTCCAACATCGTTGCCGAGCACGAGACTGACTTCAGCGCGCTCGTCGATAAAGTGTTTTGTCAACGACGCCGCCTGAACTACACCACGTTCGAATCGCTCCAATAGTTTCTGCTCCGCTCCGCGCGGGATTTGCGTATCGAGCACGATCGTGATGCGTCTCTCATCTTCGGAAGTAAACTCTCGCACTGTAAGACGCCGCGATCTCGCCGTTGCTTTCCAATCGATGTGACGCAGATCATCCTGTGGCTGATAGTCACGCAGTGAAAACAGATCGTGTCCAGCGCCTCGTCGCGACGCGGGCACTCGTCCCGCATACATTGGCAGTAAGTGCAACTCGTCGCCGATCGCTTCCGGCTTAGGGTAAACAATGATGTCGACATCGCGCGCGCGCAGGCGACGACGGCGCCGGAAAAATCCAAACGGATATCGAGTCGACAACTCAAACCCATCGATCAACACATGACCGCGATTCGGAAAGAGTTGCTCAACGCGCTGCTCCGCCGCAGCATTGTGCGGCACGTAACTGAAGTAAGCTAGCAAACGCTTGACGTGCCGGCGACGACGTTTCGGTATCACCTCATTACCGGGCCCACGTGCCTCAACCATGATCGAAAACGAAGGCAGAACGCGTTTCGTGTTGCGCAGAGTCACGATCACCGGCGCGGGCTCTGCCGCAAAGATATGATCCGGAAAACGCGCCGAAACAGTCAGGTCGCGCAACGAAGCTCGCGCCGCCATCCAGCCGATGAACATCGTGGAACAAAGCAGTGAGAACACCAGGAACAGCAGATTGTTTCCCGTGTTCCAGGCCGCAAATCCGACCACGATGATGATCACCAGAAACACACCACCGCCACTCGTCGGTTCGAAGGGAAAGTCAAGATTAGCTACTTCAGTTCTGGCGGAACGCGCCAGAGGCGGGACAATAAAGATCGTCAACAGCAGAGCGATCAGGAGGGAAAGAATCGCGGCCGCGCCTGCCAGTCCACTCTCTTCAGCGCGACGAGCAAGCACCGTAACAAGCGCAGACGTCAGCCCGGCAAGAACGAGTAACGTTCCCAGGATCACACGCAGCCACGAAGTCTTCGGCGAACTCAAAGTAGTGCGATCAAGGTTGACTTCAGACTTCACAACGGAACACTGACAGTTTTCAGAATCTCGTTGAGGACGGCTTCGGCTTCTTCACTGCGGCGGAGCGACGACGAGAATCGCGAACTGACCACGATGCGATGCGCAAACACAGGCACTACGAGTCGCTTGATATCGTCGGGAATGCAGTAGGTGCGATCCTCACCCAACGCTAAAGCCTGTGCAGCACGAAACAGCGAGAGCGTACCACGCGGACTCACGCCGAGATCAAGCATCTCTGAGTTGCGCGTTGCGGCAACGATGCGCATGAGATAGTGCACGAGGGCATCGTCAACCGAAACAGATGTGACCGCCTGTTGCAACTCGACAACTTCGGATGCGGTCATCACCGGTCCAAGATCGTCAAGCGGATCCGTGTATTCACGATCGCGAAGAATCTTTTGCTCATCGATGGGCGCCGGATATCCGATCCGCAATCGCAACATGAACCGATCGAGCTGCGACTCCGGTAACGGATAAGTGCCGTGATGCTCGATTGGATTCTGCGTCGCGAGCACGATGAACGGCGCCGGCAAATTGTGCGTGACGCCTTCTGCCGTAACATGTCGCTCGGCCATTGCTTCCAACAGTGCGGATTGAGTTTTGGGAGTGGTGCGATTGATCTCGTCGGCCAGCACGACATTGGCAAAAACCGGTCCCGGCTTCCATTCAAAGATGCCGCTGTGCTGGTTGTAAACAGAAAGACCGATGACGTCAGACGGCAGCAGATCGGAAGTAAATTGAATGCGTTGAAAAACGCAATCGAGCGCACGTGCCAGCGCGTGGGCCAGCGTCGTTTTCCCGACACCCGGAACATCTTCGACCAGCAGGTGGCCACCGGCAATCAGCGTCACAATCGCCAGCCGAATTGCCTCCGGCTTGCCTTTGATGACGGTTTCGACAGCGCTTTGCAACCGCTCGATCTGCTCGACCGCGTTGGCGCTCGCTATCTGTCCACTGCTGACTGGTTCGAGGTTCCGCATGAATTGGCCTGCATTCTACATGCTAAGAGCACGTGTCGCACAGAAAAGTTGGCTGCGCGTGCAATGGTGACCAATATGCCCAATATGACCTGGGCGCACTCCTGTAGTAGACTAAGGCGCGTAGGGAGACTGGGCAAGCGTAGCAGAAATCGGAACCGAAATTTAACCGCTTCGTGTAAGTGCCCGAGGAGATTGACTATGAAACCCCTTAATAATACTAAGAATAACCAGCGCGGTTTTTCGCTCATCGAGTTGATGATCGTTATCGCCATCATCGGCATTCTCATCGGTGTCGGCATCGCGGGCTGGAAAGCGGCCGTTCGGGCCGCCAACGAAGCGGCAGCGGTGAAGACGTTGCGCTCAATCGCCGAGCAGCAGATGCTCTACTTCAACGCTCATCAACGCAGCTCATTTGGCTCCTTTGAAGAAATGCGAAAAGAGAACCTGCTCGACGCGCGGTTCGACGGCACCACACCGGTCGTGGACGGTTACGTCTACACGATGAAGGTCATTCCGAAGTCAACCTCCACACAGCCGGGTTACACGATCAATGCCGACCCGCAGGTACCGACGGGCGTTTCCGCTACGGGCAAGAATTTCTATTACGTCGACTCCGACGCGAACACGATTCACGTGAACGACACGCAACCGGCGACGGCCACCGATAAGCCAATCGGCCAGTAGTCACAAAAGATCGCAGTTCGCCACAAAAAAGAACAAAAAAGCACAAGAAGAGAGAAACCGGAATCGGTATTCTTCTTGTGCTTTTTGTGTAATTGGAGGTGTTGTCGTGATTAGAAAAGTGTTCCCGATATTGGTGCTCCTGGCGATTTTTGGCCAGCCGCTTGTTGCTCGCAGCCAGGTTGACGCCAAGCTGGTCCGTGAAGTCAGACACGAACTCAGAATGTTGCCTTACTACGGTGTGTTTGATTGGCTCGAGTTCGAGGTGCAGCCCGATAACACGGTGGTCCTGCGCGGTCAGGTCGTGCGGCCGACTACGAAGTCTGACGCGGAGGGGCGCGTGAAAGATGTCGACGGCGTGTCGCGAGTGAATAATCAGATCGAGGTGTTGCCGTTGTCTCCAAATGACGATCGGCTGCGTCGTGCGTTATACCGAGCGATCTACAACTTCAACTCGCCGCTGTTTCGCTACGCCACGCAGTCTGTGCCGCCGATTCACTTAATCGTCAATGGTGGACATGCAACGCTGAAAGGAGTTGTTTCGAATAAGGGCGACGCGCAGCTTGCTTACATCCGCGCGCGCGGCGTGCCCGGGCTTTTCAGTGTGAAGAATGAACTAGTCATCGAAGGTGAAGAGCCGCGCTAGTTGACAAGATTTACAAGATATTCAGGATGTGCAGGATAAATCCTGTTCATCCTGATAATCGTGTTCATCCTGTCTAAAAAACTTTCCGCCCTTCAACGCGCCCAATGCGCTGGTCCTGTAACGGCCAACTCTGCTGCAAACTAAAATCCGACACATCCTTCAACACAAACACCGGCAGATCACTCTCACGTTGCGCTTTGACGTGAATAAACTCGACACCCTTCACATCATGCAACCAAAACGCTGGTCTCAGGTCTGAACTCAGATAACTCACCTCCACATCGCGCATCTGTAATCCCTTGACGTGCCTGACGAAGAATCCATACGAAGGCAAATCACCAAACATCGCCGGCTCGGGATAAATACTTTCCCGCTCCGCCGGTTCGAGCGCAGCCTGCTCTTTCGTGCCGCCTCCCTTCGCGTAGATGCGGATGTTACTGAGCTGCACATCTTCGATCAGATAACCCGGAATGCCGCTGATGATCGACGAGTACTTCGGATCGGCGTTGTAGACCACGACGTTGCTGATGATCACACGACGCATCGCGCCGACTTTCGTCGTTTCCTTTGGCCCACGATTGCGCGAGCCGAGTCGCAGAAAGATCGGCGAGTTACTGATGTCGCGCATGGTGATGTTTGAGATCGTGACATCTTCGAGGAGCGCGCCATCGACGGCTTCGAGCGCGAGCCCGCGCGAGTAGTCAAACACACAGTTCGACACGGTGATGTTCTTGAATCCGCCGTTCGATTCCGTGCCAAATTTGATTCTCCCCGTCGGACTGAAGGTTCCATTCTGATTACGAAACTCGCGTTTGTAGGTGCCATCGAGCAGAGTTCCCTCGTCGTAGCCACTCACCTGGCAGTTGGTGATCGTCACGTTCTCAGTCACACGCGCGTAGCCAAGTGCGAAAGAGCTCTTCGGGCAGATGCCGTCGTCAAACGGTGAGTTGATCGTGCAGTTCGAGATACGCACGTTCTTGCACGCATCGACGTCGATCCCATCGCGGTTGGTGTCGATCTTGACGTTGTCGATCGTGAGATTGTCGACGCCGGTGGCGAGGATCGCGAAGTGACCGCCGTGCAGAATGCTGATATCGCGAATGATCACGTTGCGTGAAAGCTTCAGACTAATCGCTTTGTTTCCCCAACCGGGTTCGACTGCGTCGCGCGCGTTTGGATAACCGAATGGTCCGGCTTTGGGATCCGGACCCGCTTTCTCGAGCGCGTCGTTTTGTTCTTTAGTGCGCGACTGGCCGCCGCTGCGGACCAGTCCCTTTCCCCAGATACGGCCGGGTCCGAGTATCGAGACGTTTTCAAGGTTCTCTCCCCAGATCAAACTGTTGTGCCAGTGACTGTGACCGAAATCCTGATACTGATCCCACTGGTTTGGTTCGGGCGAATCGTATTTGCCATCGCCGTCGCGCGGATCGGCGGCGAGGATGGTTGCGCCCTGATCGAGATATAGCGCGACGTTGCTTTTCAGACGGATCGAAAAAGAGCGATACGTGCCCGCAGTAAAGAGTACGGTGCCGCCGCCCGCGGCCGCGGCTGCATCGATGGCCTTGTTGATCGCGGGACTGTCGAGTGTCTTTCCGTCGCCTTTAGCGCCGAACTTTCGCACTTCAAACGCGCCCGCGAACGGCGAATTCTTTTGTGCAACGACGGTTGTGGCACCTGAAAAAGGTGCATGACTAAGAGTGAACACGCCGCAGAGCAGCGCTAAAATCAAGATGGGGAGTCGAAAATTTTTGGTCATTGGGGACAGGATTTACATGATTTGACGAAGATGAACAAGATAATCCTGAAAAATCTTGTAAATCCTGTAAAAACTTACGTCGAGCGATCGACGCTACTGAGTTTTCTCGACAACTGTATCGCGCACGGCGACGAGACTGCCGTGGCTCACTGGCGTGGCCTGCGAACCGTCCGCTGGACCTACGCGCGTCTGGCGTCAGCCGCTTTTCAATTCGCTCGTGAACTCGAAGTCCGTGAAATTGGCGCCGGCGATCGCGTACTGTTCTGGGGCGAGAACAGTCCCGAATGGATTGCGGCGTTTTATGGCTGTCTGCTGCGTGGCGCGATTGTCGTTCCCCTTGATCTCAAATCGGCGCCGGACTTTGTCGAGCGAGTCCAGCAACAAGTCTCCGCAAAACTTCTGCTCGCAGAGAACCAACCACACCTTCAGCTTCCTCGTCTCGCCTTCAGCACTCTCGAAAGTCACATCGCGCGACATTCAACCGCGCGCTACTCGACTGCCTCGATAAAACCTGACGATCTGATCGAGATCGTATTCACCTCGGGCACGACCGCCGAACCCAAAGGCGTTTGTCTCACGCATCGAAATCTCCTCACCAACATCGCGCCGATTGAAAAAGAGTTCAAACGCTATGCGCGCTGGGAACGTCTCGTACATCCACTACGCTTCCTCTGTCTGTTGCCGTTGAGTCACGTCTTCGGACAGTTGATGGGCATCTTCATTCCGCAGTTTCTTGGCGCTGAGGTCTATTTCCGCGAGTCGTACAAGCCTTCGGAAATCGTCGCGGCGGTAAAAAAGGATCGCATCAACGTCGTCGTCACGGTGCCACGCGTTTTGGAAACGTTGCAGGAGAAGGTAAAGATCGATGCACAGATCTCAGATCATCAACTCGCTGCGGCTCGTAAACGACACTTCCTGCGAAACTGGTGGACCTTTCGCAAAGTACACCGGCAGTTTGGCTGGCGCTTTTGGGCCTTCATCTCCGGCGGCGCGACTCTGGAAGCCGAGACGGAAACTTTCTGGCGATGCGTCGGCTATGCAATCATTCAGGGTTACGGCATGACCGAAACAGCGTCGCTCACGAGTCTTTCTCATCCATTTCGCATGCGTCAGGGATCAATTGGAAAACCTGTCGGCGGACAGGAAGTGAAGCTAAGCGATGACGGCGAGATCCTGGTGCGCGGCGCGAATATTTCGCCGGGTTACTGGAACCGCAACGGCGACTCGCTCGCGGACGAAGAGGGCTGGATTCATACCGGAGACATCGGGGAGATTGGACCAGACGGGCACATTTATTTCCGGGGCAGAAGTAAGGAAACGATCGTCACGGCCGCGGGACTAAAGATTTATCCGACCGATCTCGAAGCTGCACTCGATCGTCAGCCGGAAATAAAAGCGAGTACCGTGATTCCAATCAACGGCGGCACTGAGGCACTTGCCGTACTCATCCCGCACGACAAGAGTTCCGATCTTCAGGCAGCAGTGCAACGCGCCAACGAATCGCTGGCAGAGTTTCAACGCATTCGATACTGGGTCGAGTGGCCTGGAAATGATTTTCCGCGCACGACAGGCACGAGAAAGGTAATCAAAGGAAAGGTTGCTGAAGCAGTGAAACCGCTGCTCAAGCAGTCTGCAAAAGACAATGTCGCTGAGGTGGCGGCCCCGTTGAGTCTGCCCGTGATCAGCCGGATCGCAAAACTTCAGCCTGGCGGTCTGAGTCTATCTGCAAATCTTTCTGATGATCTGAAACTCGATTCGCTCGGAAGAGTTGAGCTATTGAGCGCGCTCGAAGATCAGTATCAGATCGAGCTTGATGAAGCCGCGATCACCGAAGCGACGACGTTGGGCGATATCGAACAGATCGTCAGCCGCGGAAAATCCACGGCGCTTCCCTATCCGTATCCACGCTGGGCCATGCGCTTTCCGATGAGGTGGATTCGTCCCTTTGTCTATCAGATCTTTCTGCTCCCGCTGACACTGATCATGTGTCGTGTTCGCGTCGTTGATAAGGAACGTCTGGCAACCCTCGACCCTTCAAAGCCGGTGCTCTTCATCGCGAACCACGTTACTGACGTTGATGCTGGACTGATCTTATCGGCGTTGCCATTCCGTTGGCGCAGGCGATTGGCGATCGCGATGTCAGGCGAATATTTGCGCGACTGGCGGTTTGGCGGTCTAAAAGCAAAAATAGCCTATGCGCTCGCAGCGGGACTTTTCAATGTCTTCTCACTGCCGCGCCAGAGCGGCTTTCGACAAAGCTTTACTTACGCAGGTGAAGCTGTGGATCGCGGCTGGAGTATCCTGATCTTTCCCGAAGGAACAGAAACGAAGGACGGGAACATGCAGCCGTTCAAAGCCGGCATCGGTCTCCTCGCATCAGAACTCAACGTGACCGTCGTTCCGATAAAACTGGACGGCCTCTTTGAGTTGAAAGGACAACATCAATACTTCATCAAACCCGGAACAGTCTCAGTCACTTTCGGCGACCCAATCCAATTCTCACGCGCCCACACACCCACCGACATCACAACCACCCTCGAACACACGCTAAAATCGTTCTAAAAATCCGCGTAATCCGCGTCACGCTACCTGATAAATCTGGATCGCCTGCTCTCTGCCACGCACCTCGACCTGTCCCATCGGCACCGCTTTACTCCCATCGGAACTAACCGCCTGCCAAACAATCTCCGAAATCAAAAGCTGCGAATCGAAATGCTTGTTCAGCTTCTCGATCCGTGCCGCCAGATTCACCACATCGCCAATCACCGTGTACTCGCGTCGCAACGCCGACCCAATACTGCCCGTCACAGCCTCACCGGCATGTAACCCGATCCCGACCGTCGTCGGCAGGATCGTCCCTGATTCAACTTCGTGTTGCACGCGCGCGAGAATCTCCTGCGCCGCCTTCAACGCGTTCGCACAATCCTTGCCATCCGAGAGTGGCGCACCAAATACAGCCATGAATCCGTCTCCCAGAAACTTGTTGATAATCCCGTGATGCCGATTGACGATCTCGATCATGAACTCAAACAACGACTCGAGATATTCAACCACCTCTTCCGGAGTTCTCTTCTCCGCAAAACCCGTGAAGTTTCGAATGTCGAGAAACATCACACACACGTTCTTGTTTTCACTTCTGAGATCCGGCTTCAAGTCCATCAGCTTCCCCATCACTTCGGGCGACACATACTCACCGAACGTCCTGGAGATCCGATTTCGTTCTTCAATCGCAGAGTACGAGCTGATGATCCGTTTTCTGATCTGGTAGGTCACGAGTCCGGTCACAACACCTGTTAAGAACAACAGAAACCCTTTCAACAAATGATGCGGGACACCGATGAGAATCGGTTCGATCGCCGTACTCGAACTGGTCCTTATGAAGTAAAGCGCCAGCAGCGCGTACTCAATTCCCGCTACGGCGCCCGTAAAAATACAGAGTCTTACATTCAAACGCAGGGCCGAGAGAGAAATAAACAACGGATAGATGAAGGCCGCCGGTGTGAATAAGGTGTAGATAGGACCAAGAAACGTCGTACCCACCATCATGCCTAAGGTGGGAATACTCGTCTCGACAAAGGCACTCAGATATTTCAGTGCTGCGAACGGCTTTTGTTGTTTCTTGATCAGACGCCCGAGGGCAATCCGCTCGGCGGTCAGATAACAAACGTTCGCGCCAAAAATCACATAGACTGCAATGAGAAACTGGCGAAAGTTGCCGTGAAACGCGCTTTGAAACTCATCGTGAAAAATCGGAGTCATGATCAGCACAAACAAGAGGGCGCTGACTATCGCTCCGATCAAAATCGAGACGCGCAGGCGATCGCTTTTCAAACTCTCGAGCGCAAACTCTTTCTCGAATACGTCCTGGTCCACCGCCGACGTCCGCTTTAGACGTCGCGTCATTCGTCTGGCAACCGACATAGGGGGCACCTCAACCAACTCGTTTTGCTGCGCCGCTTTGCAGCCGTTCATTCGAGACAATCGCCCGCTTGTGCCATCCTCGACCAACTTCCCCGCCGCGATCGGCGGCACTGACTTCAAACAAAAATAGTTTTCCTTCGCGACCGGTATAGCGTGCGGTCGCCGTGACTTCGGCGCCGAGCGGCGTCGGGGCGGTGTGAGCTATATCGACCGTGACGCCGACCGACAACTCTCCGGGAGCAAGCAGCGGCACGAGCACACGCGAGGCGGCGATTTCCATCAACGCCACCATGCGTGCCGTAGCAAGCACGGGCGGGAAATCATCTCCGGTGTCGTTTGAAATTGAGCTGGCGAGGTCCTGTGGGCCAACTACGAGTGTGGCTGTACCGGTGGCATTCTGTTCGGGTTCCATAGGAGACATTTTAGCCACAGATTACACAGATGAACACAGATAAGAATTATCCGTGTGCATCTGTGTAAATCCGTGGCTAAATCTAGTCTCCGGCCTCAACGAGGGTGGGCTTCCGCGATCTGCGGGAGCGGAAGAACGAAGTGCGATCGAGTACTTTCTCTTGAAACTCTTCGAGGTAGAGATAAATCACCGGTGTGATGTAGAGCGTAATGAACTGCGAAACAATCAAACCACCCACGACCACCAGACCGAGCGGCCGTCGCGAAGAACCATCGGCGCCATAACCCAACGCGATCGGCACCGCCCCAAAAACCGCCGCCAGCGTGGTCATCAGGATCGGCCGGAAACGATCCATACTCGCGTCGTGTATCGCCTGGTCAGCTTTTTCACCGTTCTCGACGCGATGGCGCGCGAAGTCGACGATCATGATGCCGTTCTTCTTCACGATGCCCATCAACATGAACATACCGACGAACGCATACAGCGACGCTTCCTGTCCAAACACAATCAGCGTCAGGAGACCGCCAACCAGTGCGGTCGGCAACGTCGAAAGCACTGTCAACGGATGCACATAACTCTCGTAAAGAATCGCGAGAATCACGTACATCACAAACACTGCGAGCGCCATCAGGATCGTCAAACTCGTCACCGTGCGACTGAACGTCAACGCCTCACCCTGCAACTCCGCACGCACGCCCGACGGCACGATCTCAGCCGCAGATTTCGTGATGTAATTGGTTGCATCACCAAGTGCGACGCCGGGTTTCAGGTTGAAGAAAAGCGACATACTCGTGAACTGGTTGAGATGATTGACGGTTTGTGGTCCAAGCGTCTGTTTCGTCGTGATCAACTCACGCAGCGGTACGAGTTTGCTGCCATCATCTGACTTGATGTAGAGCAGCGATAGATCCTCCGGCTTCTCGCGAACGGAGTCGTCCATTTCGAGGATCACCTGATACTGATCCTCGGGCTTCTTGATCAGATACGTGTAATTCTGCGAATAGGCATTGCGCAGCAAGCTAAGAATGCGCGCTTCAGAAACACCGTAAGTTTTGGCCTCATCACGACGAAGGTCGATGTTGAGGTTTGGCGTGTTGTGATAGTAATCCGATGAAACGCTCAGGAATCCCGGATACTCCATCATCTTGCCCATCAACTTCTGACCCGTTTCATAAACCTGCTCCGGATTGACGCCCGAAACGGTGAACGCATACTGGCCCTGTTGCTGACTCGTGACACCGGTGCTGATCTCGAGCACCGGGAATGGTCGCAGGAACGTCATCAAGCCGGGGATCGTGTTGAGTTTGCCCATCATCTCCGCAGATACGTACGCGATTGGCGCGCGTTTCTCTGGCGGGCCGATTAAAGTAAAGGTGATTCCCTGGTTCGAAGCGAGAAATCCGGTCGCGCCTGTCATCGTGAACTCAGTGATGACGTTTGGATCTGACTGTAATAACTGGTCAACGCGACTCTGATACTCCTGCATCTGCTTCGGCGACGATCCTTCCTGAGCGATGAACGCGCCGAAGAGCACGCTGCTGTCTCCCGGTGGTAAAAACGTTTTCGGGACCAGCATGAACAGCCAGATCGTGCCGGCCAGACAGATGGCCCAGATCACCGGCGAGATCCAACGATGACGCAAAAACCACCAGAGCGATCCACCGTACAAGTACAGGATCCGTTTCTCAATACCACCGATGACGCGCTCCATCCACGTCTTCCGTGATCCCTCGCCACGATCTTTCAATAACCGCGCGCACATCAATGGCGTCAGCGTGAGCGAAACTAATCCGGAAGCAAGAATCGCGATGACGATCGTGATGGCAAACTCGCGGAAGATTCGTCCCACGAGTCCGGTCATGAACACGAGCGGAATAAACACAGCCGCGAGTGAAATCGTCATCGACATGATCGTGAAGCTGATTTCCTTCGCACTGTTGATAGCCGCTTCAAACGCCTGCTCGCCGCGCTCCATGCGTCGCACCGTGTTTTCAAGGAACACGATCGCGTCGTCAACCAGAAAACCGATCGCGAGCGTCAACGCCATCAACGACAAATTGTCGAGACTGTAACCAAGACCCCGCATCGCAATGAACGTGATCAGCAACGAAAGCGGCAAGGCGACTACCGGAATGAGCGTGTCAGTCACGCGACCAAGGAACGCAAAGATCACGATCACAACGAGTACGAACGCGATAATCAGGGTCGTCTGAACGTCCGCAACCGAGTGCACGATGTTCGCAGATCGATCGTAGATCGGCTGGATCGTGATCGAGCCCGGCAATTCCGCCTGAATCATCGGCAGGATTTCATGAATCGACTTCGAAACCTCAACCGCATTCGCGCCGGCGCGACGGTTAACCGCCATAATCACTGTCGACGACGGCATTTTCTTGAACTCGCGGTACCAGAAACGCATGTTAACGCGCTCGTCCTGCACCGACTCCTTGATGGTCGCCACATCGCGCAGGTAAATCGGCGAGTTGTTGCTGCCGCCAACAATCAAGTTGGCGTACTGATCCGGAGTTTCAAGCTGACCCTGCGGTCGCAAAATCGCCGTTCGCGATGAACTATCCAGCTGACCGGCACCGGTGAAGCTGGTGCCGGCTTTGATCGCGTTGTTGAGATCGTCAATCGAAATGCCGCGCGCCCAAAGCTCCTTGGGATTGGCCTTGATGCGAATCGCAGACTTGGTGCCGAAGACGTTCACCTGCGACACACCCGGCAGAATGCTGATGCGCTGTCCGACCTGAGTGCTGGCGTAATCGTAAAGCTGGCCTGGTGTGACCGAATCACTAACCATCGCGATGTACATGATCGGCTGATCGTTAGGATTCGTCTTTGAATACGTAGGAGGAGCTGGAAGATCCACAGGCAAACTGCCGGTCGCCTGCGAGATTGCGGTTTGTACGTCAGTGGCCGCTGCGTCGATGCTCTTTTCGAGGGCAAACTGAAGTGTGAGCGTCGCAATACCCTGACTGCTCTTTGAAGTTACGACTTCCAACCCGTTGATCTGCATGAACTGGCGCTCGAGCGGCGTCGCGATGTTGGCGGCGATGGTGTCCGGACTGGCGCCCGGATAACCAACGGTCACCTGGATCACGGGGTAATCGACCGCCGGAAGATCATTCACGGGGAGTTGAAAGTAACTCATCACCCCGAAGAGGATCACCGAAAGAGTCAGTACCGCGGTCATTACCGGCCGGCGTATGAATGGTTCAGAGAGATTCATAACTTCAATTACTGAGCTGCTGCTGTCGCCGGAGTCGATTGCGGTTGTTCGATTTTTACAGGTCCACCGGGTGTCACGCCGAGTTGTCCCTGGACTACAACTTTCTCGCCGGCTGACACGCCGCTCTCAACGACGACCAGATCGCCTTGTCGTTGACCCAGAGAAACCTTGCGCTGCTCGGCGGTTGAGTCAGGCTTGACCACGTAAACATACGAGCCTGCGGCCGACATCTGCGGCGCCGTCGAGGGCACCAGCACTGCACCCTGCACCATTCCGAGTAACAATCGCACGTTGACGAAACGACCGGGCCAGAAGCGATGTCCCGGATTCGGAAGTGTCGCACGGAGCGTCACCTGTCCGGTTTCGGTTTGCACCGCGTTGTCGACAAACGTCAGATGACCCGAGATCGGATCGTCGGAAGAGTCAGGCAGTCGCACTTCCGCAAGTAAACTGCCCGCGCGCATCTGCTCCTGCACGTTCGAGAGATTACTCTGCGAGATGGTGAAGTCGGCATAAATCGGATCGAGTCGCTCGATCACAAGCAAAGCGTTGTTCGAAACACCGGCGTTTGATTCGGAATTACTCGGTCCACCGGGATTCACGACGTTGCCGATATCGACCAGTCGCTGTCCGGCACGCCCGTCGATCGGCGAATGGATGTAACAATAGCTGAGCGATACTTTTGCGGTGTCAATGGCCGCGTTGTCGACCTTGATCGTCTCATCCGCGCTGCGCACTGCCGCGCGCGCGGCTTCGGAGGTGGCTTTGAGCGAGTCGTAGTCAACCCGTATCTGCTCGTACTGCTCGCGAGCCACGACCCCTTGTTCAACCAGAGTGCTATACCTCTTCACCTGGGCGAGACCCCAATTTTCACGTGCGACTTCGCGCGCGAGGTTCGCCTCCGCCTGTTTCTTGGCCGCGACATCTTTGGCGAGATTCGCCTGCGCCTGCTTCAGATTTGCATCGAAAGGGCGAGGGTCGATCGTGAAAAGGAGTTCGCCTTTTCTCACGTTTGCACCGTCGGCGAAATGAATCTTGTCGATACGGCCGGAAACCTGCGGCTGAATAGAGACAGTTTCCTTGGCAACAATTTTTCCCAGCGCATCCATGTAGTTCGACACGTCCTGAGACACGGCAGTACTCACGACGACCGGCGCAGGCGGACGTTGAAAACTCTGCTGCGCTTTGTTTACGCAGCCGAGGAGAGTGGCTGATAGACCGATAATCAACAGGAGACGATAAGAAAAGCTCATAGACATCTATCCTTAGGGTTTAGTCCTCCTCCATTGTGCCACTTTGAGGTGAGAATACTAAATGGGGCGAGTGGTGGTTGTGTTACGTCGAGGTAAAAATTTGTTAAGAGTTTGTGAATCCACAGATTACGCAGATAAATCTGTGTAATCTGTGGATAGATCTACATCTCGTCGAGCAGATTGATCAAATGAGGCTCGGATTCGTCCACGATCACGACTTTCTTTGCAAATTTCTTGTTTTCTGCAAAGAACGACGCGAGGCTGTGTTTTTTCGCCGTAAACGCTTGCCCGTGCTTCTTGGCTTCCGCCTTTCGTGCCGTGTCGATTTCATCTATCGGGTAGGTGAGGTGAATCGTGTAATCTTCGTCGCCTCTTTCGTCGAGTAACATCCGCAACGTCTCGCGTTCGGGATTGCCATGCTCGCCGTTGCCCGAAAAGATGTAGTGATCGGCGGTGATGCGACGGAAGAAAATCGGATCGATATTACGGTCACTGCCGTGATGCGGACATTTGAGAATATCGACGTGAATCGTGCTCTCGCCGTCCTTCTTTAAGAGTCCGACGAGCTCCAGACCCTCGAGCACCTTGTCTCCACGAGCGTCTCCGGTGAACAAGATGCTCTTTTTTCCGGATTCGGCGAGGATTACGAGACTCGAGAGATTCGGGACAGACGTATCGGTGAATGCCGCCAGCGCGGCCTCAGTCTTCTTACCTTTCTTCGCTGCTTTTTTGAGAAAATCGTCGTGCGCTTTTTGTAGCGCGACAACTTCGGGAGTCATTGGCCCCACCACCGTGAAGTTCAATCCCTTACCCATGTCGACCTTCTTGCCTTTGGCTTTGGCGAGGACGAGCTTGCCGGCAAACTGCGGATTGATGCGCAGCTTGAGTCCTCTCGTGTCGTCGCGAAGTCGAAATCCCTGATCGACACTCGACAGCACTTTGGCGACGTCAGGATCGAGACCCTTCAGATCGTCCGGATCGGGATCGCCGGAAAGTGATGCCGCACCGAACTGTGCGGTAAAAGCAGCCGTCAACTCTTTCGGATTGTTGCCGATGATGTCGTCAAAACTGTTGTGCCAGACACCGCTGATCTTGAGTGCCAGTGGTTCCTGTGATTGTTTCGCCTCGAGCAATTCTTTTGTCAGCTCGAGCACACCATTGATGTGATCGTCGTCGATGTGACTCACCATCAGGAAGTCAACCGGTAAAGACGCGTCCTCTTCGAGTCCACGTGCTTCCCTGATCTCTGCGAGACGCGGTTTGAGATGTGGTTTGTAGACGTTGGCTGGTCCACCGTCGATTAATCCGAGGCCCGGTTCCTTTTTGGTACCGTAGTGAAGAATGAGGCAGTCGCCTTTGCGCGCCCGCCTTACGTCGAGTGTTAAAAACATGGAAGGTCTCCTTAGATACTTTGAAACGCTCGAAGCACGTCAAGCATGCCGTGCCCCTGGAAGCTGCGTTCGCGACCGAGATCGGTGGCGCTTTCGCAGAGGATGCGTTTGATGCGGCGCGGGGCGCCGATCAGCTCGTCATAACGCGCCATTAACATTGCCGCGGCTCCGCTGACATGCGGCGCCGCCATACTCGTTCCGTCGAGTTCTCCCCATGAATTGTCAGGCAGACACGACTCGATGCGTTCACCCGGCGCTACCAGATCCGGTTTCATCCGTCCGTCGCCGGTTGGACCACGACTCGAGAAAAAACTCACGCCGTACGTGTGCGGACGGTAACGGTGCGTCGCGCCGACTGTAATAACGCCGTCTGCATTGCCTGGGTCAGTGACACTAAACGCCGTGTATCCCTCGTAACCGCCGTCCTTTGTTTCGAATCTTTGATAGCCGAGATTTCCTGCGGCTGCGACTACCACCACACCACTTTCGACGAGCCGTTCAGACTCGTTGCAAATCGGCGTGCGGCCACAGGCGAAGTTGCGCACGTCGTGTGGAATCGAGAGGCTCATATTGGCGCCGTGAATCGTCAGATAGGTGTGACGATCGTTTAGATAACGCAGGTATTGAAGTGCGGCAATAATCGCAAACTCGGTGTCCTGAAGCGACTTGGCAAGCACACGAAAGTCGTAGAATTTTATGTCAGGACACATGCCGTCGTAATAACTCTCGCTCACTGGCCCCTTCGGTGTGTCGCGTGCTGAGTACGCGCCGATGATTCCAGCGACGTGTGTACCGTGACCGCTCTTTGGCTTTGTCGTTGCCGGATCAATAGTGATGAACTTCTCGACCAATTCCCAGTTAATAGGCCGATCGTTGTCAGCGTCTTCAGCCAGTTTCAACAGATCTTTACTGGCCTCTGCTTTCCTGAATCCTTTGTGACCCGTAAGCAGATCCGTGAGACGCGATTCGCGTGTCTCTTCCTCGAGATTGTCGAGACTAACAATCTGTCTGATGTTACTGAAGTCAAATGCTTTGATAATGCGACTCTTGCCATCTCGACCGGTGAATACCGGGTGACTGCCGTCGATGCCTGAATCGAGCACGGCCCATCTGATCTTCTCGCACTTGACGTTGAACAGCGTTCGCGCGGCGTCGCCTTTGACTGACGGCACAGACTTCTCCAACGCCAGCAGGGCCTTGCGATTCAACGAGACTTGCCAGATCTGAGGCGGCAGCGATGTCTTCGACTGTTTTTTCAGAATCGGATTGAACACTTTGCCGAGCAGGGTCACGATCGGGCCGCCGTGTTCGATCGCTGCGAGAGCGTCGCCGGCGCCGAGCGAGCGATCCTCCTGAGTGGCGCCCCATAAAAGCACTGCGGCGAGACTGACGTAACGATCGAGCGCCGTGAAGTCAGCGAACGCATTAGCTGCTTCGGCCTGCGCATCTTCACCATCTGCCTTGGCCCAGGCGACAACTGCGTCAATCTTGTCACGGAGTCGATTGCCTTTGGTGTAGTCCTTCAGTCGATCCTGAATCTTTGGATTGCCCCACCACTCCGTCATTGGCACAATCACGCGGAGTAGTTCCTCGAAAAATAGACGTGCGGCAACGAGGCCCTGGAGATACGCGACTTCCGCTTGCTGGCCTTTCTCACGTTTGAGGTTTAGCGCGTCAACCTGCTTTGAAATGAGACCGGCAACCGGACCAGCGGGACGCGTTTTGTGCGGCGTGATCAGTAGGTCGATTGCATCGTGAGGTTTCATCGCGTAAGCGATCCAAACGTCGCCCAGCACGGGAGAATCCTGTAGCTGCCGGCGATCGTTTGTCGGACCAAGCAGAACCAATTCGACTAAAGCGCGAGAAGAAACAGCCATGGGGAACCTCTTACGGGAAATGTGAGACATTCGACGGCGCGCTAATTAAATGACAGTACGCCGGCTTTTACAAGGAAATCCTGTCCAGCCTGTTTCCTTGTTAATCCTGTCCAACTGCCTTTTCGCGTAAGGCGGCAGTAAAGGAGGCACTTCGCCGGCGTGATATCGGCACTCGCACACCACTCACCAATACCGCGACCGACGCGCCGACTCGTGTGCGTGTCAGTTCGCGCACGCCGTCAAGACGCACGAGCGCGCGTCGATGCGCGCGAATAAAGCCACTCTTTTGCACCCGCTGTTCCAGCAGTTGCAGTGATTCACGAAGAAAATAACTGCGCGTCCCGACCCACAGTTGCGAGTAATTCCCGGCTGCTTCGATCCAGTCGACCTCGTTCAGGTGCAACACTGTGGCGCCGCGCGATGTGGTCACGAGGATCGTTTCTTCACGCACGGGATCCGAAGTCGACTGCAGCCGCTTCAGCAAACGATTGATCGTGGTTGCAAAACGCGTCTCGCTGACCGGCTTGACGAGATAATCGAGCGCTTCAGTTTCGAAGGCCTTGATCGCGAACTGATCGAAAGCCGTCAGAAATACAACCGCAGGCATGCGCGCAACACTGCGTCGCTTGATCACTTCAAAACCATCGATGCCGGGCATTTGAATGTCGAGAAAGACGACGTCCGGTGACGACTCATCGAGCGCCGCCAGCACTTCCGCGCCGTTGCGACACTCGCCCGCCACCACGAACTCCGGAAACGCGGCGAGAAGTTGTCGCACACCACGACGTGCGGCGGGCTCGTCGTCGGCGATCAAGGCTTTCCACTTAACTGCTTTCACCGTCTGGCTCCGGACGCATTTCACGATAAGGCACGCGCAGAGTTGCGATTGTACCGCCTTCGGCACGTGGAACAATCTCGAGCGAAGCCTCGTCACCGTAGAGTGCACGCAAACGTTCGCGTGTGTTCTCGATGCCGTGACCCGGTGGCGGCGGCACGTTTGGATCGATACTGACGCCATCGTTAATGACATTGATTTCAAGCAGGTCACCCGATCGAGACGCAGTGACAAGCAGTAAACCCGCATCCGTAGCTTTCGCGATGCCGTGCCGGATCGCGTTCTCAACGAGATGTTGTAATGAAAAACTCGGAACGGTCGCGGACATCAGCGATTCCGGAATCCTGAATTCAGGTCGCAGTCGATCGGAGAAACGCGCCTGCTCGATCGCTACGTACTGCCGCACCAGCTCGAACTCTTCGCCAAGTGTGACTTCATTTGCTTGATGGCGGCTTAGGGTTCGTCTTAACAACTCGCTCAGGTGCTCGATGATACTCACTGCCCCCTGGCGATCGTTATCACGTACGAGCACGGTGATAGTGTTGAGTGTGTTGAAGAGAAAGTGTGGATTCAGTTGCGCCTGGAGCGCAGCAAAACGAGCGCTCGAGAGTTGTTCGGAGAGCCGAGCCACCTGCACTTCGCGTTCGCGCGCGTCGATAAAGTAACGGGTGGCGTGTTCAATTCCGACCACGCAGAGATAGACAGCGACACCAAACGGCAACGTCGTGAAGATCCAACTCAGCCATTCAACTCCAAACTGAAGCCAGAATCTTGCCGCGCCCTCCTGCATCGCGTTGTGATAGATGTCGGGCGCAAAGATCCGGATCAGGATGAAGCGCAACACCTGACCGCAAGTGGCCCAGGCCACACAGAAAAGAAGTGAAAAGAAGAAATGTAATAGGGCACGGCTAATGAGATGCGGCCGCGTGAGTGGCCAGCGTTTGGAAACGGCAAAGACAAAGGGCGTGAGAAATGCGTAAAGCAACCAGTCGCCAAACTCGAACAGCAACTCGCGCAGTGTTGCCGGTTCCCAGCCTTGTAAACGAGCCTGCGCAATGCGATTGATGACCGCAAAAACTGCCGGCCCAATCCAGGCCGCCGACACAATCATCCAGGGACGCAGGCGTGGCAATCGCACTTCGCCACAGTATCTCCGTCCAGCGTCAGCCGCAATACCGTTCACGTCAGCAGCCACACCGCTCACGTATTTGATCTTGAAGCGAGCCACAAAAAGGCACATAAAGCACAAAAATGATTTTTCAGAAGGAGAAATCAGTGTTCAAAACCGGGCAAATATTTCTTTTGTGCTTCTTGTGCCTCTTTGTGGCTAAAACTTCTGTGGCTGATACGACTGATGATGCGGCCGCGATTCGGGCTCACATTGAGAGTATTTTTCAGGCCTTCATCGATGGAGACGAAGCCAAAATTTTTGCGACGCACTCGGAAGACTGGCGCGGTCTACTCGAGGGCACACGCACGCCGATTAAGGGAATTGACGAGTACATGCGGGCGAACGGAATCGAGTGGCCCAAACCAGCGAATGCTCAAAAATCGGGACCTTACTATCCCGCCGGAACGACCTACAAAGTCAGCGACTTCGACGTGCACTTCTACAATCCTGAGTTGGCAGTGGCGAATTTCGTGGGCGAGTTTCAGCGCAAGGACGCTAACACCACGATCACGCTGCGTCGTTTTCGCATCATGGATGTCTATGCGAAACGCAAAGGAGCCTGGATTCAGGTCGCCTCGCACACGGCTGTCGATCCTGAATGGCGTGCGGAGCAGATGTCGCGTCCGTTGAGTATTTCGCCGGAGGTTCGGCAGCGCATACTCACCGCACGCGAAGCAGTGTGGAAGGCATGGTTCACCAACGATCGCGCGACCCTGGAGAAGTTGATTCCGGAAGAGACGATTGCGATCGATGCGGGTGATGAAGGTTGGTCCGATCGAGCTGCGATACTCGCGAATGCGAAAAGATTTGTCGATAGCGGCGGCAAACTCATTCGGCTCGAGTTTCCGAAAACCGAAATGCAGGTTTACGGCAACACGATAATCATTTACACGACCTATTTATTTGAGATTGAGATGAACGGACAGCGTTCAACCGCGAGTGGTCGCGCCACCGAGATGTTTGTCAGACGCGGCGACGCACTCGTGAATGTCGGTTGGCACATGGATTCCGGAAAATGAGCTACAAAAAGGCACAAAAAGCACATAAAAGAGCTTATTTGATGGTGATGGTCATTGAATAACTGGCGGTTTTGGCGCCTGTGTCGACGAGGATTAGGTAGTCGTCGGTGTCGGGCAGGGTGCCGGTCCAGCTTCGTGTGTTGTCTGCCACTGATGTCGTCGTGCGCGAAGTCATCAGCATGAATCGGACGGAGCGGTTTGGTGAAGTTAGTTGCACGGTCATAACCTGACCGGCGCGAGCACCGATAACCCACGTATCAGACAACTCGAGTGAGACTCTACCCTGGACCGTCGCAGACGAAGCGCCACGCTTGAACTGCACTCGCTGCGAAGCTGGCTTGCTCTCACCCGTTTGTGGATTAACGAGAGTCGAAGTCGCTTCTCGATAACGTTTGCCGTCAAATTTATAAACCGTTCGTGATTGCGCCGCAGCACTGTCACGAGCATCGACGCGCACGTCGGCGTAACCGTTGCTCGATGTTTTCAGTAGTACAAGACCAAGACCCGAAGCGTCGTCCAGGATCGACTCGTAACCGGCAGGAGTCTGGCGATAAATATAGATCGAGCAGTTGACCATCCCACAAACACACGGACCGGATAGTTCAACTCGATACTCGGAAACGCCGTCACGATTCAGATCGACTGCGGTCACAGACATATTTTCTTCAGCAGTGCGGGTGCCGCCTTCTTCCTGCTGAACACACTCACGCACATCCGGATAGTCTGCCAGCACTTGTTTGAACAGCTTGCCGCGTACTTCTTTCTGTTGCGATCTCGCTTCTGAGACAACACCCAATAGCCCAATAACGAAAACAATAGCCGTCAGTCTTTTAAGAATCATCGTCTTCTCCTCAGCCACGGATTAACACGGATTGATTACGGATTTTATTTGACGCTAATGGCGATAGGGGAACCGAGGCGTTCGGAAAACTGATCGACATAGGCGTTCCAGCTCTCGGCCGTTGTGATTTTTCCGGCGCGATCCCAGGCAAAACCCGACCAGTAAGAAACCGGCGCCGCAATCCCCGGTTTCAGGACCAGCAGATGATTCAACTTGTCTTCCGTGACGCCCTCGAACTTGCTGGGGTCGACGATGATGGCCAGGCCCTGCATGCCCTGGTTCTTTTCCACCGGCTCCCAGATTGTGAACCAACCACGCTCCGGGTTGAGATGCTTCTGCGCCCCCTTAACTTTCTTGAGACCCACGGCTAACGACAACGAATCACGACCCGATGGCGTTTGGTAAGTCGCACTGAAATGATTTAACTGGCTGCCGGCGTCGAGCGAGACGCGCAGCACCTGCGAAACTTTCACACCATTCACATCAAACGGCTCGTAAACCAGCTCAAACATCACCCGGATTGGACCATTCGTCAGCACCCGCGAGTCGACAAAGTTGGTCGGAATGTACAGTTGACTGTTGGTCCAGATGCCGTTTCCACCGCATCCGCGCGTGGGACCGGCTGAGTATGCATCGACGCCGTCGCCGTGGTCCATGTGATAATTATCAACCATGTACCAATCGTTGATCACGAGCTTCGAAGTGCGCTTGGACCAGATATCGATGGCGCTGCTCGTTAGTGGTTCGCCTTTCCAGGTGATGAGTGCCTTGCCGTAAGTGCGATGCGCCACCAGATCGTTTTCCCACGCAAAGTCGTCAAAACGCTCGCGCACGAAGCGGCCGTAGGCGCGAAAGTCTTCGCGTGAATACTCGCGTTTTGCTCCTGCGATGACGGTGAATGTCTTTGTTTCGCTAGCCTTAAAGTCCGACTGAAAGATGAGAACGTCGGGTTTGTGGTAATCGTCGTAATCGGTATCGACTGCCTGCGACAGCACTTCCTTGCCCGCACTATCACGCACGTGAAGCTTCATCAAATCCTTCTCGCCAAGCGGCGCGAGAGTTTGGGCGTTCAGTTCGATCGTTTCGCTTTGTCGTGCGATCTTGAGTTTGTTGACGGCGGTGACAGTCAGTTGTGTTTGGGCCGAGACGGTTGTAAATAGACCAGCAAGAGCAAGAACCGCAAGCGAAGTAACCCTCATTCAGGCGTTCTCCCAACGCGTTGATTGTGTAACGGTTGAGGATTCTACAACGGAATTACTTTAAAACCTTCCCCAACGGTTGTGGCTGGCCTATCATCCTGATGTTCCAAACCCCCGGGCGCCATTATTCGGGCGCACTTCATATTCGAGGAAGTCGAAATTATGGGATGTGACGTTTCACAGTTGGAAGGAATCGAATTCTTTGAACTACTAAAGGATGAGGATCGCACTGAACTCGCTAACGTTGTTGACACCGTCAGACTAAGCACCGGAGAGGTGCTCTTTCACGCGGGTGAACCCGGAGAATCTTTATTCGTGGTTCGTTCCGGTTCGATTGAACTCTACATCAAAGACACAGCCGGCCAGAAGATCGTGCTGACAATCGCCGAGGAAGGAAATCTCTTTGGTGAACTGTCGTTACTCGATGATGGTCCAAGAACAGCCACCGCCGTGGCGCTAACCGACTCGGAACTGCTCGTGCTCGATCGTGACGACTTGTTGTTGCTATTTGGGAAGCGACCTGACGCAGCTCTCAACATGCTGGCGGCGATGAGCACGATGACGCGCAAGGCTGACGAACTGCTGCGCACGCGCGTCTCACGCAACGTCAACGAAGAGATGGAAGAGCACAGCACTCCTTTGCAAAAAATCGCAGACTGGATCGCGTGGTTTAGCGGCAGCATGCCTTTTCTGATGATCAATGCCGCGTGGTTTATTGTCTGGATCACGCTCAACGAAGTGCATCTGGGCGTTCCTCAATGGGATCCCTTCCCGTTCGGATTACTCACGATGATTGTCTCCCTCGAGGCCATCTTCCTTTCCTGCTTCGTGCTCGTCAGTCAGAACCGGCAAGCTGAGAAAGATCGAGTGCGGTCAGACATCGAATACGACGTAAACATCAAAGCTGAGCTGGAAGTGACGCACCTGCATGAAAAGACCGATCGGATTTACGAAAACATGCTGGCTCGTTTTGCAAAGCTGGAGAAACTAATGGCTAATTCAACGCGCTAGCCGGCGCGTGACTAAAAAACAATCAAAGAATCGTTCGAACGACACAAAGCGTTGGGATCTTCTCGCCGACAATGCGACGCAACAGAAGGAGTGAACACCATGCGTTGGAGAGGCGAGCGGCAGAGTTCGAATATTGAGGATCGACGTGGTCTTTCAGTCGGTCGAGTAGCGGCTGGTGGTGGATTGGGAACGATCGTCATCATGCTCCTCGCGCTGCTGTTTGGCGTGAATCCGCAGCGACTGCTCGAGCAATTACCTTCTTCCGAAGGGCCGCCGCCCGCGACGCAATCATCGCGTCCGCAAAATGCAGAAGAGGAAGAGTTGAAACAGTTCGTGGCGGTGGTCCTCGGGAAAACGGAAGACGTTTGGACCGACGTGTTTCGCAAAAACGGGCGCCAGTATCGCGAACCAACGCTCGTGCTCTTCACGGATCAGGTGCGCTCGGCGTGTGGACTTGCGGGGGCAGCAGTTGGGCCATTCTATTGTCCGGGAGACGAGAAGGTTTACATCGATCTCGCGTTCTATGAAGAACTGCGACGGCAGTTCAATGCGCCTGGGGATTTCGCGCAGGCGTACGTAGTGGCGCACGAAGTTGGTCATCACGTGCAGAAGCTACTCGGCATCACGCAGCGTGTGGATGCGATGTCGGAAAGAGCGAGCGAAGCAGAGGCGAATCAACTATCGGTGCGTGTGGAACTTCAGGCTGACTTCTTCGCCGGCGTGTTCGCGCGCTACATACAGAATCAGAACATGCTCGAAGCGGGTGACATTGAAGAAGCGTTACGGGCAGCGAGCGCTGTGGGTGACGATCAGATCCAGCGTCGCACGACCGGCACCGTCGTTCCCGACTCATTCACACACGGAACTTCCGAGCAACGTCTACGCTGGTTCAAGAAAGGCTACGACACCGGCGACATCCGCCAGGGCGACACCTTCAACGCCACAAATCTTTAGTAGCCACAAAAAGGCACCAAAAGCACTAAAAAGATGAATTAATGATTTAGTGCATTTTGTGCTTTTTTGTGGCTACTTGATCTTAAATGTGGCTGGTGGGACGACCGTGCGGGCTTCGGGGTTGTAGTAGTCGTAGACTACTGAGGCTGCCGATTGGGCTTTCAATCCGAATCGCGGTCGAAACTTGAAATCAAACTTCGCGCCGCCGGCTTGAGGCCAGAGATAGAACATTACGCGATCCGGCAGGACGTCATATTGATCAATTATCCATTCTGATCCCTTCATCGCCGATTCGAGTGAACTACGATCGACCTCGGCGCCCGGCGGAATTCCGATCTCGGCCATCATCATTCCGTAACCTCTAAACGCAATCCGCTCGGCCTCGACATGACACGTAATCTCGTCACCCACGTTGCCTTCTGTCTTGTCGCACTTCGTTTGCAGACGCAAATCGCCCGATTGCGTTTCGAAAGGTTTGACTTCCGGCCATGGTCCATAAAAACTCGCGAGTGCCTGGACCGACGCGACCGGTGAGCCTTCCGGCCGTTTGATCCGAATCGTATTCTTTCCCGTGTGCAGAAACTTAGAAATATCAACAGTGATCGGACTAATTAACCGGTTCGCCGCGGGCATCCTGATTGTCTGTGCGAGTTGTTCATTCACGAAGATGTCTGCGGTCGCTTCAACACTCTCGCGTACCGGCTGCGTGCCGAGCAATGACAGCAGCGCATCCAGCACGTTGACCGTTGCCTGCGTTGAATACCACACACCGTAACGATCTTTATGCTTTAGCAAAAACAAAAGCGCCCGGTCGATGGATTTCGAATCGGTTTCGCATTTGGCCGACGACGAATTGCAATACTTCGTCAGCGCCTGAACCACGAGCGCCGTTGTCTCAACTCGACCCGCCTGCCCCCAACCATAGAACGGAGTATTTGTTTCGAGGGCCCAGTAAGTCGTGCTGCCTTCGCGCAGCGCCATCGAAAACAGCTTCTCAACGATCGGCTTTGCACGCGCTGCGTCTCCGAGGTTGAGCAAAGCCAACGCATACGAAGCAAGCAGGTAAGGCTCGTCGATCTCCGCCGCACGATGGCCCAGATAATCGAGCGACCGCTTGAGTGCTTCGGTTTTCTCGTTCGACTCTTCGCCGCGAACAGACGAAAGCACTCGTGCAATGTACGCAGTGCGAATCACCGCGCGGACACGCTTGTCACGATCCCAGTAATCTGCCGGCCAACTACCATCCGCTTGTTGCTGTTTTATGAGCCATTCCTCTGCTTTGCTAATAACGTCTGCATCGACAGAAATGAACTCGCTGGCATCTGTCAAAAACCGCAGCGCATAAGCTGTCAGCGCCACGTCGGGCTTGCCGTGTCCCCAGTAAGTAAAACCGCCACTCTCATCGCGATAATTGAGCAACTTACCGTAACCAAGACTCAGATAACGTTCAGCTCGCGGACGTAATTGCAGATCCGTCCCATTCACTTTGCCCTGCCGCAGCAACAAAAGACTCGGGTAAGCGGATGAAATAACCTGTTCGGCACAACCGTAAGGCCGCTTCATGATCGCTTCGACACTCTCGATCACGTGCGCCGTCAGGTTCGGATAAATTTTCACCTCACCCTCGCTCGAGTTCCGGATCATGTTTTCGGGGAGTGTCAACTGAAGCTCTGACGAACTACTAAAAATCTCACTGTCCGTGACCGACAATTCCTCACCGTCGGGATGAACTGTGACTGGTTTTTCAATCGCATCATTTGCATCAGCCGCATTTGCCGTAATGCGTTGCTTTCCATCCTTGATAGAAGCGACTGCGCGAAAGGTGAACGTCTCGCGCGAAGCATCGCCGGCTGCAACCGACGTGCGCTTTTGCGCTGGTCCAAGCAGTGAGAACCAGCTTTCCGGCTTCAGATCGAGATCCACTCTTTGCGTTTGCTGAAGGTAGTTGCGCACCACCACGGGCAAAGAGATCTCATCGCCCTCGGTAAGCACGCGCGGCGGATCGTGATCGACAAAGAACGGCTGGAACGCCTTGATCTCGGTTTCGGTAGCGCCGACACGACCGTCCGCAGTCGAACCCAACACTGCAAGTTTCCAGGTTGTGATGTTGTCAGCAAGTTTGAAATTGATCTTTGCGCGACCTTGTTTATCCGTTTCGAGCGAAGGTTGCCAGAAGAGCGTTTCGGGAAAATACTCGCGCAGGTGTGGAGTAGTTATTGCCGCTGAGTTGCCGGATTGCCTGGACACCCGCGCCTCTATCACTTCACCTCGGAAGCGTGGCAAGCCGTTTACCCTGCTACCGGTCGAGAAGTTCAGCGGTGCTCCGCCGGACGTCACCTTCACCATTTCATTAATCTCACCAGCTTCAAGAGCGACGCTAACTTCCGTGGCGTTCGATTCGGCAACTGTTACGTCGGTGACAATGGTCTTCTTGAATCCGGGAGCATCAAAAAGAACTTCATAACGCCCGGGCGGTAAATCGACAATGACGTACTTCCCTTCCTCACCGCTCGTGGTTTCATAACTTCTTTCCTGCATCATCAACCGCGCAGTCACCCGCGCGCTATAAATAATGGCGCCATTCACGTCCGTCACAGTGCCGTGGATTGCGCCAATGCCTCCCGACAAAACCATTTGTGCCGGCGGCGGCTGCGGTGTCCTGTCTCCATGTATTTGCTCAGCGACAACCATACTGAAGCCACCCACTGAGAAATCATCTCGCGTTCCGGAAACTCCATCTGGTCCTACGCTGTGTAAAGTTACTGTCGCCGTTGTTCGTGTGACAGGAGTGATGGTCACGCGCGGCGCCGGCGTTTGCCCCGCTGGACCGCGATTATCGAGTTGCGTTCGGTCGGCATAGCTGGATTTGGTAAAAAAAGTAGCGTAATACGGGCGGCCCCATGGATCGCGCAATGCATCGAGAGAGCTTCCCGTGTTGCGCAGCACGTCGCTTAACTCCCGCTCGTTCTGCGGGAATTTCTTTGCGTTCTTAAAATTGTTATCAAGAATCTGCTCGATCTTTAGACGCTCATCGGCAAAGAAATCGATGGGCATGATCCAGATCTCAAAATCATCGCCTCGGTATCGCTGGTCCGTGGAGAACACTTTGTCGGGACCACTGCTGCTGATCGTCAGCACATAATGAGTTTCGCGGATGCTGAAATCGTATTTGTATGGTTGCCCCCAGCGATCGCGTAGCTCGGCGATGAACACATTCGATCTCACCAACTCTTCGCGCAGCGTGGCAATATCGCGAATGAAGCCGCCGGTTCGCTGGTGATACTGTCGAATCGCGCGATCGATAGCGGCGCCCGTCTGCAGGAAATATTGCCAACTGAACCGCTCAACTGCGAAGTCGTCATTTGTATCGAAACGTTTGTCTGGGCCGGCACTCAGGAAGACAAGCACATCGGCCGGTCCTTCCAACGTGAAGATCGGCTTGTACGGAACACCCCAGGGATCAAGCAAACGATCGAGATCGATCTTTTCCTCTGACAATATGCGGCGCAGGCTCGACTCATTAGTTGGAAATTGAATCTTGCTGAGATAACGCCGGTTGAGCGCATCTTTAACGGGTCTCATTTCCCCGTCGATCAAGCGGGAGAAGATCTCTTCTGGACGCGTGTCGTATTCATCGCCACCGAAGTACTGCGGCGAAAATTCGTGCGTCTTATTGAGTAAAACTTCGGCGACGAGATCGAGCTCAGGCGCGATCGCCTTCGCCGGATTCAAGTGTTGCAAGTCTCGCAGCGTTACTCCAGCAAGCTCGAGGTCGAGCCCCATGAAAGTATCGATCGCGCTATCGTTACTGGCGCCGTTGCCGCCAAACTCCTGCGCCGTTCGATAACGTTCAGCGACTGCTTTGTCTGAGACGACCACGCCGAGCACGCTTTCGGCGCTACTTCCTTCGGCGGCACGCACGTCAAGAGTTACGTGCGCATTCTCACCGGGACGATAGGTTGTTTGCGAAGTGCGCGCCTTCACCTTTAGTTCAACGTCTCGCGGATAGAGGATTGTCGCCATCTCAACGGACTGATTGTCTTTCGGAAGAGCGGGAGAGGCAGCGATGGTGAGCCGACCATAAAACTCGCGTGTGTACGGGAACGTCACGGAAGCGCGACCGTTGTGCAGGCGCACACGCTGTGAGCGAATCACACTTGAGTCGCGCGTGAGATCCACGACTACGACCGCGTCCGGATTACTCGACGTGATGTTCGCCTTGAGCGGTTCGCCCGCACGGTAAAGGGTCTTGCTTGTCTCGACGAACATCATGTCGTTGTCGTTGAGATACAGATCCTCCGATCGTGTTCCGGTGCGGCCACTTGAATCAGTAGCCGAGACCTTCAAACTGAATTCGTCAAGCTGCTCGAACTCCCGCGGAAGGCGAACGCCGCTCACCTTCGCCAGGCCATAACGATTCGTACGTAACGTCAGCAATTGCCGGCTGATGAATTTCTGCTGTTTCGGCTTTGACGCGGAAAGGATGTTTGCGAGGGTGACGCTGACGTTGCAGCTAACGGGCGTTCCGTCGGCGTATACAGTTGAAACATAGAACCTGAGGGGCAGAGATCGATTTCCGTAGTTGTTATTGATTATGTAGACGTGTATCGGTTCTTTGGTGATGCGTAAATCGAAGCGGCGCTGTTCGGTGCGGTTAGTGGTCGGATCGGTAAAATACGCCGCATAAGTCACATCGCGATAGCCACCGTAACCAAAGTCTTCGAAGCCGCGCGGGTTGTCGGATAGATCGAGATGCGCAATGAACGATCCGTTCGCATCAGTTTCGCCTTCCTGCTTTTCACCCTCCTTGACTTCCCACTTCTGATCGCGATAATTCCATTCGCGCTCGCTTTCGCGCACCACCCGCACGTGCCCACGCTTCACCGGCTGGCCGAATAAATAATCCGCACGTATACGAACTTCCGCGTTTTGACCGGGCAAGTAGTATTCGTGATCCGATTGAATGTTGACGGAAAAATTTGGCAGGTCGTAACGACTGATGCGAACTTCGTACGTCGTCTCACTCGAGTCTTCATCTTCAGTATTTCCTGAAACTGAAACATGGACTTGATAGTCGCCGAGCCGGACGTTTTCCGGTATGGACCAGTCAGTGCTAGCAACCCCGAAGCGCGAGCTCTTCACCACGTCACGATGGACCACAGTACCTTCGGGATCGTCGATACGGAAGAGGATGTCATGATTTGCGAGTGCGCGCCGCGATGGGGTGAAGATCAAAGCACGCAGATGCATCATCTGTCCCGGCTGGTAGAGCGGCTTGTCGGTTGTAATCAGCGTTTTTATGAACTGGTCCACCAGGGCGTCACCCTTCGCTTCGGCGACAAATGCACCTCGTTGTCCGACAACTTTCAACTCGCCTCCGGACGGATGAACTGTGTGCGGAAACTGTGGGAAGCGTTTCGGCATGACGAAATCCAGGAGTGCAATCCCGTCAGCGTCGGTGGTCGTTATATTCCTTAGCGTTAGACGTCGTTCATCGTCGTCTTCGAGTGTGAGTTCGGCATTGATACGTACATTCGCCGCCGGCTTATTCGTAACCGGATGACTGGCCATCACGCGCGCCTTGTAACGGCTGCCTTCACGAGCGAGCTCGGACGCCGAAACACGTAACCCAAACAGATCGGGAGTGATCTCCGACAACGAGATTAGACCTTGAGCGAGTGGGGTTGATACGTTCTCCGTGCTCAGACGGTAATGAAGTCGTTGCCAGAGAAAGCGACGATCTTCCTGTTTGAGTGGAAGAGAAAGATTGAGCGTGCGGCTGCCGATCCCGATCGATTGGACACTCGACACTTGCGCGATGACGCGATCATTTGGATCGAGCAGCTTGAGCTCGACTTTCGCGTTGAGAGCTGCGCCGGTGGAATTCTCAACTGCGAGCAGAACCTGCGCTGGTTCCTTCTCGAGCAGTAACCGCGTGCGCGACTCGTCGACTCTTAACTCGCCGCTCGAGACGATCCAGTAAGAAATACACAACAGGGGAAGAAGCCAGCGAAGGCCCATAAGAGTTTGATTTTATCCATCGAAGGCACAAAAGTTTATTTTGTGATGGTATGTGCCTCTTTATGGCTACTTGATGATTTCTTCGAAGGTTTGGTTGCCGATGCGATAGCGTTGCCAGTCTTTGAAGTCGAAGTGCCACCACTCCGCTTCGTAGACCGTGAAGCCTTCTGCTTCCATCATCGAGCGCAGCAGATCGCGGTGCCAGCGTTGCAGCGAGGTGCCACCGGCATAATCGGGATAAGCACGATCGGTCGTCTCATCATACGTGCTGACCATCTCGACCGGTCGTCCGTTTTTGAGTTCGTAGAGTGTGATATCAACAGCGGCGCCGCGATTGTGACGCGAACCTTTTGCTGGATCGGCCACAAAGATTCTTTTGTCCTGCGGCGTGGCTTCCCAGAAAACTTTTGTCACATACCACGGCCGATAACCGTCGTGTACGAGTAGACCATAGCCCAACGGTTTCAATTTGCGATTGACGCGCACGAGCGCTTCGGCCGGCACACGCTGGAGGAACGCGCGTGGCTGTGAATAAAAGACGGTGCCGAATAAGTTGTTGCTGGTAGCGTAACGGATATCGAGCTTGATAGTGGGATCGAGTTTGCGAAGCTCGACGAGATCTGTAGGTAGAAACTCTCCGGTTTCCGGCGGCGGCTGTGCCTGGAGCGCCTCTTTGATCAATGCGGGCACTGGTCGCAGCGGTTTGACTTTGAGTTGCGTCGCGCCTTCTTCAGGACCAAGCGGACGTCGTTCATAAATCGCTCCGCCGATCTTCAGGTGCGTGACTTTTTTGTTTTTATCGCGAAGGAAGGAATCGGAAGAAATCTCTTTTATCGACGCGGGCTCACCGCGCTTGAGTGCCATCAGCTTCCCGTTCTTCTCGAGAATGATAAGCGTCTCGTTCTGATTGAAGTATTCGCCGAGCAGCGGCCGCCACTCAACCGGCGCCGCAGGAGGTTTTGACGTTTGCGCTACTGCTGCTGCAGTCAGCAATAAAACGAGAACGACACTGAGAGGGCGTGATTGCATGGGTTTATTCAGACAGGATTACAACGATTTCCAGGATTCACATGATTTATCTTGTTAATCATGTAATCCTGTAAACCGAAATCTTACGCCAGCACGGCCTGCCGGATCTTCTCGAGCGCGCCATGCAACACATCATCTTCACGCGCGATGCAGAGTCGCATGTAATTGTCGTGCTCGGCACTGTCGGCAAAAGCGCCGCCCGGCACGCCCGCCACGCCTTTGCTGATCAACATCTCATTGAAATCGATCGCATCGCCAAAGCCTTCCGGAATGCGTGCCCAAACATAGAACGCCGAACTGGAATCGTAAATCGTAAATCCCGACTCCTTCAGCACTTCAACCGCTGTATCTCGTTTGGCAGTGAACTTATCACGCAACACCGCATAGTAATTCGGGTCCGACATCAACACTTCAGCCAGCGCTAATTGCAACGGTGTCGGTGAGCAAACGTAAAATACGTTGTTCGAATTGTTCATCGGCGCGATCAGCTTTGGATCACCGTAGACGTAACCCAAACGCCAGCCGGAAATATTCCACGACTTCGAAAACGAGTTAACGGTGATCGTCCGATCCCACATGCCGTCGAGCGTCGCCATCGAGATGTGTTCTCTCTCGCCAACGACATAGTGTTCGTAGACCTCGTCGGCTATGCATAGCAGATCCAGTTCCTGACAGACCGCGGCAATCGCTTCGAGTTCTGCTCTGGTAAAAACTTTCCCCGTCGGATTCGCCGGACTGCACGCGATGATCGCACGCAGTGGAAACTCCTGGCGGTCTTTCCACTCGCGACAACGCGCGCGCAGTTCGTCAATGTCGAGCTCCAGATTCTCACCGTGCAACGGCAACACGTTCGAATGTCCGCCCAGCTCGTCGAGTATGCGCCGGTGATACGGGTAATAAGGTTCGAACACCAAAGCTGAGGCGTTTTTCAGATACGTATGCGCCACTGCGATTAACGCCGCGGTGGCGCCCGGCGTAATCAAGAGCTGCAACGGCGTGGCGGCAGGATCAACTTCAATGTTATTGAAGCGCGCGATCTTTCTGGCCACTGCATCGCGTAAATCGCCGACTCCTTCAGCCGGACTGTAATGATTTCGGCTCGCGCTGATCACTCGGTTCGCGGCTGCGGCAAGTTTCGGATTTATCGCAAGCTCGGATTGGCCCTGGACCAGGTTGCCGCTGGGCGGCACCAGTCGTGTAATCGTACGTATTTCGGGCTGCGTTTTGGCAGTTTTGGCAGTCATTTCACTTCGTGCTGTTCCTTGCATGGTATTTCAGTAAGTTGAACTGAAGCGCAAAAGATTACCAGCGAATGCGAACCAAAGCACGCCGAGAGAAGCAAGCAACAAAATGAGCGCCTGTAACCTCATCCAAATGCTCCAGCGCTTTCCTAACCACGTGAGCACCGCGTTGACGAGAATGATGAGGGTTCCGATGGCGCCAATGACGCCCACAATCTGAATCAAGCGGAACCAAAGCGTGCCGCGATCGCTGAAAACCTCGAGGTGTTCGAGGCCATACAGTGTAAGTCCGAACAGTGCCGCAACGAAGACCAAATCGAGGAGCAAAACTAGCCGGACCAGAATCCGCAGCAATCGATCACGCGGCGCCAGTTCCAACTTATGACCGTAATGCCGTCTCACAAACCATCCGACCGGCCACAGGATCAAAGTAAGCAACATCAACACGAGCGAAATCACGAGCACGATCACCATCAGCTTTCCGTTTTGCAACGCGCCGATCTTTTGGCCCACGAAAAACGGGTACGGCAAAACCATTTGCATGCGACCATTTTGATCCGGTTTGAAGATCAGCTTGTCCTGACCACCACGTTCGAGAAACGTCATCTGGCCGATCGCTTGCCAGCGTTTTGGTTTAGCGTTGGCGCCCGTTAATTGCGGTGTTTCGATGTCGCCGTCGCCAACGGCCTCAACGGTAAATTGACCAAGCAACGAAGCCGTTTTCAGAAACGACGTTTCGCTGCGCCGGCTCAGTTCATATCTGCCTGCCGCGGCGTTGGCATCGTCTTTCGCGGTCGCTGAAGTGGTTGAATTTGCGGTGTACGGATAGTAACGGTCGAGAAATGCCTGCCAGAGATTTGTTCTGCCCGAACTGTCGCTGCGACCGCCGCTGTTGTAGGAGACGAAGAACCCAAGCTTCTGGTCCAACACGAGATGCAGATCGCTGTGAAAGAAAACCGTGTCGCCGCCATGACCGATGATGCGATGTCCGTTGCGCGATTCTTCGTAGAATCCGTAACACATCGCGTTAGCTGCATCGTCGAGCGCGAAGAGACGGCTGTGCATTAGACGCGCGGTCTCCGGTTTGAGAATCCTCGCGCCACCAAGCTCGCCATCCTGCAAGTGAGCGATCATGAACTGCGCCATGTCGGTCGCACTGCTGCTCAAACTACCGGCCGGAAACGGGTTCACGATCTCAAACGGCTGAGCATCACCCGAACCGAGACGGTAACCATTCGACATAAACGGTGCGAGGTTCGATGGCAGTGGTTGCGTGAACGACGAGTGAGTCATGTTGAGTGGCTTGAAAATATTTTCCGCCACATACTCATCGAAAGGTTTTCCTGAAACACGTTCGACGATGTAACCAGCCACTGACGTTGCGTAATTCGAGTAAGCGGGAACTGTTCCCGGTGGATAGATGCGAGTCGGAATATGCGTCTTCAGATATTGGCCGAGATTTGGCGCACCGGAATTCTGCGTGATCAAGTCTTTGACCTGCTCTTCGAAACCGGGCGTGTGGGTCATCACGTTTTTGAGCGTGATCGGTTTACCGAAAGCGTCGGGGATTTTGTAGTCGAGATACTCATTGATGTCGCGATCCAGATCGAGTTTGCCCTGTTCGTACAACTGCATGATCGCGGTCCAGGTGAACAGTTTTGAGATCGAACCGGGACGAAAGAGAGTGTCCTGCGCCGAGACCGGCTTATTGTTTGCGACGTCCGAATAGCCGTAGCCTTTGGCGAAAAGCAGTTTGCCGTCCTTGACCACTGCGATCGTGGCACCGGCGATGTCAGCCTGTTTGATTTGGAGCGGGACGAGTCCATCAAGAAACGCTTCGACGTCGGCGGCCGTCATCTCGTGCACACCGGATTGTGCTGGAGCCGGAACAGGTGGTTGAGCACCTTCCCGTTTTTTCAGTGCCTCATCCGGCGCCTGGGCCAACACGGAAAGCGCAATCATCAGCGCCATCAACGCTACCGCAATCGTCTTTTTCACGATTCCACTCCTATCCGTACAAAAATCCGTGTAATCTGTGGATAGCCATTCTTACTTTGTCTCGACTGGCAGGGCGATGTAGGAGGCGTGCTTGCCGGAGCGGAATATCTTTTGTGTTGCCGGCTGGAAGTCACTCTCCGTCGCCTTGAAAATATTCGCTACAAACTTTTGCGGATTACGATCGATCACCGGGAACCACGTGCTTTGCACCTGGACCATAATACGATGGCCCTTCTTAAAAGTATGATCGTTCGCCGGAAACCCGATCTGGTAGTGGTTGATGGCACCGGCAACGAGCGCCTCGGGCTTCTCGAAACTCTTCAGGTACCGGCCACGAAACACATCGCCCGCAATCATGAGCTGGTATCCACTCATCGTCGGATCCGCTTCAAACTTATCCGGATAAACGTCGATCACTTTGACTATCCAATCGCTGTCTGTTCCCGAAGTTGAAGCAAAGAGATTGGCGATGACTTTCCCAGAAACAGTGAAATCTTCTGTGAGTGTGTCACTCTCAAACGTGAGCACGTCAGGACGGCGATCAACAAAGCGCTGATCCTCAACCAGCCAGACAGGCCAACCCGATCGAACCTGAATCGGTCGGGAACGATAAGGAACCGGACTCGCCGGATCAGAAATGTAACCGTCAAAAGCCTCGGCGGCGGCGGGCGGCGTATCGAAAGATAATTTCCGGTTCGCCTGAAAGTAGAGACGGCGATCGGTAACGTTTTGTTTAGGCGGCCACGCGTTATGTTCGACCCATTTATTGTCGCCGGTGCGGAAGGTCAAGGCTTCCGGTCGCGCGCCCGTTCCTTTGTCTTTCAGGTAATAATCGAAGAACGGTACGAGGATCTTCTGACGATAATACACCGCTGTCGGACTGCCGAAATCGATGCGACCCAGTTTAGCTCCGTCACCGCGCGACCAGCCACCGTGATTCCATGGTCCAACAACGAGAAAGTTTTGTTTTCCCGTGTCGTGTCGCTCTAGCAGCTCATAGATCTTGATCGGACCATAGAAATCTTCCTGATCCCACCAGCCCGCCACATTCAACATCGGCACAGTGACGCGGTTCAGCCACGGCGCAAACCCCTGACGTTTCCAGAACGCACTGTAATCGGGCTCGTTAACAAAGTTGGTCCAGGTCGGCAGCTTGCCGTTGAAGTGCTTCTTGTCCGCGTTTGAAAGTGGACCGAGATTCAGATACCACTCGTAGGCGTCGAGCTTATCGACGACTTTGGTAACGTCCGAGATCTCTTTAGACGACTCCATCATGTAGGAGTATTCAAAGCCGTAACTCAACCGGAACGCGCCGTTGTGGTGAAAGTCGTCGCCCAGCCACATATCGGCGGGTGAAGCTTGTTGGACCACAGCCTTCAGCGCCGGATGCGGATCGAGCATCCCCATCACCGACAGCCAGGCGCCGTAACTCGTTCCCGCCAGACCTACGCGACCGTTGTTCCTCGGCACGTTTTTAAGTAACCACTCGATCGAGTCGTAAGTATCGGTGCTTTCGTCGATCGCATTTTTGTCTTTCGGATCGCGTGGTTGCCGGAGCATCACGAATTCGCCTTCCGACTTGAAACGCCCGCGAATGTCCTGGCGCACGAGGATGTAGCCGTCCGACGAGAGTTCGGTAAGTGCGGTGGCCAGTTGTTCGGCAGTCGTCGTGCCGAGGCCGTACGGCGTGCGAAGCAAAAGGATTGGAAGTGATTCGGTACTTTGAGCCGGCGCGTCGATGGTTGTGTAAAGACGAACGCCATCACGCATCGCGATCATGGATTCAGTGCGCGTGTAGTCAGTGGGTTTGTATTGAGCGTGAACAGTTTGAAGAAAAAGTAGCGAGACAAAAAGAAGAGCGCCGCGCCCAATCCGAAGTTGCATTATTTCTCTTTACCTTTCGATACTCGATCAATCGGCGCGGGCCGCGGCACTCTGCGCACCGGATTCAGTTCAAGCAACCGCAGCGCTTCCTGCACCGCTCTCTCGAGTTGCGGATCGCGTCCTTTGTTCACGTCAGCCGGCGTGTATTCAACCTCGATATCCGGCGCGACGCCGATGTTCTCGACGTCCCATTCACCTTTCAGATTATAGAACGCGAGATTTGGGGCGGTGATGCCACCACCATCGATCGTTGCTGGAAAACCGAGGGTGCCGACCAGTCCGCCCCAAGTGCGTGTTCCCACAAGTGGTCCAAGCTTGCGGAGTCGAAACATGTATGGCAATGCATCGCCGCCTGACCCGGCGGACTCGTTGATGAGCATCACTTTTGGACCATAGATACCCGCGATCGGCGACGTGCTTGGCGTGCCATCACGCAACGCGAAGTATCCCATCAATTTCCGATCGAGTTCGTTGACGATGTAATCAGCGACCATGCCGCCCTGGTTGTAACGTTCGTCGATTACGGCGCCTTCTTTATCCTGCTGCGCGTAATAGTAACGCGTGAAGTAGGTGTAACCGGGATTCCCAGTGTTGGGCAGCCACACGTATGCGAGTCTCCCGTTTGAGAGTTTATCAACGATGCGACGGTTGTTCTCGATCCAAGCTCGCGTGCGCAGCGTCGAATCACTCGCAACCGGTACAACCGTAATAAGTCGTGAACCTTCTGCCGATGGCGTTTTGTTAACGCGGATGAGCGTCTGCCGGTTTGCGGTTCCTTCAAACAGACTATAGGGATTAGTTGGCGGCGCGAGCGGACGACCATTCACCTCGAGTAAATAATCACCTTCCGAAACCTGGATACCCGGAGCACTGAGCGGCGCTCGCAGATCGGGATTCCAATTCTCTCCGGAGTAAATCTTCTTGATGCGATAGTGTCCGTTCTCGATCGTGAAATCCGCGCCGAGTAAACCGACTGAAACCGGATCTTCAGCCGGCAGATCGCCGGTGCCTTGCAAATACGAATGGCCCACTGTCAACTCGCCGCCAATCGTCGCGATCAAATAGCTGAGGTCCGCACGATGGCCCACGAAAGCGAGTAACGGTTTGTACTTGTCGTAAATCGCCTGCCAGTTTGCGCCATGCATCTTCGCGTCGTAGAAATACTCCCGCTGAATGCGCCACGTCTCGCGATAGATCTGAGCCCACTCGGCTCTTGGATCGACACGCATTTCAAGCTGCGCGACGTTTAGTGGTCCATCACCAACTTTCGCCGGCCGTTCAGTGGCAACTACGCCCCAACGATTCGCGCCGTCGCCAGCCTGATAAAGAAGTTTCTTCTTGTCGGCTGAAACCGAATACGACCGGACGCTGCCTTCCAAGAACGGCGCGGCCGCACGTTCTTTCAATTGGTATCGTTGCAGACGAAGTGTGCCGGGCGCTCCGCCAGTGATCGGTTCGGTGTAATAGAACGTTCCTGCCGCCCCCGAATTGAGATTGTTGTAGTCACCGGCCGGAACGTTCACCGCCAAAACTCGCTGACTAATACCATCGAGGTCGATGCGGGTAGCCGGTTTCGCATTTGGATCGGGTTTTGGTTGCGGCGCATCAGCGCTGGGTGGTTTTGGCTCGTCGCCTGTTTCCGGCAGCAGGGGCGACGGCTCAGTCGCACTCAGCACGACGAGATATATCGCGCGACGCACGGGCCGATCGAGCGAACTCATCTCCAGCCAGCCGGTGCTTGGTCCATAGTTCGTACTCGCCATGAAGTAGAGATACTTCCCACCCGCATCGAACGTCGGCGAGATCGAATCAGCGAGCCCGTCAGTCACTTGATACGACTTCTTGTCAGTCCACGAATAAACAAAGATTGCGCGCAGGTGACTGGAAAGATTCTTCGAATACGTGATCCACTTTGAATCGGGCGACCACGACGCGTTGAAATCTCTGATTGGATCGGGATATGAATCAGTGTCGATCTTTGTCGCAGTTCCGGACGCCACCTCAATGGTCCAAAGATTGTTATGGTTGTCTTCGATTAGGATCTGCTTTCCATCCGGCGACCATCTCGCGCCGCTGAAGAACGCAGTTGAAGGTAATGCAACCGCACGCGCTGGGGAGACGCCGGTCGGTTCACCAATCATCAATTGATACTCACCACTCGCATCGGAAAGCCACGCGATCTGTGCACCATCCGGCGACCACACCGGATCGCGATCGTGCGCGCCCGCGCTTTGAGTCAGATTGCGGAAGTCTCCTTTTTCTGACGGCACCGTGAAGATCTCACCGCGAGCTTCGAAGGCAGCGCGAGTTCCGGTTGGGGAGAGTGTGGCGTTGCGAATCATGCTTGCAACTTTTTTGAACTGCGGGCGAGCCCACGGCAGATCTCCGGTTACTTCGATGTTGAGCTGCTGCGGCTTGCCGGATTTCGCGTCGACCAGATAGATGTAACCCGCCTGTTCGTAAACCACCGCATCCGCACCGGCTGAAGCGGTCATCACGTCAAAATCTTCGTGATGACTGATCTGCGTCACTTGTTTCGTGTCAGTGCGATAAGCAAACAGGTTTGCCGTGTGACTGCGATCGGAGATGAAATAGATCGTGTTACCGATCCACATCGGGAAACTGTCGTTACTGTTGGTCCAGGGAAGTTTTTGAACCGACTGATCGGCAAGATTGATGATCGAGATCGGGTGTGTGCGACCGCCGCGATAGTGCCGCCACATGCTGGCTTCGTGCCATTCCGGGATGAAGGCCGTCGAGAACTCTTCGTAAGCGACACGCGATCCATCTGGTGAATAAGTGCCGAAAAATGCACGTGGCAATGGCAACATCTCGGGCAAACCACTATCGACACCGATGGACCAAAGCTGCATGTACGACTGTTGCGGTGAGCCATTTCGGTTAGAGGCAAAGACAACACTCTTGCCGTCAGGCTTCCAGCCGCGCACGCGATCGACTGCGGGATGGTAAGTCAGTCGTTTCGGATCGCCGCCACTGGTGGAGACGACATAAACATCTGTATTGCCGGCGACAGTTGCGGTGAAAGCGATCTGCGAACCGTCGGGAGAGAAGCACGGATCGATCTCGAGCGATGGCGTTGACGTCAGCCGGCGCGCAGCACCGCCACTGCGCGGGACGATCCACAAATCGCCCGCGTACTCGAACGCGACGGAGTCGCGGCTCACGGTTGGATGGCGCAGCAGCCGTGTTCCCTGCGCCTGAGTGGGGGCTACGATGCAAAGCAATAGGAAAGACAGAAACGCGATTCTTTTGATGTACATAGATTTGGGAAGAAGA
>DASSFI010000028.1:0-107840 GCA_035694465.1 Pyrinomonadaceae bacterium | reverse complement strand
GGCACAGAACCTGTAACTAGATTTCATGTCGCGTCAAACTGTTGAATTTTCAATAACCGCAGCTGAGAAGCTGAACGAAACTCTCAACGCGTTTCTCCAGATCGATCGCGAGGGGGCGTTGCGGCGCGCCGGGGAGAGTGAGCAAGGTGGTCCACTGCCGGGGATTCCGATTGCTGTGAAAGACAATATTTGCGTGAAGGGGATGCAGGCTTCGTGTGGTTCGAAGATTCTCGGCAAGTATCATCCGCCTTACAACGCGACCGTTATTGAACGGCTAACAAATGCCGGAGCAGTCGTCATTGGCAAGACAAACTGCGACGAGTTTGCGATGGGTTCGTCGAATGAAAACTCGGCTTTTGGACCAGTACGCAATCCCTGGGATACGTCACGCGTTTCCGGAGGTTCGTCGGGTGGTTCCGCCGCGGCTGTCGCTGCCGGCATCGTACCCGTTGCACTCGGCTCCGACACTGGCGGTTCCGTGCGACAACCAGCCTCACTCTGCGGTGTCATCGGACTGAAACCGACTTACGGTCGCAACTCTCGCTACGGTCTCGTCGCTTTCGCCTCGTCGCTGGATCAGATCGGGGTCTTCGCGCGTGAAGTGGAAGATGTGGCGCGCGTGCTCGGTGTGATCGCCGGACGCGACCCACACGACTCAACAACAGCCGATGTTCCCGTCCCCGACTACACAGAGTCGTTGACCAGCGATCTAAAAGGTGCTCGACTTGGTCTTCCGCGCTCACTCTTTGGCAAGGGATTGGACGACGAAGTAAAGCAATCGGTGGAGAACGTGGTCGACGTTTATCGCGAGCTCGGCGCCGAAGTGATCGACGTCGAACTGCCGAATGCGGGCTACGCAATCGCTGTCTACTACATCATCGCGACGGCCGAAGCTTCTTCAAACCTCGCGCGGTTTGACGGTGTTCGTTACGGATTTCGCGCCGAAGACGCGCCCGAGTTGCGCCAGATGTATCGCAAGACGCGCGCCGAGGGTTTTGGACCAGAGGTTAAGCGGCGCATCATGCTCGGCACTTACGTGCTCTCGGCCGGTTATTACGACGCCTACTATCGCAAGGCTCAACAAGTCCGCACGCTGATCAAGAACGACTTTCTCAAAGCGTTCGAGCGTTGTGATGCCATCATCACTCCCACCTCGCCGACACCTGCATTTGCGCTTGGTGAAAAGGTAGACGATCCGCTCGCGATGTACTTGAACGACATCTACACGGTGACGGCAAATCTGGCGGGTGTTCCAGGCATCAGCATGCCGTGCGGGCTGTCGTCGGAACGTCTGCCGATTGGATTTCAGCTCATTGGACCATACTGGTCCGAGCCGATGCTGTTCAAGCTAAGTCACGCTTACGAACAGGCACGTCCCTTCACAGAACGACCGCCAATCAGCGCTTCGTAACCACAGATTTCACGGATTTTTTGCGACGATCGGATTTATCGGGGATGAGGTCGCCGGTGAAGATCTCGACCACGCCCTTAGCGGTGCCGACGAACGGCGTCACGTCCAGGCCGACGTGAACAGCGCCCGGTATCAGGCCCTTTTTCTTGATCTCATAACCCGCCAGTCCAAAGGCAAAGACCGACCCGACGATGGGGATCGGTTTGATGAGGCGTTTGGCAATGCCCCAGCCACCAGCCCGGATGATTCTGCGTTTGAGAGTGGTCGTCATCGTTTGCCTCTAAACGTGATAGCATGCATTTCGATGCGACTCAAGCCGTTTTGGCTGGCCTGCGCAATTTTCACAATTGCGTTGTTACTTTCCTGTCGTCCCGGCGCCGGTAACAAACACCGTCTCCTGATCTACACGCCACATGGTCAGGACCTCCTGAAAGACTTCATCGCGCGCTACAAACAACAGTACCCGGACGCAGACGTGCAGTTTCTCGACATGGGCTCGCGCGAGATTCTCGAGCGCGTGCGCGTCGAGCGGAATCGGCCGCAGGCGGATCTCTGGTGGGGCGCGTCGCACATGACGTTTCAGACTGCCGCTGACGAGAACCTGCTGCTGGAGTTTCGACCGACGTGGGCTGACAAAGTCGATGCTGCTTCACGCGATGCCGCCGATCGTTGGTACGGCACTTACGAAACACCGCAGGTCATCGCTTACAACAGCGAAGCCGTCAAAGCTGAAGAAGCTCCGCACGATTGGGACGACGTGCTCGATCCGAAGTGGCACGACAAAGTCCTGATTCGAAATCCAAACCCGTCAGACACGATGCGCGTGATCTTCGGCGCAATGATCTGGAGGTTCTACAAAGATACCGGTTCGCCAGATAAAGGTTACGACTGGCTGCGCAAGCTGGATGCAAACGTTCACGAGTACACCGCCGATGGCACGCTCCTGATGCAGAAACTCGGGCGTCGCGAAGGACTGATCACGCTTTACAACATGCCGGACGTTCGGCTTTATAAAGAACAGAAAAATTTTCCGGTGGGCTATTCGATACCGTCGAGTGGAACGCCTGTAATTACCGACGGCATCGCGATCGTTCGTGGTGGTCCAAACCCGGAAGAAGCGAAACGATTTTATGAGTTTGTCACGACGCCGGAGAGTCTGGCTTACGCAGCACACAAGTATTACCGCATTCCCGTGCGCACTGACATCGATCGTTCTCAATTGCCGGCCTGGATGAACGAACCGTTCACACGCATGCCGCTCGATTGGGAACTCTTGCGCAAGAATGGGAATGATTGGTTAAGATATTGGGACACTGAGATTCGTGGAAGAAAGTAAACCCATCCACAGATTACACAGATTTACTCAAACAAAATCTGTGTAATCTGTGGATGGTTCTGAAAATGGCTTTCTTATCGTTAAAAAATCTCTCCCGCAGTTTTGGATCCACGCGCGCGGTCGCCGACGTCTCTCTCGACGTCAATCAGGGCGAGTTCTTCGGCCTGCTTGGTCCATCAGGCTGCGGTAAGACGACGACCTTGCGCATGATTGCCGGTCTCGAGAAACCCGACTCGGGCACGATTGAATTTCAAAACGCCGACATCACGAATCTGCCACCTGAACGCCGCGGCTTCGGCATGGTCTTTCAGAACTACGCACTCTTTCCACACCTCAACGTTTTTGAGAACGTAGCCTTCGGACTGCGTGCCCGTCACAAAACTAAAGCGGAGATGAACGAGCGTGTGACCAGTGCACTCGAACTGGTCCAACTGCCCGGATACGGGAAACGCGCCGTCGACGAACTCTCCGGCGGCCAGCAACAGCGCGTCGCCATCGCCCGTGCGATTGCAATCGAGCCGGCGCTGTTGCTGTTTGACGAACCACTCTCGAACCTCGACGTCTCGCTACGTGAGGAAACACGGAGTGAGTTGCGCGAGCTCGTCACGCGTCTCGGTCTCACGGCCGTTTACGTGACGCACGATCAGGAAGAGGCTTACGCACTCTGCGATCGGATCAGCGTGATGGTCGGTGGAAAACTCATGCAATCGGGTCGCCCGCGCGAGCTTTACGAACAGCCGGCGGAAATCTCAGTCGCCAGTTTTCTCGGTCGCAACAACCTGATCAAAGCGATGCGTTTGAGTTCAAGCAAAACGAGTGAGGGCGAATTCAAAACACTCGAAGGTGATCACACACTGCACATGCCAGTGAAGCACAGCGATCTGGCGCCACTGAACAAACCCGTGTATCTAGCGATCCGGCCGGAGCACGTTCAACTCAGCACGAACAACAACGATGCCGAAAATTCCCTGGCGGGACACATCCGCGAAATCGTATTCGGCGGCGCCACTTCCACCATTCGCGTGGACGCAAACGGCCTGCTAATCGAAGCGCTCGTCCTGCGCACCAACGGTCTCGAAGTAAACCAGCCGCTGAACGTGATCCTCTCCCCGGATCATCTGACTCTGCTAAAGTGAAGAACAAAATCCGTCTTCATCGGTGGAGATCAGTGGCCCTGCTGTTGGTCACGGCCATCGTGCTTCTGTACGGTGTGATCTACCCAAACCTCTCGGTCGCCATCAGTTCGTTTCAACGAAACGGAAGCTGGACGCTCGCAAACTATCGCGAAATACTCTCGCAACGCATCGTCATCGAAGCCATCATCAGCAGTCTCGGACTGTCAATCGGCACCGTGGTTTTCTGCGCCCTCGTCGGTGTCCCGCTCGCTTTTCTGTTCGAGCGTTTCGACTTTCCAGCCCGACGAATCTTCGCCGCCCTCGCTGCGCTGCCCCTGGTTCTTCCTCCTCTCGTCGGCACTGTAGCGTTTATTTTTCTCGCCGGCGAGACCGGCATCCTGGCCCACGGAATCCAGAATTTCTTTGGACTCGCAAACCCACCGTGGCGTCTGCGTGGCTGGCCCGCGCTGCTACTGTTTCACACTTACACGATGTATCCGTTCTTCTACGTGCTGACCGGCGCCGGTTTACGCCGGATTGACGCAAGCCTCGCCGAAGCGGCACGCAGCCTCGGTGCATCACGCATAACTGTTCTGCGACGCGTTCTGTTACCACAGCTCACACCATCACTCATCGCCGCCGCACTGCTGACGTTCATGACTTCGATGGCATCGTTCAGCGCCCCGCTGTTGTTTGGCGGCGACGTGCGCGTCCTGACACTCGAGATCTTCACGGCGCGACAACGCGGAGACCTCGCGATGGCCGTCACGGAAACAGTTATCCTCGCCATCATTTCTCTCGGCGCTCTCGTCGTCTTTCAACGCTACGAAGGAACGCGAAGGTTCGCCGCGGCCGCGATGAAAGGATCGCCTCGTCGCCGGGTGAGCATCTCAAGCGGCGCCGCACGCGCCCTCGCGACAGTCGCCGCGATCGGGTTCGCACTGATTTTGGTTTTGCCTGTGGCGACGTTGTTCCTGGTGAGTTTCGCGCAAGAGGGATCATGGACCACACAGACTTTGCCGTCTGCCTACACGTTTGCGAATTACCGGCGCATCTTTGGCGACGCGTATGCGGCTGAAGTCCTCTTTAACAGTTTTACGATGTCGGCGATTGCGGCAGTCGCGGCGCTGTTGTGGAGTTTTTGCATCGTCACGCTGTTACGACGACAAAGAGAGACGCGCAATTTTGTGGGCGAAGGATGGCGACGGCTGTTGTCGTTGCTGGTGCTGATTCCCTGGGCGTTACCCGGAACTGTGGTGGCGGTCTCGGTGGCGGAAGCGTATGGCGGGCCGAGTTTGTTGCTAGGTTCATTCATCCTCGTCGGGACTTTCTGGATTCTGCCGGTAGTTTATTTTTTGCGATTCATGCCGCTCGTTGTGCGTGCCCTACAGGCGAGCATAGAACAGCTCGATCCGACTCTCGAAGAAGCAGCGGGTTCGCTTGGCGCGCGCGCGTGGCAGAGATTCATGCGGGTGACGCTGCCGCTCGTGTGGCCGGGCGCGGTGGCCGGGACGCTGCTGGCATTTGTGATCGCATTGGGAGAATATGTGGCTTCGGTGCTGGTGTTTGTGCCCGCGAATCGACCCGTTTCAATTGCGATTGCATCTGAATTACGGGACTTCAACCTCGGCACCGCGGCGGCTTACGGGGTGGTTTTGATTGTGATCATTTCGATTAGCATGATGGTGGCGGGACGTTTAGAACGCTTGCGGGGATAAACTGGAAAATGAAGCTGCGTAATCTGCGTAATCTTTGGTTAGTTCTTCTTATTGGATTGCTGCTGTTTGTTCCGGCAGCGCACTCGGAGCCTGATAAAACAGAGCTGAATCAGGCGCTGCTCGATCTTACGAGTCCCTGGACGCTGATGTGTGTCGCGGCACACCCGGACGACGAAGACGGCAGCACTCTCACGATCCTGCGCCGCAAATACGGTGTTCACACCGTCTCACTATTTTCTACTTTCGGTGAGGGCGGCCAGAACGCTGTGGGTCCGGAGCTTTACGAAGAGCTCGGCGTCATTCGCGCTCGCGAAACGATGGCTGCGGCTGAAGTGCAGGGCTCTGAACCACACTTCCTCGGCTTTCGTGACTTTGGTTTTTCGAAGTCTGCCGAGGAAACGTTTGGCAAGTGGGGAGAGAAAGAACTGCTGCGACGCATGGTGCTCCAGATTCGTCTCCTTCGTCCGGATGTGATCATCACTAACCACGACACCACGAGCGGTCACGGACATCACCAAGCCACCGGGCGCGAAATCCTGCTCGCTTTCGACGCGGCCGCAGATCCAAAACAGTTTCCCGAGCAACTCGCCCAAGCCGGGCCGTGGCAAGTGCAACGGTTGTTCGTGCGTTCACGTGGCGAGGCCGCTGCCGGAACACAAACCGTCACACTCGATCCAAATGAAACCGATCCGGTTCGCGGCACGACTTACGCCCAACAAGCGCTTGACGGATTGCACAAACACGCCACGCAAGGTCCATGGCCCAAGACAATCCCGGCAGGCGGTGCGCGTCCGATCCGTTACACACTCGTCAAACAAGCTCCAAACACGCCTGCGGTCCCGGCGAATGCAAAGACACCACTTGACGGACTAACTCTGCCCGAGGCGATTGCTTCAAAGCTGGCTCCCCCGACGATCGAAAACAAACCATTAACTGAGTTCGCAGATCGTCGACTCGAACTGCTGGTCTCGTTGATGAGCGCAAAGCGACGCGGGGTTTTCACTGCGCCGAAAGAAGTTTCTGACACTGACCCGCAGCGCTTCCGTTTGATGGAATCACGACTCAACAAGGCACTCGCCGCCGCGGCCGGCGCTTCAATAACCGTGGGCTCTGAAAACTCTGCGCTCGTGCCTGGTGAAGAAGCGCAACTGGGATTGATCCTCAGCAACAATGGCATGGCCGAGATCCAGGTTAAGGAAGTGAAGTTTCACGGCCTCGGCACTGAGACGAAGGTGCTGACCGCGGACAAGATGTTGCCGGGCACTGATACCGGTGGTGAAGTGAAAGTGACGACGCCAAAAACAGCGAGTTTCAGCGTACCGTCGTCTGAACATCTTTACGACGGCCGGCTCTTCGGTGAACCGTTGACGATCGAAGCTGACCTCAGCATCGAAGGTGCGGCGTTTTCGATCGAGAAGGAAATTCGTAGAGATGTCGCGCCGGCGGTTGAGATCGTCAACGTCGAGCCGGCGCCGTACGTCACCACGCCAGCCACGTCGCAAAAGCCACTCGATTTCAGAATCACTCTAAAGAACCATCTCAATTCTGAGTTTCGCGGTCTCTTGCGTGTCAGCGGGCAAACTCTGGAAACAGGTCGCGAGATAACGCTGCGACCCGATCAGTCTGAAACAACAAACTTCGTCGTGCGACCTCTTCCGCTGAGCGGACAGATTCAGGGATCGAACATTGCCGTCACCGTGGATTATCCGGTTCCGAAAGAGCCGGTTGCGAAACGAAATATTCCGCTTGTCTATGCAAACGCAATTGTCGTGAGTGGCCGGAAGGTCGGCTATCTGCCGAGTTATGATCGAACACTCGAGCGCGCGCTCACGGCGCTCGGAGTTGACTCCAAGCAATTGACGGTTGACGACATTGCCAAGGGCGACCTCTCGTCGTTTCACACGATCATCATCGACAATCGTGGTTACGAAGCGCATCAGGATCTGATCCCGGTAAACAATCGTCTGCTGAAGTTTGTTGAAGATGGCGGGACGCTGCTCGTCTTCTATCATCGGACGAATGAGTGGAATCCAAATGAACAACGCGGGCGTCCGCAGCTCGCGCCTTATCCGATCATCATTGACGATTCGCGTGTGACGGAAGAAGACGCGCCCGTCATGTTCCTCTTGCCAAAGCATCCGCTGCTCAACTTCCCGAACAAGATCACGCAGCAGGATTTTGCGAACTGGGTACAGGAGCGGGGGCTTTACTTTCCACGTGAGTGGGATCAGCACTACACAGCCGTATTATCGACAAACGACAAGGGTGAGCCGCCGTTGAAAGGCGGATTGTTGGTCGCTCCTTACGGCAAGGGAAATTACATTTACACGAGTTATGTTTGGTATCGACAACTACGCGCGGGACTGCCCGGTGGGTACAGGTTCTTCGCGAATTTGATCAGTTATGGAAGGAAGAAGGAAGACTAGTCCACAGATTACGCTGATTTCGTTAACTTACGCTGATTCGTTAACCAATGTATCTGTGTAATCTGCGGATGGTTCGGCTTCGAGTTTGACGCGAGCGCGTTCGAGGAATGTTTTGATCATTTCGCGGACGCGTTTTTGCATTTCGGCGCTGATGCGGCCTTCGCCGACGAGAATCGCCAGACGATGAAGTTCCATCGCGTGTTTGCGGCGCAGTTCGACGTGCTGGACGATACGGATCAGGACTTTCTGGCCGCGTTCTTCAAAGGCTGCCGCATATCGCAGATAGTTCTTCATTTCGGAGCGGGCCGGTGACCATTCGAGACGTTCCGGAGAATCTTCGGTTTTTTCCACGGTAAATGCCGCGTGAACGGCGCCGATTACGGGGACGTCAGCACGGACCATCCAACGCATGATTCCGCCGGCTTCCTTGCGTATACCCTCGATACCGGGCATCAGGTCCGCAAAATTACGGAGCTCGCCAAAAAACTCGCGCGCTTTTTCGAGCGTGGTACTGAGTTCCATCTGGTCCGCGTAAGAAGCCTTGATTCGAAACATTTAATCTCCGTTAACCGTTTCTCCGAGACGTTGATGCGTGCAGGAAACAATTTGGTTTCCCGGGCCGCCATTGCTAAGTTACACGAGGACTGTTTGCTAGTAAATATCTAAGTGCAAGGGGTAAGAATTATTTAACATGAGAGTACAGAACAGTTGCCCGCGCTGCGAGAAGCGTGGGCTGAAACGCTGGGAAGATTTGAGCGACGAGGAACGCGAAGTCGTCAAGAGGCTCCCCAGCTCCACGGGCCACTCGCTTGACGAACGAAAGGCGGCACATCGCTGGTGCACGCGCTGCTGGTACGAGAACACAGATTACACAGATTTTTCTGCGTAATCTGTGGATACGATTCGTTGATAAGCGACGCGGATCGATTGCATTTGATCCGTGAGCGTCTGCTGTAATTCAATCGCCGAGTTGAATCCCGTCCGCGTCGCCACGTCGCGCGCCGTCGGATGATTCGGATCCGGGAGGCGCGTCGATCGGCCCACGATCAACCGCAGGTTATGGTCTATCGAACGCAACAGATCGTAACCGCCGCTCAGCGCTGCGAAATCGTCTTCACTGAGTGAGCCTTCCTCACGCAATCGTTCCAACGTGGTCGACGTCGATCGGTCCTCGCCTTCGTCCATCACTTCATCTCGCAATTGCAAATAGCGCGAGGCAAAGTAAACATCCAGCATTCCGCCGGGACCGTATTTAATGTCCGTTCCGAGCTTTCGACTACGACTTCCCTTCTCTTTTTCCAGTCGATCGCGAACGTGCCGCGTGACTGCTTTCAACTCTTTCGGATCGAATCGCGAGGCGTTAAGGTGAATGCGATGGCGCGCGTGCGTTTCGACCATCTTGCCGAGTTCCTGATCGCCACCGACACAGCGCAGCTTGACGTATGCGAGCCATTCCCACGGCGCGCTTTGCTCTTTTAGATATTCAAGAAATCCTTCCGAGCTGGTAACCAGTGGTCCATTCTTGCCGTGCGGACGCAAACGCATGTCAACGCGATAGAGATAGCCTTCTCTCGTAATGCTCGAGAGCGCCGCATTCATCAGTTCGACCAGACGCGAATAAGTTTCGTCCTGCGTGAGGGTTTTGATCGGCGACGGCACCAGAGAATCGTAAGTGATCAGGATGTCGAGGTCAGAACCGTAATCGACTCCCCCCGTGCCGAGTCGACCGAGTCCGAAGAACGCGATGCGTGGTCCACCACTGAACGATCCATACCGGCGTGCCATTTCGCGCCGCGCCACCAGATAAGCGACGTTCATGCTTGCCGTTGCCAAATCCGTCTGTAAATGGTTGGCCTCGAAGATCGAGAGTTCGTTCGCTGCGTCGCGTGCGCCGATCTCGACCATCAGCTCGGCCCATTGCAAACGCAACGCAGCCATCTCGGCGGGGAAACTGCGTTCGGCGTCGACTGCGGCACGCAAGATCGCGCGGTAATCGCGTCTCAACGTGGCAGTAGTCGGAGCATCGAGTGAAGCAATCAACGCCGGGTTAGCGGCGATCGTCTCTGCAAATGAATCAGACGTGCCGCAGAGTTGCAGTAACGCCTCGAGGTTCGCTTCTGAAATTGCGACTTGTCGCTCCGTCTTTTCCAGAGATGCCGCGATGCGAGAAGCCTGGACGAGGGCGCGATGAGGATTTAGTGACTGGCCGGCGAGTTTCAGCAAATGATTCACAAACGACCGCGGCCTGCTCTCCCAATGTTCATTCATGTGCGCAACAAAGACGCGAGCGACTGACATCGCCAGGACCGTGTCTTTATCACCAACTTCCGGAATGATCTGTGAAAGTTCTTCAGGCGCCGGCGGCGTCTCTTCGACTTCGGCGAACAAACGATCGTAGGTGTGACGCACATTTGTTGTGTGCGACTTCAAAGCAACTTTGAACTCGTCCGCTCCGGCAAATCCCATCCGCCGACCGACAAGCGTCTGCGACTCTTCACTTTCGGGAACCGTATGCGTTTGCAGACCGTGCTCCATTTGTAGCCGGTGCTCCAAACAACGCAAAAAATAATAAGCGTCAGACAGATCGCTGCGCTCCGACTGCGTGATGAAACCGCGATCGGCCAGACGTCCAAGACTGACGAGCGTGTGCGGCACGCGCAACCAGTCGTCGAGTCCGCCGTGGGCCAACTGCAACGCCTGCGCGATGAATTCGATCTCACGAATGCCACCGCGACCGAGTTTCACATTGAATCCGCTTTTCTTCTCGACCTTGCGATCGATCTTCTGTTTGGCAAGTCGAACACTGGCGAGCGCGCCGGAAATAGAAACGTCGGGACGAAACACTGCCGGCGTCACAGCGGCTTTGAAACGCGAGAAGAGTTCGGCCGACCCGACTGCCGCTCGCGATCGAATGAGCGCCTGGCGTTCCCAGTCCTGCGCCGTGTGCATGTAGTAACGAACTGCTTCCTGTAGCGAACAGGCAAGCGCACCGTCGCGGCCATGCGGACGAAGACGCAGATCTACTCGATAAGCCGCGCCCTCACCTCCGGATTGGCCCACCAGACGCGCGATCGTTTCCGAAAGTTTTACGAAGTACTCGCGATTACTGACTTCACCACGTTGGCCGGTACCGGAAGTGGTCCCGTCGTCGGAGTAAAGAAAGACAAGATCGATATCGGAAGCATAGTTCAGTTCCAGCGAGCCGAGCTTGCCGAGCGCGATCACGCAATACTCGGCCGTGGCGCTGCGACCGCGATCGTCGACCGTGCGTGGCAAGCCGTAACGATTGTCGAGATCCTGGCGCGCGAGACTGAGTGCGTAATCGAGTATTGCGTCCGCGAGGTTCGACAATTCTTCCGTCGTTTCAACTAAAGTTTGCGAGCGCCGGATGTCGTGCAGATAAGTGCGCAACAATTCGCGACGCCGGAAACGCGCGAGCAACACTTGCGGATTCAGAGATGAGTTGGTGAGAGCGAAACGCGCCAGTGATTCCTTTAACTCGTCGATTGTCCTGACGCGCGGATCGGCGCGCTCGCGTCCCAGCCACGAAAGATACTCGGAGTTCTGTTCGAGAGTTGTCGCCAGCAGCGGACTCCACGCCGCTAAAGCGAGAACGTCTGCGAGCAGGGCCGGTTGTTTGAGGAGAGTTTGATAGCCACGCGGCTGCTCTTTGGCTAACCGCTCCAGAAAAAGACGAGGGCCGTTTTGATCGGGAAGATCGTGGATGCCACGGATGAACACTGATTGTGACTGATCAGTATTCATCCGTGTTCATCCGTGGCTGGTTCCGTTTTAGATGTCGTAGTACAGCGAGAACTCGAGCGGATGCGGACGCATGCGCAACGGCGTGATCTCGCGATCGCGCTTGTAAGTGATCCAGCGTTCGATCAGTTGCGGGCTGAATACATCACCCTTGAGCAGGAAGTCGTGATCGGCTTCCAACGCCTTCAGCGAATCATCGAGCGAACCCGGCAGAGTCGGAACGTCTTTCAGTTCCTCCGGCGAGAGATCGTAAATGTCCTTCTCGAGTGGATCACCCGGATCGATTCGATTTTGTACGCCATCCAAACCCGCGAGCAGCATCGCCGCAAACGCGAGATAAGCGTTGCACGACGGATCGGGTGGACGAAACTCAAGTCGCTTCAGTTTCGGATTCGCCGAAAACATCGGAATACGTATCGCGGCTGAACGGTTACGAGCAGAGTACGCGAGATTCACCGGCGCCTCAAAGCCCGGCACAAGACGCTTGTAGCTATTCGTCGTCGGCGCTGCAAACGCAACGATCGCCGCGGCGTGTTTCAGCAGTCCACCAATATAAAACTTCGCCATATCCGAAAGTCCGGCGTAACCGTCACCGGCAAAGAGCGGCTTTTCACTCTTCCACAACGACTGGTGACAGTGCATTCCCGAACCATTATCACCATATAAAGGCTTCGGCATAAACGTCGCGGTTTTTCCAAACTGGTGTGCAGTATTGCGAACTACATATTTGAATATCTGAAGATTGTCTGCCGTTCCCAGCAAAGTGGAAAAACGAAAATCGATTTCGCACTGTCCGGCGGTGGCTACTTCGTGGTGGTGGCATTCAACCGTAACGCCACACTTGCCCAAAGTCAGCGAAATTTCAGAGCGCAGATCCGTCAACGAGTCTGTCGGCGCGCACGGCACATAACCTTCTTTCGGGCGAATGCGGTAACCGAGATTCGATCCGGCAAACTCGTTCGCGTCGCGACCCGTGTTCCAGTGTCCTTCGTCGGAATCGAGAGTGAAGCCGGCTGAATGTTGTTCATTATGAAACTTTACTGAATCAAAAACGAAAAACTCGGCTTCAGGACCGAAGTACGCCGTGTCGGCGAGACCGGTAAACTTCAGATAACTCTCGGCGCGTTGCGCCACTGAACGCGGATCAAAAGCGTATCCTTCTTTCGTTATCGGATCGACGGCACTCCCGATCAAACACAACGTCGGCTGTTCTGCGAACGGATCCATCCAGAAACGGGAAGCGTCCGGAACGAGCAACATGTCTGACTCGTGAATCGCAGCCCAGCCGCGGATGGAAGAAGCGTCAAAGCCGAAGCCATCTTCAAACTGATCTTCACCGAGTTCGGCAATCGGGAAGGTAAGGTGTTGCCAGGAGCCGGGCAAATCCGTAAAGCGAACAGAAACGAATTTGGCGCCCTGGTCGGCAGCATATTTCAAGACAGTCTTAGGGTTCATTTGTTCTCCTGCATGATTAAGGGAGTGTTGGGGGTGCTCTTCGCCCCGGCGCGGTCTTTGGTGCGAAGTATTTTGGCGTGCTTAACGACTCTAGGAAAACAGTCGTGCGGCATTGAAGGACAATTCGTAAAAAACCGTGATTATAATCCCATGGGGAACGATGTCAAGGGCAAAACAGGAAAGTTAATTCCATAGATTTCGCCGATTACACAAATTTGCATTAAATTCTGCGTAATCTGTGGATGCTTTCACAGTAAAAAGTTATGGACCGAGGTGCCCGTTTTCTGTTACATTGCGCGACTAAAGCGTTCCACCCAAACAACAAACTCCGCAACTCGATTCGGAAAATGTACATCTGTGTTTCAGCTAAAAGCCTTCATATCGTTCACGTTTTATTTTTTAAGGCAGGAGACCGCTAATTGACCACGGCAATCGAGCAGACGCTCGAAACTTATGGAATCGAAAACTGGGGGGCTGGCTACTTTGATGTTAACCGTAAGGGAAACCTTATCGTTCGCCCCGTCGAAGGAGATCCCCGTTCCGCAGACCTGAAAGAGATCATCGACGACCTTTCCAAACGTGGTATCACCACGCCCGTGCTGTTGCGCTTTCCGCAGCTCGTCGCAGCTCAAGTAAGAAAACTTCAGCGCGCGTTTAGTCGCTCCATTCGCGAGTTTGAATACCAGGGTGCGCATATGTGTGTTTACCCGATGAAGGTAAACCAGCAACGTTCCGTGGTCGAAGAATATCTGCGCGAAGGTTCCCGTTACGACTTCGGACTCGAAGCGGGTTCGAAAGCTGAACTTTACGCTGCGCTCGCGCTCGAACAAGCGGGCGACAGCCTGCTCGTCCTCAACGGCTTCAAGGACGAAGAGTTTATCGAACTGGCGTTTGCCGGAGCGAAAGTCGGAAAGAAAGTCGTGATCGTGATCGAGAAGTTGAACGAACTCGATCACGTGCTCAATGTCGTCGAACGTCACGAAGGCGCGTTGCCGATGCTCGGCATGCGCGTAAAGCTTTACTCGAAAGGCTCCGGCCGCTGGGAAAAATCAGGTGGCGAGGCGGCGAAGTTTGGCCTGACAACCACCGAACTCCTCGAAGTGATCCGGCGTCTCGAAGAAGCCGATCGCATGGACATGCTCAAGCTGCTCCACTTCCACATCGGTTCGCAATTGACCGACATCAAACGCATCAAGAATGCGATGAAGGAAGCGGCCCGTGTCTACGCGAAGGTCTACCAGCTAAAGGCTCCGATTGAACTGCTGGATGTCGGCGGCGGTATGGCGGTCGATTACGACGGCTCGAAGACGGCATTCGACTCTTCCGCGAACTACACCGCGCAGGAATTTGCCAACGACGTCATCTACACGATCAAACAGGTGTGCGACGACGAAAACGTACCGCATCCGACAATCATTCAGGAATCCGGACGCTTTCTCGCTGCGTATCACGCGATCCTCGTCACAAATGTTCTCGACGAAATCGAAACCGTCGTCGAAGACATCACTCCGATCGAGATCGACGAAGACGATCCGCAAGTCGTGACCGAACTTGGCGAATTGCGCGAATCGATCACCGTGAAGAACTACCGCGAGTACTATCACGATGCGCTCGAGCATCGCGAAGAGTTGTTCACGTTATTCAATCTCGGTTTGATCTCGCTCGAAGATCGCGCGAAAGGCGAAGTGCTTTTCTGGGACGTCTGCGAACGCGCAGACAAGTACGCCCAACAGGCGAAGTATGTGTCGGAAGAGTTTGGCGAATTACGCCGGCTGCTCTGTGCCAAGTATCTGACAAACTTCTCTGTGTTTCGTTCGGTGCCCGATCACTGGGCGATCAATCAACTGTTTCCGATTGTTCCGATTCACCATCTGAACAAGACTCCGACCGAATACACCACGCTGTGCGACATCACCTGCGACTCCGACGGCATCGTCGACAAGTTTGTGGATCTGCACGACGTGAAACCGGTCCTCGAACTCCACGCTCTAAATCCGGAGGAGCCTTACTACCTGGCGTTCATGCTCGTCGGCGCATACCAGGAAGCGATGGGAAACAATCACAACCTCTTCGGCGCGCCACACGAAGCACATATCCACATCGACGAAGAAGGGTTTTTGATCAAGAAAGTGATCAAAGGAACCTCCGTCGGCGCGGCCGTGGAGCGTGCCCGTTACGAGCGCAGCCTGTTGCACGACGGCTTTCGTCGTTTGATCACGCGGCGTGTGAAAGATGGCGAACTGAGTGAGGCTGACGGCGCCGAGTTGGCCCAGTTCTATGAGTCACGTTACGAAGCTTATACCTATTTAGCAGTGAACGGCGTCAAGAAAAAATCGCGACGCAGAACCGATTATTAAGATGTAATACAAAGCAAGTCTAAAAAGGAACGTTCAATCCGAGAGGTTGACAACCTGCATGGTCACTCAACGAAAACCTAAAGCATCAAAGTACCTGACCACTCCCACGCGTCCCGTTCAGGTGGACCGTGATCGTTCAGTGGCGGGTTTGCTGGAGAAGATGGAAGGAACAGGCTTTGGAGGACGGCAACTCGCCGAGGCGCATCGCATCTGGCTCGACATGCTCGGCGATAACACCACCATTATAGTCGCCGCTTCCGGAGCCCTTATCCCGGCCGGCATGCGTCGCTTGCTCGCCTATGTCATCAAGAACCGCTTCGTTGACGTCCTCGTCCTTTCGGGTTCGGTGCTCTTCCACGATCTACACGAAACACTCGGGCGTTATCACTTTCAGGCCCATCCAAGCATGACCGATGCCGAACTGGAGTCGGCGCAGATCAGTCGCATGTGGGATCTGCTCGCCAGTGACGAAGAGTATCGCGAGGCAAAAGAGTGGATTGGGGGATTTACAAATCAACTCGATCAAACTCGCGCTTATTCTCCGCGCGAGTTTTTACATCTTTTGGGTAGAGAGTTGGCGGAGATTGCCTCGGAAGATGGCGTGCTCACTTCGGCTTACAAAGCGCGAGTGCCGATCTTCTGTCCGGCGATTGCTGACAGTGGTCTTGCAGTCGGTATCGCGGGAGCGCGTTTCGAGAAGAAGAACAACTTCATGTTCGATGTGGTTCAGGATGTGCTCGACATGATGAACGTGATGGCGAATGCGCGCGTTTCGGGAATCCTGAATCTCGGTGGCGGGACGACGAAGAGTTTCATTCAAACAGCGGCGCTCTCATCGTTTATGCAGAAAGAGCATCATCACGGTCACAAGTACGCGATTCAGATCTCGACAGACGCTCCGCACCCCGGAGGCAGATCGAATGCGGTGTCGTTTGATGAAGGATTGATCTACGGCAGGCTGGCGCGCGGCGCGCACACTGCTTATGTTCCCTGCGATGCAACGATCGCGCTCCCGATCCTGATCACGTCGCTGTCACAAACGGCGGCGAAGTACATGAAGGGACGGAAGAAACCTAACTTCACATTCGGACGTGAACTGATCGTTGAGGCTCCGTAAATATTAGCCGCGGATTTACGCGGATAAACGCGGATTTAAAAAACGGCTTCACCGAGACCTTTATCGACGACGCGGTTCACATTACGCACGCGGTTGCGTTGCTCGTACATCGCTTTGTCAGCCTGTTCGATCGCCTGCCCCAGATCCGTCAGCGACGTAAATCCCGCTACTCCAAATGAAACCGTAACTGTTACCGGCGATCCAATCCAGCGCTCACAGTTCTCCGCCAGGATGTTGTTCAGCTTTTCAATGCGCCGGCTGGCGTCAGGCTGCGGCAGCTTGAACATCAGCACCAGAAACTCATCACCACCCCAACGGAACAGCATGTCGTCCGCGCGCACTAACGAACGCATCGCGCGGGCAACCGCACGAATCGCTTTGTCGCCGGTAGTATGACCCCAGGTGTCGTTGATCGGTTTCAGATTATCGATATCGAGCACGGCGACGCTGCCTGACGTCGCTGTATCGCTGTGACCGGCTTCCGGTCGCCGCAACAGCGAGTGAAAAGCATGCCGATTCAGCGCTTCAGTCAGAGGATCCATCTGAACCAGTAATTCGAGTTGATCGCGCGCCTGCAGGAGTTTTCGATTCGATATTTCGACTTCGCGGCGCACACTTTCCATCAACACCATCACGGTGCCAAAACCGAGCAGGATCTCAAACAGCAGATCGAACACCGAGGTGTAGTGCAAAAGGCTTTCGGGAACGGTGAAACCCCAGAGTCCCTTGCGGGCTCCGAAGGCGGGCACGTAAACAACGAAACTGATTGACAGAAACAACAACGCGGTCGACATCACGCGAATAGCGGGACTCGCTTCTTCATGATGCGGGCCTTTGTGCAAGGCAAAGAACGAATAGATGAACAACACCGCCATGATTGGCGCGTGGACCATGAACATGTCGTTGAAGTCGCTCGACACGTACGGTATAGCAAGGGAAACAACGAGAGCGGGAATGAGGTAGTAATTGTGTTTTCTGGTAAGCGTTACCCCGGTCGCCTGGGCGCGACAGCCCGCGACAAAGAGCAGTCCGAAGATGTATTCGCCGAAGAAATAGCAGGAGAAAAGGGCAGTCTGTTGCGATTCGACCTGAAATCCGACAAACAGACTGACGAGCGCCAGAGAGAGACTTGCCCAGGATGCAGTCCAGTAGTTAAGAGCGTTGCTCTTAATGGAAGACCGCATGAAGATGGACAGTAGCGTAATTAGGAGGACGCCAACGCACTGAATGGCCAAACCAACATTCGAATCCATAAAAGAACCGCGACCTCGTCAGGAGAACGAGTTGAAAGGGAAGCTTCTGGGCGGAAAGCTGGGTTAAAGAAGACGGGCAAGAAGACCCGGCGTTTTGGATTTTAGCGGAAAAAGGGGCGGGAAGCCAAGACTTTTGTTTGACGCAGATGAACGCGGATAAACACAGCTTGAGGTTAATTTAGGTCAGCCATTGCAAGACGTCTTCCTCATTTGTGCTGCGGGTGCCGCCGACCACGTGGATGAAATACTCTTCGAGCGAGACCGGTCCCTGCCCGTCTCCGTCGACCCTAATTCCCTGTCGCAGCTCATCTAGAGAGCCGGAGGCAAGTAACTTTCCGTGGGCAATGATGGCGATGTCAGTACAGAGACGTTCCACGATTTCGAGCACGTGCGACGTGAGAAAAACCGTGAGACCGCGCGTTGTCAGTCGTGACAAAAGATCTTTCAGCGTTCGTGAAGCGATGGCGTCGACACCTTCAAAAGGTTCATCAAGGAACAAGATCTCCGGCCGGTGAATAAGCGCGCAGGCGAGTGAAAGCTTCTTCTTCATGCCGTGCGAATATTCGATGATGAGCTTGCCGGGATCGTCCTGCAAATCCATCAGGTCGAGCAGTTCCTTCGAACGTTGCGCAATCTCCTCTTTGCGCAACCCGTACATGCGTCCGGTAAATGCCAGCATTTCTGCGCCTGTTAAACGCTCGAAGAGGTTTAGATCTTCAGGCACAACGCCGATACGCCGTTTGACGTCCATCGGTTGCTTCGTGATATCCAGACCGAGCACGCGCAAAGTGCCGCTGGTCGGACCAAGCAGACCGGTGAGCATCTTGATCGTGGTCGATTTACCCGCGCCGTTGGGACCGAGAAATCCGAAGAAACTGCCGCGATTGACGCGCAGGTTTATGTGATCTACGGCGACAAAATCGGCAAATTGTTTGACTAGTTGAAATGTCTCAACGGCCGGCGCTGCTTCTGACATGAGCCACAGAGTAACGCGGATTTAGAACGGATGGCTAATGGCGCAGATACGCTCGTGCTTCGTCAGCGCGGATAAAGCCGGGCAGGTGCTGGTGCGTACTCATCAGAAAGGCGTTTGAGCTTCCTTGTAGCGCGTTGCCGTGAGTGGCAGCGAGACGCACGAAGCGCCCAAACGGCGACCAACCGTAGTAATAACCGTCGTGCAAACTGAGCAGAACGTCGGCAGTGTGTTTCACGCGTGAGGTAAAAAGGGACTTGTATAGATTAGCGAGTGTGTTCGGATAACGATGCGCGGCAGTTCGCTGAAACCATTCGGCGTCGGTAGCGAAGCCGTCGGGAAAGGAGCCAAGCTCAAGCGGATCGCCCCGCAGCATCACATATCGATAACTGTCCACAGCAGAGTCGTACTCGATCCGCGCCTGGCCGCGTGTGCTTTCAACGACAACAGCGTTGCCGTCTTTGTACACGGCGAAATCAATGCCCTTCACTTCCACGCTCGCTTTCGCAACTTCCGGAATTCGTTGATCGTCCTGACAATAAATCGCCGCGTAGCTGCAAAGACCAAACGCCGGAATCACGAGTTGAAAACCTCTTCGCTGTAACGTCGACGCGAGATCAACGCGGCGATTCTCTTCCAGATTCATGCCGTGATCCGAGAACATCACGATCTCAGTTTCGCTCCCGCAAAACGCCTGGATCTCACTGAGAATCTGATCGAGCGATTCAAGCGCGACCGCAAGACGCTCCGGTCCCTGGCTGTGAAGCAATCCGTCAGTAGCCTTGAGAAACGCAAAATAGTCGCGCTGTGGCGGCGCCGCTTTGAATCGTTCGCGGAATCGTTGCATGTCCGCGCGCCAGACTCTCTCCGGCGCAACATAGATCAAAAACTCAAACGGCAGCGGTTCCTGATAGTCGAGATCGTCCATGTACGACGACGGCACTTTGTCAGGCGTGCGCCGGCCAATGTACTTCCTGATCCCGCCGCGTAACTCACGCGCGTTGCGATCGAAATACAAACTCTCATAACCCGCCGGCGGTGACGCGCCGAGCATGGCCGAGAGCGCGACGTTCGTCATCGTTGGAAATGGTGAAAGCAGACGCGAGGGTGGTCCAAAACCAGCAAACAAGCCACGACTCTTCGCCTGCTCGATCAGCGTGTGAGGAACTCCGTCCAGGCAAAGCAACAAACGTCTCATGTTTTAATCCGTGCTTTAGATCCGCGTTAATCCGTGGCTACTGTTCTACGTCTGGCTTCGCCGCCAGTTCCGATCGATAAGCCTGGCGTAATCCCTTCTTGGCTTCGTCGTGCGCGTCGTAAACGTTTGGGCGCGACAACACTTCCTTGTACTGCGCCAACGCTTCATCACGCTTACCCGCGGCGTCGTACGATCGCGCGGCAAAAAGATGCGCCATCGTCACCAGACCCGCTTCGGCACGATCGGCCTTGGTCGCCGCCAGAAACTCTTTTGCCGCACGTTCGTTGTAGCCCGCGATCAACAGCGCTTCGCCGTATTTGAAATGAATCAGATCGAGGGCACGCCCAGCGCTGTCGCGTACGGTACGATCGCGAAGCACTTCGTCAAACGTCGCGAACGCTTCCTTTTCAGCCTGAACCGCACCGGCCACGTCTTTCTCTTTTCGTTTGACGCCGGCAAGTGAAACGAGTGCGTCGGCAGTCTCGAGCTTCAGCAAATAATTGCGTGGATACTTCGCACTCAATTCACGCGTAAATTTCAACACGTCAGCAAAGCGCTTTTCACGTGTGTAAAGCAGCACCAGGACCGTTTTCGCGTCGTCCTGCGACCAGCGACCTTCTTTCGCAACCTGTTCGAGCATCGCAAGGCCTCGCTTCTTCGAACCGCGAAAGCCGGTGGCGCCGGCAAGGATCTTCACCGGTAATGGCAACGATCCGACCACATACTCGTAAAGCCCGATCGTTATTTGCGCATCGATGTACTTGGGATCGAGCCTCAATACTTCACGATGATGATCGACAGCGTCGTTGCCGTCGCGCAGGGCGGCGAAATGGCGACGCTCGACCGCCTCCTCAAACGACGCTTTCAATCCTTCCGTGTTAGCGAGGAAATCGAGCGCTTCGATGTTCTTTGGTTCCAGCTTGAGTTTTGCCTCGGCAAGCCGCTTTGCTTCGCGGGTAAGGTTGCGAAACTCGGTCACTATCTTCGGATCAACTTTATCGTCTCCGTTTGTATAGAACGACTCCGAGCTGTAGAGCGACACTTGCAAGCGTCGCGACTCATAGAGCGTTTTGATCCAGACGCGTGCTGCCAGCAGTTGATAACCGCCGGGATGATTTGGATAGAGTTGAACAATCTCTTTGAAGTCGCGCTGTGCTTTGTCGTAGTCGATGTTGTAAAGAGCATCGAGTCCGCTGCGCCGCAATTCTTCGAATCGTGCGCGTTCTGCATCCGTTAACCATGGGGATGAAGGCTGCTGTGCAATCGCACCAAAGCTCGCTGCCAGCAACAAAACCAAAACACCAACACACTTCATTTAGCTCCTCCAACCAAATCCGAAAATTAAATCCGCGTTAATCCGTGTCCGTGAACGACTCCATGTACTTCACGCCCGATCCGGTATTGAACAGAACCACGCGTTCGCCACGTCTCACTTCTTCCGTCTCCATCAACTGCCGCAACGCCGGCAAACATGCCGCACCTTCAGGGGCGCAAAAGATTCCTTCCAGCGCACCGATCTCGCGCACCGCGGCAATCAACTCTTCATCAGTCACCGACACCGCAGTTCCACCCGAAGCACGCAAAGCATCGAGTATCAAAAAATCGCCGATAGCTTTTGGCACCCGCAGTCCCGAGGCAGTCGTGGCGGCGTCTGGAAACTCATCGGCGAATCGATTCCCTTCCTCAAATGCACGCACTATCGGCGCACAACCCTCCGCCTGCACTGTCACCATGCGCGGGCGCTTCGGTCCGATCCAACCCATGCGCTCCATCTCGTCAAACGCTTTCCACATTCCGATCAAGCCCGTGCCGCCGCCCGTTGGGTAAATGATCACGTCGGGCAATTGCCAGTTCATTTGTTCCGCCAGCTCGTATCCGAGCGTCTTCTTTCCTTCGACGCGGTATGGTTCTTTCAACGTGGAGACGTCGAACCAACCCTCTTTTTCTTTGCGCCTGCCGACCTCGGCGCCGCAGTCAGTGATTAGACCATCCATCAAAGTCACGTGAGCGCCGGTTTTTTTACACTCGACAACATTCGCGAGTGGCGTGTCGCGCGGCATAAAGATGTACGACTTAAGACCTGCCCGCGCTGCGTATGCTGCCAGCGCTCCCGCAGCATTTCCGGCGGACGGAACCGCAAGCTTCGTAGCTCCCAGCTCCTTCGCCATTGAAACGGCGGCCGTCATTCCGCGCGCCTTGAAGCTCTGCGTCGGGTTTTGCGACTCATCCTTGATGTAAAGCTCGTGGATGCCGACGCGCTTTCCCAAACGCGGGGTATGCAGCAACGGCGTCCAACCTTCACCAAGTGAAATAATGTTCTTGTCGTCTTCAACCGGAAGCACTTCACGATAGCGCCAGAGATCGGGACGGCGCGACGCGAGCGAATCCTTGGTCAAAGTCATTTTGGCGCGCTCTAAATCGTAGCGAACCAGCAAAGGCTTCCCGCAGGCAGTGCAGAGATTGTGCAACCGTTGTGCCTCGTACTGCAGGCCACAGAGGCCACATTCGAGATGAGTGACGTTCATTGGGTAACTTCCTTGATTTTTGGGCTGAATTCGGGCGAACACCCGCAAGTATGCGACAGAAATGAGGAATAGAGGTAACGCAGATTGAACTAAGGCAGGAAACAACAAGTGCAAGAGGTTTGCAGTTGATGCAGCAAACCCCTTGCACTCGGAGCACGCACTAAACTCGAAAGAAGGAGCGTTCTTTCACGGATCAGTGGTCGTGTCCGCTGTTGCCGTCAATCTGGCTGCGGATTTCACCACTGGGCCAGGTTGTGCTGTGAACGTTTACGTATGTTGAACCTGCACGTATTGCCTGGATGAATTCTTCCATCTCACCCGTATTCAGACCCTGAGCGCGGGCCGCTGCGGTGGCCGGAATATTTGGGCTGACGTCTGCTGCGACGATGGTGCCCGATATCTTTGCCGGTGGCGCTGGACAAGGCTGGGTTCCAGCCGGTCCATTGCCGAGATTAGTGCAGAGGAACACGCTGATGCCGCCGGTTGTGCCCTTTGCTCCAAAGTGAATATGAGACTGCTGAACGGCGCCTTGAAGGTCGTTGTAGGTAAGTTCCCAGTCAATTCGGGACTCATCATTACTGATACGCGCTGTGAAGGTTCCATTACCGGTAGTGGATATTGCCGCCGGAGTCTCTTCGTAGCCGTTCAAGAACTCGCTAATCTTTTTGAAGCCTTGTGCCACGGCGAACGTAGACGCCGACACCAAGGCAATCACTGCAAGAGACAATCCTAGTCTTCGCATTCCTTTAACCCTCCGAAGATTCTGTTGTAGCTAAGTTTGGGGGGCGCATAATATCACAACTGCGGAAAATAGCCACAAAGAAGCACAAAAAGAACAAAAGTTTCAGCCCCTGTAATTTTGGACATTTTTCGGGGCTTTTTGTGGGTTTCTCGTTCTGTGCTACTTTGTGAACTTCCTTATGACCATTAGCCTGCTCGCCCTCGATCTCGACGGGACGCTACTCAATGCCCGGGGCCAGATTTCTGAGCGGAATCGTGGCGCCATAGACAATGCGCGCGAGCAGGGCGTGCACGTGGCGCTCGTCACTGGCCGTCGCTTTCGTGATTCCCGACCGGTCGCACTCGAGCTTGGGCTCGATGTGCCACTGATCTCGCATAACGGCGCGTTGACGAAACATGCCGCGACCTTGCAAACCGTCTCCGTGTTGCCATTACCAGTCGCAGCAGCGCGGGAGGCTTTGCGAGTTGGCCGTGCCACCGGCGCCAACGGCGCAGACGCGTTGTTGAGCGACGATCATGAAGGTTTGGGTGTGCTCGTCTACGATCACATTCGCGGCGGGAATTCAGCGGCTAACAGGTACATCACCTGGGCCCGGCGTCTCCATGGTGACGAAGAAGGTATGCACGCTGTGGAACAGGTGAGTTCGCTCGAAGATTATCTGGACCACGACCCGATTCACCTGTCGTTTTCAGGCGGCTGCGTGGAAATGGACCAACTCGAGGAAGCACTCAAATCGGAACTCGGTGCGACGGTGAAAATTCTCAGCACGAAATATCTCGAACAGGATTTCACACTCCTCGACATCCTCAACCCCGCTGCATCGAAAGGCGCCGGCGTTGCCGCCGCAGCAGCGGAGCTTGGGGTGAATCGGGAAGAAATCATGGCCGTCGGCGACAATTACAACGATCTCGAAATGCTTCTATTCGCGGGCACGGGCGTGGTGATGGCCAATGCGCCTTTGACGCTGCGCGAAATTGCCGGCTTGCATCCGACTGCTTCCAATCGTGAGGACGGTGTGGCTGCAGCAATCGAGCAATTCATCTTAAACCGAGCGCAATTAATCAACCAGTAAGGAGAAACCATGGCAAATCGAACGGCAGTGATAGAGACAAACAAAGGCACGATTCGCGCCGAGTTGTTGGAGGCGGACGCGCCGAAGACCACCGAGAATTTCATTACGCTCGCTGAGCGTGGCTACTACGACGGGATCATATTTCACCGCGTGATCAAAGGTTTCATGATCCAGGGTGGCGATCCGACCGGCACGGGACGCGGCGGCGAATCTGCGTGGGGCGGCCGGTTCAACGACGAGATCGATCGCAGCTCGGCTGTGTATCAGCGTGGTTACAAAGCGGGCACACTGGCCATGGCGAATGCTGGTCCAAACACAAACGGATCACAGTTCTTCATCATGCACGTCGATTACCCGTTGCCACCGAGCTACACGATCTTCGGCACAGTGACTGAAGGTCAGGATGTGGTAAACGAGATCGCGACGTCGGCAACCGATCGAAACGATCGACCGTTGTCGGAAGTGAAGATGGAGAAAGTTACGATCGAGTAATCGTGATCAGAGTGGCATGGCACCGTGACCGAGGCGAGTCGCATTGCGAATTGCGTCGGTCACGTATTTCTTCGCCGCCGCTACTGCTTCTTCAAGGTGCAAACCTCTTCCGAGACCGGCGGCAATTGCGGCCGAGAGCGTACAACCCGATCCGTGCACCTCACCCTTTTCGATGTAATCCGAACGAAATTCTGTAAAGATTCCGTTTTCAGTTAAGAGGACGTCGAGGGCCTGCATATCGATATGACGGTGTCCGCCTTTTACCAGCACTGCGCGCGCGCCGAGTAATTGAATCGCTTCGGCTGCGCGTCGCATGTCGGCCTCGTTGTGAATCGCGAGACCGGTCAGCTTTTCCGCTTCCGGAATATTTGGCGTGACGATGCGTGCGAGTGGAAAGAGTTTGCTCTTCAATATCTCGAAAGCCTCTTCGTCGATCAGCACATCGCCTGACGTGGCAACTACTACCGGATCAACCACCGGTGCAGGTAGTTTTTCTGTCGCAAACAATCGTGCCACTTCGGCAACGATCTCGGCGGTCGGCAACATTCCCGTTTTCGCCGCCGCGACCTTCAAATCGTTGAAGATCGGTTCGACTTGCGCGCGCAGAGTTGCAGCACTCTGATGTTCTGCGCCAAACACGCCAGTCGTGTTTTGAAAAGTGATCGATGTCAGCGCCGCAGCAGGAAAACAACCAAACGCAGCAATCGTTTTGATATCAGCAACGATCCCCGCACCTCCCGACGGATCGAGTCCCGCGATACTAAGCACGATTGGTTTTGTCATGTGCTTTTTGTGCCTCTTTGTGGCCAATTTAATGGGTCACTAAATAACCGAATGGCGGCGATGCCCGCGGCGCCGGCCTCGAGACATGCGTCGATGTTCTCACGGGTGATGCCACCAATTGCAAGCACGGGAAACTCATTCAACTCATATGTAACCTTGCGGAGCTTCTCCAATCCCTGCGGTGGTCCAAACTCGCGTTTTGATTCTGTATCGAAGACTGGACCAAACACAACAAAGTCGGCGCCGCCGTCGCGAGCGGTACGAGCTTGTTCCAGTGAATGAGTTGATGCGCCGATCAGGAACTCTGAACCAAATGAAGCTCTCACGACCGCGGCGGGTAACGAATGCGCAGTCAGGTGCACACCATCAGCACCAGCCGCACGCGCGATGTCCGCTCGATCGTTGACGAGCAACCTCGTTTCACTGCCACGCGTAATCGACACCGCACGCACGACAAGCTCAAAGAGCACCCATGCCGGTAACAACTTTTCACGTATTTGAAAGAGTGGGATGCGAGCGTCTACTGCGGCTTGAACAAGTCGCAGTATCTGAGCGAACTGCGGATCGTCAGGAGTTGTTTGCGGAGTCGTCCGGCCGCTCGTTATTGGATAAAGACTCGGACGCGGAAACTTCAGCGGCATTGTTCTTAAACTTCTTTGGAGAACTCGTCTCGTTTTGCAAAGCAACGACCGTGCGTTTGAAGTTGAAAATTTCCCAGAACGCAATGCCGAGATTCAGGAGTCCGACGCCGCTCACCGCGCCCCGAACCCAACCTGAAGCGACCACTGCCTGCAAACCCTGAATGCCCGTCTTTTGCGCGGCGTAAAGCAGAAAGTAATTGCTGCCCCAATCGCTTATTCCCCACATGCCGTGCGGCCACCAGGGCGCCACCGTGAGAAAAATGCCGATCTCGAGGCACAGGATAATGTAAAAGATAACGCTTAATTTCGCTGACAACTGCCTATTCCTGCTTCTGCCTTAACTGACTCAACTTTTCCGCCACTTCACGATAACCGACGTCGACGCCGTAAACTTCAGTGTAAAACTCACGCGCCTGCTTCAAATCACCGAGTTGCTCATACGCCGAAGCTAACTCGTAACGCAGCGCCTGATATTCGTCCTCACTGTGCCCGGGCGCCTGCAATCCTTTCTTGAACCAAAGCACAGCCGCTTCCGGCATACCCTTATGGATGAAGCAATGCCCAAGCATGTTACAACACTGCAAATAGCGAGACGTTCCGTCGCCCGGCTTCACCAGACCGGCCGCGGTCTGAAATTCCTGGATGGCCTCGTCCATGAGATCCATCTCTTTGTAAGCCGTGCCCATATTGTAATGCGTTTCGTAATCTTCGCGAACCTCATCGCCCTCTTCCGCGGCGCGAAACTCCTCAAATAGCTCGGCGAGACCCGCGTCAATTCCCGGAGCAGGTGCAGCCATCGCAACGTTTTCGCCGTCACTCGCAAGTGATGCATACGCGGGATCGGCGTCGAAGGTTATCGTTTCGGTGACAGGGGTTGCGGCCACTTCCTCAGCGCCGCCAAACTCAAATACCTCGGGCGGTTCCGGTTGCCGGTCTCTCGCGGCCAGCTTTTCGCGGCGCGCTTGAATATCAGGGTGCGATCCAAACTGCCGTTCGAGCATTTCGAGCGTGTCGACAGCGATATCCGAGTAACCCTGCGCGATGTAGAAATCGACGCTCTCGAGCTCCTGCCGCATCATGTTCTCGTGCCGTGCTCCGTCAGCGGCAGCATCTTCCGGAACTGCGGTGGCTGGAGTATCAACCGGAGTGACGATGCTGAAGTCAACTTCCTGAAAATCGTTTGCTGCGGTCGCAAACGGCGCCGCCTCGGAGTCGTTTAGATCTGCAAACGATTGTTCGTTGAGATCTGCGAACGATGCGGTCGGATCGCTGAATGCCGTAGCCGCGTTGGATTCAAATTCATCAGCCGCAACGGGCGCCGCCGGCGCGATCTCGTCCGCATCCTGAACGACGGCGAAATTTTCGAACTGCGGTACGTCACTCTCCGGCTCAGGCAACGGCGCAAAATCTTCAACCGTGTCTTCCTGCAAACCGCCAAGCAGATTCAAACGATCGAGATAACGCTGTTCGTCCGGCGCCAGCCGCACGAGTTGTGTTAACGCGTAGCGTTCTTCATCCACCAGTTCCGAAGCTTCGGCTGATTCAGCGAGACGTTCGAGCGATGAACGCAACGCGTCCATGTCGCGCTGCCACCAGTTGATGCGCACCAGCATGCGCAAAGCAGAGACGTGATCCGGATTGCGATCCAGCACCTGGTTGACGATCTCCAGCAGCTCGCGTTCTTCACGTCCGGCAAGCATGCGCTCGACGATCGTCGAAAGAATGCGAATGGTTTCGTCTACTTCACCGAGTTTCAGATAAAGACGAGTGACCGGAAGAAACTGTGTGTAGTTCGCCGCGTCCTGGGCCATCAAAAGCGACGTGGCTTTCTCGGCTCCTTTTGGATCTTCAGCTTCGAGATACGCACGCGCGAGCATCGACACGAGTTCGTTGTCGTCTTCGTGAGTCTCGACGACGCGTTCTAGTACTTCTGCCGCTTCGAAGGCAGTGCCGCGCATGATGTGAGCTTCGAGCATGCCGCGCAGCGCTTCACGATCGTCGCGCACGAGTTGCAGTGCGCGCGAATAAGCGTCGAGTGCCTGGTCCTGCGAACCGATGTGGTGAAAACGATTTGCGGCCTGGACGAACGCTGCCGCCGATTCTCGCCGCATGTTCTCTTTCAGATAGCCATCGGCGAGCTTCAGACGAATTTCAGTGTTGTTCGGATCGAGGTCGGCAATCTTGTGGAGAATTTCGAGGGCGCGTTTGTTGTCGCCCGAACGTGTATAAGCATCGGCGACTACGAGATACTGCGAGCGGGCGTCGTGGACCAGGCCCTGGGTGGCGTAAAGTTCTCCGAGCTTAAAAGCGATAATCGGATCGCGCTGGCGCAGCCGCTCGATCTTCTTGTACATCGCGATCGCTTTTAGATTGAATTCCTGGTTGCTGTAGTGTTCGGCAATGCGTTCGAAGCAGGAAACGGCTTCCTCTTTTTTGCCGGAACGCACGTAGAGATCACCCAGCATGTTCAAGGTCGTGAGATCGTCGGTGTCGTTATCGACGATCTGTCGATACTCCTTGATCGCTGCGTTGATCTTCCCCTGGGAAAGAAATTTCTCAGCGGCTTTTAAGACCTTAGCTTTATCGAAAGCCATCAGGAATTCTTAGTTTCGTTAGTACGATTGTCGGCGGCGTCAATAGTAGCAGCGGGTAGCGGGACAATGCCATTCCAGTTAAGCGCTCGTTCTTATTTGACTTAGCAACTCCGGCAAACAGCCGCGAGATACGCTAACATGCGTAAATAAAGGGTGTCAACGCAACTATTTCGCCAGGAAACCAATGTCCGCTAACGATCAAAATTCACGTGGAAAAGTGGGTCAGCAAATAGCACTTGCGGGACTCGCAATTTATGTTGCATTTGTACCGCATTCGGTGGCGGCGAGTGTCATTGGCGTCTCAATTGCCGGAATCGGATGGCTGATCAGGACGATCCAAACCGGAAATTTCGGTTTGCGGCGGTCAAAATTCGACGTGATCATCGTTCTGTCACTGCTTTGGACAGCACTGTCAGCGTTCCTCTCAGAAGAACCACGGATCAGCATCGCCAAACTTCAGGCATCGTGGTGCGTTTTTCTGTTTTATCTGGCCCGAGCGACTATCACACGCTCGTCTGCGCTCGCCTTGATCGCTTTGTTGATTCTGTCCGGTTCCGCAGGAGCACTTTATAGCGGATTTGATCTGTTGCGTGGACGGGGCGTCGTGATCGAGTCGATCGCGGCCGATAGTCCTTTGCAACAGGTTGAGGTTCAATCCGGCGACACGATCTGGCAGATCAATCGTCATCGGGTTTATTCGACCGCAGATGTCGAGCGATTACTCACTGCAGCGCCCGCTAATTCGTCTGTGTCCGTGGGAATCATCTCCCATGGCGAGCAAGTTGAGCGTTCATTAATCGTCACTCAGCCGGCGGTTGCGGGAATTACCGGAAGCGAAAGCAATCATCGCTTTCGTGCGTCGGGATGGACGCGTCACTACCAGACATTCGCCGAGTTATTGCAGATGATCGCACAGCTCGCACTCGGTCTCGCATTCGCCAATCTCAGAAATCACGGTCTGAACAAGTACTTCAGAATCGCAATTGTCGCTGCTGCGTTGCTGACCGCTGGTCTTGTCTTTACGGCGATGCGAACTGTCATCGTCGCGTTTGTAATCGGCGCGAGTGTGATTGCGCTTCGATCGCTGCGCGGAAAGTGGAAGATTGTCTTTACCTTCGCGCTGTTTTTTGTACTCGCTTTCGGCGCGGTGGTGGTGTGGGAGACGCGCGATCCAAGTGCTTTGTTATTAGGCGACTCGAGCTCTTCACTACGGAGTCAGGTCGCCAGCGTCGGTCTGTCCCGAATTCTCATTCATCCGATCTTTGGGCACGGCATGGATGCGATGCAAAAGCATTGGACCGAATGGGGCTTTCCGGGCAAGGACATGCTGCACCTGCATTCAACGCCATTGCAGTTAGCGTTTGATCGTGGACTACCGATGCTGGTGCTTTGGTTGTGGCTGATGATTGCGTTCTGGTTGTTTGTCGCTCGTGCCGAGAGATCGGCGTCAGATCTGAGTGATACAAACAATTACGGAATTTTGCTTGGGATTCTCGGAGCGCTGACCGGATTTCTTGTGAGCTCAGTGGTGAATTACAACTACGGAGATGCTGAGGTGGCGATGCTGTTTTGGTTTCTGATGGGAACAGTTTTATCCACAGATTACACAGATTCAAAGTCTGTGTAATCTGTGGAATCTGTGGATTAACGAATGTCTCCGCCTTCAATGCGCAGATTGTTCGTCACCGAGAACACACCCGGCACACGATTGGCCGCCATGTAAGCAAGATTTCGGTCACCGCTGCCGGAAACCACACCTTCGAGCGTTACATGTCCGCGATCGACGACGATGTGCAGCGAGGGATTCCCACCCTGCAGGTAACGATAGAGTCCGCCCATCCGCGCGATCGACCGGTAAGTCCGATTACGGATGCTGTCATCGACCCCCGACAACGGTAGCACCTTGATGTTATTTACGACGCGCGACACACCGCCGAGTCTCTTTACTGCGTGTTCGGCATCTGAACGCGTTGAAGCACGCACCACCTGGCCATAAAGAGTTACGGTACCTCCGTTGATGCTGTACGCGAGATTATCAAATACGCCGTAATAAGGAAGTGTCACCAACTCGTGTCTCACCTTTTTCGCGAGCTGCGGATTGCCAGCCCCCCTGCGCCATTGCCACCACCGGCGCAACCGCCAGCAATAGCGTGGCCAGAGCCGTAATTGCTAGTTTCGAAATTGAGTGTTTATTTCTGTTTTTCATAACCTTGTTTCTCCATTCCATAGGAATTAGATAGACACTGAAAGGTAGGGGTTGGTTACGAAATTGACCGAAGTTTGCTACGATTCAGACCCAAATGACACGACCAAAACCAACCGAAGCTGATTCTTACTATTTCAATTACATCGACCTGATCACCGGCGACGAGATCGTGCCCGCGATTGAGCGTCAGATGGACGAAATCCTCCAGTTTCTGCTGGGCATCAGCGAGGAACAGAGCCGGCAAAGTTATGCCCCCGGAAAATGGACGATTCGTGAGGTCCTGAATCACGTTAACGACGGCGAGCGGGTCTTTTTGTATCGTGCGTTCTGGTTCGCACGTGGTTACGAGGACGCGCTGCCCAGTTTCGACCAGGATGTGGCAGTTAAAGCAGCGCAGGCGAACAATACTTCATGGGCTGACCTGGTTGAGGAGTTCCGGAACGTTCGGCTCGCCACGATCTCGTTTTTCAAGAGTCTTCCTGAAGAGGCATGGTCGAAGACCGGAGTCGCCAGTGACTACCCGTTCACCGTTCGTTCGCTGGCTTACATTATCGCGGGACACGTCGCGCATCACCGAAACGTGCTTGCCGAGCGGTATTTGTAACGCGGATTAAGAGGATTTTGAAGGATTTTCAGGATAAATCCTGTTCATCCTGCGAAATCCGATAGATTTTTATCCTTGTTTTACACACCCCTTCGGGTGTACTCTGGAGCCCTGCGGAGCACTCACTCCGGCTTCAACTTCCGCAGGCCCTTATCCACCACCGCAACCACTCCAGGAGAATCGCAAATGAAGAGGTGCCCCCAGTGTGAGTTTATTTACGAGGACGACCAAAGTCTTTGTGATATGGACGGCGTACTCCTCGTTTTCGACTCCCGTACGCTACCGAATATCAATGCGCTGACGACGACTCCGCCTGCCAAACCTCAGCTAAAGCGCAAACGATCGGTGCCGGCATTTGCCACCCTGATTCTCGCACTCGTACTGGGAATGGTTTATTACGTCTCGATGCAGCGGAAAGCTGCCCAGAGCACATACGCACCACCTCCGGCTGCCAGCACTGAGAGCAGCGCCGCTGTTCCTGTCGAGAGTCCGGCACAAGTGGTGTCCCCCGCACCCGAACCGCAACCAGTGGTCGAAGAACCAAAGACGCCGGCCATCAGACCGTCGGCTGCCGCAGCGCCCGCAAAGAAAGTTTCGGCGAAAACAGCCAGTTCACCAGCAAAACCTGCGACTCCTCCCAAAAAAGAGGAATCGAAGGTGGGCTCAATTCTCAAGAAGACCGGTCGCATTCTCAAAAAGCCCTTCAAACTCTGATCTCAGCGTAAAAAGTGGTCCCCCATGAAGCGTTGCCCCCAATGTCTCTTCCTGTATCCTGACACGGACGAAAACTGTGACTTCGATCAGACTGCGCTCGAAGTCGTTGACGACTCAGCGCTTGAACAAGCCGTTCGCCCGAAAAAGCGCAGTCTCGCTCTGCCTGTAGTCGCAGCCCTCGCATTGATTTTCGGTGTGCTATTGGTAGCGCTCTATTACGCCTTCAGCCAGCAGTCTCAAAAGGCCTCAGCCGCCGCAGAAACTCCAGTCTCCGTTCCATCAACTCCGACCCCGACCGTACTTCCTTCGCCATCGCCTTCACCTAGTCCGTCACCTTCACCATCACCGACGCCTTCGGCAACACCAAAAGCAAGTCCCGCCATTTCGACCGCACACACACGTGCAACGAGCGATCCCGTTTCAACCAGTGGACCAGGAATCGGAACCCGACAGGGTGTCAAACCCGTAATACTGCTGACGAGCGGCGGAAAAATCGAGGCCGACGAGGTCTGGCGCACGAAAGATGGTGTATGGTACCGCCGCAATGGAATCGTCACTCTGCTGAAACGCGGCCAGGTGAAGAACATCGTGACGCGTTAAGCAAACGAGTTCACAAGTTAATAGGAGGGCAAGTATGAGAATACCGGCATCCATCCTGGCTTTAGCTCTGATTCTTGGCGTCGCCCTTTCCTGCAAGCTCGGGGAACGACTTGCAGGCGATAAGAATGCTGGCACCGTAAGCACGCTCTGGTCCGACGTGCCGCCGTTTCAGGGTGCGACTAAGGCCGACATCGAGATTCCCCTCGGCGCGCGCCTGCTCATCCGCGGCATGATGCAAGGCAAGCTCAATTTCATTTCATTCCGTACAGATAAAACCGCTCAGGAAGTAAAGGACTTTTACACGAAGGACCGCATGAAGGCGGCCGGTTGGACCGCTGATGAGAAAGGCTGTATCGGCGATACCGAAGATTCGCAGAATCACGGCGCCGTGTGTCTCTACCAGCGCAAAGATGGTGGCAAACAGGAAGGACTGGCAATCATCGTCGCTCAGGATGAGAAGCTTCCCGAGACCAACATCTTCTACGCCCGCATCGACATGACGAAATAGGACAGCCACAAAAAGGCAGTCCACAGATTACGCAGATTTTTACAAAAAACAGAATCTGCGTAATCTGTGGACTGCCTTTTTGTGGCTAAAACTGGTGGCTCCGGTTGCGTAATTGGCGATTAACCCGTATCCTCCCCCATTCTCCCCGAGTCGCTGACTCAAATTCCCCGAACAGTGAGAAATATGTTTTGCCCAAAGGAAGAAGTATGTGTGTCCGTTCCTCGCTCATCCTCCGTCTGCTCTGCCCAGTCCTGCTGTTGCTCGCCGGCTCAGTGCTGGTGTTTGCCCAAACTCCCCGAAAAATCGCTTTTGCTTACGGTAACGGCGGTTTTGCTACCCATATCACGGTCATAAACGAAGACGGCACCGGCCAGACAATCCTGACCGATGGAAACGACGATCGTGATCCCTCGTGGTCACCGGATGGTTCCCAGATCGTCTTTTCCGGTTCCCGGTTTGGCGGTGTAAACATCATTCGTATGAATGCTGACGGGACCGGTCAGGTACCACTGACTAACACGCTCAGTCCGGTATCAAACATGCAACCGGCGTGGTCGCCGGATGGAACAAAGATCGTTTTCACCAGCAGTCGCGCCGGCGCTGGCCGCAACGAGATCTGGGTGATGAATGCTGATGGCACCAATCCGGTTCGGTTAACAGTAAACGTCCAACTCGGCGCAGACCTTAATGGTCCATTCTATGGATTAGACCTGGGTCCGACCTGGTCACCTGACGGAACCAAAATCGCTTTCTCGAGTCGTCGCAACGGTTCGGCAAACCCGGAAATCTACGTCATGAATGCGGATGGTAGTAATCAAACTCGGTTAACGAATAACTCTTTCGAAGACGACGATCCCACGTGGACGCGTAGCGGCGATCGCATCACGTTCAATAGCAGTCGTAACGGCAAGACCAGCATCTTCGTCATCAATCCGGACGGTTCCAACGAGCAAAAGATCACGGATGGATTTCAACCTGATTGGGCTCCGGATGGACATCGACTTGCTTTCACCGATCGTGATCCTTTGTTCGACTCCACGCTTGCTATTTATCTCGCTGACGAACAGGGCGCGAATCGCGTTAGATTGACGAGCAACGGTATTGTCGAGAGCGCGGCGCCTGCGTGGCAACAACTGGGTGGTCCAGTGCCGCCGCCGCCACCAACACAACCGACCTTTACTGTTACCGGAACTGTCGTCGACAGCAGCGGCGTTTCAGGAGCCGTGCCCGGGATTACGATCACGCTCAGCGGATCGTCATCACAATCAACCACGACAGACGCAACCGGCAAATTCGCTTTCGCGAACTTGCCTGTCAACGGAAGTTTCACAGTCACACCTTCGAATTCGAGCTGGCGCTTCTCGCCGGCATCGACCAGCTTCAGCACTACACCGCCCCTCGTCGGTTTCAACGGCAAGAACATCGATCTGCATTTTGATGCGACTCCGATTTTTGTGCAGTTCGTCACGTCATCGTACCGCGGACTTGAAGGGTTTAGTACGACGATCCTCGTCGAACGCGCGGGATCTATTCTCGGCACGTCGACGATTCAATACTCAGTGACCAGCGGCACCGCCGAAGCTGGAAAAGACTTTGTCAGTGTCAGCGGAACGCTGACTTTCAATCCGTTTGAGTCGACGAAATCATTTCAGGTGCCGTTGATCTACGACAAGCTGGTTGAGCAGCCGGAAACGGTGACTTTGACGCTCACAAATCCAACTGGCGGCCTGGTGCGTGGGCGACAAACTTCCGAACTGGTGATCAACGATCCGCCTCCGGTGTTTGCGCTGGAACAGTTCACTGGTCTCGCAATCGCAGTTAACGCGGATACACTGGTTCGCGATCCATTCCCGCTGACTACGCAGAGCATTCTTGCTCCAACTCAGACCGATGCAACCCGTGTTGCTTTTTTCGCTTCGTTCGTTGACTTGCTTCCTTCGGAGAACTTCTCGGCGGTGACCGTTATCGGTTTCAATGCCACGCAAGCGACGTTCAATCTGCCGGTGGAGTTTGTTGGCAAGGTCCCGGGGTTCGACGATCTAACGCAGATCAATGTCGTGCTGCCAAATAACCTCCCGTCAGGCGAGTTGTTCTTGAAGATTCAACTACACGGAAACGAAAGCGGCATCGCGCGGATTCGGATTCAATAAAGTTAGCGCAACAAGTCGAGTAGATCTGCGTGCCCGCCGTGTTCGGCCCAGCCGGCGGGAGTGGAGGCGACTTTGGTGTCTTTGATCGTTCGATCGGCGCCGTGGTCGAGGAGGAATTGGACCATCGGGCGGTGACCGTTGAGGGCGGCGTAGTGCAGGCCCGTGCCGGCGAAGTCGAAGCCACCGGGAATGGCGTTGATCTGTGCGCCTTTTCCGAGCAGCAGTTTCGCTGCGTCGAGGTGGCCGTGCATGCAGGCGTAGACGAACGCGTTGTTCACGATGCCTTGCTGATCCTGCGACCACTCATTGATGCGATCCGAGAGTGATTGCTTGCCGTTTGGCGGATGATTCGACGCGGCGATCATCTTGAGATCGCCGAAGGGCCAGTCGATCCGGCCTGCTTCCGGCTTCAAACTTCCGTCGGCATTGAAATAGGCTTCAATGAGATCGGTGCGACCGAGTCCGGCAGCGGTGCGCAGGTTTTGGATCTTCGCGCCACGTTCAAGCAACAACGCGAGCACGTTTTGGCTGTTCCAGTACAGCGCTTCTTCCAGCGCTGTCCAACCACCCGTACCGTCGATCGCCGCGCCCCGATCGAGTAACAGTTCCGCCACCGGTCGATTGTCAATGCTGGCGGCCGCAACAAATGGCTCATTCAACTCGGCGCCGGCTCCGATCAACACCTCAGCCATCTCAACTGCTTTCGGTTTGTCTTTACCATCCAACACCAGACACTGAAGCAACGTCGGATGGCTTCGCGTTGATCGCGAAGTCGCGAGCGAGGGATCTTCGGCAATAAGCGCTTTGAAAGTCTCGAAATCGCCGGATTGAATGGCTGCCATCGCAGGATGAAATCTTTTATCCATATAGACATTCTTTCACAGATTACACAGATCACGCAGTTGACCGATATAATCTCACTCTTATGCCAACCAAGGATCCACTAGCTACCTCGGGACTTCCGACTTTCAGGCGCGAAGACACCCCGAGCGAACGTCCTCTGCTCGAACCAAAGTTTCTCATTCTCATCGTCGACGATTCTGCTGATAACCTTGCCGTGATCAGTCTTGATCTTCAGCAACAGAATTACAGAGTGGTAACTGCCAGCAACGGCGAAGATGCAATCAAAATAGCAACACAAACCAATCCCAACCTCATCCTGATGGATATCAATCTGCCGGAGTTGGACGGCCTCGCCGCAACCCGCAAAATCCGAGAGATTGATGCGCTCCGAGAAGTTCCCGTGGTGGCGATTACCGCCTTTGGCACTGAAGGCTTTCAACGCGCCGCTTACGATGCAGGAATATTAGGCTATCTAACAAAGCCAATTGATTTCGATCGCATGCATCAACTGATCGCGCGTCTGCTCTCACCGGATAACTCCGGCAATCTAATTAGTCATTCGTTGTAAATCTTCCTGAAAATATTGCTGCTGTGTGGGTTGCGTGATAGTCTCCCGTCCACTTCCCCCATCCGAACATAAGGAGACAAGAAGATGAAACTCACGGCGAGATTGCTAGTCGTTCTCAGCGTCGTTCTACTGCTCTCTCTCACGCTGATCGATCGTTCACCCGCAGCCAAAGCTGCGCCACTTGATCTCTCCGGCGAAATCAACGGCGCGCCATACCGGATCAGAGTGCCGGAAGTTTGGAATGGAACCCTTCTGATCTTTGCGCACGGGTATCGTGACAAAGCCGATCATCCCGGCGAGATCGACAATCGAAACGCCGACGTAGCGCCAAACGCCGCGCTCGAAGCGCCGTTGCTCGCGCAGGGCTTCGCTCTTGCCGGCAGCGCTTACAAAGACAACGGCTGGGCAGTTAAAGACGCAATTCAGGACACAAAAAATCTCGCTGTCTTTTTCCGTGAGAACGTTGGCAAGCCACAACAGACGATTCTTGTCGCCGCTTCACTCGGCACCTTCGTCGGTTACAAGAGCATGGAACAGTTCAACGGAATTTACGACGGCGCTCTGTGTCTATGCAGCGCCGGCGCCGGCTCGACTCGTCTCTGGGATAGCGGTGTGCCGCTTTATCTCGCTTACGACGTCGTCTTCGGAATTCCGGCATCGTGGGGAACGGTCGGCGAAGTCCGCAACGATATCGATTTCGACACTGAAGTGCTGGCGAAGCTCGCGCCCGAACTCAGCAACATCGCAAACTTTCCAAAGTTTGAATTCATTCGTCTGGTAGCAAAGAATCCGGGTCGCGGGCTCACGCCGCCACCGCCACCGGCGTTCTTTCCCGGCTGGGCGTTGACTGACTTTTTCTTCGTCACTGAAGCACGCGCAGAGCTGCAACGACGTGCAGGTGGTCCATTCGTTCAGAATCTCGATCAGAGTTACGACCTCACAGCGGCCGAGAAGACTTATCTCGCCGGGATCGGACTGCCGACTCCGGTGGTTGACGCGTGGCTTGCGCAAATGAACGCGCGGCGCAACATCGAAGGAAGACAATCGGCACGAAACTACGTGCGCAACAACACGGAATTCAACGGCAAGATCCGCAATCCGATCCTGACCATGCACACGATCATCGATCCCTTGCTCGTGGTGGCAAATGATCGCGCGTATGCGGAGTTGAATGCCTCAGCCGGTAAAGAAGAACTCTTGTTTCAGACGTTCACGACCGGCGTCGGCCACTGCAACCTGACCGGCCCACAAGTTCTGACCGCGATTGGCGCGATCGACACGTGGGTGCGCACAGGTGTGCGTCCGACAACGGCGGCATTTCCGCCGGCGCTGGGGTTCAATAACACATTTACTCCACCTCCTTTCTAGACCGTAGTGACAAGATTCTTCAGGATGGAGCGTGGCAATCCTGTAGAATAACGCACGAGGGTTCGTGCGGTGAGTTCTTCCTTCTCGCTAACAAACGCCGTTACTTCCGGCGACGAAAGTGCTGTGTCCGCACTGCTGGCTAGTGGTGTGGACGCGAATGAAAGCACGAACGGCGGTCAGACGGCCCTCATCCTCGCCGTCATCTTCGGACACACAAATCTGGTGCGAATGTTGATGCGTGCGGGCGCCAATCCGCAGTTGCGCGACAATCTCGGTCTGAACGCGATCGAGTGGGCTCAACGCAGAGGGCTAACCGAGGCGCACGACATCCTCACCAACAAGCCCGAATCCGCAACGCGTCCAAAGCGAATAACGATCCCCATCGCAGAGCCGCAGAAACCTGTCGCCAGTACACCTTCAGCTCGACGTAACGATGAAGTTAAGGATTCTGCTGCCGCTGAAGACAAGAGTCGCCGCTGGCTGACGGGAGTGAAGCAAAGACTCGACGAGCAAGCCATGCGGCGCTTGAATCGAAATGAACCGCCAGTGGAACCGCGTTTCGTTCGAGAAGAACCGCCTCAGCCGCCGCCGATCGAAGAGAAAGTTGAGACACCGGCAGAGAAACCGAGTTTTGGCGCTCCGAGAATCTTGACGCCGGCGCCGGTCGAGCCAGAGAAAACAGGCAAACGGAAACGATGTCCGCAATGCAACGCGATCTACAACGGCGACCTGGTTTCATATTGTGCGCACCACATCGTGCCCCTTGTAGATATCGACGAACCGATCTTTACCGAGAAACCAAAATCGAATGCGCCACTGTTCTGGATACTGCTCATTATTACCCTCACCGGATCGGTCGTCGCAGGATCACTGATCACCACCTACGTCTACAAATCAAATCAGGCCGCAACGCGCAGTGCCGCTGAACAACAGCGGACGCTGCAAAAAGGCACGCCGGAAGTCGGCGCCGAACTGGCGGGCAAAGCAGTCTCGTTACCTGAAGCTGAGTGTCCCGTGAAAGGTCCCGATCCAGTGTCGGGAACAGTCACGGTGCGCATCATGGTTGACAAAAACGGACAGGTTTACTGGGCGCGCGGTTCGGGCGGCGACTGGCTCATGCGCGGCGCGGCCACCGAAGCCGCAATGAAATCAACCTTCGCCCCCGACAAACTCCGCGGCCGCGAAGTCGAAGGAACGATCACCTACACCTTCACCCCTTAACTAGCCACAAAAAGGCACAAAATGTACAAAAGATTTATTCAAAAGCAATTTGTTCCTTTTGTGCTTTTTTGTGGCTAGGCCTATCCTTGTGGCATGGTTGATTCGCAGCAGACGCGCATTCTTCCCGATGAGCTGCACACGTCTGTCCCGCTTCTCGGCGCAGTCCTTCGCGATCGCTATCGACTTGATAGTGAACTGGGTCGCGGTGGTATGGGAACTGTCTATCGCGCCACCGATCTCGAGCTGCAAAGAGAAGTTGCCGTAAAAGTTCTCGCCACCACGGCGCAAAACTCTGACGCGCGTGAACGACTCGTTCGTGAAGCTCGGGCCGCAGCCGCACTCAACCATCCACACATCGTCACAATTCACGACGTTGGCGAAGCTGATGGCTTTCCGTTTCTCGTGATGGAACTCGTCGCCGGTCCGCGTCTGTCCAAGGCGCGTCCCACTGAAGTCTCACGCATCATCGAGATCGCAGTTCAGATTTGTGACGCACTCGAACACGCACACAACAACCAGATCGTTCATCGTGATCTGAAGCCGGACAACGTGCTCCTGTCCGGAACGAGCGATTCGAGCAAAGTGAAGCTTGCTGATCTCGGGCTCGCTTTGCCTGCGTATGGCGCACGCATCTCGCGCGTCGGCGTCATCGTTGGGACAGCAGCATACATGGCGCCCGAACAGGCGTTGGGCCAAACAGTCGATGGCCGCGCCGATCTGTACGCGCTTGGCGTGCTGCTCTACGAATTAACGACAGGTCGCCTGCCTTTCACCGGTGATGATCCGCTAACGATTATTTCGCAACACGTGCACGCGCCAGTTGTTCCGCCGCGTGTGCTTTCCGCTGACATTCCACCGGCACTCGAAGCAATCATCGTCAGGCTGCTCGCGAAAGATCCGGCACATCGTTTCCGCACCGCGGCTGAAACTCGCACCGCATTGGTCGACTCGCTAAAAAGTGGCGATGAATCTGTACCCGCTGAAACCGCGCCCGCAGTTGCAATTCTCGACGCCCTTTCACGCGGCCGGTTGATTGGTCGCAATGCCGAGCTCGCCGAAGCACGCGAACTGTGGCAACGCGCTCGTGAAGGTCGCGGACATGCGGTGCTTCTCAGCGGTGAGCCCGGCGCCGGCAAAACTCGTCTCGCGCGCGAGATCACGATCCAGGCCGCGGTTGACGGCGCGCTCGTGTTGCATGGAGGCTGTTACGAGTATGAAGCGGCGACGCCGTACTTGCCGTTCGTCGAGGCATTTCGTCGTTGGATTCGTGAAGAAAAAAGCGATGAAAAACTGCGCGAGCTACTCGGTGACGCCGCCACTCAGATCGCGAAACTCGCTCCCGAAATCGAAACCCGACTCGGTCCGTTTCCAGAACGACAGGAGCTTGTCGCACACGAAGAACGTCTCCTCTTCTTCGACGCTGTGGTCCAGGTGTTCTCAAACATAGCGCGGCGGCAGTCGTTGCTCTTTTACGGAGACGACCTGCACTGGGCCGATCGCGGCACGCTCTGGCTGATGGGCCATCTGTTGCGTCAACTACGCAACGAACGCGTCCTGATTCTCGGCGCCTATCGAGAAACTGAACTCGATCGCGCTCATCCCCTCGCGAAATCCCTTGTCGATTGGAATCGCGAGCGCTTGACCACTCGCATCGCACTGCGTCGCTTCAACGAGACTGAAACTGGGGATCAACTCAATGCGCTTCTTGGCGAACAAGTCAGTGGCGAGTTTGCGATTGCGGTTCATCGTGAAACAGAAGGCAATCCATTCTTTGTCGAAGAAGTGTTGAAAGCACTGATCGAACGCGGCTCGGTGCGTCGTGAGAGTGGACGCTGGCGACGCTGCGATATGGACGAGTTGCTGATTCCGCAAAGTGTGAAAGAAGCAATCGGTAATCGTCTCGATCGCGTCAGTCAAAATACGAACGAAGTGTTGCGCGTGAGTGCGATACTCGGCAAGGTCTTCACTTTCGACGAATTGTCGGCCGCCGCGGAGCAAAATGAAGACGCGTTACTCGATGCGCTCGATGAAGCTGCCGGCGCACAACTGATCGCCGCCGGCTCAGGCGATTCATTCAGTTTCACTCATGACAAGATACGCGAAGTTCTTTACGAGGAGCTGAATCCGATCCGGCGTCGACGTCTGCATCGACACGTCGCCGAGGGCCTGGAACGCAACTGTGCGACGTCTCCATGTGCAGTTGAAAAGCTCGCACATCACTACATCCAGGCCGGCGATCATCAACGCGGTCTCGAATACGCCAAACAGGCTGCCGCCGAAGCAGTGCGTGTGTTTGCATTCGACGAAGCGATCGCGGCTTACGGTCGCGCGCGTGATTGCGCCGAAGCTCTCGGACTGACGGACGAGCAACTCGCCCAGGAAGAAGCGATCGGCAAAGCATTCATGCTGCACGGCGATACGATTCTCGCTGCCGAACATTTCGAAAGAGCGCTCGTACTGGCTACCGATCAGTCGACACGAGTGCGTCTACAGTCACAGGCGGCAGCGTCTCTTGTGACCACCGGCGATCCGCGTGGCAGTGAATACCTGCGCGAGGCGCTGTTGGTTCTGGATCCACTGACGAATCCACTCGAGACGGCGAATGCGTTATCGACAGAAGCGCGTTTTCATCACCTCGCCGGTCGTCATAAAAAGGCGATTGAGATCCTTTTGCGAGCTGTTGAGCTGGTGGCTCCGACCGCTGCCAGTGAGAATGTCAGCGGCTTCGCTGCCACTGTGATTTCACAGGTCTATCCTTACACAGCCGGTGGTTATCAACATTATGGCCTGTATGAGGAATCTGATCATTGGGCGCGTCGTGCAATTGCGTTTGGCGAACAACACAACATCCTGTTCTCACAGGCGTCCGGCATCGAGTTTCTCGGAGAAAATTCTATCCATAAAGGAGACTACCGGGCTGGTCTCGAGTACGCCGAACGCGAGTTCGAGATCGCCAACAAACTGCACTCACGCGAACGCCGAGCGTGGACGCATTACTACGCCGCCCAATGTCGTCTCTTCCTCAGCGAGTTGGAGTCTGCAGAACGCGAAATGCTTGACGGCATCACGCTCGCAGAAGCGATTGGAGAGAATCGTGTGTTGTTGTTATTTCGGTCGAGCCTCGCGGTCGCGCAGGCGGTTCAGGGTCGTTACGAAGAGGCACTGCAAACGGCTGAAGAAAACCTGCAACGTTCGTCGCCGAGTTTGTTGTACTCGCATTTCGAAGCACTCAGATGTTTTGCTGAAGTAAGACTTCGTCGCGGTGAGATCGAGGAAGCCGAGCAACTCTGTCATGAAGCAGAAGAGCTCGTGGCGCCAACTGAGTCGCGTGTGAGTCAACTATGGCTCGGGCCGCTCTTTATCGAAGTTCTGCTGGCCGCACAAAAACGCTACGAAGCTGTGCAGAAACTCGCCGCGTACCAAACACTCGTCGCCGACTGTCAATCGCCACGCTTCTCCTCCGAAGCCGCCCGCCTCGCCACAAAGATTAGTTAGCCACAAAAAGGCACATAAAGCACATAATCAAAACTCTTCTTTTTGTGCTTTTTGTGCCTTTTTGTGGCTAATGTATGTGCTACAATCCGCGCTGCTCAAGCCCAGAGCCAAGTTTCCCCGCAAACTGATTTATTCAGCGTTTAGGATATTTATGAACATCTACACCCCCCGTAGACGCACGAGTGTTCGTGTAGTCGCGACTCTTCTCATCCTGGTTTCGATCGCCGTTGTCCTTCCGCAACTGCTGACCACTCGAGCGTTCGTGACCTTCACCGTCAACTCACTCCTCGACACCTCGGACGTAAATCCCGGCAACGGCGAATGCAAAGATGCCAATGGATTGTGCACGCTGAGAGCGGCCATCCAGGAGGCGAATAGTTTTGGTGGTGACGACACCATCAGCATTCTCGTCACCGGCACCATCAATCTCACGGGCGCGCTCCCGGTTCTTTCGTCGAACGTCAACATTAACGGACCGGGTTCAGGTCAGTTGACTGTGCGCAGAGATCTCGGTGGTTTCTATCGCATCTTCCAGTCGAGTGGGTTCTCCAGTATCACGGGGCTAACAATCACGAATGGCAGAACCCCGGACGGCGTTACCGAAGACGTGGCCCCAAATGGCGGCGGTATTTTGCAAACTGGTGGTTCACTCACGCTGCGCGACGTCGTGATCATTGGAAACTCGACCGGTAATGGCGGTCCGATGAGATTTGGAAGCCCGAACCTCGGCGGCTTTGGCGGTTTCGGCGGCGGTATCTATGCGTCGGGCACTTTGACGATGACGGATTGCGTTATCAGTAATAACACTACCGGAAACGGCGGCAATGGTTTGCAGTCCGGTGGTTCAGGTGGTCGCGGCGCCGGCATTTATTTCGCACCCGGGACTCTGACAATGACGAACGTTTCCATCACCGGAAATCAAACCGGACAAGGCGGTGCACCGAGTGGTAACAGTGGCGACGCCGGCGGTATGTGGACTGGCGGCGATTTCTTTCCCAGCCAGGCAACCGATGTCATTCTCAATAAGGTAACCATCTCAGACAACACCACCGGAACTGGCGGATCGACTGGCGATAGCGGTACTGGCGCTGGAATGTATGTATATCAGGGAACACTGAGAATGAAGGACAGTACCGTCCGAAATAATCACACCGGAAACGGAGTTCTACAGGCCGGCCGCGGTGGCGGTATCTTCAACAGTGCTTCACTTACTATTCTGAACAGTCTTATCAGTGGTAATTCCACGGGCAGTAATTCTCCCGGTTCGAATAATAACGGCGGCGGCATCGCCAGCTTCTCCTCGCTGACTCTCATAAACTCAACCGTGAGCGGCAACACTATTGGAAGTGGAGCCGGAATTGGTGGAGGCGTGTTCGTTTTTAACTTTGCCACCCTAATCAACTGCACCGTTACAGGAAATATCGCACAGTTCGACAACGCAAACGGCGTCGGCGGCTTTGGCAGCGTGATCACACTCGCCAACACGATCGTCGCCAAAAATGGCGAATCTCCCAACGATAAAGACCTGGAGAATAATCTTTTCGGACCGCCGACGTTTGTTTCTCAGGGCTTCAACCTGATCGGAAATGCTGACGGCGTCTCTGCCTTCAACGGCGTCGGAGATCAAATCGGCAACACCGCCGTGCCACTCGATCCGCGTCTTGGTCCCCTCGCGGATAACGGTGGTCCAACTTTCACCCATGCGCTGCTCAGCGACAGCACCGCCCTCGACGCCGGCAGTAACGCGCTCGCCAAAGATCCAAACGTTACTTTGGAAACTGACCAGCGCGGCGCGGGACGCATCGCAGATTCGCTTGATCCTGATTCGCTCGCGGTGGTGGATATCGGCGCTTACGAGTTTCATCAAACCCTCGAAGACATCTCGAATAGGATCACGAATGAAGACAATCCGCTGACAGTTACGTTTGGTGTTGGTGACACTGGCCCGGCGGTCACGTCAGTCACAGCGTCTTCGAACAATCAGGCGTTAGTGCCCAACGCGGTTTTGGTTGTGAGTGGAACAGGAGCGACGCGAAGTCTGCAAATCACCCCGCAACCTAATCAGTCAGGTCTGGCGACGATTACCGTCACCGTCAATCTCTCCGGCGGTGGAACTTTAACCGACACGTTCACGTTGACGGTGCTTCCGGTTAACGATCGTCCGACATTCTTCGTGCTTGGTGCTCCGCAAGTGCTCGAAGACTCTGGACCGCAAACGGCTAACCTCATCACCAACATCAATCCGGGTCCACTCGAGGAAACGCAAACGATCACGTTCACCGTCACCCACAACACCAACCCCGGACTCTTCTCTGTAGCTCCGGCTGTCAGCAGTTCCGGAACGTTGACTTACACTCCGGCGCCGAACGCTTTCGGCGATGCCATCGTCACGGTCGTAGGAAAAGACAATGGCGGGACGGCGAACGGAGGCGTGGACACATCAGGCGACGAGAACTTTACGATCAGCATCACGCCCGTAAACGACGCGCCAACATTCACGAAGGGTGTTAATCAAACCGTCAACGAGGATGCGGGCTTCCAGTTCGTTAGCAACTGGGCCACGAATATCAGCCAGGGAGCAAACGAGTCAGACAGTTTCAGTTTCCAGGTTACCAACAACACCAATCCTGGTTTGTTCTCGCAGCAACCGGCAGTATTTACGAATGGGTTGCTGACCTACACGCCCGCATCGAACGCGTCGGGAACTGCCGACATCACGATTGTCCTGAAAGATACTGGCGGCACAGCAAATGGTGGCGCGGATACCAGCGCGCCGCAAACTTTCACGATCACGGTAAATGCGGTTAATGACGCTCCGCTCATTGGCACGCAGTCTACTTTTGTCCAAACGAATCAACAGACGTCGCTCACATTCTCAGCGGCAAACTTCAACGCTATTACTGTCAGTGACGTCGATGCGGGAACGGATCCGATTCGCCTCACTCTCACTGCTACGCAGGGAACACTGACACTTCCTTCAACCACGGGACTCACGTTTATTACCGGCGATGGCGCCGACGACGATACGATGACGTTTACCGGAACTGTCGGCGCCATCAATTCACGTCTGAGCGGACTCACCTTCAAACCGAATAATGGCTTCGCCGGCAGTGCGTCACTCCAGATTGTTGCCGATGACGAAGGACATAACGGATCGGGTGGAGCGAAAACCGCTACCGCTAACATCAATATCAACGTGATCTCCGGCGGCCGGTTCTCATTCAACACCGGGAACTATGGCGTCAATGAATCCGGCACCACGGCCACGATCACAGTCTTGCGAGCCGGCGGCGTTGCCGGCACGGCGACGGTTAGTTATGCGACGTCGAATGGCACCGCTACGTCGGGAGCGAGTTGCACTTCCGGAGTGGATTACATTCCGGCGTCGGGATCGTTCACGTGGAACAACGGCGACTCGAGTGTGAGACAGTTCACGATTTCGATCTGCAACGATGGCAACAACGAAGAGGACGAAACGATCAATATCACGTTGAGTAATGCTACGGGCACCGGATCGCTCGGGACGCAATCGACCGCAACCTTGACGATTGGCAACGACGATGCGCCGGTGTTGCTCACGGAAGATCTGACGGATCATGCGATAGCGCTTGATCTGGTTACGCAAACGCGCGATCCGTTTTCACTCATCAATCCGTTCAACCTGAGTAATGATCAGGCGAGACGAGTGTCGCTGTTTGTCTGGCATCTCGGGTTGTTGCCGAGTGACACGGTTGCGTCGGTGCAGGTTGTGGCGCGGGATGATGAAGGCAGGATTTATACTTTGCCGGTCGAGGCGTTGAATACGATGGCCACAGTCGCGGACGTAACGCAGGTCGTGGTCCGTTTACCCGACAACGTCATCGGCGCTCCGCGGGATCTGCATGTGAAGGTCACCCTCCGCGGTCCGGGCAGTAATGAAGCAGTGATCAAGATCCAGTAGAGTTAGCCACGGATAACACGGATTTTTTACTGATAAATCCGTGTTATCCGTGGCTTAAGATTACATGCTGCTGACGGCGTCGCCATTCTTTAGATAGCGATCGAGAAAATCGAGAATCCCTTTATAGGCGCGGATCTCGTTGGCCTTCTTCGTAAACCCATGCCCCTCGTTGTCGAACAAAACGTATTCAACAACGCCGCCACGCTTCTTGATGTTGTCGACAATCTCGTCTGACTCCGGCTTGATCACACGCGGATCGTTTGCGCCCTGCAACACGATCAACGGCTTCACGATCTTGTCGGCATGAAACAGCGGCGATACCGCACGCAGGTTCTCCAGCTCGGTATTCGGATCGCCAATCTCCTTGTAAAGCGCCTTGCGGAACGACTCCCAGTACGGCGGGATCGATTGCAACGTACGAACCCAGTTTGAAACGCCAAACAGATCAACGCCAACCGCAAACTCCTGCGGCTTGAACGCAAGCGCGGCCAGCACCATGTATCCGCCGTACGAACCGCCCATGATTCCAATCTTCTTCTCATCAACATAACCGAGCGATGCAAGATACTTCTTCGCCTCGACGCAATCCCAAAGCGGTTCGCGGCCGTGCTTGCCATCGTCAGACGCAAAGAACGACTTTCCATAACCACTCGAGCCACGATTGTTGACGCCGAGCACAACATAACCGTGATTTACCAGGTACTGCGTCAACGCGCTGTAACCAACACGCGTCTGTCCGCCAGGACCACCATGGACCAGCACTAGCGCCGGCGCTTTGCTCGTAGCACTCGCAGCTTTCGGCTTGTAAAGAATCGAAGGCACGTCAACACCGTCGAACGACTTGTAACGAATCACCTGCGAATCGACGAGGTCGCTCGAATTGATTTCCGGATTCAGGCTATCGGAAAGTTTCGTAGCCTTCCTGGTGACGAAGTCGTAAACGTAGAGATTGCTCGGACTGCGATCGCCATTCAGATAAAACGCCATCAGCTTTTCGCTCGGCGAGATATTCACCCCGGTGATGTCGGCGTTCGGAAGTTGCGGCAGACTCACCAGCTTGCCGGTGGCGGTGTCGTAAATTTTGATCTTCGTGCGTGCGTCTTCGTTTATCGCCGTAACGCGATACTTGCCGGTTTGCGAAAAGTACGTGTACGCGACGTCCCAGGGTGTTTTCTCAACGACTTCACTTTTCGCGGTCGCCAGATCGTAACGCGCGACGTAACGGAATTCGCTGCCGGCATCGGTAAGGTAGTAGAGATACTTTGAATTGACGTCGAACGTCTCAGCGCCGTTCGCGACATCACCCTTATGAGTGGTGATGTTCTTCATCTCCTTCGTGGCAGTGTTGTAAAGAAAAATATCCGAATCAGCTTGCGAAGCGCCGTTCTTCTGAAACGCTATGTATTTCTTGTCGTCGGAAATCGTGCTGGCTTCCAGGCCGGTCTCGTCTTTGTAGAGCATCGTGGCCTTGAACGTGTCGATGGGCATTTCAAAGATGTCGAAGAAACGCGCATCACGCTCATTCGTCGAGAAGAAAAATGATTTGCGGTCGTGGCTCCAGCCGAGAAAATTTGCTTTCACTTTATCGCCGGGCGTGAGGTCGCGTTCGGAGCCATCCTGCTCGCGAAGATAGATGTGACTGTTTTCGTTGCCACCGCGATCGTACGTGTAAAGGAAGCGTGTGTCTTTGGGGAAATATGAGACGGCGAAGGTGCTCTCTTTAGTAGAGCTGGTCAACTGCGCCGCCGCGCCACCACTCACCGGAACAGAATAGACGTTATAGATCCCCGTCTTGTTACTGTGGAACAGAATCGACTTTTCATCGGATGAGAAAGAGCTGCCGCCGATGCGAACAGTGTTCATAAACTGTTCGATGGTGTACTCCTTAACCGCTTGTGTTTTCTTCGGCTGCGCCACTGCAACAGACGCAGCGACTACTAACATCAGGAAAAGCAGTGAAACACGTTTCATGGCAATCTCCTTTGCAATTCGGACTTGGATACGGTCAGTACCGTCCGCGGTAGCGGATGGGTACGTCGTAGACGCGCTCGGAATCAAAAAACCGCGTACCCATCCGCTACCGCGGACGGTACTGACTGTGTCCAAGCCCGACGTCCTGACTTTCAGCAAGGTCACTAGATAAGTTCATTCACGTCCTGCACGTCATACTCGCCGATGAGGTCGATGCCGGACGCGGCGAAACGACGAGCGGCCGCTGCGGTTCTATCGTCGTGTTCGTGCTCCTTAGACCATCGCGCGTGTTTGATCAGCAAGGCAAATTCCATGATACGGCCTAAAGTGAGGCTGAAACGGCGCGCGCCAGCCTCGAGGGCCGGTTGACCCGCACGCATCGCCTCATTCAACCAGCTTGCCGCATGGTCCAAAGCCGAACGCGCGATACGACTTGCGTCTCCAGCGTGTTCGACACAACTCATAACTGCTGATTCAACTCGCGCCAGTCCACTCTTCAGATCATCGTCTCCACTCCTGAGCGCGCGCAATGTATCGAGTGCGAGCACGTTCGTCGTTCCTTCCCAGATCGGAAGCACCTGGCTATCGCGTAACAGCAGCGGCAGCCCTGTGTCTTCGACGTAGCCGGCGCCGCCAAAAGCTTCCAGCACTTCACTCGCAACCATCACCGACTGTTTTCCTGTCGTCAGTTTCATCACCGGCGTCAACACACGCAGCAGGAAGGCATCTTCGTCACTAATCTCGCGCGTTTCGCTGCGGCCGGTCAATTCAGCGACGTAGAAAGCGAAGAGAAAAGCTCCGGCTGTTTCGGCGAACAAGGTTGCAAGCGTATCGCGATGCAAAGGTTTCTCTGACAGCGACGCGCCAAATGCGACACGCTTTTGTGCGTAGTCGAAACTCAATGCGAGTCCGCGTCGCATGAGAGAAACGGCGCTGATGCCATTCCATAAACGCGTGACGTTCAGCAGCGGCGCAATGTTGCGGACCCCGTCAGTCGCGTCCTTAACAAGTTGTGCGGGCACACCGTCGAGAGTTAACTCAGCAGTCGGAACTTTGCGCGTGCCGAGTTTGTCTTTGAGACGGTTGATTTGAATGTTCTGCGGCCGACCATGCTCGTCTCTTGTTTCGAGATAGAAGAGTGCGAGCCCGCGTCCGCCCGGCGGATTTCCTCCCGGACGCGCGAGCGTCAGCGCCATCTGCGAACTGATCGCCGAGGTGAACCACTTACGACCGTAAAGACGAAAGCCGTCGCCATCCTGTTTCGCAATTGTCTCTGAGATGCCGACATCGGAGCCACCGGTCAACTCAGTCATCCATTGACCCGCAGTCCAAAACTCTTGCGGGTCACGCGTGATCAAATGAGGCACCGCGCGATCGATCAAAGACTGATTACCAGAACCGAGCAGTGTGCGCGCAGCACCGTCAGTCATCGCGAGTGGACAACTGTAGATGTCAGTCGAAGGAGTGAACAGATATGCCAGCGCGCACTGATGCACTCTCGACAGACTGCCATGCTTCTGTTCGTAAGCCGTGGCAACCACTCCATGCTCAGCGGCAATGCGTTCACCCAAACGCCACAGCGGTGTCAGTTCAATTTTGTCGACGCGATTTCCCCACGCATCCCATTGCGTGAGTTTTGGCTCGTTCAGCCGATCGGCTAATTGCAGTTCGTATAGATCCGAACCGGCGAGACGTCCCATCTCCATGAGCGACGCTTCAATTTCCCTGTACACATCCGGCTCGAGCACACGCGCGAGGTATGAACGCAGCAGTCGATCGTCGGAGTATTGATTGCCCAGGGTTGGAGGCGCCTGTTGAAACATTATCTAGCTGGCGATGATTATTCGGGCATGGATTCGCCGAATTTCGGCTTGGCTCGGCTGGTTCTACGATAGCTGCCGTTGGCGTAGACATTGTGGCCAAAACCACAGATCCCGATCTGATCGACGACTAATTTGCCGCCGGTAAATCTCATTGTGATCTTACAATCGTCATCCTCCGGTAATCCGCTTGGTTTGAAAATAGCGGTGGCGCCGTCAATTTGAGCTATGCCCTCTCCGAACCCAAGGTTGGCCCCCGGTCCCATCGGACCCTTGTACTCGTACGTTCCCTCGAACTCGATTTTTAGTTTCTGCTGACCCAGTGCCCAAATGCGGAAGATGTTACCCCTGTATCGCCACGTACCGTTGACTTGCGCCGCCGTGACGATCTTTTTCTGGAAGCCTTCGGCTCGTTGAGAACCCAGCAGAGACGCCACTGCCAGACAAACGACCAGACTGAGGATGAGTTTGTTCATATGATGCACTTGCTATATACAGCATCCCTTCATAAACAGGAAGAAAAGCGACCGTCGACTCGATGTCTCTGGTGCATTTTGTGCCTTTTTGTGGCTGAATCGTCAGCCTAAATGTGCTAACCTTTTCCTCTTTCCGAAACCTTAGATCCGATGTCCTACGAACCCCACGAACAAGATCTCTTTCTCAAGTGTCTGCTTGAGGCCAATGTTGACGGCATCATCGCGTTCGATCGCGACTGCCGCTACACCACCTGGAATCGTGCGATGGAAAGTATTTCCGGGTTGAAACGCGAAGACGTTATTGGCAGGAATGCGTTCGAGCTGTTTCCCTGTCTCAAGCAAACGGAAGAAGACAAGTACTACCTCGAAGCCCTCGCGGGTAACAGCGTTGTTGCGGAAAACCGTCCTTACATCATCGCGCAAACCGGTTGCAGCGGGTTCTTCGATGGTTACTACTCACCGCGTCACGACGAGAACGGTGAAGTAGTAGGTGGCGTCGCGATCATTCGCGACATCACCGAGCGCAAGCTCGCCGAAGCAGCCACGTCCGACGATCACAAGCGTCTCGCTTTCCACGTTGAGAACACGCCGCTTGCAGTTATCGAATGGGACCAGGAATTCAGAGTACTGCGCTGGTCACCGGCGGCGCAGAAACTCTTCGGCTGGAAAGCCGAGGACGTTCTGGGCAAACGTTTCAGTGATTGGCAGTTTGTGGTTCCTGACGACATCGAGGTCGTAAACCAGGTGGAACACCGGCAAAACCAGGGACAGGAACATCACGGCATTTCGCGCAATCGCAATTACACCAAGCTGGGAACGATACTTCATTGCGAGTGGTACAACTCGGCACTCTACAACGAAAACGGAAAACTGGTTTCAGTGCTCTCGCTCGTGCTCGACGTGACCGTTGCGACGCGGATCGAAGAAGCGCTGCGAAAGTCAGAAGCGCAGTATCGTTTGCTCTTCGAATCAAATCCGCAACCGATGTGGGTTTACGATCTCACCACGCTTCGCTTTCTGGCAGTGAACGATGCAGCCGTGCGTCACTATGGTTACTCGCGCTCGGAATTCCTCGACATGACGATCAAGGACATCCGACCTGAGGAAGATCTGAAGCGGCTCGAAGACTATCTCGTTGCCGACGCTGGAATGGAACAGGGCATCGAATGGCGACATAAAAAGAAAGACGGCGCTGTGATCAATGTCGAGATCACGTCGAACCGGTTGACCTTTGGCGGCAGGTCGGCGGAGTTTGTTCTCGTCCAGGATATTACCGAACGAAAAAAAGCAGAGACCGCGTTGCGCATCAGTGAGGATCGTTATCGCGACCTGGTGGATAACAGCCACGAGCTCATCTGCACACACGATCTCGAGGGACGCGTGCTGCAAGTAAATCCGTGGGCGGCGCGCGTGCTGGGTTATCCGCAGGATTCGCTTGTCGGCATAAACATTCGCGACGGTCTGCTGCCTGAATATCGCGAACAGTTTGACGAATATTTGCGCACGGTCATGACTGAAGGTTCGGCGCGCGGCGTCATGAAAGTTCGCACTGCGACTGGTGAAACAAGACTGTGGGAGTATTACAACACGCTGCGCACTGAAGGCGTCGAGAAGCCAATCGTGCGCGGTATGGCCCATGATGCAACTGAACGTCGTCTCGCGTTGAAGCGTGAGAAAGAAGCGCGCATGGAGGCTGAAGCCGCGAATCGCGTCAAAGATGAATTCCTTTCGACGCTCTCGCACGAATTGCGCACCCCGCTGACGGCGATCATGGGATGGTCCGATCTGCTGTTACACGACGAAGTGGAACCGGAGAAACAGCGTCAGGCCATCGAAACAATCTTTCGCAACGCTAACTCTCAGTGCCAGTTGATCAACGATCTGCTGGAAGTGTCGCGCATTATCACCGGCAAGTTACGCCTCGAATTCGTCGCTTGCGAGCTGCATTCAGTGGTTGAAGCGGCGGCGGAAAGTATCAAGCCGACCGCCGAAGCAAAAGGCGTCCGTCTGCAGGTGCTGCTCGAACCGCACGTTGGTCCAGTGTTTGGCGACCGCGAGCGACTACAGCAGATTGTCTGGAACCTGCTGTCAAACGGCGTGAAGTTTACGCGCCGAGGCGGACTGGTCCAGGTCACGCTGCAACGGATAAATTCTCACGTTGAGATCGTGGTGAACGATACCGGAGTTGGTATCAGTTCGGATTTTCTGCCTTACGTGTTTGAGCGCTTTCGTCAGGCAGACGGTTCAACGACCAGGAACTACGGCGGCCTCGGACTCGGACTTGCCATCGTCCGGCATCTCGTCGAATTGCACGGCGGCACTGCGTGGGCCGAGAGTGCCGGCGACGATCAGGGCTCGAAGTTCACTGTCAGACTGCCAGCCATGACCACCGACGAGCAACCGGTTCCCGAGCAGTTCAAACAACCGGCGATTACCGAGATCGAAGCTCGCGAACAACGACCATCGTCACTTCAGGGACTGCGCGTCCTGGTGGTGGATGATGAGGTTGATGCGCGCACGTTACTGAGGATGATGCTCGAGAAGTGTGGCGCGCAGGTGGTGGCGGTCGGTTCGTCGCGCGAAGGTCTGGAGTCGATTGAGAATTGGCTGCCCGATGTTTTGATCGCCGATATCGGCATGCCGGTTGAAGATGGATACGGGCTGATCAGGAAAGTGCGTGCGCTGCCGAAGAAAAAAGGTGGACAAACGCCGGCGCTCGCGTTAACTGCGTACGCGAGAACGGAAGATCGTGTGCGTGCGCTTTCTGAAGGGTACCAGGTTCATTTAGCGAAGCCCGTGGATAGATTCGAGCTCGCTGCTGTCGTCGCCAGTTTGGGCCACAGATAACACGGATTTTTTACGGATTTAGTCGCAGCCGGCCTGGCTGTCCGCGAGTTTTCTCCAGCGGTGACCATTCCCTATCGGAAGATCGTCGCCTTCGGCTGGACCATCGCTGCCGGAAACATAGATCGGCAACTCCTTCACGTTCTGACTTGCCCATGCTTCTTCGATCGGAGTGATCAGCCGCCACTGCGCTTCGACTTCGTCACTGCGGATGAAGAGCGTTGCATCACCACGCATCACGTCGAGCAGTAACATCTCATAAGCATCCGCCGACTCGACACCAAAAACGGTTTTGTAACAGAAGTCCATGTGCACGGTCCCGGTGCGCATTTCAAATCCGGGTTGTTTGGCGCCAAACGTAACCGTGATTCCTTCGTTCGGTTGAATTCGCAACACGATTACGTTCGGCTCGATTTCGTCGGTCGGCGTGCGGGCAAAGAGGGCCTGAGGCGTGCGTTTCAAATGCACGGCGATTTCTGTCAGGTTACGGCCGAGATGTTTTCCGGTGCGCACGTAAAACGGAACGCCCGACCAGCGCCAGTTTGAAATCACAAACTCGACCGCTGCATAAGTCTCAGTCACAGATCCGTTGGCGACACCCTCTTCTTCCTTGTAACCTTTGACTTTCTCACCATCGATCTCGCCCGGTCCATACTGCGCGCGCACCGTGCGCTCCGCGACCTGCTCCGGTTTCAAGCGACGAATCGATCGCAACACCTGCACCTTCTCTTCGCGCACCGAATCTGCGTCGAACGCCACCGGCGGCTCCATTGCAGTGAGTGTGAGAAGCTGCAACAGATGATTGGCGACCATGTCGCGCAGCGCACCCGCTTCTTCGTAATAACCGGCCCGACTCCCGACACCTGCCTGTTCCGCCGCGGTGATCTCAACATAGTCGACGTAGTTGCGGTTCCAGATCGGCTCGAACATCGAGTTTCCGAAACGAAACACGAGAATGTTTTGCACCGTGTCTTTGCCGAGGTAGTGGTCGATACGATAGACCTGACTCTCTTCGAAGACTTCCGCAACAGTTACGTTCAGTGCTTTCGCTGATTCAAGGTCGCGTCCGAAAGGTTTTTCGATGACGATCCGACTCCAGTGCTCGTCTTCGTTCGCGAGTCCGGCTTCGCCGAGACGTTTTACGATGGTTGAGAACAGCGATGGCGGCGTAGCCAGATAAAAAAGCCGATTGTTACTCGCGCCTGCGGCGGCCAGCTCCGTTAGTCGATCGGAAACATGACGATACGTGTTTTCATCGTCGAGCTCGCCCGCCATGTAATGAAGACGTTCGGACAACTGCTGCCAATGTTGCTCTTCGAGATGCTCGATCTTTTTTGAGTCCTGAAGTGCTTCGTGTACGAGAGTTTGAAACTCCTCTTCGGTCATTGGGCTACGGCCGACACCGAGAATACGCACCTTCTCCAGACATCCCATCTGCAACAAGCGACACAACGCCGGCATGAGCTTTCGTTTGGTCAGATCGCCGGTGGCGCCAAAGATCACAACCACACACGGCTCCGCCTGCGGAAGGGTAGGTTGCTCAAATTGAACTGGATTTGGTTCTACGATTATTGCTGACATAGCTGTATCTATAGGTAAATTGTTTACAGGATTAACAAGATTTGCATGATGAACAAGATAATCCTGTTAATCCTGAAAATCTTGTCAATCCTGTCAAAAAAACTTACTTCCTTTCCACGTGCCCACCGAACTGCAAACGCATCGCGGACAGAATCTTATTCGCGAAGTCGGCCTCGCCGCGCGAGCTGAATCGCTGAAACAGCGCCGCACTCAACACCGGCACCGGCACGCCTTCCTCAACCGCCGCATTGATGGTCCACCGCCCTTCTCCCGAATCCGAAACACGACCGGAAAAACCATCTAAATTCGGCGACTCGGCCAAAGCGATCGCCGTGAGATCCAGCAACCACGAAGCGATGACGCTGCCACGCCGCCACACCTCAGTAATATCGGCGAGATTGAAATCATACTGATAGTGATCGGGATTGCGCAGGGGCGACGTCTCGGCGTCAGCAGTTCTTTCGGCCATCCCTTCATTCGCATGATGCAATACGTTGAGCCCTTCCGCGTACGCCGCCATCAATCCATACTCAATCCCGTTATGGACCATCTTTACAAAATGACCGGCGCCCGATGGACCACAGTGCAGGTAACCTTCCGCCGCCGTTCCCGCGTCAGCCTTTCGTCCCGGCGTCGGTGAAACCGAGCCGCTACCCGGCGCGAGTGTTTTGAATATCGGATCGAGATTAGTGACGATCTCTTTTTCACCACCAATCATCTGGCAATAACCGCGATCGAGTCCCCAAACTCCACCGCTCGTTCCCACGTCGACATAGTGAATGCCCTTATCTTTAAGCTCGCGCGCACGCCGGATGTCGTCGATGTAATAAGAATTGCCGCCGTCGATGACGATGTCACCGGCAGACAGCACGTTCATGAGATCGTTTAGAATCGTATCGACAAGCGCCGCCGGTATCATCAACCAAACTGTTCGCGGCGCTTTTAGTTTCGCGATGAATCCGTCAAGCGATGTGGCTCCGGTTGCGCCTTCAGCCAGCAGGGCTTCGACGGCGTCGGCGCTGCGATCGTTGACCACGCATTCGTGCCCGCCACGCAGGAGGCGTCGCACCATGTTCGCGCCCATGCGTCCCAGTCCAATCATTCCGATTTGCATTAAAAAAGCTCCTTGCTATGTGTCCGTGTTTACCTGAAGATATCAGAAACCCGAACCTAAGGAGCACTCCAGATGAAGTGTTTGCACCTGCTGGTAATACTTTTCATTCTTGTAATCCCTGCGATGGCGCAGAAATCACTTGTACTTCCGCCCGATCGCATTATTGATCTCACCTATGCGTTTGACGCAGACAGCGTTTACTGGCCAACGGCAGAGCAGTTCAAGCTCGAAACTGATTTCGAAGGAATGACCGACAAAGGTTACTTCTACTCAGCGTACCGTTATTCGGCGGCAGAACATGGCGGCACGCATCTCGATTCGCCGGTGCACTTTGCGAAGGGACGTTTCACAGTCGATCAACTGCCGCTGGAACGGCTGATGGGCCCCGCGATCGTTGTGGATGTGACGTCGAAGTGTGCGACAGATGTTGATTACCTTGTCAGCGTCGCTGATTTCGAGGGCTGGGAACGGCGGAACGGAAGAATTCAGCCGGGCACGATCATTCTGTTGCGGACGGGTTTTGGAAAGTATTATCCGGATCGTCAGAAGTATCTGGGAACGGATGAACGCGGTGCAGCGGCAGTTGCAAAACTGCACTTTCCGGGACTCGATCCGGCGGCAGCTCGCTGGCTCACACAGAGTCGATCGATCAAAGCTATCGGTTTAGACACGGCCAGCATCGATCGTGGTCAATCGACCTTGTTTGAGAGTCACCGGATCTTGTTTGAGCACAATGTTCCGGCATTTGAGAACGTTGCGAATCTCGATCAATTGCCGGTGAAAGGGTTCTCTGTGATCGCATTGCCGATGAAGATCAAAGGCGGCAGCGGCGGACCGCTGCGAATTATTGCGCTGTTCTAAATGATTCAAACGTTTTCAGATTCTGAGGAGCTTGCGCAGGCGGCGGCGGAGCATTTCGTCGCACGAAGCCGTGAGGCTGTCGCGCAGCGCGGTTCGTTTAGCGTCGCGCTGTCCGGAGGCTCAACGCCAAAGCGTCTCTTCGAGCTCCTCGCCGATCCGAACAAACCTTTTCGTGATCAAGTTCCGTGGTCCAACATTCAATTCTTCTGGTCCGACGAACGACACGTTCCTCCAGATGATCCCGAAAGCAACTATCGGATGGCGCACGAAGCAATGCTCGCGCACGTTCCTGTCTCTACGAACAACATCCATCGTGTGCACGGCGAAAACCCGAACGCCGCTGAAGCCGCCAGCGAATACGAACGAACGCTGATCGAAACAACACACCAAACACTGCCCGAACTCGACCTGATTCTCCTCGGCCTCGGCCCTGATGGCCACACCGCCTCGATTTTCCCCGGCTCCGAAGTGCTAAATGAAACGGAGCGACTAGTGGCAGCACCGTGGGTCGAGAAGTTTCAGAGCTATCGCATCACGATGACACTGCCGTTGCTGAACAACGGCGCTTCAGTCGTGTTTCTTGTCAGTGGTGCGGAAAAAGCGGAGATAGTGAAGGAAATCTTTTCAACTGCGGATAAATATCCGGCCCAGGCTATTAAGCCTACACATGGCAATTTACTGTGGATGTTAAGCCACTGATGACACAGATCTAAAATCGGGATTTCGATCCGCGTTATCAGCGGCTAAATTATCGATCGAAGCCACGCGACGCTGCTCGATCAGCAACTCCTCAAATACCGACGCCGGCAACGCCTTGCTGAACAGGAACCCCTGCACGACGTCACACTCGAGCGCACTCAAATACTGAAGCTGTTCCTTAGTCTCCACCCCCTCCGCAATCACCGTCAGATCGAGGGCATGGCCCAGGTTAATGATGGCGCGCACAATTGCCGTGTCGTGTGGATCTCTGCAAACATCCGAAACAAACGTCTTGTCGATCTTCAACGTGTCGATCGGAAATCGTTTCAAATAGTTGAGTGACGAATAACCGGTGCCGAAGTCGTCGACCGCCACCTTGATTCCCATCAGCTTCAGCTCGTGCAGCTTTTCAATCGCCGCTTCAGGATCCTTCATGATCGAGCTCTCGGTCAGCTCGAGCTCGAGCCAGCGTGGATCCAGATTCGTCTCTTTCAGAATGTGAGCCACATCGGCGATGAACGTCTGTTGTTGAAACTGTCGCGCCGAGAAATTCACTGACAAACGCAACGGCGTCAAACCAGCATCCTGCCAGGCTTTGTTTTGTGCACACGCGGTGCGCAAGACCCATTCGCCCAGAGCAATGATCAAACCACTCTCTTCCGCGAGCGGCACAAATTCGTTCGGATACAACAAGCCCAAACTCGGGTGCTGCCAGCGTACGAGCGCTTCCATGCCGACGAGATGAAAACCACGTACATCAACCTGCGGCTGGTATTGAACAACAAACTCGGCCCGCTCCAGCCCGGGTCGCAGATTGCTTTCGAGCACGAGTTGTTTGAGAGCGCGCGTGGTGCCGCCAGCGGTGTAGAACTGATAGACATTGCCACCTAAACTCTTGGCCCGATCGAGCGCGGCGCCGGCATTCTTCAACAGCCCGCCGGTATCACGACCATCGTGAGGATAAAGACTGATACCGATACTACTCGAAATAAAGATCTCCTGATCTTCGAAAAGGAAGGCTTGATCGAGTGCAGTCTTGATCGCGCTCGCTACGTTCGCAGCGTCCTGAGCACGCGGAATCTGCGTGAGCAGCACGGCGAATTGATCGCCTCCGAAACGCGCGACGGTATCGCTCTCGCGAACACAACTACCAAGACGCTGGGCCACCGACTGTAAAAGCCGATCACCCGCCGTGTAGCCAAGCGAATCGTTGACCGTCTTGAAGCGATCGAGATTGAGTAGCAGCACTGCCTGCATGTGGTCGCTGCGACGTGAAAGTGCAATCGCCTGTTTGAGCCGATCTTTGAAGAGAACCTGATTAGGTAAATCGGTCAGAGCGTCGTGATACGCGAGGTGATTGAGTTTTTCCTTGTTCTGACGGTTTTGCGAGAGGTCGACGACAAAGCACGCGATCTCGTCGTCATGCAGTGCCGCGCCAAACAAAATCGGAATCGCGGCGCCGTCCTGTTTCAGGAATTCTTTCTCGTAAGGCGCACACGCGCCAAAGGCCATCAGCTTCTCGAACGCTTCGTCGTCGAGACGGTGATGCTCGGGTGGTGTCAGGTCGTGGATGCGACGCGGTAAGCTTTTGGAAGTGTATCCGAGGAGATTCAGGAAACTATCGTCGGCATCCAGAATGTTTCCGGACAGATCGGTAAATAGGACGGCGACAAGATTCGTCGCGACCAAATGCCGCAGAGCTGCATCGACTTTGGTTTCCATAAGGAAAGATTGCGCTATGAATTTCGGGAGGTGAGTTGGGCAAGCGGGTTGGCCGTCAACCGCTTGACTAGGCTAACAGAGTTGGGTAGGAATTTTCAATCACTTTATCCACAGATTACACAGATTGAATCTGCGTAATCTGTGGATAGGTGTGTTCTAGCGTGCAGAACTGGTGGACGCCGTGGCGGGACCAGCCGGCAGCTTCTCGTTGAGATATCGTGTGATCATTCCGAACAGGTGACGCTGCGTACCCGGCCCTTCGTAAATCCCATGTGACCGATTTGGATACGCAAACATCGTAAACTGCTTGTTTGCCGCAATGAGGGCATTGATCATAGCCTCGGTTCCCTGGTAGTGAACGTTGTCGTCACCCGTACCGTGAATGACGAAGAGATTGCCTTTCAACTGGCCTGCAAAAGTGATCGGCGAGCTCTGTTTCCACTCTTCAGGATGATCTTTGGGCAGACCGCAGTACCGTTCCTGATAAATCGTGTCGTAGTAATGAAGGTCAGGCACAGGCGCGACCGACACCCCGGTGGCATAGACGTCCGGGTAACGAAACATCGCGTTCAGCGTCGACGAACCGCCGCCACTCCAACCCCAGATGCCGATGCGAGCCGGATCGACGAAAGGCCACTTGGCAACCGCGCGAGCCGCCGCAGCTTGATCGCCGGCGTTCACGATTCCCATCTTGCGATAGATGATCTTGCGCCAGGCACGGCCACGCGGCGCGGGTGTGCCACGGTTATCAACGCTCATCACGATGTAACCCTGCTGCGCCAGCATCTGATGCCACAGCCGATTGCGACCGCCCCAACTGTCCATCACGGTCTGTCCCCACGGCTCGCCATAGACGTAGAACAGCACCGGATAACGCTTCTGCGGATCGAAGTCGGGGGGCTTCATCATCCAGCCGTCGAGCTGAACACCGTCGCCAATATCGACTTTGAAAAACTCCGACGGAGTTTGCTTCAACTGCGTGACGCGATCCTGAGCCTGCTTGTTATCGATCAACGTTCGCGCCACTGCGTGTTGCGGCAGACGTACAACGTCAGTTACCGGAACTTTGTTGAAGCTTGAATAGAAATGAATCGCGAAGTCGCCGCGTGGCGAGACGTTGTAACTGTGCACACCGGGAACGTCCACGGGCGTGAGTCGTTCTTCCTTGCCCGTGCCGTCGATGCGGACGCGATAGAGATAACGCTGCGTTGCATTTTCAGGTGAGGCGAGAAAGTAGATCCAGCCATTCTGCGTATCAACGCGCTCGACGCTGATCACGTCGTAGTTTCCCGGCGTCACCGTTTTCACATCGCTTCCGTTTCGGGAAACTGAATAAATATGACGCCAGCCGTCGCGTTCACTGGCCCAAAGGAAGCGTTTGCCGCCATCGACCCACTCGACGTCGCCGCGCGCGAGTCCGTTCTTGTCCCAATCGATGTCGCCCCACGCGATGTCGACCCACGCATCGTCTTTTTCAGTCAAAACCGTATGAGCTTTGCCGTCGCCGGCGTTTGCGAGGAACACGGTGTTTGTGTCCTGACGACGATTGAGCTGTTGGATGATGACTTCGGTTGAGCTTGCGGCCCACTCCATACGCGGCAGATAGTTGTTACGCGCGTCGCCGGGGATTTCGATCCAGCGAGTTGGACCACCATTCGCATTCACCACGCCGACGCGAGCCGCCGAGTTTGTTTCGCCGGCTTTTGGATATGGAAAAGTCGTCACCACCGGATAGAGTTCGGCGGTGTTGTTGAGCAGCGTCATCTCCTTCACGCCTTCGGAGTTGAGCTGCCAGTAAGCGATTTGTTTGCTGTCCGGGCTCCAGCGGAAGCCATCGCGACAAAACAGTTCTTCTTCGTACACCCAATCGAAGGTGCCGTTAACGATGTAGCGTGAACCGTCAGTCGTTAGTTTTGTGATCTTCGAATCGCCGGAAAGGTTTTCGACGTAGACGTTGTTGTCACGAACGTAGCCGACCCGCTGGCCGTCGGGTGAGAACTTCGCAAACATCAGACTCGAGGGTTTAGCTTCGGGACCGCCGAGTTTCTTCAATGTATTCGCCTTGAGATCGAGCACCCAGAAATCACCGCGTGTGTTGCTGCGCCAAACGCGCGCGGATTCTGTGAAGATGAGAATCTTCTGCTCGTCGGCGGTCATCGAAAACTCTTCCACACTAAGTGGTTCCGCGGCGCCTGCCGGAGTTAGTTTCTCGGCGGATACTTTGACGGTGCGATCGCCGGTCGCGACGTCGTAACGAACGAGGTCGAGAAAATTCTTTTTGGTTGGCGATGGTTCGAGTGCGAGATAACCGCTGCCGTCGTTTTGCCACTGCACCGGACCCAGCGATCTGGTGCGGTAGGTAAAGAGCGAGTCGACTGTCAGCAGTGACTGATCCGTTTGTTGTGCAAAAACGGGGAGTATTAAGAGAAGAAGTACTGGAATGATCTGAATTCGTCGTTTCATCATTAAACCTCTACGTCATTTTGAGACAGGATTTAATCCTGTAAAACTAATCGCCACGACCAACGAGCGCGGCGATCGCTTTGATCATATCCGCCTGCTCGATCGGCTTCGCCATGTGTTGCTGGTAACCCGAATTGAGTGCGCGCTCGCGATCTTTACGCGACGCGTAGCCGGTCAAGGCAATCGCCGGCGTGTTGCCACCTTTCTCCGCCGGCATCGCCCGCAACTTGCGCATAAACTCGTAACCATCTTGATCCGGCATGCCGATATCGCTAATCAACACGTCCGGCAACTCGCTTTCAAATACGTTAAGCGCTTCGGCCGCCGATTTGGTTGACGTCACACGCGCACCATAACGCTTCAGCATCGTGCCCAACAATCGGCGCGAGTCGTCGTCGTCTTCTACCAACAATACATGCACACCATCAAGCCTGATAGCGCCGCTACGACTGCGTCGACGTTCGACTTCCTTACGACGCTCTTCCGCCCGGGACGGATCTCTGCGCTCCTGAGCGAGTGGAAGATCGACCGTAAACACCGATCCTTTCCCGAACCCATCGCTGGCCGCGTGAATCGTTCCGCCATGCAACTCAACCAGATGTCGCGCGACCGCCAGTCCCAAACCGAGGCCACCCTGTTTTCTCGATATCGAACCTTCGGCCTGCCGGAAACGATCGAACACATAGGGCAAAAACTCCGGCTCGATTCCGTCGCCGGTGTCGCTGACAGTCAATCGCGCGGTTGATTCAACACTCGCTAGTTCGATGTTTACACTGCCGCCACGCGGCGTGAATTTGATCGCGTTCGATAACAGATTCCAGATCACCTGTCGCAAACGATTCGGATCGCCTTTCACCAGACACTGTGACGGCTCAAACCGCGTTTGCAGCTTCATACCTTTCACGTCTGCCGTGGGACGAAGTGCATCGAGAGCGGCGTCGACTATCGGCGCGAGATTTAGTGGATGGAGATCGAGCCGAAGGTTGCCGGTGATGATCCTCGAAACGTCGAGGAGATCGTCGATCAGTCGAGCTTGCGAGCGGGCGTTACGCTCAATCGTTTCGATCGCGCGCGAAGCATTCGGACCTTCGACTTCACCATTCCGGATCATCGATGCCCAACCGAGTATCGACGTCAAAGGAGTGCGCAGCTCGTGTGATAGGGTCGCGAGAAATTCGTCCTTGAGTCGATCGGCTTCTTCGGCGTGTCTGCGCGCGTCACGTTCGCGCACGAGCGATGCCGCTCGCTCTTCCTCGGCGCTTTGTCGGGCCGTCACGTCGAGAACGAGCGAAAGAACTGAGACCAGTTTGCCACGCTCGTCACGCAGCACCGAGTTGTACCACTCGCAATATAGAATCGAGCCCTGTCGCGTGTAATTGCGATTTCGCGTCACTCCCTGCACTTCAACGCCCTCGCGCTGGCGGTTGGTAACGAGCGCCACTGCATCGACGTCGTCCGTAAAAACAAAGCGCCATTCGTTGACGTGTTTCCCGAGCACTTCTTCAGCTTTCCAGCCAAAGAGTCTTTCGGCCGACGCGGACCAGCGCGACACGCGGAAGTCGCTATCCCATTCGACCACGGCGAGCGGCGAGCTTTCGACGTGAAATTCCAGGCGACGAAAAGCAGCGTTCGTGGCTTCTTCAGCGTGCTTTCGCGTGGTGATATCCGTGATGACGGCAATGCCGCCGGCGATGTTGTTTTGTTCGTCGTGAAGTGGTGAATATCGACTCTCGAAAACACCTGTTTCGGAAGGACCGTAAGGATGATTCTGTGAAACTGCTTCAAGGCCTGCCAGCGCCGTGGAGAAGCAACTGTCGTTTTCGATTTCGCGCAGGAACGGAAACACTTCGACGACACGTTTGCCCAGCACCTCTTCGCGGCTAAGGCCGGAGATTCGCTCCATCGCGCGACTCCACGCGATAAATCTGCAATCGCGATCGAACGCGAACATCCCGTCGACGCTCGCGTCGATCATGCGCTCGAGTAGAGTTGTGGAATTAGGTTCCAAATTTCGGGGCCACGGATTGGTGTGAATCGGTGGTCTATTGTCCAAATGTTAGCAGCGTCAATCCGGTCGCATCACGGACCAGTATGTTCGTACCCAATATCACGGGGCTGGCAAAGGTTGAACCCTGGGCCACTTCGTAACGGCGCTCGACGGTAAATGCCGGCGTGCCACGTTTCGCGACGATCAAGTCTGCACCATTAGTCAGAAAGATTACGTGTTGCGGCGTGAGCAGCACTGAAGCGTGTTCGCCTTCTCTGCCCTCGGTTGCCCAGCGCGTCGCGCCTGTCTTCGCGTCGATGGCGAAGAATTGTCCCTTTCGCTTGGAAGAGTGTCCATAAATCAAACCGTCGCCAAAAACCGGAGAGCTCATATACATCGCGATGTCCGGATTTTTCCAGCTTTCGGTTGCCTGCCACTTGCCGCCGGCTTGAGTTAGTGCGTAAGCGTGAGTTCCCTGGCGCGTTCCCGACACAACGAGATGGGTGCCGGTCCAGAGTGGAGTAGAGATGTTTTCATGCCACTCGTCAGCAAACGGCACTGACCACAACTCTTTACCTGTTTTTCCGTCGAGACTCACGATCGAGCCTTCGGTCATCGTAACTATTTGCTGATTGCCGCCGAGTTCGATCGCTTGTGGCGAAGCGTAGCCTGGTCCCAGTCCGCGCCATTCCCACTCTGTTACACCCGTGACGGGATTTAGCGCGAGCACCTGGCCGCCATGAGTGTCGCTGCCGATCTGCACGATGAGACGACCATTAACGATCAACGGCGAAGCTGAGGTGCCACAAAACAGTTTCGAAGTGTCAATCGACTTGGAAAAGTCTCTGGTCCAAAGCAGCTTGCCCGTCGCAGTGTCCCAGGCGTTGAGAACTGCAGACGAGCCCAGTGTGAACAATCGATTTCCGACGACGAGCGGAGTCGCGCTCGGTCCCTTGGTTGTTTCGATGGCGTACTGGTTCTGCTTATACTCAGCCTGATACTTTTGCTGCCACAGTAATTTTCCGTCCGCAAGATTGACGGCAGCCACGATCTCTTCCTGATCGCGACGCCAGTGCACAAACACCTTTCCGTTTGCCACAACCGGCGATGAAAATCCCTCGCCAATCTCTACACGCCACGTCTGTTTTAATGAAGCCGGCCACGTCGCCGGCGCGTACTTGCTCACCACCGCGCCATCACGCCCCGGCCCGCGCCACTGCGTCCATTCCTGCGCCTCTGCCACAGTTGTCGCAACAAAAACCAGGACTATCAATCTCACAATATTCATGGATACCTCTTCCAAAGACAGGGAAAAGATCATGCCACAAAAAGGCACAAAAAGCACAATTAAATAGGGTTTTCCTGTTTGTGCCTTTTGTGTCTTTTTGTGGCTTAAACGACGTCGGCGAAGCTCTTGCGGGTGCGGGCGAACCACCAGTAGCCGAAGATGAAGATTACGAGCGCGAAGGTGGTGAAATAAGCGAGACCACGCCAGTCGGGTGGGGCGCCGTCGAGAAAGATGCGCCGGTAACTGCGGATCAGTGACGTAAACGGATTGATGTTAATGAAGCTGCGGAAACGTTCCGGGACTATTGATTCCGGGTAGATGATCGGCGTCAGGTACATCCATGCCATCAGCAACAAGGTGATTCCCTGCGTGATATCACGCAGGAAAACTCCGAGCGAAGCAACCAGCCAGCCGGCGCCGAGTGCAAACAGCAGTTGCGGAATAAGCAGGACGGGCAGCCAAAGCCCGGTCAGTTCGAGACGTTGCCGGATGATGATCATTGCGATCAGTAAAGCGACCGTGCCGAAGAGTTGTGTGCCCAGCGCTGCGAACACCTGGGCCGCGGGTAATGCTTCGAGTGGAAAAACTACTCTCTTGACGAGATTCGAGTGGACCACGATCGTGTTGGCCGACTGTTGTACTGACTCCTGAAACATCGTCCAGGGCAATAGACCGCAGAAGAGATAGAGAGCGTAGTCCCAGTGAGAACCATTGGCTACGAATCGGGCTCCGAAGATCCCGGCGAAGATGAAAGTGAAGATCGCGATCATCACCACAGGTGTGAGCACTGCCCACGCGATACCCAGGGCCGAGCCTTTGTAACGAGCCAGCAACTCGCGCTTCGCAAACGAGAAGATTAGCTCCGCTCGTGACGGAAGTTGCCAGAGCGGACGCCAGACGTTGCGATGATCGGTGGATTGCATCACTGAGCTATTCACTGAATCATTCCTCTGCCACGCCAACTATTCTTATTGTGCCAACTGATCTCGACGTCACGCGCGCTAATATCACGCCACCACGTTTCGAATTCGTCACGCGAAATGTAGAACGCCGTCGGCGCGGTAAGATGATCGAAAACGATCGTGTGCTGCTCGCGCCAACCGAAACTCGAAATTGAGCTGAGATAGTCGTTGTAAAAAAGACGTTGCGCCAATGATGAGCCACTGCGGTTGAGTGGTCCATATAGCAACTTCGTCGCGAGATACATGCACGCGGTTGGCAGTTTTGAGAGTTGCAACAGGGCGCGCCGATCGATACGCGACGTGATCTTCTCGCGCACAGGGTTCACCCAGCGCGTGATCCACTCATTGTTCTCTGCTCCGTAAATCCACGCGGATACGTGTCCACCGGACTCTACCTTCGACGCCAGCGACAGAAATCCGCCGCGAGGATCCGGCAAATGATGCAGGACGCCGACTGAAAACGCGTAGTCAAAGGTTCGCGCAAACGGCAGGTGATAGATATCAGCCTGAACGACGTGCGCGTTAGGTAGTGAGCGAGTCGCGGCGAAAGCGGTTTCCACTGCGGCACTCAGATCGATGCCGATGATCTCGCGTGCGCCCCAGCGTGCAGCGAGTTGTGTGTGCCGGCCCTTACCGCAGCCTCCCTCGAGCACGATCTTGTCGCGAAAAAACTCAGGAGTGACAGGCGCGATCCAACCGAGAAACTGTTCCGCGTATCGTTCGTCTTCCTGGGTGAAGTGCTGCCACTGCCAACCGAAGTTTGTTGCAGTAGCGACCTTGTCACTCTCGACTTGAGCCAGATTCGCGAAGCGAGGGATGCCGGAACGTATCGGAAACGCAGACGAGCAGGATAGACAGCGCAACTCTCCCTCCATGATCTCTTCAGCTTCGGTCTTTGCAACGGAGAGATCCAGAGTTCCTGCACACGATGGACAGATGAGATAAGCGAGTAGACTCTTCTTCAAGCAGAGCCAATATAACATTAGCCGCGGATGAACGCGGATACACGCAGATCAGAAATAACTGATCGATCTGCGAAAATCCGCGTTAATCCGCGTTTCTAATTGCACTCGCGGCTGTTGCGGGTGGCGACCATGCCGAAGCGGTTTTGATACTCGGCCGAGTGGAGGAAATTGCATATTAGCGAACGAGCGGCCTCGGGATCGCGAAGGGGCTTGTTCTTCAGTGAGTTGACCCATGCGTTGTATCCCGCTTCGTCAGGACTGCGCCGCAAGTAAGTGAAATACTGGAAGAGCACGAGCGCCTGATTGTAATTCGAGTCAGCCACACGCTGATCGGAAGCAACACGCGTCAACACCATCGCGCGCCCGTTTGCCGCATCATCAAGTAAACTGATCAATAAACTTCGCTCGGAGCTGAAATCCACGCCAGAAGTCTGCGCCAACGTCGCCAGGATTGAATCGACAAACTCCGACGGTTTCATCGTGGCCGGAAACTTACGCTTAAACTCAGGCCGTTCGACAAACGCACTTGCGAGCGCCAGGCGAACAGCTTCCAGTTCACCCTTGTGATTCATGGCGACGGCGCGATCCGTCTCGAGTTCCATGAAGCGCGGCAATCTTGCGAAGGAAGTGGAATACAAGCCGTACAAAAATATCCCCGTCGCAGGCAGTTCATTTTCAACCAGCAAACTAGTCGAGATCTCAACTCGTCGGGCACGCACGCAATCGTTACGAGAATTGCACGCGCTGATCTGGGCCATCAGACGATCGACTGTCGTTTGATCAGGATCATGACCGATCAGATCCGCATACTGCTGATTGATAAAGAAACGAGCATCATCCACCGGGTTCGCAACCGGCAAACTGACTCCCGGATCGATCGTGATCGCGCCCGGCACAAATGCGATTTCACCGGAGTTTGATTGCAGTCGCAATGTGTAATCGCCAAACGGAGCATTCGGCGCGACGGTCAACTCAACGCTCACGATCGGATACGGCGCCGCAATCTGTTCGCGCGCGAGGGTCGCGGGATCGACCGTAAAGTAAGGTGAGTTGATGCTGATGCTCGTGCCCGGCACTTGATCGACTCCCTCACCACCGAAATAGATCTTCACGCGTCTGCCAGGCGCGACCGGCAAAGCCACCGTCGACAACTCTGCGTTGAGGCCGATTACTTTTGGAGTGAGCGCCGACGCCTGCTGCGGCACCAGACTCGAGTTCAGCGGTGTCGCCGCATCTGCTTTGACCAGAACCTGGTTCGAGAGCTCGAAGCTGCGCAACTTCTGGGTGGCGGGGTCTGAAGCTGAAACAATCACCCGGTACTGACCAGGCGTTAGACCTTCGAGATGATAAGTGCCATCTTCCGCGGTTACGTCACTCGCAATCACGCGTCCATTAACAACATTCTCAGCCCAAACGTTCACACCGTTTAGCGCGGTCAAAGCACCGGGCGTGCGGTTATCGATAAGTCGTCCTTCGATGCGTCCGAATCTTTGTCTTGAACCGTAAAGGCTGACGACCTTCTGGCGATCGTCTTCACTCAAGGTGCGCTCAGTCAAAGCCGGCAGACCAAAGGTGCCGTTGTACGCCTGGCGCGCCTGCATCGTCGACGACAAAACTGCCGAGTGGTCCAGGCCAAGCAAGTGACCAATCTCATGCGTGAAGGTGGCTTCGAGATCGTATGTGCCCGGCGTGCCGTCAGTCGAAAACTGCAACTCGGTTCCGTCTTCGGCTTTCGGTCGTGGATTGATGCTGATGTCTGCTTCGGCAATGTTGCCGGTTTCCGGATCGAAGAAGACTCGTGTTCGGCCGGTGGTCGCGGCGGAATTGAAGACTTCGTTTTCCGGAGTGGTGGCGACCGTCAGGAGATTGATGCCATCACCCGAATCGGACGGACTGATCGAAGTCGCCTGCGACCAGGTGACGACAAAGTTGATGTTCGACAAACTGGACCAGCGAGCAAGTGCGCGCCGCGCCGCGCCGACAACATCGCTATCGGGTTTGATATTTGCGCCCGGCGACATCAACGACGTTGAGAAAGAAACTTCGATCGTCTTTCTGGGCCATTTAATTTTGCGAGCAGTTTGGGCTGAGGGTTCAAACTCGAACGAATCGCGGATCTCAAGTCGCTCTCTCGAACCGAGAGTCAGAAGCATTGCCACACTCGCAATGATAGCGACCAGATACTGCATTTAGACTTCCTGGCGAGGTCGAGTAAACGACGAAACTAGTAAAGCGTGGACGCTGGGACAGGGGAGCGACCAGCCGGGGCATGGTATCACGGTTTGGCAGCGAAAAGGCACAAAAAACGCGCAAATGAATCGGACGTCATTTGCGCGTTCTGGTGCCTTTTGTGGCCGAAAATCAGTTGATCGTTATGTGCGGTGCGGTGTCGGCGGGCCGGCTCACCGTTGTCAGGCCAGCTCTGTTTACCGTCACCTGTATAGGAACGTCTCCGGCGCCCGCCAACGAGGCCGGTAAGGCGAAGTCAATAATGTCAAAACCGGGCATTTTGGTGTTCGGACGAACTGATACGATCCCATCACCGGTAATGGCTGTGGTACCAACCGTCACAGTGACTTCGCCGCGAGCAACAAGTCGAACGCCGGTCACACTCAGCGAGATTACAGTGGCACTGCCGGCAGTCGTGACGTTGAACGGTTCGACAAGCCCTGCCACGGTGGTGGCGGCAGCCCTCCCGCCGGGACCGTTGGAAGTGGTGAATATGTCAGGTTGTGCGTTGTTAATTTGCAGCAACCCGCGGAACAAGGTATCGGTACTGGCGCCAGCATTCAGCAAATTGATCGCCACCGTCGTTGGTCCACCCGGCAAACCAACCGGGACAACGAAATTGATCTGCTTGTCAGTGTCGCTGACGAAATAGAGTCCGGCGGCGCCACCGCCGACCGAAACTGAAACCCCGTTCAACTCGATCGGTAACGTGGGACTCCTCACACCCTCTTCAACGATTCCCGTGGTGCTGGCATTTGATGGTGCAAGGGCAACGTTCGAACGAACAATCGTCAACTCTCCCGGCGCCACATTGATCGGTTGGCCCGGAACGGGACTGGGCGTTGGCGTCGGACTGGGTATCGGACTCGGAACCGGTGTTGCAGCCGCTACCGGCATGACGCTGGCGCCAGTAAAGAACGAAAGCGCGTCTGACGACGTCGCCGTGATGATGGGCGTCAGCAAGTAGAAAACTTCCGTTCCGGCGTCTGAATTACCACCGCCAAGTTCCGCGCCACCAAGTGAAAACGCGATCCGCTTGTGAGACTCGCTGGCCATCGCTCTCGTACCGCCGGCACTCGCGAAATTCGTGACGTTGGTCAGGCGAACAAAAGTATTTGCAGTCGAAACCGGCACTTGCGTCAGATACAGTTCCGCCGAGGTATCGACGTTCAGCCCTTCAGTAGTCGTTGCCCGAGGTACTATCGTCCCATCAGGTCGCAAGTTCAGGAAAGAAGTGATTACTAAACCTGACGGAGACAACGACGAGTTGTAGTCCGTGAACACTGGAAAGCGAATGAAGTCACTCTCCTCCGTCGGTCGGGCTCCGACCTCGTTAAATGTGTCGCTCGCGATCGTGTAAACGAAGGTTCCGAAAATCTGTCCAGTCGGAGCGGTGTTTGCCTTCGGATCAGTCGCCTTCGATTCAAAGGTGATGAGTTTGCCGTCGCGACTCAATCGTCGACCCGGACTGTAAAGATTTGCAGTCGAGATGTTATTGAGCGTTCGCGTAACCTGATGAATGGCTATCGTGCCGCCAATATTGGCGTAAAACACCTCCGCATTGAGGTCGGTGTTGGCGGCACTGGTGGTGGCAATATTGCCACTCGACACGAAAGACACTACGGATCCATCGGCCGAGAGCGTTGGGTTACTTTGAAAGACCAAACCAACTCCGAGAATGGAATCCTGTGTATTCGTGACCTGTCTGTAAGTGGCGCCGTCGATGTTGTAGAGAAACAATTCGGGATTGGCGTCGGCGTTGCCGGTTCCACCCGTGAAGCTTCTGGTCGAAATAAAGGCGAGGATCTTACCGTCGTCAGAGATCGATGCCTCGCGATTGTCGTCCGCAAAAAACGGAGACGCAGAACTTGATCCGGCAGTTGGAGCACGGCTGGCGGTGGTGTCTGTAACTTGAAAGAAATTTGCGGTCCCCTCGAGATTTTGCAACGGCAAGTCGGCGCCGAGGGTTAAGTCCACATCGGCCACGGCCGGAATCCTGTAGATCCAAATCTCGGAATTCGCATCTCCGCGCCAGGTCGTGCTGTCAGTGCCGGTCGGAGCTCCCGGAAACGGCGCATTGGAACTGAACACGATAATGTAACTACGAACACCGCCCACGAGCACCGGATTCAGCGAAATCATTGGCGTTCGATTATCGACCTCAATCATTAATGAGGTTCGATCTTCCGGGGTTGGTAGTGGCGTGGGTGTTGGCGATGGACTCGCAGTTGGACTCGGCGACGGGCTCGGCGTCGGCGTCGGACTCGGTGACGGCGTTGGGTTCGGAACGCTTCGGGTATTTGTGATCTGGAAAATACGGCGTTGTGCGTAGTCAGCTAAAAAGATCTCTCGATTGCCGTCCGGGTTACGATTGCCTGTGGCTTGCGTTGAAACGTCGCCGTTTGAAGTGAAGACGACGAAACGCCCGTTGGCCGTAATGTCGGTAGTCAACGAACTGAACCCCGCGGTCGGACTCGAAGTAAGTTGAACCGCAAATGGGTCCGGAGTCGGACTCGACACTTGGGCTGAGACGGAGGCGAGCGAGCCACCGATAAGCGCAGCCATCATGATGGCGCACAAGAACCAGAAACCTTGCTTCACGAATTCCTCCGCAACAAAAGACGCAGATACAAGCAGATTAGATGCCTCGGGGAGCTGAGCAGCGTCGTACGCAGGTGAATGTATTATTGCCGGCACCGACGGTTAAAGAACGGCCATTTTAAGCAGAACCTCTCCGCTTCGCAAGCAGGGACTGGATTTGGTAATGTCCTTTTTACGCAACAAGGAGGTTATTGGGGAGCCCGCATGAAAAAAGCGCTAATTACTGGAATTACCGGCCAGGACGGCAGTTACCTTGCCGATTACCTGTTGAGTTTGGGTTATGAGGTGCACGGCCTTGTCCGGCGAGTGGCTCTGGAGGCCCCGGAAGCGAGATTCAAACGCATCGCACACATCCTGGACCACGTAAAGCTGCATCCGGCCAGTCTCGAGAGTTACGCGAGTATTTTCCACATTTTCAGCAACCACGATTTTGACGAGTGCTATCACCTTGCGGCCCAGAGTTTCGTGGCCGAGAGCTTTGCCGACGGCTTTTCGACGATGAATACGAACATCAACGGCACGCACTATGTGCTGGCGGCGCTCCGAGAACTGCGACCGAAGTGTCGTTTTTACTTCGCGGGATCGAGCGAGATGTTTGGAAATGTCAACGAAGTCCCGCAAAGAGAGAATACGTCGTTTCAGCCGCGTAGCCCGTATGGGATCAGCAAGGTGGCCGGATTTCACTTAACCAGAAACTATCGGGAAGCTTACGGCCTCTTCTGTGTCAGTGGCATTCTGTTCAACCACGAGAGCCCGCGGCGGGGTTTTGAGTTTGTGAGCCGGAAAGTGACGAGCACGGTGGCGCGCATAAAACTCGGGCTCGCGTCAGAGCTTAGAATCGGAAACCTCGAGGCAAAGCGCGACTGGGGCCATGCAAAAGATTATGTCCAGGCGATGCACTCGATGCTTCAGTTACCGGAAGCAGACGACTTTGTGATCGCAACTGGCGAAACGCACAGTGTGCGTGAGCTGTGTGAGATCGCGTTTGCGGAAGTTGATTTGGATTATCGTGAGTATGTGAAGGTTGACGAGAGATATTACCGGCCGGCGGAAGTTGATTTGTTGATTGGCGATGCCTCGAAAGCACGAGATGCGTTTGGCTGGCAACCGAACTACAGCTTCCGCGATCTGGTGAGAGAGATGGTCGCCTCCGACCTGACAGCCATCGCCACCGAACACCAGCCACAAAAAGGCATATAAGACACAAGAACACGTTTGTGCCTTTTTGTGGCTACTTCCCGATCACGCGCAGCCATTGCGGGACGACTTTGTCCAACGCAAACACATTCTTCACGTAGTTCGCGGCGTTCTCTGACATCGCGGCGCGGAGGTTCTTGTTCGAAAGCAGCACGGCCAGATATTCACATAGCAACTGCTCTTCATTCTCATCATGCGTCAGCTTCCAGCACACTTTATCCGGAAACTCACGGTATTGATTGCTGTCGCTGACGATCGCGGGTTTGGCGGCCGCAAGCGCGTGCATCAACGTTCCTGACGCTTCGCCCATCGACGGATTTCTCAAGTTGATAAATACGTCCGTCGCAAACAGCGCACTGAAATAATCTTCTTCATCAAGGTACCCTGTGAACGTGATGTGTTCACGATACTCACTCGCCTCGACCTCCGCCTGAAGCGCTTGCACCTCCGGCGACGTTTCACCGGCAAACAACAGATGCACTGGATACCCTCGGGCCAGTAGTTTCTTAACCGCACGCACCTGCAACTCCGGCAACTTGTTGCGATTTACAAACCCAAGACACGAAACCAGGAAATGCGTGTCTCTGATCGCAAACCTCTCGCGAAACTTCGCGATCTGGTCCTTCGCCGGCGAAACATTGATTCGAGCAAAGTGCGGAATGACCTCGACATGATCGTTGTTACTGAACTGATTCTTAACCCAACGGTGATGCACAACCGCTGTTCGGCTCCGCTGCACAATCGCGTACGACATCGGCAAGCCATTCACATTTCGTCTGAGTTGCGGCACCAAACCCGTGAGCCCGTGATGCTCCGCCTCGCCGTTGTTGTTGACCAAAGCCTGCTCGTAAAGCTGCCAATCTGCTTGCAGGTAAAACGAATCGTGCATGAACGCACTCAGGTTGTAATCGTGCAGCACCACGATGCCCGGGAACTTCCAGGCAAGCTGATAAATCTTCTTGTGAAAGCCGCTATGATTTCCGAGATGATAGATAACGTCGGCGTAAGCTTCATGACGCTCGGGAAAAGCTGAGATCGGATACACGTCAAACTCATCCTGTAACTCGGCCAGCGGAAGCTCGCCATCGTAAAAGAGATCGATGTCGACATGCGGTCTCAGAGCTTTAATCAGCCAGTAACTGTAATTGGCAATGCCGCTTTTCTGTGGCGGTAACGGAGACAGCCATGCGATTCTCCGATTTTCAGCTTGACTCATGAGGCTATTGAGGTAGGAAGACTAAATCCAAATACGTTTTGGCCACATCGCCAACGAGTTCGCGTTCTTTCTCCCATTCCGCGATCACTTCCCCAGTCGATTGAGCAGTGACCATCTCCTGACCGCGCCGTAACACTCCCGCGCTATACCCGCGCGCAAAAACAGTATTCAGGAAATCATCCGCCTTTAAACCCGAAATTCGTTCCAATAAGGCCGGAAAAAACTCCATCAGCAACACTGGATAATGCCACGCGATTGTTTCCTGCATGCCCTGCCACGCATTCGCCTCGGATCCTTCGATATCGATCTTTATCACATCCACTCTCGGCTCGTTCTTGAGCAACGAATCCAATGTTACTGCTTGAACAATGAAGGCCTCGTCTTCGTCTGGCGCCAATTCAGTAACAAACCCGTTGCTGAATCCCCATGAGAAGCTCATCAACTGCTGAGCATCACCAACTGCAAATGGATAAACCGTGACCTGGTCAAATCCATTTCGATGCAGGCTCATTAAGATCAATTCAACATTGCGAGGATTACATTCAACCGCAATGACCTTCCCTGTCTTTCCCACTTTCGTCGCCGCGGTGAGGGTGAAGTAACCGATGTTCGCACCGACATCAACAAACGTCATTCCGTCCCGAAGATGTTTGTTTAGAAATGCAGTGACGTGAGGCTCGTACAGCTTTGTCTCAATGAGGTTCTCGCCGATGTCCCAGTCATGCTCCTGCGCGTACAACTCAAAATCGTCGAGGGTGAGCAAGGTGATGCCACGGGCCTTTCTACCGATGACATATTCGCGCGAGGTGCGAAAGTACGCCGCCAGGCGCGCATAAGTTAACTTCTCTGTCGCCACTCTTTCGCGCCAGTACTCGACGTCTTCCGACGACGGCTCTCGCATCAACAGCAGCCGGTAACAGTAGTAAATATCCTCCGCTGTCGCCTGGTCTGACGATGCTGGTTCATCAATGGCCGTTGTTGTGGTTGGGTTTTCGCTCAAATTCGTGATCCACTCAAGTTTGCCGCGGCTTCCGACCGACGACGATCAGCGAGACTCCGAAGGGCAGATTGAAATAGTTGATCAGAGCTCGTTCGATATCGAGAAAAGTTACGAGCAGTTGGTTGATCCAGGCCGGTGGTAACCGGTACGAAACTGACGCCTCGATTGATGTCCGGCGTAACCCCTGCCAGAGACGAAAAAACAAGATCGGGAAAAAGAGCGCCGTAATGAAATAGGTTGAACGTTCGATCTCAAAACCGGAAACCGTGAACTTTGCTCGCAACTCACGCGCGACGTAACGACGATAGTGATGCAAGGCTTCATCATGTTCAGACCAGAGAAAACCGTATGCGGGCACGATCGCGATGAGTTTACCGCCCGGCTTCAGGATACGATTGATCTCTTTAAGCGCCGGCACATCCTCTCGCACATGCTCGAGCACATCCAACGCGGTGACCATATCGACGCTTTCATTCCTGAGTGCGATGGCTTCGGCCTGACTGCTGAAAAGGCCATCCAGGTTTCGTTCGCGACAAAATCCAAGTGCTTCTCGTGAGATGTCGCTGCCGATCGTTTTAAACTCGCGGCCAAAAGACGAGAGATTCAACCCCGTGCCACAGCCTAAATCAAACAGCAAAGATTGACTGCCATTTGGATTGTGCTTCCGCAATAACCAGTTAACGAGCCGGCGACGCCCGATGAACCACCAGTAACGATCCTCGAGCTCGTACATTTTTGAGTATTCTTCGAGCTTCATTCTTTCTAAATGTACTTGCCTCAAAAATTAGGATCGCACTTGGGCCGGGTCAGTACCGTCCGCGGTAGCGGATGGGTTGCCGATCAGCATGCAATGATTCAGACTCATCGCGCGACCCATCCGCTACCGCGGACGGTACTGACCTCGGCGTACTGACTTTTCAGGCAATCCAAGCTTCTTCACGGCTGTCCAAATCGTGAACGATATTCACCCGATGCAATGAATCCCGTGATTACTGCAGAGTAATCATTTGAATTCTGTTTTAGCGCCTGTAACCAGTAGTCGTGGCCCTGGGGGTCGGGATCTCGTTTCAGGTAATTAAAGTAACACAGGGTCACAAACGCTGAATTGTATTGCTCTTCTTTACTCAATAACGTTTCGGCCTGCTTACGCAAATCCTCAGTCGATGTGAGCGGAACCTTCTTCGTCCACTCGTCATAAGTCGGACGACGTCCGAAGCTCACGACATATTCACCATACAAGAGCAACTGCGTCTGCTTGAACTCGTCGGAGCGGAAAACTTCCAACGGAGCTCGAGAACGCCGTTGAGCCACACACGCGGGATCGCCGCCACACTCGTTAATAACCCCCACTAAGTGATCCGACTCATCCTGCTTCGGTTCGCGATTCAGCAGATCGAGATACTGTTGACGAACGAAGTAAGCACCCTCATCGATCGGATTCGGATCCGGCTTGGCCGCCGGTTCGATTTTGGTTAATGCATAAAGTTCGTCGCCTGTATCGATCTCGCCTTGTCGATGAATCAACACAAGCCGGCGTTCCGCTACTCCAACTTTGACGATAGTCTCGATTGCGCTCTTACTCTCAGGTTTCAGGAGTGCTTTGTGGACCACGAGGTAAGAAGTCGGAATGCCTTCGAGAACGTCAAGAAATCGCGCCGGAATGGGACGCTGGCTTGTTAGTGCTTCGATGTCCTGAAGCAGCGGGGGTTGAAAGCTCGAGGCCGCAGTTACGACGGGATGGCCATGGTCTGCGGCGCGCAGCGTGTAGGTGAAGTAGGCGTAGTTATCTCGCTCCGCCGGCAGCTCGACAATGCCGCCGGACATCTGTGTTGCTTTCAAGCGCAGTGTCATCGGGTCCGGATCGACTTCACCGCGAACAAACACGACCGGAACGACTCGCTGTTCGAACAATATCAGTACCGCCAGGGTAGCGAAGATCAGACCTCGCCTAAGTTGGGGACGCCAACGAACCAATAGCTCTGCAAACTGCGCCGATCCGAGACCCGCCAGAATCGCGAGACCCACGTACGCAATCATGGCCCAGCGCGAAGGAGTCCGCATACTTCTGAAAAGCGGAATCGTGTCGTACAAAAACCGGTGCACGTAAAAATTCATTCCGAGAGAGCCGAGGAAGCCCATCGCGGTCCAGATCAGCGCCACCACATACGCAATCGTGCGCGGATTGGACCGAATACTGGCCGCGTAGTCCTGCTCGAAAAAACGTTGCGCAAACTGAGGCGGCGCCAGCAGCACCCGAAGTAAAACTATGACTATGAAAAAGTAGAACGGACGAGTTGCGTGGGTAGACTGAAATATCTCCACCCCAAACAACTTTGGATGAATCCCGTTGTAACCAATTGTCAGGAGACAGGTCAGCAGGAGCAAAACCGCCAGACAATCCAACAAAACGATTAGTGTCTTGAAAGAACCGAACGATCTGATCTTCGTCGTAAGCCACGTGAATTGTCGTGCAGCGGGACTAACCAGTAAGAGGGACGCGACCAGGAGAAGCAGTGGCAGAAATCCGGGGAAAAGCAGTAGCTCGTCTCTTCCAATACTCGCGCCTAGACCAACCCACAGTTTGTTACGCTCACTCACCGCCAGCCAGTGAGTGGGCCAGGCCGAAAGCCCGATCACCTGATCGGGACTGCGCTCCAAACCATAAAGTTGATGAACGCGATAGTAAGGAATCAGGAATGCAATAACTAATAAACAAGCAAGACCCAGCAATGTGACGGCACGAATCCAGAATTTACGATCTTTCAGTAAGTGCCACCACGCTATCAAGAAAACGCCTGTTAGCGTGAGAGGGATCAGAGTCAGAATAAACCACGTCACCGACGTCAATGCATTCATTACAAACGTGACGGCGAGCCATGATGCTCTACGCCAACTCCGCTGAGCTGCAAATAGGACCAACGCCTCGAGCAACAACGGAATCCAGGCAGTGAAGAGTAAGTGCAGGTGCGGCAGACGCTGGAAATGATAGGGGATGAAAGCGAAAACAATTCCCGCTATCCACGCCGCGCCCAGACAGTTTGTCAACGTTCTCACCAAACGAAACATGCCGTAACCGGAAAACGCAAATGCAATCAACGTTGCGATGCTGAGTATGGTTATAGGGCGGAAGCCAAGCGCAAAGAGTGGAAAAAACAAGAGCGAGACACCGTACGCACTCTCGGTGAATGCGAGGGTGTACTTGTACGGATAAAGAACCGTCGACTGAAAGAGGTTAAAGGGATCGTGAAAAGTCTGATGATAATCCCACCAGAGATAGTAAGCGATGGCGTAAGGATCTCCTCGATCGGACACAGCGTCACGAAGATGAAGAGCCCAGGGCCACGTCATGAGAACGGTTAACGCGAGGAAGCCCAGAAAGATCAGACTCTCGCGGGCAAGAGTGCGACGATTCATAGATTCACCGATGATTGAAACGCATTGAGAGTCGCCAGAGCTGTTTTCTGCCAGGAGAATTGTTTTGAGAATTCGTAGCGCGCACGTTTCGCTGCTGTGTCCAGCGGAGCTCGTAAGGCCTGGTAGAGCGCCTGGGCCATGCCGTCAATATCGTAAGGATCAAAGTAAAAAGCAAAGTCGGCTGCGACTTCCGGCAACGACGAGGTGTTCGCTGACGCCACTGGCAGGCCGCAAGCCAATCCTTCCAGTATAGGTAAACCAAATCCTTCATAAAGCGACGGAAAGAAAAGACAGCGTGCTTTTTGATAAAGCTTCACGAGTGAGTTGTCGTCGACAAATCCCGGCAGCCGGACTTTCTCAGCTATTCCGAGGTCTCGGGCGTTGTTCATCATTATTCGTCTGGAGGCGTCGTCGAGATGACACACAATCATAAACTCCGTGGCTCGGATCGCCGGGTCATTGCCATGCATTGACTGTAACTTCGCGAATGCTTCGAGCGCGCGATTCATGTTCTTACGTGGATCGAAACCTCCCGGATAAAACACGTAATCAGTTCCCGAAGGTTGGTGGGGAAATGGATATGGTTTGAAAGCGCTGCCGGCGGCGAGTGGTGTGACGACGTGTGTTTTGTCTGCGGCCGGCAATGCGCTCACGAAATCGGAGCGCGTATGTTCGGAGATGTGCAGGAAGAGGTCGAAATCGGTTTCCATCTGTTTCAGTTTACTGCGGAGCGTCTCGAGTGCGGCGGCTGAGAGATGCTTCGCGTACTCTTTTGCCATTACGAGAGGTATCAGATCGAAGATCGTGACGGCGAACGTACAATCGGCGGCTTGTCGTGAGGGAATGAATACGTTGTGCATCAGGGCGTTCGGAGACCAGTAGAGGTCGATGCCGAATTTGGCAATGTCGTTGTTGACTGCTTCTGAGTAGAGTTCGGGTAAATGTCGTTTGCGACCGGCGATGTCATTATGAATCAGCGTGAGCTTATTGCGCGTCCAGGTCGGTAAATTCTCAATGTGCGAACCCGCTGGAGTATTGAGATAGAACTCATTCGTAAAGTCGTTCTCGAGCATCTGCTCCACCGTGCTCTTGAAATACGTCCCGATCCCCCGATTGATTTCAGGAGTGAGCAACGTCTGTCCATCGATCAATATTTTCATTAGTTATGTATCCACAGATTACGCAGATTATGAATCTGTGTAATCTGTGGATAACTCGTTTAGATATCTCGACAGTACGGTGTCGTAGGAATACTCGCGCGTGAGATACCGATGGCCGTTGGCCGCGAGACCGCGGCGCACTGGCTCGTTGTCTTCAAGATAATTCAAAGCCCGCACGAATTCATCGCTGTTCGCGACAAACAATCCGCCATTGCAGCGACGAACATGACTCATCGTCACGGCACAATTCGCCGAAACGACGGCCGGCACGCCACACAACCAACCTTCCATCATCACGATCGAAAAGCTCTCATTCTCCGACAGATTGATAACCGCCTGCGCATGCTTCATCAGCGCCAGCTTCTTCGCTTCCGAAACAAATCCCAAATCAAGAAAACTGTCGTTACGTGGAATCAGAGACTCGTCACCACCACCAATAAAAACGAGCTTCGTACGTCGATTGGAACTCCTGGCATACTCTTGAAACCACTCGCACAGCACGTGAACGTTCTTGCCGCGTTCTTTACGTCCCGCATAAAGGAAGTAACTCTCGGGAGCCTCCACCGGTTTTTCTGCATGCGGCTCTCCGTTCGCCGGCAGTTCGACACCAACACCTGTCACAGGGCTCTCAACAACCCTTCGTCCAACTCGTAATCCGTATTGTCTGATCGTCAACTGCTTCTCTTCCGTGGCGTTGAAGAAGATGTGTTTGGAGTTTCGTAACAACCGCTCGGTCGCAGACCAGTAAAACTGCGGTTCATCGTGAAAGCACGGAACCAGAGAAACCTTATTTGGATAACGATTGACGACCGAATGCGTTACGCCGTGAAAATACGGGAGCGCGATGGGCTCGTAATCATCGCCGATGTAGTTTGCGACTGCCTCAACCAGTACGGGACTATTGATTCCGTAATCAAAAAAGTTGTTCTCGTCGCGCTCCGATAATTGCTTTCCGGTTTGTATTTTTTTGATGACGGCGTCGTATGGTCCACGTGACTTGCCAGTTGCGAAGCGCAATGTCTTGATGCCCTCAACGTCGTAAACGCCCGGCTGGTAGTGATCCTGCCACCAACTGTCGTAGGGCGAACGCGAACAGGTCGTCAACACAATAGTCTCAACACCACGCTTGTTCAGTTCACGGCTCATACCTCGTGCCAGCAGTTCGGCGCCGCCGGCAAACGAACCAAACCATGGCGTTATGACTACTATTTTCTTACTGAACATTAAGTCCTGTTGGCGATGATTCCATAGTCGGGAGCGCTATAAAACATTTCGTTGAATCGCTTGATTATTTCGCTGTCGCCCTCGATCTTAGCCTCGTCCCAGGGACGCAGCTTCAAAATCCTGATGTCGTGAAAACCGCGCGATTCAAGCAGAAATTGTAGCGTTTGACTTGGAATCGGATGGCGGTGAGTTGGATCAGCGTAGAAATTGCAACCGCCAACGAGGAGATTCTCCGGATTTGGAGTTTCAAGAATCAACAAGCCCCCACGCCTTATGGTACGAACCATCTCATCGAGCAATTCGATCAGAGTTTCAAATGGTAAATGCTCGACAAGGTGAAAACTCGTGACCGCGTTCAGACTCTCCGAAGGCAAACCTCGCAAGTGCGTGAGAGCATCCGCTTCAGTCACGGTCAAACCACTGCGACGGCATTCTTCAACGAAGACTCGATTGCGGTCCACACCTTCAGCCTTAATGCCTTCACCTTCCAGCAACTGCAACCACTCACCGCGGCCACAGCCAACGTCAAGAACGTCGCCGGCAATCTTTGCTTCCTTGAGTATCGGAATATAGACCTGCAGGCGCTGCTTCACTTCGTCACGCGGACCGCGAAACTGATCTTCGAATGAAGCATAGAAACCGTCGAGCAAGTGATCGGTTTCCTCCGCTGCGAGTTGCACAAACGACGAAGTCGGAGTGGTAACTCCTTCGAGCAAATTTCTGAGTCGCGCTTCCTGTGCTGCCAGCTCGTCGTGAGCTCTTTGTTGGCGAAGCAGATGTTGTTGCAATTGATCGTCGATTTCGGATCGTAGTGCCTGCTGTCTTGTCCTGTGTTCATCAAACTCGGCCCTGAGTTGCTGTTGTCTTGTTGCCTGTTCGATCAGATCCGAGGTGAATTGGTGGTGCGAGTTTTGTAACTCCACCTTCTCGACATCCTGACGGCGGCTAATAGCGAGTTGCTGATCGCCTAGAATTTGCTGCCGATCGCGAAGTTCTTGTACCTGGGCTGCGAATTGAGTGGTAATGCGTGCTGTCAAATCGTCAACGTAACGTCTGGCTTCGTCGAAACGCGCTTCGATGGTCTTTACCAATTCATCGTGACGAGTAACTAACTCGCCGTGCTGTCGCAGCAACGATGACTCAACCGTCTGTTGTTGCTGCGCCAATTCCTGCGCGGTCGCGCGCAGCTCCATCGTGAGTTGGGCCAGCGCGTGACTCAGATCTCGGTCACGTTGAGTCTGATGATCGACGATTCGCTGTTGCACAGATAGTGCGTACTGCTCGAATTGGCTTTGATTCTGAATCGCAGCCGGCAAGCGCAAAATCGCCATGAGCATTCGGATTAAGTAACCGATCACCGGAATGCGTCCCAGCCGTCTGATGGTCGTCGGAACTAATAAGCCCGTGATCGTTACCGGACTGCGACGGCCTTCAGGCGAGTTGTGCAGGCTGGCCAGCACGTCGATCTTATTGAAGCGGCCGCTGGTTAGACTTTGCACGTGATAATTCAGGCCGGCAGCGTCAGGCTCTCGCATTAGTAGCGCCTGGTAAGCGTTACGGACGAACTCTTCGCCGTGAAACTGCAACAGATCGTTGACGTGATATCGATTGTTGGTTTTGGTTTGAAATGCCGGCTGTAACCTCAGTCCGTCGGGCGGGTGCAGGCCATTCGATGGCTGAGGCGGAGACGCAGCAGGGTGTTCGACAGCATTATGCTGTCTGGCTACATTCTGACGTATCTCATGCATCAGACGCTCAACGTCCAGCTCGGTCGACATTGGTTTCAGGAATTCTATCTCAAAACGTTCTCTATCCACAGATTACACAGATTCGTTTATGAAATCTGCGTAATCTGTGGATAATAACCACCGATGGAACCTGTGCTCCGAGTTGAAGGTGTTTCGAAGCAATATCGTATTTACGATCGCGCCTCCGACCGCCTCAAAGAGATGGTGACGCGCGGTCGCTGGCGGACGCACCGTGAATTCTGGGCGTTGCGGGACGTCACTTTCGAAGTTGAGAAGGGAACAACCTTTGGCATCGTCGGACCGAACGGCTCCGGCAAGTCGACCCTCCTGCAAATTGTCGCCGGCACACTTCAGCCAACCGAAGGTTCAACCTGGCACGCGGGACGCATTTCAGCCCTGCTTGAGCTCGGTTCTGGTTTCAATCCGGAGTTTACCGGTGTTGAAAATGTCTTCATGAACGCGTCGCTGATGGGATTCTCACACTCGGAAACCGTAGCGATGCTGCCGGCGATCGAACGCTTCGCAGAGATCGGCCAGTTCATCAATCAACCGGTCAAGACTTATTCGAGTGGTATGTACGTGCGACTCGCCTTCGCCACCGCCATCAGCGCCATGCCGCAGGTCCTGATCGTCGACGAAGCTCTCGCCGTCGGTGACGCGGTATTTCAACATCGCTGCCTGAGACGAATCCGCGAGATGCAGGAGAGCGGCATGACGATATTGCTCGTCTCACACGATCCGAATGCCATTCGCGCGTTATGCTCGCGCGCGCTGCTGCTTCACAACGGTCGTATGGAAGCGATTGGTAAACCAGCTGACGTTCTCAATCGCTATCAAAAACTGATCATGGCCCGCGAGAGCGCGTATGAAATGACAGAGGAGGTTTCCACCGAGCCGCCACCAGAACTCGACACCGAGGCGACTCCAAAACTCTCTTACTCTTATCGTCATGGTGACGGCCGCGCCGAAATCATCGCGGTTGAGTTACTCAACGCCGCACACCAACGAATCGAGTTTGTGGAATCGGGCGAAGAAGTAACGGTGAAACTTCGTGTTGTCTTTCATGAAGACGTGGAAGCGCCGGTCTGCGGTTTTCTGATTCGCAATCGTCACGGCATACATCTTTACGGCACGAACACTGACTTGCAGCAAGTGAACTTTGGATCGGTGCAACGAGGCGAGGTGGTGGAAGTGAGTTTTGCTTTCCAGTGCTGGCTGGCGCCGGATTCATATTCATTGACGTTCGGCGTGCATAGTCTCGACGCTGTCAGTTTCGACTGGCTCGATGGAGCATTGTTTTTCCGTGTGATGAGCGCCATGGCGATGGAAGGCGTGACAAACCTTAACGCGAGCGCATCGCTGCGACGGATCGGGATGCGCCGAACCGCGGCAGAGGCCGTAAACGCATAGTCGGTATGGAGAATTTATCCTCAAACTCAATTGCGCTCGAAGTTAACGGGCAAGAGGTGGCCAGAAATCTGCTGCGCAAACGCTGGTTTCTCGTGTCGTTGTTAGTTGCGACCTGGCTGCCGATTGCGTTTTTTATTTTTGTTATTCCTTCACGCGGAACGGTTACGAGTCTGGCAGGCATCAAGACTGTTTTTCTTTTTCTCGGCACCGCACACGTTCCAGCCACACTGTTCTTTTACTTCGACAAGAAATTCTCCGGCATCATCAGGAAACATCCGGTGCGATATATCTACGTTCCGATCTTCCTGATCGTAGTTACCGGCCTGGTCTTCGCTTTCACCAACCCAATCACGCAAGCGTTCGCGTTGCTGTTTTACTGGGCGTGGCAGGCGTTTCACTATGGCCGTCAGAATGTCGGTATCTATGCCTTCGCTTCGATAGCAGAAACAGGCACGGCGCCGCGCAAAGAAGAGAAACTCGCGATTGAGTTCGGAACAATTCTCGCGATTCTTGGGACTTTCAAACTACTCGGAACCGCCGTCGCGCCGGCTTATCTGCACCGCGCGTTCGATCTGTTTTATCAACTTGGCTTGATAGCGTTCTTTGCCGTACCCGTGTTCAGCCTCGTGGTCTACATCAAATACTTCAAGCACACAACGTTTTTGAAATCGTGTCTCTTCTTTACCAGCGTATTTTTCTTTGCGCCTGTATTCATCTCGACTGACAACAACATCGGTTTCCTCAGTTATGCGATTGCGCACGGGCTGCAGTACATCATCTTCATGACGGTGATTTCCGCTAACACGAATGGAGACTCAACTTATTCTTACAAGAGTCTCATCCAGCTTTCCGTTTTACTGCTGCTCGTTGGTTTCGCGTTCTGGCGGGTTGCAGACTTGAGAGACTTCGAGCTAGTCAAGAGCACCTGGGCTTATGCCAGAGTCGCCGATTTTCTGTTTGGAGCAGTCCTCGGAGCAACGATGTCTCACTTCGTGGTTGACGCCGGCGCCTGGAGACTGAGCATGCAAAACCAGCGCGAATACATCAAGAAGCGATTCTCGTTTGTGTTTGATTAATCGGTGACTGTCCACAGATTACGCAGATTCCATAATCAATCTGCGTAATCTGTGGATAGATGCCGGTAAACATCCAGCGTCGCCACGGCTGCTTTATCCCACGAAAATCTTGACGCATGCTGTTTACCCGCTTCGGATCGCCGTTCACTCTCAGATTGATCCGCTAACAACTCCATGATACTGCGTGCCAACTCTTGAACGTTGGTTGGTGTAACGAGACGTGCGACGTCAGCAACTGTCTCACGGATTGCCGGGATGTTGCTCGTAACAACCGGTGCACCGCAGGCCATCGCTTCCAACAGCGGTAAACCAAAACCTTCATACAGCGACGGGTAGACAAAAACTCGACACGACGAATAAAGTGCCCGCAAATCGTCGTCGGCAAGATAACCCGCAAACCTGATCCGGTTGTTAAGACCAGCCGTCTTCAAGAAGTCGTGTAGATCGCCCGTCAGCCACCCTTCACTTCCCGCAATTACGAGTTGAGTCTGGCAAGAGCTGCTGCGAACAATCTCTGCAAACGCACGCACGAGCGTCAAGAGATTCTTGCGTGGTTCGATCGTGCCGACGAAGAGGATGAAGTCATCGCTGATGTTCAATCGTTGTCGAGTTGCGACTGTCTCAGCAATAGAGACCGGGTGAAACGACGATCGCGACGCTTCCGGTATCACAGCGATCTTCACATCCTCAATTCCAAGATGCTCGCAAACTTCCTGCTTGATACTTTGCGAAGGCACGATGATCGCATCGGCACGACGCGCCATCAGCGGCAATCGCCAACGCGCCCGGCGCGCGAGCTGTTGAGTATGTGTCTGAGGCCAAAGTAACAACGAGAGATCGTGAATGGTAACGACCGTCGGACATGTCTTTAGAAGTGGAACGCTGTAGTTCGTTCCGTGAAAAACGCTGAATCGAGATTGCTTGATATAACGAGGCAATCCCATCTGCCACCAGAACCGACGACTCAGTCCGGATAAACTCGGCAACGGCGAAACTAATTCAAATCTATCGTCCGGAGAAATTCGCGCCAGCGCACGCGCCAACTCCACGGTGTAATGGCCCACGCCGGTCAACGATTGACTCAGCGGGGTCCCATCCAATCCGACGTCCATATCAGGAGTTTAAGCCACAAAAAGGCACAAAAGGCACAAAAAATCATTTGTGCCCTTTGTGCCTTTGGTGGCTCGTCTTAAAACGATTAAGGCTTGCTTAGAACCGGTTCAGGTACTCCGGCGACTCCATGAAACCGCGCACGATAACGTTCTCGATAACGGCTGGGTCGATAGCCAGGTTAAAGCGAGCGTTGTGGAAAATGTAACCACACTGGCTCGGATTAGGATCACCGTGGCAGTCTTCCGGATCGCGACGGAGGAAACCGAAGTATTCCATCGTCACGAATGCCTGCTTGTAAAACTTGTCACTGACCTCAGTACTCTCAGCAATGATGCGCAACACCTGTCCGCGCGTCTTGGTAGCAGCGTTCAAGTCCGCCACCAACTGCGACTGATTCGGGTTTGTTACGCCCGCAGTCGTCAGCAACGTCTGCACGAACTGAGCATTCGATAAGGCGTTGTACTTCGCCTGAATCTCCGCCCGCTGCATCCATGCTTCAGCAAGCGCGGCCTTTTTCTGCTCGGTCAGCACAGGATCGTCATTCGGTGTTGAGATGCTGGCCAGATCCGACATGAACTCAGCGTAATGCGGACGGTCAATCTTCGAGTTGTCGGTCAACTCAGCCGGGGTGACCGGTCGTTGACCCAGAGAGACCATGTAAAGGAACATCACGTATGAACCCTTGCGCTGGAACTCTGGTGAACGGAAGAAATTCGCGGCCACAATACCTCGAATTGTCTTTATGCACTCCACATCCGAAGACTGACAGATCGTATTGGGATTCAGGGTGTCAAGATAGAACTGCAACCCTGCCGGTTCCGGGAAACGTCGCAGGAAGTCGATGTACTGTTGCGACACAAAGAAATCGAAGTCATTAATCGTGATGACCGTATTGGTTCCGGGCCTCAACCTCAGCGGCTTGACCTTGATATCACCATAGAACAACTCCGACGGCAGACCCGGGGTCTCAGTAACAATTCTCAGCGTCGGCGGCGATTGGCCAAAACCTACGATGGAAACGAGTACCATCAGGAAAAACGCGGCTACAAACTTTTTCATATTTAGCTCCAAACTGGGGACCGTTCCGATTTTTGGGGATGAGGCAAGGCGTGCCGTCACGGCCGCTAGCCCAAAACTATACTTGCGCTCTAACCATTCTGTCAACACTGTTTAGGTCTTACCTTCTTTTAAATTCTGGAGCGACAAATGAGCGAGGAATTCTGCCCCTTTTGATGCTCCAACCTGGGTTATTGGCGAAAAACTTTCATCCGCGATCAGAGAATTCTGAACGTCGCCGTGTTGCTAACCAGACTCTGTGAAATCACCTTCACTCGGCACGTGCCCGACGCCAAACCACTGGGAAGACGGAATGTGACCTGTGTGAAGGGGAAGTCGGTAAACTCGTGGACATCCAAAGGCGTGATATCGAACGAGTTATTAGCACTGTCCAGCAAATTAACTGTCACTGGCGCATTCGGTAAATCTGACACGAAAATCACCACTCTCGTGTTCTGATCCGACGATGGCAGGAACAGATCTGCGGTATTCACCAGGAGGAACGGGTCTCTGATGTGGAGAATCGAGTCGAAAATCGCGGCCTGATCCGCAACCGGTCCCGTCTGTTCCAATAGAATTTGCGGTGAAACGCCAGGAGCACTACAAGTGCCCAAAGCAGTCCAGTTCAATGCGATAGGACCAAAATCACCTCCGGCGCCATCGTTGTTGTATCCGTCCACCGCGATTCTGTAGACAGTACCTGCAGTGGCATTAACAGTTACTTTGCTGGTCCGTACGGTGGCGCTAACGTCGTCACTCTGCCCGATAAGTGTTAAGGCGCCATACGCAGCTCCGGTATAGATCGCCAGGACCGTATCGTACCGGCTTCCTAAAGTCGTGAAATCAAAACTGCCGGTTGCCGGCGCCTGCCAGCGATACCAAACCGATCTGTTGCCAGCCCCGAGTCCACCACCACCCGGAGGAAAATGCTGTGGTTCTCCGCCTTCATGGGTGGCGCCAACGTTGGCGCCATTCACCGTTCCCGTACATCCGGTAACAATCTGCGCGGCGGCAAAGTTGTCATTGGACGGCGGTGGCGGCGGTGGCGGTGCGGGTGGCGGCGCTACGCTGCTGATTAGATTCCAGCCGATAATCTCCAAAGCCATGAAATCGTTTTCCCGCGTAGTTTCGTGTACCCCGTCGTCAATCGAAGGATCCATGATCCCTATGTATTTGCCGGTCAGTTCATCAGCCTTCCAATGGCTCGACTGGTTGCCGTCACCTCCCCCGGTCGAGACTCCACTCGGTCCACCGGTCGAAAGTCCCAGCTCAGTCGTCGTCTCAGCACCAATGGCAAACGTTTCTCCGGTGTAATGGACCTGTACTCCGCCGATTGCCATCACACGCTGCGCAGTCGTGAAAGTTGCCGGGGTTGTGCCCGGCCGAAAACGAAAGAAGTCCCACAACGTAGTGGTTGAGGTGTCGCCATCTCCGGCCCCTGAAGTAAAACCGAGCGCATGGCCGATCTCGTGGGCAGCGACGGCGATGAAATCAGTTTGTTGGAAATTTATTCCGTCATCAGGATTGAAGTCGTAGGGAAAACCCTTATTGAATCCGATCGTGGCCACATTAACGTCGGCAGGCGTCGTAACCGGAATACCAAGCGCAAAAGCGACCGACCGATTCACAGAAACCACCGCGCCATTGCCGACGTCAGTCGGCATAAAAGTATTGGGCAGTTGGTTATAAATCGCAGTCTCGGCGGCGCTGGAAGATCCGGCCAGCAGGTTTGTGCGAGCGCCCGGGTAATCGATCAGCGCTTTCCGCGAGCTGGTCGAAGCCAACACTCCGGGCTTAAAAACTCCGCCGCCGGGCAGGTTCGGCCCGTAGTCGATGTCGATACTGATCGTGACGGGCGACTTGATTCTTGCAGTCCACACGGCTGCGGCCCGCTCCACCGCGGCGATCACCGTAGCCTTGTTGGGATCGTTCTGTAGTTGTGAAAGAGCATTTAGATTGATCGTCAGACCGTTTGAAGCGTTCGTTTGTCTTGGAATCGACTTGTCGTAGAGCTGCTGAAACGGAACGGGGATATCGTCGGGTCTACGCTTCGTCCCCGGAACTTCTGACGGCGTGGCCAGCCGGCACATCGATTTCCCATTAACTTTTTCGACGATGAAGCTATCGACGGGCTCGGTTTGAGACGTCTGTTCCGACCGTTTGCCCAATACGCTGATTGGACTCAGGCCAAAAGTAGACAGGATTACGGATAGCGCCAGGCCGAGGGCTTGGATCGAACGGAAGGGATGATTATTCAACATCATGTTCTTAAAGAATGCCTCAGGGGGAAAACGTGGTCGTTCCTAAAAGTGCAAGCACATCAGTTGCCCAAAATTCTCATGAGGATGCCTAATGATGAATTGCTTGGGGCTAAAAACTTTGCGAAATATAAACCTCTTGCGGATAAGTGCATCTCAACCGGCAGCCGGGGAGTGCCACCACGCGGAGCAAGACGCGAGCATAATAACGTTTGGCGTTTTATCCGTCCAGAATCGAACGGGGCTTTTGTGACCTCTGTGTCTCTGTGGTGAACCAGTTCTCAGCCGCCATCAACCACAGGGACACAGAGGACACAAAGGCTCCACAGAGAAGATCAACTTAGACACCAGGATGGCCTATCGGTAGCGCTGGCCGATTTGCTCGGTGCCGAAGCTGCCGATTCCGTTCAAACGGAACGCAAAAACGACCCGATTCTCTTTTCGCAGGCCCACGTTGAAGGTTGAAAACTGCGCCGTCACCGCACAACAATCCCACGCATTCCCGAGCGTTATCGTCGAACTGATTAGCGAACTGTCTCCGCGCCCCGGGCGCTTCTGGAAATCGAAGAAGAACGACGCGCCGCCAAACAACCCGCGATCGCGATTGCCCAGAAACACCGATGGGCTCCACTGCGAACCACGCACGGTTCCCGGCTCTAACCCACGCGAATCCGCAAACCGCACCAGATCGGGTGAAAGCTCGATCGCACGGGTGTAGTAAAAACTCTGAAACACACTGATCAGCGTTCGCGACAGTCCAAACGTCGACGACAACGACCGCACCTGACCGCTACGCGTATCGATGTCCGTGCGGAAGTCAACGATCAGATCTCTTCGGGGACGATAGCGTGCGTCAACATTAAGTGGCGAAAAACGTCGCGGCACGCCGCCATAAACAAACCCCGAAAGCGTATTGAGCGGATAAAACTGGTTGCGACGATTCGTCTCCAACGCACCGCCGAAGAACGGATCAAAGAAATACTTGCCGCGCACCGTCACGGTCAGCGCTTCGTAAGGCTGGCTCGACAGCAAAGGCCGGTTCTGCCCGTCTCCATCTTTCACCGGCACATCACTCACATTTTCAGTCGAACGACGCGTGAAGAAACGGTTGGCGATACCGAACTCGATTTCGTTGGTGTCTGCGATTGCGTCGATGTAATCGAAACGAATGATGCGATCGAAATTGTTAATGCCGGTGAGCTTGCGATAAGTCACGTATGGCTCAATCACATGCCGAAAGAAGAAATTACCGCCGCGTCGAAAATCTCTTGCGAGGGCAGGTGGTCGCACGTCGAGCTCAAACTCTCCGTAAGACCTCGTCAGGTTCCGACTCAGCACATCACGCGTGTTCGGATCGAGTGAGTTGGAATAAAACGTGACCCGCCCGGAACCTGACGCAGTCACGGTCCAGCCGGCAAAATTCAGCGGCAACTCGAAGCGGGGATTGAGATCGAGTCGCTGCACGATCGACGGCGTGATGATCGGATTCCCACCAACGTCACTGACAAACTGCACTGCATCTTCAACAGTCTCTTTGCGACTCACACCATCCGCCGAACCACTAAAAGAAAAATATAGCGGCAGATCTTTCAGGAAACTAACGATGCCCGGTCGCTTGTCGATGCTGATGCTCGGCAACTGTCGAATACGAATACGCGCGTTGGTGAGCGACGTTACCTGTGTGCGCGCAAGGAAGTTGAAGCTGTACTCGTTGTGATCCTTGTTTACAAAAACCTGCGAAGTCTCTTCCGGCGAGATCGCTTGTTGAATGTTGTCGGAGAACACCTGCCGGAACGCGAGGTTTGAAGTGATGTTGACGTCGGCAACGGCGGTGAAGCCGTTTTTGAAATAGTGAACGCCGTCAACATAAAGACTCGAACCACCCTGATCGGGATGAGCGGCGTCGGCTGATGGTCCAAAGATGCGATCCTTGACAGCGTAGAATCCGAAGTTGAGATACGAGCGCGAGTTTGCGCGCGTGCGCAAGTCGCCGCCAAAGCCGAGTCCACGCGAAGTGTAAACATCGCTGCGAAAAGTGAAGTCGGCAGAACGACCTAACGTTTGATAGTAAGCCGTCGACAAACGGGCGCCCTTCGCACCGGAACCGCCAAACGTCGGCGTCAAAAATCCGGAGGCACGATCGCGCGTCTTGATCGAAACCGAAGCGTACGGCAGATAAAAGACGGGAATGTTTTTCAGCTTCAGCTTTGGTGAGTAGACGTAAACTCGATCACCGGTCTTGATGCGTGTTTTGCTCGCGTGAAAACTCCACTTCGGCACGTCTTCGTCACAGGCTGTTACCTGAACGTTCGTCGCGATGATCGTGTCGAGACTTACTTTCTCGACGCGATCGGCAGTGAAGTAAATACGCGTGCCGTCCTGAGTTTGATTTGTATAGCCGGTTGAGTCGACGAAGTAACCAGTCTTGGTGCGATAGTTCCACTCGCCGCGCGACCCGGTAATGCGCTGCTGATCCGCCTGGTCGAAAACGACGTTGCCTTCCGCTACGACTCTGTTCTCCGCGTCGTAAACCGTGACTTTGTCTGCCTGCAAGCGATAAGTGCCGATACGAATATCGACGTTTCCTTCATACAAAACGACGCGCGCGTTTTCAGGACCTGACCCGCTCTCTTTTGTTGCTGAGACACTGATTTGATCCGTCGGCGCGCCCTGCACACCGGTTTGTGGCCGAGGCCGGCGCTGCACGGGTTGATCTGTATTAAGAGGATTGACGTTGGGAGTATCCGTCATCGGATTCGCAACTTTGCGATCGACCGGATTGGTTTGCTGCGCGAATACAAACTGGCAAGCAAGTATGAGAATTATGATAGCCAGCGGGTAACGGGTCATAGATTGCGCGTGGATGCTAGCACGAATGTGCAGAGTTCAGCATCATGTTAATCCTGCACAATCATCTAAATCTTGTACTATCATCCGCGCCGTGCCCAAGCGACCCAAACTGATGATCGTTGCCGGTGAACCCTCAGGTGACGCTCACGCAGCAGCGCTTGTCAAAGCACTGCGCGAACGCGGCGAATTCGACCTCTTCGGCGCGACGGGTCCACTAATGCGTGAGGCCGGTGTCGAAACGATCGTCAACTCGGACGAACTCGCCATCATGGGCATCGTCGAAGTCGGGCGCGTCTTCCCAAAATTCCTCAAAGCATTTCGCAAACTAAAAACTGCGGCCCTCGAACAATCCCCAGACGCGGTGATTCTCGTCGACTGGCCGGAATTCAATCTTCGACTCGCCTCGAGCCTGCATCGCCGCGGTTTGAAAGTCATCTATTACATCAGTCCGCAACTCTGGGCCTGGCGGCCGCGTCGCATTCGTAACATCAAACGCGACGTCGATCTGCTTTTGTCGATCCTGCCGTTTGAAGCTGAATGGTATACGGCCCGCGGCGTGGACCATGTTGAATTCGTCGGCCATCCATTGTCAGGCGAGGTTAAGGCGCGTTTTGGTCGCGATGAGTTTTGCCGTCGCCATGATCTCGATCCGTCGAGACCAATCGTTTCGTTTCTTCCCGGCAGCAGGGTAAAGGAACTACAACGAATTCTGCCGCCAATGCTCAGCGCGATCAAACAACTTCGCACCGCGCGACCTGACGTCCAGACTGTTGTGGTAGTCGCGCCAAGCCGAACGGTTGACGAAACGCGCGTAATTTTGTCGCAACATGACTGTGCCAACATCACGCTCGCACAACATCAGACTCGCGAGGCGCTCTTCGCTTCGGACGCGGCAGCAATCGCGAGCGGCACAGCAACTCTCGAAGCAGCGCTACTCGAAACACCGATGGTGGTTGTTTACAAAGAGTCGTCGATCAACTGGCACACGCTCGGGCGTTTGATCACCGTCGAGCATTACGGGTTGGTGAATCTGGTAGCAGGAAAAGAGATTGCGACAGAGCTGATGCAAGACCGGTTCACAGCCGAAAATCTGTCGGCTAGACTGCTGGAGCTTCTCGAACCGGAAACGAATAAAGCGATGCGCGCGAGTCTGCGTGAAGTGGCCCATAAGCTCGGTGAGCCAGGAGCATCTCAGCGCGCCGCCGAACTAATCGTTAGTTTCATCCACAGATTACACAGATAAGAAATCTATTGACATTTTCTCGCGAAGAAATATTATGCACCACCTAATTTGACTCCCCTGACCACGACGACAAAAGCCCAGTTGTCTCTTCACCGATTTCCATCACTAGACGACAAGGAGAATCACGATGCGTAACCCACTGATCCGGAAACTGTTCTACTCAAAAATCGCGCGCGCAACATTATTAACGCTCATTGCTTCTACCTCTGTACTCTTATTTGTAACGTCCGGTCGTACGTCAAGTTCTCCCCTGATAATCAGTGAGTTTCGTCTTCGTGGTCCAAACGGCGCGAACGACGAGTTCGTCGAAATCTATAACCAAACAGACAGCAACTTCACGGTCAACTCCAGTGATGCTTCCACCGGCTACGCCGTCGTCGCTTCAGATGGTGTGGTGCGGTTTGTCATTCCCAACGGTACCGTCATCCCGGCCCGCGGTCATTTCCTGGGCGCCAACCCGATTGCGTATTCGCTCTCGGGTTACCCGGCGGGGAACGGAAACACCGCGACCGCAGACGCTACCTGGACCACAGACATTCCCGACAATTCGGGTATCGCACTCTTCACTTCGTCAACTTCTTTCACTCTCGGTAATCGTCTTGACGCGGCCGGCTTCAGCAGCGTCGCTAACTCGCTCTATCGAGAAGGCGTCGGCATCCCTCCACTCATTCCGTTCAGTATCGATCACAGCTTCACACGCCGCATTCCGTTCCTGGGCGGCACTGCAGGACTACCAGAAGACACCGACGATAACGTCAACGACTTCATCTTCGTCGATACAAACGGCACGAGCGCAGGCGCGGGACAACGTCTCGGCGCTCCCGGACCGGAGAATCTCAACGGCGCTCGCGACGCCGGCAACAACATCAATCAGTCGGCCGTTGATCCGGCACAAGCCGACAACGCGTCGCCAAATGTTGGTCGCGACTTCACCAGCGATCCGCCAAACAACGCGACCTTCGGCAGACTCTCGATCCGGCGCAAGTTCACCAACAACACCGGCGTGGCGCTGACTGCACTTCGTTTTCGCATCATCAATCTCACGACGTTTCCTTCACCTTCAGGCACTGCCGATCTAAGACCGATTTCATCGACCGCGATCGTTGTGCCACTTACCGGTGGCGGCACCGAAGTAGCGGAAGGCGTCGATCTCGATCAACCACCGTCACAGCCAAACGGCGGTGGCTTCAACAGCAGTATGCGAGGCAGTCTCGTCAATATAGTTAACCCGCTGCCGGCGGGAGCGAGTGTCAGCCTCAACTTCGTCATGGGTATTCAACAAACCGGCTGCTATCAATTGGCCATCGTTGGCGAAAGCTTGCCGGCCGGTGGCGGCGACGTCTTTTCGATCTCCGGCGACACTGAAGGCGCCACCGGTGCGTGCGCCGCGCCAACACCAACTCCATCGCCAACCCCAACGCCGACTCCGGGCGGAACTTCTCTGATCATCAGCGAGTTTCGTTTGCGTGGTCCAAACGGCGGCAATGATGAGTTCGTTGAGATCTACAACAACAGCGACGATGCGCTTAACGTGCAAGCCAGCGACGGCTCAACCGGTTATGCCGTGGCGGCGTCGGATGGTATCGCACGTTTTGTGATTCCGAATGGAACGATCATTCCGGGACGTGGTCACTACCTCGGTGTCGGCAGCAGTTATAGTCTTGCCGGTTATCCCGCCGGAAACGGAACGACCGCGACCGGCAATATTTCATTCAGCTTGAATATTCCTGACAACGTCGGTATCGCGTTGTTCAAGACTTCAAACTCCGGAAACTTCACCCTTGCGAACCGGCTCGACGCGGTGGGCTCAACGTCGGAAGGCAATGTGACTTACAGAGAAGGAATAGGCTACGGCGCTCTCGTTCCCTTCAGTATCGATTACAGTTTTACGCGCCGTGTACCAACAGCCGGAGCCGGCGCCGGCTTGCCACAGGACACCGGCGACAATGCGACTGACTTTCTATTCGTCGATACGAACGGTACCAGCGCAGGCGCGGGCCAGCGTCTCGGCGCGCCCGGTCCGGAGAACGGTTTCTCGCCGCGTACGGTTGGCACCGACATCGACAACTCGTTACTCGATCCAGCGCAGGCTGAAACCGATTCGCCAAACGTCGAGCGCAGCTTTGTCAGCGACCCGGCGAACAACTCAACCTTCGGCACGCTTTCAATTCGCCGCAAGTTCACAAACAACACCGGCACGAGTATCAATCGACTGCGTTTTCGTATTGTCGATCTCACGACCTTCCCTGCTCCCTTCGGTATTGCAGATCTACGACCGCGCACTTCCGGTTCGGTCGTCGTCTCACTAACCGGCGGCAGCAACGTCACTGTTCAGGGTACTACGCTCGAACAGCCTCCGTCGCAACCGAATGGCGGCGGCTTCAACAGCAGTATGTCAGTCAGCACCATCACGCCGGGATCACCGCTCGCGGATGGAACGAGTGTCGACGTGCAATTCCTTTTGGGATTACAGCAAACCGGTTGTTATACGTTTGCGGTAGTTGCGGAATCATTACCCGCCGGTGGCAGTGAAGTTTTCCTGATTAGCGGAAATACGGAAGGTGGAACTTGCGGTTCGCCAACTCCAACTCCGACACCGACGCCAACTCCGTCGCCAACACCAACACCCACTCCGGGTGGAACAAGCTTGATCATTAGTGAGTATCGCTTGCGTGGTCCAAACGGCGGCAACGACGAGTTTGTCGAGATCTACAACACCAGCGACGACGCTATCAATGTGCAAGCGTCAGATGCTTCAACCGGCTACGCACTCGCGGCCTCGGACGGAGTGGCTCGTTTTGTGATTCCGAACGGAACGATCATTCCTGGTCGTGGTCACTATCTTGGAACGAACAGCATTGCGTCTTCCTTGACGCTTTATCCGGCGGGAGTTGGGACTACAGCCGTGGGCGACACGACGTTCACTAACAATATTCCTGACAACGCCGGCATCGCGCTCTTCAGCACAAGCAATGCGGCCAACTTTAATCTCGCCAACCGCCTCGATGCGGTTGGTCCAACCAGCGAATCGAATCCGATTTATCGCGAAGGAACTGGCGTCGGAGTGCTCATTCCGTTCTCGATTGACTCCAGTTGGTATCGCAATATTCCGACCAGTGGTCCGGGCGCGGGATTCCCGCAAGACACCGGCGATAATGCGTCGGACTTCAAGTTTGTCGACACCAACGGCACCAGTGCCGGAGGCGGACAACGACTCGGAGCACCCGGACCGGAGAATTTGTCTGGACCAAGAGCGCAAGGAACAAACATCGCTCACTCCGTACTCGATCCGGCACAAAGCGAAACCAGTTCGCCGAACGTGGCGCGCGATTTCACGAGCGATCCGGCTAACAATTCGACTTTCGGAACGCTCTCAATCCGGCGCACCTTCACCAACAACACGGGTACCAGTATCAACCGTCTGCGTTTCCGAGTTATCGATCTCACGACGTTCCCGAGTCCGTCCGGTGTTTCAGATCTCCGGCCGCGCACTTCGGGCAACATCTCGGTGTCGTTAACGGGAGGAGGCACCGCCGGAGTTGTCGGCACGGTTCTCGAACAACCACCATCACAACCAAATGGCGGCGGCTTCAACAGCAGTCTGTCAGTCGGCTCCGTTTCACCGGCAACACCGCTCGCCGATGGAGCAAGTATCAATGTTCAATTCCTGTTGGGACTACAGCAAACCGGCTGTTACGCGTTTGCTGTGATATCGGAGTCGTTGCCGAGTGGCGGCAGCAGTGTGTTCCTGATCACCGGCGACACGGAGAATCCCGGCGGCACGTGTAACTTACCAACACCCACGCCGACGCCGACTCCCACACCGACTCCAACTCCGACGCCGACACCCACACCAACTCCATCACCAACGCCGACACCGTCGCCTACACCAACGCCGTCGCCAACGCCGACGCCGACGCCTGGCGGCACCACTCTGATCATCAGTGAATTTCGTCTGCGTGGTCCAAACGGCGCTAACGACGAGTTTGTCGAGATCTACAACAACAGCAACAACGCCATAAACGTCGGGGCAGCCGACGGATCTACTGGCTATGCGCTCGCTGCTTCCGATGGCGTCGCACGTTTTGTGATCCCTAACGGCACCATCATTCCCGCTCGCGGGCACTATCTCGGCGTTAACAACATCGGCTATTCGCTGGCTTTGTATCCGGCCGGAAATGGCGCGACCGCAACGGGCAATTCCACGTTCACAAACAACATTCCCGACAACGTCGGCATCGCCCTGTTCAAGACTGCGAATGCGGCAAACTTCACGCTCGCAAACAGGCTCGACGCGGTTGGTCCAACTACGGAGGCGAACACGCTTTATCGTGAGGGAGCAGGACTGCCGCCTCTCATTCCGTTCTCAATCGATTCGAGTTGGTATCGGAATATTCCGTTTGTCGGAGCTGGAGCAGGCTTGCCGCAGGACACGGGTAATAACGTGGCGGACTTCAAGTTTGTCGACACGAATGGCACCAGTTCCGGAGGCGGACAACGATTGGGTGCGCCAGGCCCGGAGAATTTGTCTGGTCCAGGCCATCTGAACACCGGGGCGTCCGTCACTTTCGGACGAATCGATCCGGGAGTGGGTACGGGCACATCGCCGAATCTGGTTCGCGACTTTACTTCCGATCCGGCCAATAACTCGACCTTCGGTACGATCTCCGTGCGGCGGCGCTTTACGAATCTTACCGGCGCCACGATCAACCGCCTGCGTGTACGGATCATCGATCTAACAACTTTCCCGTCGCCTTCGGGCACGGCTGACTTACGGCCGCGCACTTCGGGCTCGGTCGTTGTTCCCCTCAGCGGCGGCGGCACAACCACAGTTCAGGGCACCACGCTCGAGCAACCTCCGTCTCAGCCAAACGGCGGCGGTTTCAACAGCAGTCTGTCTGCCAACACGATATCGGTTGCAACGCCGTTACTCGCCGGCAACAGTGTCGATCTACAACTGCTCTTCGGCGTGCAGCAGGAAGGCTCGTTCAGCTTCTGCGCTGTGATCGAGACATTGCCATTCTCGAATTCGCAGGTGCTGTGCGTCTCAGACGACACCACACCGCCGATCCTGACGTCGTCAGTGGCGATTTCGTCGATCGACAAGACCAACAGCGATCTGGTCAATGTTGGTCTGGCGGCGAGTGCGAATGAACCGGCGACGTTCAGCGTTCAGGTGTTTGGCGACGAGGACGATCAAACGCCGACTTCAACCACACCGGTCACAGTTCATTCACCCGATGCGAAAGACATCGCGGTGGGTACACTGCGATTGCGTGGTGAGCGTGTCGACTCTCAGGATGGACGCGTCTATCTGATTGTAGTCAGAGCTACAGACACGTTCGGCAACTCCAGTTTCGCCTGTCACACTTCAGTGGTGCCTCGTAAGAAGAAAGGAGACGTCGACGCGCAGGCGGCGGCTGCGAAGGCATTCTGCCAGGCGAACAACGGTACCGCACCGGCCGGATACTTTGTAATTGGAGATGGTCCGATTGTTGGACCGAAGCAGTAGCAACAATACTTCGTCCACAGATTACGCAGACTATTCTGCGTAATCTGTGGATCGCTTTTTCAACTCTTCAATCTCTTTTTCGAGTCGCTTGATATCTTCACGCATTTGCGGCAGGCGGTTCATGTGGGCATTCATGCGTTTGTACTGATCGAGCGGCTGCACGGGAATGCCCCACCAAACGCCCGGGCGCACGATCTTACCGGGTAAAATCCCCGCTTTCGATCCGATCACCGCGCCCTTCTGCACGCGCGTGTGATCTCCGAAACCAACCTGCCCGCCAATCACCGCGTCGTCTTCAATCACCACGCTGCCGCTGATTCCGGTTTGCGCCGCAATCACAACGCGTTCGCCAATGTCGCAGTTGTGACCAACATGGACCATGTTGTCGAGCTTCGTGCCGCGACCGATGCGTGTACGCCCGAGCGCGGCCCGATCCACGCACGTGTGCGCGCCGATCTCTACTTCGTCTTCGATCACCACCGTTCCAATCTGCGGAAACTTCTGATAACCGAGATCGTGACGCACGTAACCAAATCCATCTGCGCCGAGACACACACTCGCATGCAGGATCACGCGATTACCAATCGAGACTCCGTCGTACAACACCGTATTCGGATGCAACACACAATCGTCGCCGACACTGACATTCGACCCGAGAACCACACCCGCTTCGAGTCTGGTGTAAGCCCCGACGTGCGTGTACTCACCGATACACACATTGGGACCAACATACGCCGTGAGCGCCACATCGGCAGTTTCAGCAACAACAGCCGTCGGATGAATCGTTGGTTCGCGCCGAATCGCAGGGTGAAGCGCCGCCCCCGCGAGCGCAAATGCAAGCTTCGGATTAGCAACTACAATTAATGTCCGATCTGGGAATTCAACCCCATCTCTCACGATCAAACACGACGCTTTAGACTCCTTCGCCCCCTCGATCAACTTTTCATTGTCGATGTACGCAACCTCGCCTTCACGCGCGCAATCCAGATCGGCAATCCGTTCGATCTGCGTTCCCGTGTCGCCCACCACACGACCGCTCACGATCTCTGCGAGTTCGTCTACTCTCATCTTTCAGCTCTCACGAATCCGCGCTTCGAGCCACGAATAAAACTTGCGAGATGCGCGACGTGCTCATCATCCAACTCATCCAAAGTCTGCAGCGCATTCTGTAGCGGCAACGCCGATCGAAACAAGATTCGATACGCATCCTTCAACGCGCGTCGTCCATCTTCATCGAACCCGGCTCGTCGCAACCCCACACTATTCACGCCGCGAACGCGCGGCGGATTTCCGTCAGTGATAAAAAACGGTAACACATCCTGCACGATCTTCGACTTCCCACCAATCATCGCGTAACGACCCATGCGCACAAACTGATGCGCGCCGACATTGTTGGAAAGAAAAACGTGATCCTCGATCGTGATGTGTCCCGCCAGCGCGACTTCGTTCGCAAAGATGTTGTCGTCGCCAATCACGCAATTGTGCGCGACGTGCACGCCCACCATGAAAAAGTTGCGCGATCCGATGTGCGTGGTCTCATCAGGACCATTGGCCCGATGAAAAGTGCAGAACTCCCGAATGATATTGTCGTCGCCGATTTCGAGGTAACTCGGCTCACCTTTGAACTTCACATCCTGCGGCTCACCGCCAATTACTGCATGTTCGAAAACACGATTACGGGCTCCCAGACGCGTGTAGCGCTTGATGACAGCATAGGCCCCGATCTCGCAATCCGGGCCTATTTCGACGTTATCTTCAATGATGGCAGTGGGATGTATCGGCATTTTGAAACAGAATTGCCACGAATTTCAGGAAATTCAGGATAATCGTGTCTTGTGGATCCTGCAAATCCTGTTTATGATGCTGGGCTGTTCTTGGGTTTTATTAGTTGGAGGGACCAAAGCCGTTGTTTAGTGATCAGTTTCGTCGCGGAGAGTCAGATAAAGGCAAATTGTCGGGAGTAAAGAGTTCCCGTCTGATCTCCGGTCTCTCGGATGTCGCCTGGCGTGCATTTCAGTCGGTCAACCAGCGACTACCTGAAGGCGAAGCGATTCGCCCCAACTGGGCGCCTGGTCCACTGCTTAAATCCTACGAACGCAGTGCTCCGCCACTTGGTTTCCCACGCGAAACCGACAGTCTCTGTCCAACCTGCGTAAAAGAAGTTCGCAATGCTGTGATCACCGGCGCGGTGTCGCTCGAAACCTTGATGCACGAGCATCCCGGTGAAATCAAAGCACAGATCGTCGAAGACAACGGCCAGGTCGTGATGAAGAAGACTTGTCCGAAGCACGGCGAGTTCGAAGATGTGATGGCTACCGATCCGGCATTTCTCGAAAGGATCGAATCACTCTTTTTTGGTCGTGACTTCCGCGCCGCCGAAGATAAAGACGTCCATCATCACGGAACCTCGAATATTAAGTTTGGACGCGGCGCTGTTTTGACTGTCGATCTGACCAACCGCTGCAACATGATGTGCAATCCGTGCTTCATGGATGCGAATCAGGTTGGCTATGTGCACGAGCCGACGTTTGAGGATACGAAAGCGATTCTCGATCGCGCCGTCTCATTCAAACCACGACGTCAGGTAATCATTCTCTTCTCCGGTGGTGAGCCAACGCTCTCGCCTTATTACCTCGACGCCGTCGCTTACGCAAAGAAGATCGGTTTCTACCGCATACTTGCAGCCACGAATGGCATCCGCTTCGCCGAAGATCTCGAGTTTTGCAAAGCAGCCAAGGCCGCGGGACAACACGGTGTTTATTTACAGTTCGACGGCGTCAGCGAAGAGAAGAACAAGCATCGCGGTGTCGGCAACTTGTTCGACGTTAAGTTGCGCGCGATTGAAAATCTCGCCGAAGCCGGAATCAAAGTCACACTCGTCGTGACCATCGTCAACAATCTCAACAACGATGGTATCGGACAGATCGTCGAGTTTGCCGCGCAGAATATCGACAAGGTGCAGACGATCGCGTTTCAACCGGTCTCGTTTACCGGACGCGACGAAGATATTTCAGACGAGTTGCGCAAGAAGTGGCGCTACACGCTCGCCGGCATGACACACGATCTGAAAGATCAGCTCGGTGGTCACATTCAACCGCTGCGCGACTGGTTTCCGCTTTCGTCGTACTCGGCTTTCACAAGCGTGATGGACATGTTGCAGGGCGCTGATGCGCCGTGGGGCTGGTCGTCGTGCAATTGTCATCCCAACTGCGGCATCTTCACGCTCCTCGTAGTAAACAGACAAACAGGTGAATTCAGATCACTGTTTGAGTTTTTCAACTACGAACAGTTCATGAAAGACGTGGCTGTGATTACGGACACGGCGCGCGGTCGCAAACTCTCGTACGCCCAACTCGGTATGGCGATCATGCGCAATTTCGACGCCCAACGAGCACCTGAGGGCTTCCCGATTTCGCAGATCATCAATTTGTTCAAGCCGTCGTCAACCAATTCCAATTCCGATCGCAACGATCGCATGGCACAGAAGACTACCGATGCCAGCGACACTTGGCGCGTGCTCTGCGTTGAGGGAATGTGGTTCCAGGATCTTTTCAATTACGATTTTCGTCGCACCGAGATGTGCGTAATCCCCTACGGCACTCAGGAAGGCGAGATTTCTTTCTGCGCGTACAACACGGGCGTCGGCTGGCGTCAGATCATCGAAAACATGCACAAGACCGCGGGCCTCGCCGAGTGGTATGAAGAGAACGGCCGTCACAAAGTGTATGCGGCGGGCAAACCGGTGCCTTTAACAACTACAAAACATTCCCTGAGCTTACCGATTATTCAGGCAGTACTGGCGGAAGACGCCGAAGACAAACCGGTTTTTGTTAGCCCTTATCTCGTCGAGACACCGGAAGAAGAAACGGTGTCGTTGTAGATCCCAGGTTGCTTCTCACTACACCTTCCGCTGCTTTCAGGCGGAGAACATTCAAACCCTCTCTCCCAGGAGAATACATATGCAGAAAACTACCCGTTCCTCCAGTGTGTTTCAGACTGCCGTGATGACGCTCGTGCTATTTAGTTTCATCACTCCCAGCATGGCGGCGTTATCAATCAGGAATCAGGATCCGGCCCACGCGCCGGCAGAGAACCTCAAAACCATACCAGACGGAACCGAATTCACAGTCGTTACGATCGATGAGATCACGAGTAAGACTGCGGCCGAAGGTGATCCACTGACATTCAAGGTTTTGGAAGATTTTAAGATCGATGGTCAAACCGTCATTGCAAAAGACACGATCGTGAAAGGCACAGTGGCGCAGGCGAAAAAAGCCGGAATGATGGGCAAAGGCGGCACGCTCGGCATCCGCGTTGAATCGACGACGACTGTCGACAGTCAAAAGCTCAAGCTGCGGTCTACGAAAGGCAAAGAAGGCGACGACAAAACCGGCACGACAGTCGCGCTGGTGGTGCTTTTTGGACCACTGGGCTTTTTGAAGAAGGGAAAGAACGCCGTAATCAAGTCCGGTACTCAGATCAAAGTGTACACGGATGAGGAAAAGAAAGTCGCGCTCAAGAGCTAGCTACAAACTGACAGGATTTACAAGATTACTCAGAACTATCGAAGACATCTTGTAAATCCTGTTAATCCTGACATCCTGCCTAAAATACCTCAGCCATCCCCGTCGCCTCCAGGTCGTTGCACATCGCGCAACTGGGCCACGATGTCGCGTAAACGCAGTGCGAGATCTTCGATCGTTTGCACTCGCTTGCGTGATCGCTCACTCAACTCTTCTCGCAGCAGCAGTTGGGCCTGGCCTAACACACCGGTCAGGGGGTTATTGATTTCATGACGAATACGCGCTACGAGAGCAGCAGTCTCCTCGAGCTTCAGACGATATTGTGCAATCTGGTCTTCGTGTTCAGTCATCGACTCTCCGTCGTGTCTTCGGGAAACTGAAATATAAAAAGCGATTATTTTTGTTTTCGATAGGTGTGCGCGCCGCTAAATATTGCTACATTCGTGCCCATTGTGCATCCGCAAGGTCCAGAGTTCAAGTATTTTAATTTCGGAGGTTGCCGGCGTGAATTTTAGAAGCTATCCAGGGAAAGTATTCGTCGTCGAGTCGAGCAAAGCGATCATTCGCGATGAGAAGTTGAAAGAACTGAAATATCGCTCGGGTGAAGATCGCCCACCCGGAAAACGAGTCGGCGACGTGAAAACGATTCCACAACGAACCGAGATCAAAGTCACTGACGTCACCGCCGACTCGGGCAGGCACACATTTGTCTTCGCAGTATCCGCGAACGACGAACAAACGTTCGGTTGGACTTCGGCGATGAATATCGAGGGTGGCTTCAAGAACGAAACTGCCGGTCTCGCGCCGGCCAAGTGGGATCTCGAACCGCTCGGCACAAACATGACGTGTGTCGACGCAAACGCTTTGATTCGCAACGGTGCGCCTGACTTTACGGCGAGAGAAACCTCGATCCCTGTGCGATCGTTTGTTGCGGTAACTGAAACTTCACCTGATGGCAAGTTTGTCAAAGTCAGTAAGATCGAGATCGTCGACGGCCAGATGCAAACAGGCGAAGAGATCGGTTGGACCAAGGCTGCGAATCTGAAAGAAGGCTGCTCTGATCTTTACTTCTCCGACGAATGGACCGACAAGAAAGGCCCGAATGCGTGCTGGCGTAAGGGTGAATACCTTGGTCCAAAACTGCTCGTGAATATCGTCGGCTTTGGCGCCGAGATGGAACAGATCACACTCGACAGTCTCACGCCATACCTGAAACTGAAAGACGCCGCCGAAGCGGAGAACATTTCGATTTCGATCAACAGCGCTTTTCGCACGTTTCAGCGACAAGCCGACCTGCGACGATTGTTTGAAAAAGGTCAGGGCAATCTCGCTGCTAAAGCCGGTCACTCAAATCATCAACACGGCCAGGCATTCGATCTCAACACGCGGCACAACGTGTTCGATGGGAGTGACAAGATCTACGAGTGGTTGAAAACGAATGGTCCCAAGCACGGGTTTGTGCGCACTGTCTCAAACGAGTCATGGCACTGGGAATACCGACCGGCAGACGCGGCAGCATTAGCTGCGGCAGGCAAGTTCAAGATGGACGGTGTTCAGGACAAATCGGCGTAAGCTGTGGATACAAGTCTCTGGACCAGAGTAGCCTGGACCGCACCGTCGACCTGAAAATTCAAACGCGCAGCGCGTCCCACATGAAACTCGCGAATCCGCGTCTCACGTTTGATCGTCACGATCGCGTCGCCGTCGAGGCTGCCGCCGGCAAGGATCGTTAGCTCCGGAGCCGCGGCCTGTTCGTATCCTGCAAGCCGTTGAACTCTCCGACTTAACCCATCAGTGCCGCCGTGACTGAGAATCCGATCAACTTGCGGCAGACGCTTGATATCTCTGATTGCGCGCAACTTATCTTTCGCATCTTCAAACGCGTGATGGAAAGTCGCTCGCAAATGCGGCGCACAAGCAAGCACACGCTGCGTCAGTTCGATATCCACTCCGCCGTCGTTCAAAAATCCGAGGACAACACCATCGACTTCCAACGAAGCAAAAGCTTCAGCGGCGCGACACAAGCGATCGACTTCGTCTGGTCCACTTGTTTGAAAGCCGGTACTCTCGCGCAACATCACTCTTAGCGGCAGTCGGACAGCTTGCTTGATTTCGCGAACGAGATTGAGCGAGGGGGTGAACCCGCCGTCATGCAGGGCTCTGACGATCTCGAGACGGTTTGCACCCCCTCTTTCAGCCTCAATTGCATCCGCAACCGAACACGCGATTACTTCTAATAGAGTAGTCACGCTGCGAAAGGTAACACGCAACTACGCTGGACGCTTGCCGGCCTTTGCCTCTGAGGGTGTTATGCCATTGGGCTGTACGTGGGTCGGGTCCCATCCAACTTTCACCGGCGCTTCCCAATCCTCGTTAGCGATCGCGTCGTCGATACCTTTGACGAGGTTCGCCGGAACTTTCCAACGAATGCCGGTCGTCAGTCCCTGGGCTTCAGCGGCGGCCGCAAGATGCAGCAGGAATTCGGTGCCGATATTCAACGGTTTGTTGTCGTCCAACACATCCACGGCAAGCGATTCCTTTTTTCCGTTAGCGCCAGTGACATTGTGAAAACCAAACTTCAACTGCGAATGCCCGGTATTGAATGCCTTTAATTGGTCCTGTGGCGAACGCCATGCATCCTGAATTCGCGGTCGCAGCCCCTCGGCCTCGAGCGCCTCAATCACCGCCCTGATCTTCTGTCCAAACGACGGCCATAACTCGGCGATTCGATCCGTATTACGTTGCTTTCTGTTAGCTTCATTCACAGCTCGTTTCTCCTGGTCGTGTGAATCTGGTCTCTGTCATTAATGTTGTGAAGGACCAAAACGTTTCGTATCCACAGATTACACAGATCGGTAAATGGAATCGGTCTAATCTGCGGATACAATGACCTCAGCCTATTGCCTCAATTCAAAATCTTCTCCAAAGCTGATTCGTTGCCTCAACTAGAAATCTTCTCCAAATCACGCGCCGGCTGACCGAAAACAAAGCTGTTGTTGGTCCAGTTACTCTCCGGTCGACGATACAACCGTTGCGGCCTGTGATCAGCCGCCAACTGTAATAACTGCTC
>DASSFI010000027.1:0-158511 GCA_035694465.1 Pyrinomonadaceae bacterium | reverse complement strand
TCAATGAAGTTCTTGCGCCCCCTGCTCGCCCTTGCTTTGCTCCTAATCCTAATCGTCGCCGTTTGGCTATGGTGGAACCTTCCAACCAAAGTCGACATGGCCAACTACGCGCCGGCCGACGCCATCGTCTACGTCGAGTTCAACAATCTCGAATCCGTCGCCCACGCCATCCAGCAAAGCGAAGCATGGCAAGCCACCGCCGCCATTACCAAAAGCAAAACCCCAACTCAAAATCGATTCCTGCGCACCGCCGCACGCGCCGGCATTGGTCCACTGCCCGCGGTCCTTTTCGCACGCACGCAGGTAGCCCTCGTCGTCGTCGGTCTCAACACATCAGAAGAAAACGACACGGTCAAAGTACGACCCGAAGTCGCGATTATCGCCGAGACTCACACGTCAAGATGGCGCACTAAACCAGCCGCAGTCGAAGCAGTTAAGCAACTCGCAGACTTCGCTTATGGCGCGTCGATGTGTGCTGAACGCACCGCCGATGCTGAGTACGTCGAATGCTCCGTCGCCGGCGGTGACCGCAAGATCATCGGCGCCGTCGACGGCACACTGGTAGTGATCGGCAATTCCGATAACGCCGTCCGCACTTGTCTCGAGGTCCGTCGCGGAACACGACCCAGCATTCACACTGATCCGGAGTTGCTCAAGGTTCGTTCCAGCCTCGCTACAGAGAATGCGCTCGGTTTTGGATACATCTCACCAACGAATTCCGCCAAACTCTTTTCCTGGGTCGCGCCGCTTCTGATGGGCAAAGCTCCGGGCGATCAACAACTGGAACAACTGCTCGCGGTGAGTGCTGGCAAAGTTCTGCGCGGCGTGGCGTGGACCGCGAGCGCGTCGCCGCACGGAATCGAGGATCGCTTTCTCTTCTCGCTGGAGTCCGGAGTGGTTTCGCGTCTGCAACCGGCGTTTCAAACCGCGGAACGCGACCAGGACTTCTGGAAACTCGTTCCCGGCGGTTTTCAATCGCTGACGATCTACCGAAACAAAGCACCCGCGGCTGCCTGGACCTCTCTCGACTCAGCCGTCTCATTCAAACTCGATGCATTGCCGGCCGTGTTGTTCGGCTCGTTGTTGCGTTCCAGTCTTTCAGTTTACGGAATCAGTAATCCGAAAGAGGCACTGGCGACGCTCGATCCGCCGCTGTTAACGTTGAAGCCGTCGGCGAGCACGGAAGGATCGATTCTCGTCGCGCATGTGAATGACGAAGCACGACTGAAGAAATCATTGACGGAAGAAGTTTTCAAGGACGGAAAAGGCGAGATCCTCGCCGGGCTCACGTCGAATCCTGATCCCCAAAAAGAGTTTGCGGCGGTGTTTGCAGATGGCTACGTGCTGTTGGGTAAAACTGAGAACATGTGCGCGGGTCTCTCGGCGCTGCAGCAACGAGTCGCCGACGTCAAAGACCTGCAACACTCAGCCCAGGAGAGTTCGGCTCCGATCGTTACTTACGCAAACGACGAACCGCGTTTGAACAATTTCATTCTGACGTTGCTGAAGCTGCAGGGACGACAACTCACGAGTGAGGAAGTCGCGAGTCTGCAAAATACGCTGCGTCGTGTTGGTCTATCTTCGACAGAGACGAGATTGAATAGCTTTGGTATTGAGCGCACCACGCATTCAGCGTTTGGACAGTTCAGCACCTTCATTTCCCTGCTCCAACCTGAGAGTGCGAGTCGCTAGTTATGCAATCGCTCTTACTTGGCACGCGCAATCCGGGAAAGATTGAAGAGATCAAAAGCATTCTCGCAGACTCCGGTTGGACCTTCTCTTCGTTGCAGGCTTTTCCCGATGTCGATACGCCGGCTGAGACTGGTGTCACGTACGCAGACAACGCGATCTTGAAAGCGCAGTTCTATGCGTCGGCTACTGGCATGTGTGCGCTTGCAGATGATTCCGGATTGGAAGTTGAAGCATTGGGCGGCGCACCGGGCGTGTACTCAGCACGCTATGCCGGTGAGAACGCTACGGACGCAGATCGTCGCACGCTATTACTCTCGGAACTCGCTAAAACTCCGGACACGAATCGCCGCGCGCGGTTTGTCGCAGTCGTCGCAATCTCCGATTTGAAAGGCTCCGTCCTGAATGTCTCTGAAGGCATCTGCAACGGAACAATTATCCACTCCCCACGCGGCAGCGGTGGCTTCGGTTACGATCCTTTATTCGTCCCCGACGGTTACGATCAAACCTTCGCCGAACTACCGGAAACCGTGAAGAACCGCATCAGTCATCGCGCCCGCGCCCTCATGAACACTCGAGCCTTCCTCTCGTCGCTGCTTGACCATCGGCAAACCGACTCTTAGAATGCCATCTCCTTCGGGGCGTAGCACAGCCTGGTAGTGCGCTCGGTTTGGGACCGAGAGGTCGGAGGTTCAAATCCTCTCGCCCCGACCAATAGCATCAATAATTTACGGCTGCCGTGATCGGCGGCCGTATCTCATTTGTGGCCAATTTGATTGCGTAACTTTGAATGAAGCAGACTGAGGATCCTACGCGAGTTGCCACTACTAAGCTAAGCTTCATAAGATCAGTCAGACGTGATGTGGTCTTTGGCGCAAATTCATCCGCCCTGCGCGGTAGATCATTCATCTGGAAATTAGCGATCACGCAACTGAAGAAAACCCTTTGATCGGTAGTTTCGATTTTGAGACGCGCAACCATCAGTCCTCTTCTCGCCAAACTCCTAGGCGGCGCGGCAAGGCACACTTACACCCGGTAGAATCAGAAACCTTTTGACAATGCTATACTCTCTCGGAGTTGAGAGGACTGAGTGTATGACGCAAACCGTCAGCGTTGATGAAGCCCAAAACAAATTGCCAGATTTGCTGGCACAGGCTTTGGCTGGTAACGAAGTGATCATCACAAAGCACGGCACGCCAGTGGTGCGCCTCGTTCCGGTTGTGGCGCCCTCTAAGAAGAAGCGTGTAGCCGGTCTCAATCGAGGCTCAATTTCGACGAGCGAAGATTTTGATGAAGCCTTACCGGATGAGTTTTGGCTCGGTCAGGAATGAGACTTCTGCTCGACACTCACATCTTCATCTGGTGGGCCGATCAACCAGAAAGACTGTCACCCGCGGCGCTTTCCGCCTTGGAAGATGAAGCTAACGAACTTTTGTTGAGTGTGGCGAGCGTTTGGGAAATGCAGATCAAAATTCAATTGGGTAAATTGAAACTGAGCCTGTCACTGAAAGAGCTCCTTAAGAATCAACAGTTTCGCCTGTGACATTAATGCATGTTTTGGCACTTGATGCCTTGCCCTTTCACCATAAAGATCCGTTCGATCGTTTGCTGCTCGCCCAAAGTATTGAAGAAGACTTTACTATTGTCACCGCAGATTCGCAGTTCTCAGCCTATCCAGTTAAGTTGCTGCAATGATGATCCTGCTGAACCAGAGTGGCAGTTTTGGGACGGAAATTTATTCGACCGTAAGTTGTGGCTTAGTTGAAATTGTCTCAACCGAGGGGTTCACCCCAAAAACGTGTGGCCAATCTGTGGACAGAATTCGCAGCATATGACGGTGAGGCGGTGAGAGCGAATAGGAAAGAACCGCAAGGCCCTAACAAACTCGTGGTGGCTGCAACTTTCGAAATGGCAAAACTTAGCTTTTTGCCGAACCTGTGATCGGGACCGAGAGGTCGGAGGTTCGAATCCTCTCGCCCGACTACCCACCGCAATAATGATTAGAGTTGGTCCAGAACCTTTCGCGGCCAGGCGCTAAAGACGATCGCGACAATTACAAGTCCAACGAAGTTCAGGACGAATGACAACTCCACGACGCGCGGATTGCGCAGGAGACCGTAAATTCCCAGCACTCCGATGAGTAAATAAAGCCCGCCAAGTAGTACCAGCCAATCTCTGCGGAGGAAAACAAGCGACAGGATAATTGTTGCCAGGGAAACGAGGAGCCACTTGCCGAAACCAGCCGAGACAACGTTGCGTACCATGTCTGCCTGGATTTCAGCAGCGTCGAGCAAGGCTGCGATACTGAGGTTCTCGACAACGTCAAAGACAGCGGCGCTCGTGGCGCAAACAGCAGCAACGACACCTGCCCACACCGCCCAAGTGGAACTGCGTCCGGCGAGTAATGCGCTCATTCCGACGAACAAGAGCCAATACATCGCGATGAAACAGTAATCGCCATAAAGCCCCTGCCGGATTTGCTTCCGCATCGGGCTGTCAGCTCCATCGCGTTGGCCGAGAATTCCTTCAACCTCGCTAAACGGTGCGAACTCTATTGCCAAGCCGGGCGACGTCAGGCCGAACGGTAACTTCGTGTCGACCTTCGGCCCTATCTTTTGCGCAACAACCACTACCACGCCCATGATGCTCATCACACACGCCAAGGCACCAATTGCGCGAACGAGTGTCTCCATAGCTTCTCTCCTCGCCATGCTTTTTTACAGCTTAAGTTTTGTGTTCAGGTCGGAACACCGCATCCAGTTTCTCCCTCAGTTTGAGCCACGCTACGTTATAACCGAGCGTCACGGTCAACGGCAGGAGACCGAACAGGGCCGTGATTATTAATATGGCGAGGAAGCCGAGGCCCGGCCAAGGCCACTTGGTCGTGAACAGCATTAAGACGGCCGGCAAACAGACTCCCGTCAGTATGACCAGCGATAAGAGATAGGCGACTCTAAGCCACCAGCGCTGCTTGCGCCGTGCCTTTCCCTCTGGCTCAAGAGCGGCCTCGACGAAGACGCGGAGACGCTTTCCGAGCCACATGACGAACCGCCGCAGTTTGCTCCTCGCGCCTGTCTCAGGGAAGTAGCCGAGCACCATGTCTCCGAGCACACGCTGGGCACGCTTGGCCGATTTGATCGACGCATCCTCCTCGAAGCGACGGCTGTCGTCATACGCTGTAACGAAATCTTCCTGGAACATGTCAATCGGGTCTATAAGACCTTCGCCATGCAGCAACTTTTTGACGTAGAGGCGGAAGGGCGAGTCGAGCGGAAGTCGCTGCACCGCAGCGCCGAAAAGCTTTGCGCTACGCTGACGGTCGTCCCACGAATCGAGAGCATCCCAGATCATTCCTTGCAACGCGGGGTCTCCGGCCGCGGTTGTATCCGCGAACAATTTATCCTCGACTATGATGGCTCGGTGGGCTCGCGTTGTCATCTCCTTGCACAAGTTCGGGTCTGCGGGCAGAAGCGCCGCGATGACGCGCTCAGCCCCGTCGAGCCGACCCCACAGGATGTCGTTGACACGAAACGTCTCCCTGAGGAAGGCGCCGAAGTTGGCGAGAGTGGTGCCGGCGAGTTTCACGTATTTCCGGGCCGACTCGGCGTCTGTCACTTTGCCCCGCTCGTCCAGCTTCTTGCTCTCATCGATTAGGGCGGTCGCATCCTCCGGGCTGACGCGGAACACATCGATCACGTCGATCTCCTCGCCGACTCCAGTCGAATAGAGAATCGGATACGAAATCTGGTCGAAATCTTCAAAGTACCTGTAGTAATAGAAAAGTGTCTGTCGCAGAAACAACTCCCAGCGAGGGACGTTGGCCGCAGCCGCGCCCTCAGGCGGACGCATGGCGTCTGAGCACTTTCCGCGGGCATGGTTGATGATGGACGATAATTCTTTTCTAACTCGATCTGTCAGTGCAGCGACCGCGTCGTTCCGCGTCTGGAGGGTCGGCGAACGATCCACTGCGGTCAGTTCCTTCTTTAGCATTAGCTCGGCTTCATCGCTGCGGTCTTTTTCAGTCGGTTTGCGCAGCAACCCGACTAGATCAGCGGAGGTCAATTCGAGGGTGGCGATGTCGCTGCGGAAGGGGTTCACGTCGTAATTGGGTGACCAGAGTTTGCGGCGGCCGTTGCGCAGGATGACAAAAGCTTTGTTGAGTTCCCAGCGCATCTGCCGCAGCGCCGTGCGGAACTCCTCCTTCTCGGTTTCTTCTTGCGGCCATTCACGCGTAAGCCCGCGGCGCGCCACGTCCGCGAGCGTCTCGGCCTGTTCGTCGAGGCACGCGAGTTCGTTAAGTTTGCCAAGGCAGAAGCGGACGCGACGCATCGCCCATGGGAGGTCGAAGTCGATGAGGAACTCGAGATCCGACTTCCTTGCTTCGCGCGTGTCCGGGTCAGGATCCATGTGGGGGTCGTAATTGCGGGTGCGCCAGTCGCGCACGAGCTGACGGATCGCAAGGAACTCGTCCGACTCCTCACTGAACCCGGCGGCGCGCGCTACCAGCAGCGTGAGATCATCGGTTACCTCCGCGACGCGTAGCCGCTGATAGCTGCCCCAACCCGGTCCCTGCTGCCGAAGCCACTTCATCAGCTCATCACGGTTCGCAATTGCGCTGCGCAACTCACTCCGCGTGCGCTCCTGTTTCGGGTTGAGACCGTAGAGCAAATCCTCTTCCGCCCCGAGCATGATCTTGCGGAGCCGCTCCACGAGGCGGTTACGTTCGAGTAGCCGCGTCAGATCTTCGACAATGGTCTCGTAGCGTGGCAGAGACGATAGCGCCGCGAGCGCGTTCTCCTTGATCCGCGGTCGCTCCTTGAGTTCCGCCCTACGCTTCAGGTGCTCGGGCGATGGCTCGACGTAAAGCAACTTGCGATCGACGAATGTCTCCGCGTGACGTAGTGGCAACTGTTCCACAACGAAGCTAAAGGGTTTGTTGTCAAGCGTGCCGCCATCAACAAACCAAACTTCGCGGAAGTCAGCAGCGAGCTTGTCCGGGTTGGTGGACGCGCCATTCTCGTCATTGGAGCGCTGGAGTAAGTAATCATGGTAGAAGACGCGCAGTTGTGTGGCATCGGCAGGGCGCTCGCCGACCAAAGCGTGCTTCGCGACGATGTGCGTGCTGTCGTCGAACTTAACAGGCGCGAAAGCAGCCTGGTGGGCCGAGGTCGCGCGCGCGGCGAAGGCGAGGAAGGCATTGTTTACTGGGTCGAGCTCGTTGAGTTCGGTGTCGCCAGAGCGCTCGCTTTGTTCGAGGTCGGCGCCGCTGGCGCGCTTGCCTCGATAGCGGAACCGGAAGACGTTTCGGTGGCGGTATTCACTCGCCAACTTGTCGGCCAAACGCAACTTCAGGATAAGGCCCTCCATGTCGGTGGCCGTTACAAACAGATCGAGTTCATCGACAAGCGGCGACTCTCCAGTCGGACACGTCGACTCGCCCTGCTTCTCTTTCCGCGTTTCCTCCATCTGGCGCAGCGCTTCGAGCAGACGCAGATGCATGCGGCGGCTGTTGAGTAACGACCACGGTTCACCGCCGTAGTCTTTATCGTCAAGTGTGAACCCCAGCCCAGTGTAAGAATCGTTGTCGTTAAGCAGGATGCCGATGTCGCCCTCTGTTATCCATAGTTTCTGCAACTCGTCCATGTCCTGATCGTTCGCGAGCGCTTTTGCGAGATAGACAGCATTGATACCGCCCGCGGAAGTGCCCGTGAGAATGTCCACGACGAACCGCGTTTGGATAGGCCCACTATTTCCGTCGTCGGAGTTCTTCGCATCAAGATGTCCCTGGCGATTAAGCAAGCGACCGAGCCGGCGGTAGACTCGTTCAGAGCCACGCAGTTCTTCATCGGCAAGATGCGCATGCCTTCCATCCTGCGTCTCGGCGTATTCCGGCGCCGTGGCGCGGACGAGCCGGAGCAGTTCCTGCGCCACGCCATTGATGTAGATCGCCAGCGAGGAGCCACCGTACATGACAACAGCGAACCTGACTTCCTGATCGAAATTAACTGGAGGCTTAGTAGACACGAGAATCGTCTCCTAACTGAGAGAGCCGATAGAACGGTACTGTATTTCTGAGGATCGAAGGCCACCGACACAGGAATTGGAGCTACAGCCGCCTATTCAGCAAAGATAAGGAGACCGTATCAACAAGAATATTTAGAGCCTACAATCGTTATGATGTTTTGAGACAAAACATTTCGCCCGCCGTCTCAAGGTTTCCCCTGCGGAGTTGGGCTTTGCTCCAAGCCCGTGGTCCACTTTGCTTTGGGCGCCGGTTTGGCTCCAGGCATTTTTTCCAACTGTACCTCCGGCGACGCCGGAGCTTCGGCTAGCGAAATGATCCGCATGAACACCTGACTGTTTTGCAACGAAGTATCAGATGCGAGAACTTGCGGCCAGACGGCGACAAAATTCATCGTCCCGTTGTGAAAGTAGTAGCCCCCTTTGATGTAGTCGCCCATGGCTTTGTACTTTGTCGTGTTCTTCGTTTTCCAACCCGAAGGATCTGAGAGAAACTTTTCAGCGGTTGGCACTGGTCCATTGAACGTTACATACCTGGCAACCAACTGCACCGGATCACCGGCGTTTGCTGGTGGACCAGCAGTTTCGATCCAGTAGAGTAGGTTCGTTCGCGTCGTCACCTCGGTTCGATCGTCCTCAATCATCGTCGGCATTAACACCGAACCTCGTTCAGCTTGAGCCCTGAAAATTTTGATTGGGATTAGAACCGGCTCCTCGCCCGCTCCCTTCGGTATGACGCAAACCACCGCTGCGACCTGACGCTGAAACTCGTCGGGCGTGCCAACGTTGACCTTTTCTATCGCCGGATAGACGGCGAGAACGGCATTTGGACCGGCTCGGACAACCGATAGAGTCGGAGCTTGTGCGTGGCCCACGCCGGTTTGGGCACTCCCTAACCATTCGGCCGGAAACTTCTTCTGTGCATTGTTCGACGGATCTGGCGAGGCTTCGGGGGTAACGTAGGTGATATCGTAACCGCCGTCAGGAGTCGCCAGGCTCTGACCATTGTTTTCGGACCAGTGCAGCACGGGAACGAAGTTGACTGACTGGAAGAGAAACAACCGGGTTTTGGTAGTGGTCATCGCCACCGGTGTCGAAGCGTCCAGCCTGATTCCCGATGGATTCCAGGTTGCGCCAGAGTCCCATGATGCAAAAACCTGGGTCGAGTCGTCGTCAAACCGCGAGCAACGAGTCGAAACAAATATTCTTTGCTTGCTGCTGTCTGACTGGTCCACACCCCATGGATCAACATAGAGTTCCGGCCGATCAAAGCCTTTCACCCAGGGTGGACTCTGCACACAGTGTCCCGGCTCCGCCAGGGGTTGGCTCTGGCCATCTGCGTTTTTGATGGGCGGGATAGCTGGAGGCGAAGGCAGCGCTTTTGCGAGTCCCCCGTCAAGCATGGTTGTGCTTAACCATTTGCCCTGGGCGCATGAGTAACGCCATATTACCTGGGCCGCCCGCCAACCAGCTCGGGAAAAGTTTGGCGGCCAAACTCCATTAGCGAACTGAGGCAAGTCGGCGGGTTTCGGTCCCCAATCATCCCACCATGGCAAATCGGCACTGTTGGGTAGTGAAGCTTTCGTACTGCCATTCCACATCAGGAGTAAATCGCCATTGGCGAGTCGCGCTGTTTGACTATCAGAGCCGTCAGGCTCTTCAGTTGTACCGGTTGGCGGTGGGTCGATCGGTCCGGTACCGCGTTTGGCCCAGCCCTTGATGTTTGAGTCCCATCCCGCAAGGTCATAAGAAGCAGGCAACGGCGACTGGAAGCCTCCCATGAGTAGTTGCTGGGTCCCGTTTCCCGCCGCAACGAGAATCATGCCATCTTTGCATGGACCAGTACCGCCGAGCGGCGCAGAGGCGGCCGCAGTTATCTCCACGTAGGTGTTGCCGCTGCCGACTAGTTGCACAGGGCCAGGTGTGGGAGAAGTTTTCTCAACAACCTCACAAGATTTCTTGCAACCCGCGATAGCCAGGACCATAACCAACATGGCCGTGCTTTTGACAATCTGCTTGCGCTGACGAGTCATAGTCACCTCCATTTATTTGAAACGCGGTGTCCCCTTGTTAAGCCTTCGCGCTCGTTCAAAAATCCGAAAGGCGGCAAACGGCGACGATTGTGAAGTGCAGCAGAAAATCTGGCAAGGCTTTTACTTGGTTCAAAAGTGGGATTCTGAAATCCCGCAAGCGAAACGCAGCGGGACAAATCGTCCTGGTTCTTCAACGAAACCCAGTCAACTTTGCTGGCACAAATCTTGATTCGGTGGTTTTAACTTCTCAGAACAAACGCTCAGCTCCGGGGTCAGACTATGGAAACACTATTCCGAGACATCCGTTACGGCGCACGAATACTGACTAAGAATCCGGTGTTCACGGCGGTTGCCGTGCTCTCTCTCGCGCTGGGCATCGGCGCAAACACCGCCGTGTTCAGCGTGATCAATGGTGTGCTACTGAAGTCGCTGCCCTTTAAGGATCCGGAGAGCCTCGTGCTCGTGTGGGGAGATTCACAAAATGAAGATCGGCTGAAAGGTCGCAATCAACTCTCCGCCACAGACGTGGCCGACTTTCGCAGTCAGACCACGACAATGGAAGAGATTTCAACCTACATGGGCTGGAATCCAATAATGTCGGGTGATCGCGAAGCAGAGCGGATTCCCGCGATTCAGGTCGGCGACGGTTTCTTCAAAGTGATGCGGGGCACTCCCATGCTGGGGCGGACTTTTACTGCTGAAGAACAGGAAGACGGTAAGGATCTAGTCATCGTCCTGGGCCATCAGTTGTGGCAACGACGCTTCAACAGTGATTCCAATATCGTAGGCAAGTCCGTGCTGCTGAATAGCCGCGCCTACACGATTGTCGGCGTAATGGGTCCTGACTTTCATCCTCTACCGGCGAGTCTTGTATTTCCTGTGGGCCAGTTTTATCGACCGATTGCCGAAACGTACAACGATGAGGAGCGCGACTCGCGCCATGTCCGAGCAGTGGCTCGACTAAAATCCGGAGTGACGGTCGATCAGGCGCGTGTTGATATCGCTACGATCGCAAGTCGGCTTGAACAGGCACATCCGACCACAAACAAGAATCAGAGTGCGACGGTCGTTTCCATAACAGACGACACAGTTGGCGGACTCAAACGCACGTTGTGGCTCGTCTTCGGAGCAGTGGTGTTTGTTCTACTCGTCGCTTGTGCGAATGTGGCCAACTTGTTGTTGGCTCGAGCGACCGCGAGATACAAAGAGATCACTATTCGGGCCGCGATCGGAGCGGGACGACGACGGCTGATACAGCAACTGCTCGCCGAAAGCTTGATTCTGTCGTTACTGGGTGGCGGTGTTGGTCTACTCCTCGCCGTCTGGGGCACTAAAGCTATCGGCTCACTCGCTTCGCGCATCAATCCGGTTTTCGACAACATCTCGATCGACACACGCACTGTTCTCTTCACTCTTTCTGTATCAGTTCTTACGGGCATCGTCTTCGGTCTTGTCCCCGCACTGCAAATTTCGAAGCCCAACCTTGCGGGATGGTTAAAAGAAGGCCGGAGTTCGGGAGGCTCTGCGAGTCGAAATCGTTTTCGTGGCGCGCTTGTTGTTGCTGAAGTAGCGTTGACACTCGTGTTGCTTGTCTGCGCCGGGCTGCTGATTAGAACAGTTGTGCGACTGCGAAGTGTCGACGTTGGTTTCAACGCTAACAATATCCTCACCATGAATATCGGCTTGCCCGGTGCTAAGTATCCCAAGCCGGAAAATGTCGTCGCATTTTATAAGGAGGCTACGGAACGGATTGCGGCGCTGCCAGGCGTGAAGGCTGCCGGCATCACGAGTGTTTTGCCATTAAGCGACAATTTCGACGGACGCGGATTGGCAGTTGAAGATCATCCCAAGCCGCCGGGCGAAGAGATCAGTGTGGATCTTTATGCCGTCACGCCTGGATATCTGACGGCCATGGCGATTCCACTCAGGCAGGGACGAACCATCGCGAATTACGACACGGACCAATCCGCGAAAGTTGCACTCATCAATCAGAGAATGGCCGATCAGTTGTGGCCCAATCAGGATCCGGTTGGACGTCGAATCAAGTTTCCAGGTAGCGAACGGAATCCCCAACCATGGCGCACGATCGTGGGCGTAGTTAGTGATGTGGCGCAGTACTCGCTGGATAAAGATCCGCCCATGCAGATTTATCTTCCTCACAGTCAGTTCCCCACCTCGTTCGACAACATCGTCGTCAAGACTGAGGGTGATCCATACAGTGTTCTGAGTGCAGTTCGTCGAGAGATTCTGGCTGTCGATAAGGACCAGGCTGTTTACAACGTAGTGACTCTCGCGGAATTGCATAGTGACTCAATTTCATTGCGGCGTTTTCTGATGCTCTTGTTAGTAGTGTTCGCCGGGCTCACGCTCATCCTCGCAGCGGTCGGGATCTACGGAGTGATGTCGTACGCCGTAACCCAACGAACTCAGGAGATTGGGATCCGTATGGCGCTCGGAGCGCGCCCGGCCGACGTTTTGAAGCTCGTTGTTAAAGGTGGGATTGGTTTGGCAGTTACTGGAGTCGGAATCGGAGTAGTGATCGCCTTCGGCTTAACGCGCTTGATGGAAGCGGTACTCTTCGGAGTCAAACCAACCGACGCGTTGACCTTCGCGCTCGGATCGTTGGCCCTCGTCGCAGTCGCAGCGCTCGCCTGCTACTTCCCCGCCCGACGAGCCACGAAGGTGAATCCGATCACGGCAATGCGCGACGAGTGAGGAATGAAGAATAGAATCGTGGAAAAACGGGGCGAACGTATTAATGATTTTGACGCGACCATCGTAAGACGTTATCTTACCCGTCATGAGAACTACCGTGTCGACAAAGGGTCAGATCATTCTTCCGGCTGAGATTCGGCGCGAAGATGACATCAAGTCCGGACAAGAGTTTGAGATCGAACGCATCGATCGTGGTGAATACCTTCTCAGACGAACTACAAAACCGCGAAATAAAGGACTTGTAAAACTGCTACTCTCCTGTCCCGTGAAGGATTGGTTCCAACCACTAGAGCGCATCGAAACCACTGACGATATCAAGCTACCAAAGCTCGGATGATGTACCTGGTTGATGCCAACGTCCTTAGTGAGCCGACAAAAATGGCGGCTGATAGCAAGGTCGTCACGTGGCTCAGTGCAAACGAATCCAATCTTTTTGTCGATTCGATAATTATCGGCGAGCTGCGCATCGGCATTCTTACGCTACCGCGGGGACGCAAGCGTGATCGGCTCGAGCATTGGTACGAAACTGTGGTTGAAACGATCGAATGCATCCCATGGGACGTGTCGATAAGCCAAAGATGGGCAGCTCTGGTGGTGGAGTTGAAACGAAAGGGAGAGACGGTGCCACTACTCGATGGAATGATTGCGGCAACTGCTCTTCAACACAAGTTGATTGTTGCCACACGTAATACTCGCGACTTTCAAAAAACAGGCGTGAAAACATTGAACCCTTTTGAGTAGTACAGCCTCGAATTCTCTCCCCCGACCATTCAGGACCGAACGGCGATGATTATTTCTTCATTTGTGCGGTGGAGTGTGATGGTCGTTTTACTCGTGCACTCAACCGCGCATGCGATCGCACAAACCGACTCGATCCCCAGAGGACAGATCGTTGAGAGAGTTGAAGCGCTCAACGATTCGTCGCAAACCTACGCTCTCTATCTTCCGTCGAATTACACGCCGGATCGGAAGTGGCCGGTACTGTATGCCTTCGACCCGGGGGCACGGGGCCGGGTGCCGGTGGAGCGTTTTAAAGAGGCGGCGGAGAAGTACGGCTGGATCGTGCTGGGTTCGAACAATTCACGCAATGGTCCATGGAACGTTGTCGTGAATGCGTGGAACGCAATGCTGACCGATGCTCATCAGCGTTTTGCGATCGACGATGAGCGGTCGTATGCGACCGGTTTTTCCGGCGGCGCACGGGCGGCTGTCCGCATTGCAGTAGGCTGCAAATGCCTGGCAGGCGTAATGGCCAACGGCGCCGGATTCCCCGCGGAACTTGTTCCGTCGTCACAGATGCATTTTGTTTTCTTTGGTGCAGCCGGCGTCGACGACTTTAACTATGCCGAACTTCAGAGCCTTCAAGAACCGCTGACCAAAGCAGGCATCATCCATCGCGTTCAGACGTTTGCAGGTCGTCACGAATGGCCGCCGGTCTCGGTGGCTACGGCGGCAGTTGAGTGGATGGAATTGCATGCCATAAAGGCCGGCACACGACCGCGCGATGATGGCTTCATAAACGCAACGTGGCAACAGCTTCTCACTGAGGCAAGAACACTCGAGGAATCGAAGCAATACGCTGAAGCGTATCAACTCTATATCGATCTGGCCCAGACCTTCAAAGGGCTGCGAGACGTTGCGGAGATTGAAACGAAAGTAAACCAACTCGGCGACAGTCGCGAAGTGAAAGCCGCAATCCGCGAAGAGCAAGGGCAGATTCGAAAACAACGGGAGTTGGAAAGTCGACTAAATTCTTTGATTGCCGCCAATGATGGCGGTAACCAAAGCGAAGAAGGCTTTGACACCGCGAACCTGTTACCAAAAATGCTCAACGACTTGCGTAAGCAGTCAAAAGCGACGGAAGACTCCGCACAACGCAAAATCGCTCGTCGCGTGTTGGATGGGTTATTCGTAAGCCTCGTTGAGCAAGGTATCGGACTCCTGCAAACAGAAAAGAAATACTCCGAATCCATCAGGCCTCTTAAATTGGCGAGCGAAGTTAATCCCGATCGACCCGGTGTCTACTTTTACCTGGCCTGGGCTTACGCCGCCGCACGCGACAAGAAGAAGTCTCTGCAGTTCCTAAACACAGCAGTGGAGAAAGGCTTCTCCGACGCTGCCTTGATAACAACCAACAAAGCATTTGATTCGATTCGCAACGATCCGGAGTATCAGCAGATTATGGCAAAGATGAAGAAGCCATAAGTTGCGACGGAAAAAGTTGGACCTTCCTGGTTACATGACCTAAGATTGCGCACCTCGCATAGCTTTCAATGTCCGAACGCAAACGACTTTGAATGCGCGAATACGTCTTACGATCGCTGAAAGGTGAACCTCATGAATAAACCACTCTGTTTCGTCCTCATGCCCTTCGGCAAGAAACCCGACGCAATGGGAACAATGATCAACTTCGATGCCGTTTATGAAGATCTCATCAAACCGGCTATCGACGCGGCTGGCCTCGAGCCGTTGCGCGCTGACGAGGAGTTGGCAGGTGGGATCATTCACAAGCCAATGTTTGAGCGTCTGATACTCTGTGAGTTTGCCGTTGCAGATCTAACCACCTCAAACGCCAACGTCTTCTATGAACTTGGACTACGTCACGCGGTTCGACCCTGGAGCACTGTTCTGATCTTCGGGGAAGGCAGTCGCTTACCGTTTGATGTCGCCCTCTTGCGTGCGATGCCGTATCAGTTGGATGCCGCGGGGGCGCCCCAGAATGTGCCGGAGACCCAAAAGTTGCTGATTGATCGTCTGGTTGAAGCGCGCAACACTTCGGTAAACGATGCGAAAGGCTGCATTGATAGTCCGATTTACCAATTGGTGGAGAATTATCCAGACGTCGATCGCAGCAAGACCGACGTATTTCGTGAAAGCGTTCGTTACTCGGCGGCCATGAAAGCTCGGCTCGCGGACGCACGTAAGCAGGGAGTTGATGCTCTTCGTGCAGTTGAAGCAGACCTTGGCGATATTAAAGAATCAGAGTCTGGTGTCGTTATCGATTTGTTCCTGTCGTATCGAGCAGTTAAGGGTTGGAACGAAATGATCGCGTTGGTCGAAAAGATGTCGCGGCCGCTGGCTGCGACGGTGATGGTGCAGGAACAGCTTGCTCTCGCTCTCAACCGGAACGGTCAAGGTGAGAAAGCCGAGCAGGCACTCAACGACGTGCTAACGAAGCACGGTCCGAGTAGTGAGACTTATGGCATTCTCGGTCGTGTTTTCAAAGATCGCTGGGAAGCGGCTTCAAAAGTAAATAACAAGTTCCTCGCCCGCGGCTTGCTCGATAAAGCTATCGAAGCTTATCTAAAAGGCTTCGAGGCGGATTGGCGAGATGCCTATCCTGGTGTAAACGCCGTTACCCTCATGGAACTGAAAGAACCACCTGATCCACGCCGCGAGGAACTAAATACTGTGGTCTCGTATGCGGTTGAACGTCGTATCAGCTCAGGTAAACCCGATTACTGGGACTTCGCAACGCGTCTCGAACTTGCCGTGTTGGCCAAAGACGAGCAACGAGCCGGTAGTGCATTGGGCGATGCATTGGCGTTGGTGCGGGAAGTTTGGGAACCCGAAACGACGCTTCGAAATCTTCGCCTCATCCGCGAGGCCCGAGAGCGACGAAACGAGAGTCAGGACTGGTACAAAGAGATCGAGGAAGCCCTTGAGCAAAGCGCAAATCCGTAGCAACTAGCAGGGCACCCGATGGGGCGAACCATTTCTAGCCACGGATAACACGGATTTTAAAATCGGATCAGCGCCGATCGGTTCTTTTATCCGTGGCATCCGTGGCTATCAGCCCTCGAAATCCAAATTTCCCCACAAAACCCCAAGAAATCCCGTATTTGTTGAAGACTTTTGCAGCTTGAGTGTGATATATGAGAGTCCGTCTTGAATTTCAATTTAGTTCTCGTTGGAGGTGTTACACCAGACTATGGCGACCAAAGCCGCACCAGGCAAGAAGCGCATGACCCAATCGGAAGTAATCAACCACTTCTCTGAATCCACAGGAATGAAGCGAGCACAAGTTAAAGAGTTCTTTGAAGAGCTGTCGAGCCTCGCAGCGCGCGAAGTTAAATCAAACGGTGAGTTTGTTCTCCCAGGATTCGGAAAGCTCGTAAAATCCGAGCGAAAAGCACGTGAAGGCCGGAACCCCGCTACCGGCGAAACCATCCAGATTCCCGCGAAGACGACGTTAAAGTTTCGAGTTGGCAAATCAATGAAAGATACCGTGCTGCCAAAAAAGTAAACCTTCAGCACTCTTATTTTTCAGCATCGGCGCCGCCTTACCACCTCAGGGAATTGGGCGGCGCTTTTGTCCGTAAACGTTAAAATAATTAGGGTTTCCCTTATCCACAGATTACGCAGATTCCATTTAGTTAATCTGTGTAATCTGTGGATAAGAAAGTTCTTGTCGGATGTCCGCTTGTCGTTTATAATCCAACGTTTCGCTGAACACCCCTGCGGCAATTGCTTATACGCCAACCTTTGTTTTGGGGTTTTACCCTGATTCTAAGGCTTTGCCTTGTGGTGAGGGCTGCATCCAAGGGGGGTCAGCAAAGCATCTATAGTTCATACATTGGATTTAGAGAGATCTTATACGGAGGAGTAGAGGCAATCGTGACTTTTGATACACACTTGCCGCTGAATGAGCGGCTTATGAGAATTGATCACATTCAAGCTCGTCGTTATTCAAAGCTCAACGGCGTAGCTCTTGAGATAGCTACCGAGGGCATTATCAGACACCTCAAAGCCTGCGACCGAATGGACGTCAATCCTGAAACGTCGGCAGTGCGCGAGATTATTGATGATGCGCTGAACGGTCGTCGCGTGTTCGCGGAAACCAAAGAATCACGCGCGGCATAAGCTTCAGTTGACGGTTTTTTCGATGAGAGGTCGCCCACGCTGGGCGATCTCTTTTTATTTGCCAAAACGCATAACGGCATCTGGTTGACACCGTTCTTTGATTTGCTAACATGCCTGCGTTTAAATGTGCCCCTGTAGCTCAGCGGATAGAGCATCTGCCTTGTTGGAGCCTTAATGGGGAAATGCGGTCGGAACCCATTGAGTGGACGACCCTGTATGCGGGGACGCCCTGAGAGCCTCCGGTACTTGACCTGTTCTTTGGTCCAGTAAAAATCCGAGAGGATTGGGTAATCCGCAGGAAACCTGTCGGCGTTTGTCGTGCAGGGATCCTCAGAGACTATACGGGTCGGGACTGTGATGTCCAAGATATAGTCCAGCCAGCAAACCCAAGCTTTGACGGGCGGTCAGGGAAAGCCTGATGCTGGAAGCTAAGCAGAGGGCCGCAGGTTCGAGTCCTGCCGGGGGCATTAGCACAACTTAGTTATGGCGGCATTAGTTCAGTAGGTTAGAACGCCAGATTGTGGATCTGGAGGTCGTCGGTTCGAGCCCGACATGCCGCCCCAAGCCACACCAAAACAGTAGCCACAAAAAGGCACAAAAATCACAAAACGTTTAAGAAAAACCATCTGTGTATTTTTGTGCCTTTAGTGGCTCAATCTATTTCTTCTTCTTCCTGGTCGTTTTTCTTTACTGAATAGGAATCGAGATATTGAGCATCGCGGCCGCGAGCGATCATGATGAATGCTGACCGACCGCGGTGTCCCTCAATTTCCCACGTGAATTTGTGCTGTCCTGAAGTGTCATTACGGCGGGCGGACTTCAGATCCGCAACTTCCTGGTAACGAATCCTTGGTCCATCCGCACGCGCAATTGCCGTGACATAGCGCACACGGTTGTCCGCATCGTAACCGACAAGCAGGTGTGAGATCCGAGCATCTTTAACGGCCCAGACTTCCTGCCGTTTTCGTGCTTCTCGCTCCAGACTGCCAATCGACTTCAGACGGACCAGCGCTTCATCGTGTTTCATGTCGAGACTGATACCCATGATCTCGGGGCGCGGCCGGGCAGGGGCCGCGCTCACAAGAACGCCGATCACAAGCAACAGTGAAATACTTGATAGTCTCTTCATGGCTACTTAGTCTTTACACTCGCTACGTTGGAATAACCAGACTTACCACCCGCATTTGCTGCCCGCACGCGGTAGAAGTAGGTCGACTTTCTAAACAAGGTATTGTCGGCGTAGGTCCGCACGTTAGCGCTGACGCTGGCTAACTGAATGTAACCTCCAGACATTGTGGTCGAGCGCTCGATTACAAAGCTCTCTTCGTTACTCGAATTGTCAGTCCAGCTCAACGACGCTGAGCCTTTGCCACCACTCGTCGCCGTTAGCGACGACGGAACAGCCGGGCGCGACTGGCATGCCGCATTGCCGATCAAGGTGTAGCCGACCGCCGTACTCGGAGTGCCGTAATTGGCATTGTCCGGCACGATGGCAATCACAGGCACGCGTACAAACATCCGCGATAGCCTGCCACCAGCCTGCGGATTACCGATCTTGCTATTTGAAACAATGAGCGTGATCGTGTCTGTCTGCGTGTTGTAGTTACTGCCCGTATCGAGATTACCGACAATCGTCGCCGTCCCGACCGTATTGTCAGCGTTGTGGATGTAAGTGCCGTACTTGAACGTGACGGCTCCGAGCAAGTCAGTTTGCATCCCGACAAAGTATCCGTTGTTGTTCGCGCCCGTGAAGTAAACACGCCACTGTGTATTTGGAGTCTGCGGATCCGCCAAATCAGCCATCTTCAAACTGAAGACCAGCTTCTGCGAACCATCAGCCGAATACGGTTCAGCGATATTTAGCGAGCGGATGTCGTGACTACCGAGCTGGTCCAGGGAGTCACCCGCTGGATCAGTCAGGATCGTCACACCCAGACCGCTGCACGCAGTTTCCGTCGTCGCCGGCGAAACGTGCGGAGACGATGCTCCCTCGCCATTCGCATTCGACGCCGTCACGCGATAATAAAAGTTTCCGGCTGCGGCATCGTTGTCTACGTAAGAATTAATGTCGGCGTTGAACAATCGAGTCTCCGCTCCACCCTCAACACCGCGATACAGGCTGTAACCTGTGATCGGCGAGCCACCGTCGTCGGGTATTGACCACGCCAGGTTCACCGCATCACCATCTCGAGTCGCGACGAGAAGCGGAGCGGACGGCGTTGTGTTGGTAGGCGGATCGAAAGCCGCGTACAAACGTTTGCCGCCAGTCTGGCGAATGATGGTCGCCTTATCAGTCCCATCATTGTCGAGACTATCGATCTTTCCGTCGCCGTTTCGATCGACGCCGCGAATACATTCAGCAGAAACGCAGCCATCAGCAAACGCAGCGAGCACACGGCCCTGCTTGTCAACAGTAATATCGTTGAAGTCGAGAAGATTGCGAGTGCCGTCCGGACAAGTCGTGCCGTTAGTGCAAACCACGCCACGTTGCACCGGATCGTTTGGCGTCGCATTCGCTGTGACCCACGTCGCGCCTCCATCGTAAGTCGTGGCGATGTAACCGTACCACGTGCCGGCGAACGTCAAATCAGTTCCCCTCCCGTTGGCGCCTGATGTTGTTGAACCGAGGAAGAAGAACGCGGCGCGGTTGCTATCGCCACCAGCGACTGCCGGGAAGACGCTGTTCTGAACGCCCTGCGAGGCGCCGACATCCTGCACGTGCTGCCACGTCGCGCCACGATCGTGCGACACGGCAACCTTCGCATGTCCATCACCATCGGCCCAACCAAAATAAACCGTGCCGTCGGCGCCAATACCGACCGAAGGATCCGTTTCGCCCGCAGAGCTTCCTTCGACCGTCCGAATCGTCCACGAGAGGCCATTGTCTTCTGAAACGGCCACTCCCTGTTTACCGCCACAGGATTTATTCGGCACGTAAACCGTGCCATCCGGCGCGACTTTGATGTGACCATGCAGCCCGTCGCACTGCACGAGGGTCCACATCGGAATCGCGACACCGAAAGTGAGCCCTCCATTATCGCTGCGCGCAATCTCCGCGAGACCAACGTCCTGCGAAGCGTAGTAAATCGCATTCGGATAAAGTTGTCCGTTAAGCCCCGGTAGCTGGATCGCGCCGCCTTTGAGCGAACCGTCGGGATTTTTCGCGTAAGGACCACCGCCGATAGTTTGATGGTCCACACCCGAGTTGATACCCGAGCCTTGACTGATGGACCAGTGCGCACCGTCGTCGTCGGTATAGGCCATCGCGCTCGCTTTGCCGAGTAGTTGTGAGACAAAGGTGCGATTCGTGCGATTCGAGCCCGCATCGCTGTCGGTAAATAAAATAGGATCGAGTGTGGTTAACGAAGTGGTTGGCGCGCTGACATCTTCCCAAGTTGCCGAAGCGGGTGACGCCGTGTCGTCCCACTTGATTCGCAACGTTTGTAACGAAGCTACAAACATCGCCGCACCGGTGTTCCAGTTCACTCCGATTGTTGGCTCGCCGGCAGAGTTACCCAGTTCCGACGGCGCTGCATAACTCGTGTAACGTGGAGCGATTTCTGTCGAGGGAGTGGGAGTCGGTTGCGGCGCCGGTTTACTCTCAATCGTCGCGCTCCCGTGATATTGATCGGCCGCAGTGGCGATATAGTAAACGGCGCGAATCGTATAGACTCCGGTGCCACTGATCGAAGGATCGATCGTCGTGTCTTCCCAGGTAAGCGGATCGGTTGGCGACGTTGCGCCCCGACCAGAATTGCCGACGACCGGTCCGGAGTTAGAATCTTTGTGAATGTACAGATCGTAGTCCGTCACCGGCAATGACCATTCAATCTTTATGCGGATCAGCTTGCCAGCCCAGTCTGCCGCGGATCCTCCGACGGTTAAGGTGAACGTGTCGCAGGTGATGCCTTCCTGACAGAGATCTTCGCTATTAATCAGCAGCGGTGCGTTGACGGCGCCACCGGCGAGTGCAGTTCCGGTCCAGGAAACGGGCGTCGTCGCCGTCGGATTGATGGTTCCACCAGTCGGATTGGATGCGCGCGAACGATTGAAGCCAGGCAGGACGAGTGTAACCAGCGCCAGTATGAAGCCCGCTGCTACTACAGCGCGTCTCGTGTCTTTTGTCTGCCAGGGATTACCTCGCCGAAACCGGGAAGTGTTGAGAGTCATTTTGCGTTTCCTCGCATCAAACGGAGCCACGATTGACTTGCTGAGGGCGACCGATAACTATTGCAAGTCGTTTAGCCGGGGACTCCTGGTTTTACCGCTTGAGGGGGCGTCGGGTACGTGGAATTGCAGGATGTGGTTTAAAAGGAAAGCGTGACGGAGTAGTCACGCAGTCGCTGCGAAATGGTAGAGATGTCCTTGTAGTGTCCTTGTGGGAATAATGGGTTATTCTTGCAGTCGAAATAAACAGAGCAGGCAGTGACTTTTTTAACAGATTTCATGAGAAACAGGACGGGACACGGAGGAACGCGATGCCAGAAGAGCAGAGAGTTGCGAATAACTCGCAGACGTATGTAGCCGACGCTGATACTTTTCAGTTTGAAACAGTGGAACAGAAGAATGGACAGGCGACGGTTATTCGTTTCCGGCTCGAAGATCCGCGTTATCACGCCGGCGATGTACTCGTCGTGTTAAGCGGCAGTGAAATCTACTTTCACGGCATGATCGGACAGCTCGCCGAAGGCTGGGCAATCGCAAGCGATCATCGTGGTTCCCTGCTCGCCGCTACCGTCCAGTAAAACACCTACCTCACGTATCCCGAAGGATAGTGAACACGCACACCCGGAGTCGATGATTTCACTTCGATACGGTGAAATCCTTTCTTGAGGTGTGTCGACAGGAATGTGAGCGCGAATTGTTTCTGGAGTAAGGTATCGAGCTCACGTATGAAAGGCCGGAAACTAACTGGAGCACCAGTGCCCTGGAAGAACGCAATTCCGCCCGTCTCATTCGACAACCGCAACAGCGAACTCTGGGCGTTACTCACCAACCCCGGATTGCTTGCCGCGACGAGTGTGGGTGCGTAAAAGCCATAGATCGCAACTCCACGCCGTTGCGATTCATTCACGGCACGCTGTAAATCAACGCTCTGAGTCGGCGAGGACGAGTCGACACCGCGTGAAATATCGAGGCCATCTGAAACGAGTAAAACCGCGCGCCGGCCCAGTGGCTGGCCTTCGAATCGTCGCAAAGCTTCAATCACTTCAACGTATGGATTGTATGGACCGGCACTTTCAACACCGCTTGGTGGACGAAGGGCACTGGCTGCTCGCTCGAGATCGTTCGTAAACTTCTGTTTCACTTGCAAACTGCCGGTGCGCAAATATCCCACCATTACTCGTGAACCTCTCGGCAGGTTCCTGACGAACTCTGCAAGGTCCTTGATCTCGTTACCAATTGAAGGTACGAGGTCGTCCTGAATTAGAACCGCAAGCGTGATGGGAGCATTGGTACCGATACCACGCAGAGAAATGAAGGTCTGCGGTTCGCCATCTTCACTGATTACAAGGTCGACATTTTGGAAGTAAGTCTCCTCCGATCGGGCAGCAGCTTCTTCTTTTGTGCGGATTGTTACCGGAATCGTGACCGGCTTGCCCGGCCCGCGAGAAACACCGTTGTTGCTCAATGGCGTTTGCGGCTGGCTAAAGACAACCGGAGTTATCAGGGCAAAACTCAAAGCGAAAAGAAACTGGAATGTGAGTCGTCGGAGCGTCTTCATTGAATCTTCCTTTGCAATCTCACCGTTCATTATACAGACACCGGGGCTCAATTGGCGTTGGCGTAACGCAGGCTGGCCGGTGACATGTTTCATGAGCTAAGATCTCAGACCTATGAGCGCATCGCTGGTAATGAGTGAATCCGGTGGCAAGCTTTCCCGCAAAGACGCCAGAACTGCGCGTATGCTGAAACTTGCTCCCTGGATGGCAGTGGTGGCGACTTCCCTGCCTGCTCCGCTCGTATTTCTAGTCCTTTTTCTTACTGCAACAGCCACAGAATCGGCTGCCGTCTTTCTTTTGCTGGCCGGTCTCTCGCTAACCCTGGGGTTTGCGTTGGGGCTGGTGATCGCCGCTTTTCTCGTCTTTTACCGCCGGAGATGGCTCTCACAATTGCGAGACCGATTAGCTTCGGATGGAATCACGGCGAATGAGGTTGTATGGTTCCGATCGGAATTGACCTCGGCCGAACGCAAGTCGTTGGCGGAAATCGAGCAAAGTAACCCGCTTTTGGCTGACGCGTACCTCGAAACTCTCGCTAATAGACTCACCGCGTCGCGCATTATTTCGCGGTCAAAACGGGAAATGTTGCGAGTGGAAAGGCAGATAAATCGGGCTCGAACGCTAAAGACGCCCGAATCTGCTTCTCTTCAGAAAGAATTGGCGGCTGACCATGAAAAACTCGAGCATTTGCGCCAGCAGGCGAACGACCATCTGGTGAAGGCAAAGACGCGGTTACAGACAATCGAAGCCACCGCCCGACGCCGGCTCAACGACGGCGAGACAAATATGATGATGCAGCGGTTGGGAAATTCTCAGGATCAGTTGCCGCTCGTACTCGAGATCGCGCAGTTGGAGCAACAGGCGCTGCGTGAAGCGACCGACGAAAGCCTCACCACGCCCTGAATTGGCCACAATAAGGCACAAAAAGCAGATAAAAGATCAGGTTGTTTGAGATTTGGCTTTGTTGAGAAACTTTAGCTGATAGACGCCGGGAGCCAGACGTTCGGCGAAGCCTTCGTCGACGAGTCCCCAATTTCCCAAGCCTGCTTCCGGAGACCTGAGACCGGTGACACGCGCGAGTTCGCCACGTACTGTCATTCCCGCACCGACCAGGTATGACCGCGCAATCTCCTGCACGGCGTGTTCTCGCTTCACATTCTGATTGAACTCGTCGGGAAAACGTCCTTCGGGAATGGACCAGATGTAGGTAAATGTCGGTTCGTACAGGACCTCACTGGGAATTATCTTGAGGTACTTCTGAAGCTGAGTCATCGCTTTATCAAACCGCACCCGCTCTGCAATGCCGATCGCCTCACGTAAGTCGCGTGTTCCCATCTCCCATTCACGCCTCATGACCTTGAGAATCGCTTGCGCGTCCGTCGAAAGAACTTTTTTCTCCATTCCTTTCGACAAACCAAAGAGCGTGTTGAAGAATGGAATCAGGCGTGGAGCAATGAAAGTGGACCGACCGCGCAGCACCTTTCCATAAAAACACTTGCCCCGCCGCATTACGTCGTCCTTGATGGTCCAGGCCAACCGACTCTCCGGATCTTTCTGCACATTACGCGGCATATGCGCGTCTCTGCGACCACAAACTGCGACGTAAAGCGATGGTCCCGGACGGCGCGAATCGGTTAATGCTTCACAAAACCCAACCTCGTCGATAAACCGTTCCGCGGTGTAAACGTCTTCGACTCGGTTTTCCGGATCGCGGCGCCACATCCGGTCACGATGAACCTCAATCTCTTCAGGAAGCATGGGGCGGATTCTATCAAACTGAAAGGGTGGTCCAGTCAATCTGCCCAAATCGGTCAGGCATTTGGCCCACCTGAAGCCTACGCGAGATCAAGTTAAGTTCTTGCCGCACAACGATCTAACCCGATCGCCCCCATCTGGCACGCCCCCTGCACAGAGGACCGCGCCAGTTGTTTGTCCACAACCGGCAAAACCTCTGACGGAGAATGACAAAGGTGACATTGATTAATCGAACAAGACGCTTCCTGGTGCTGGCATTGCTGGCAAGTCTCACGCTGGGACCAAACCTTTTGGGTGGTGCCACATGGACCAATGTCCAGGCAAAAAAAGGAAGCAAGGATGAAAAGCCGGGCAAGGTTGCTTCAGACCTCGGCGACGTGCTGGTCAAGAAGAGCAGCGCGAGCCTCGTTAAGGTAATTCTGCAGCTCAACCAAAAACCGACCGGTCAGCTTAATGCGCTGCTCGCATCAAACGGCATCAAGATCAAAAAACATTTCGACTACCTCAACTCTTTTGCCCTCGAATTACCTGCTAACGTCGTCTCGGCTTTGTCAAACTTTCCCGAAGTCGAATTTGTCTCTCTGGACAGCGAAGTAATGACTCTCGGCGGACACGTTGCCCGCACGACTGGCACCGACAATGTGCGCTCGATGGCTAGCGACGGTGCGCTTGATGGCAGTGGCATCGGAATCGCAATCGTCGACTCCGGTATCTACAGTTCGCACACCTCCTTCCTCGATGCACAAACCGGTCAGTCACGCGTTGTTGTCAATGTGGATTTTACTGGTGAAGGCCGAACGGACGATCCGTACGGTCACGGCACGCACGTCGCGGCCGCAGCAGCCGGAAACGGACTGATTGCGAAAGGTGAATATATCGGCATCGCGCCGCGAGCGAAGCTGGTTAACTTAAGAGTTCTGAATTCAAAAGGCGTCGGCTCAGTATCAAACGTTCTTGCAGCCTACAACTGGCTGATGGCCAATGCGGCGACCTACAACGTACGCGTCGTCAACATGAGCATCGGCGTCCCGGCCATCAACTCCTACAAGTTTGACCCGCTTTGTCTTGGCGCGCGTCAACTCGTCGATAAGGGTATCGTCGTAGTTGCGGCAGCCGGTAACAATGGAAAGAACAGTGCCGGCCAAAAAGTCTATGGACAGATTCACGCTCCCGGCAACGAACCTTCAGTAATCACTGTGGGCGCCGTTGACACCAAGGGAACCAATCAGCGCGGCGACGACACGATCGCGTCTTACAGCTCACGTGGTCCGACGCGCAGCTTCTGGACCGATGCGAACGGCACGAAACGTTTTGACAACGTAACCAAACCCGAAATCGCGGCGCCCGGCAACAAGACTATCTTTGCCGAGTCGCCAAACAATTTCCTGCTTTCACAGAATCCATCATTGGATGCACACGTCAGCAGTAGTCCCAACCGCAGCCAGATGATGCTGAGCGGAACGTCGATGGCGGCTCCCCTCGTGTCCGGCGCCGCGGCGCTGATGTTTGAAGCCAATCCGACTCTTACCCCCAACCTGGTCAAGATGCTGTTGATGTATACCGCGCAACAGCTTCCAAACTTCAACATGTACGAGCAGGGTACCGGCGAACTCAACGTCGACGGCGCTGTTCGTATCGCCAAGCTGGTTCGCACCACCATCACCAGCTCAACTTTGCTTGGCGCTTCATTGCTGACCGCTGCAGCCCCGACCCCCCAGACCACGATCGCAACCTCGACCGGCTCCTATAGTTTTCAGTGGGCCCAGGGCGCGATCGTGGGCCAGGGATTTGCCAAAGGTTCAGCCCTGATCACTCAGTATCAAAAGGTTTACGCGAAAGGCGTACTGCTCGGCGACGGTGTTTTGATTAGCGATGGCGTGCTCATTGGTGACGGCGTTCTCGTCGGCGATGGCGTGTTGATTGGTGACGGCGTTTTGATTGGCGATGTAATGAAGTTCTCACTTGGAGTTCTTATCGGCGACGCAATCGTTACCAGCAATGGCACCACACTCGGCGTCGGTACCTCGTTCTTATCAATGAAGGTCCTCCTCGGTGGAGTGCTCATCGGTGATGGCGTCCTGATCGGCGATGGCGTTTTGATTGGCGACGGCGTACTCGTTGGCGATGGTGTTCTTATTGGCGACGCGGTTCTCCAGGCGTTCAACGCACTGACGAATGGCGACGCAACGACGACGATGGCAATCGTGCTCGACGACAATACCGACTATCTGGGTTACTAAGCACTAACACTACTCAGAACCCCTGGAGAAGAGGTAGACCAATGTTGCAAACGAGCACCGCACCCAGAGCAAACGAGCGGGAGATTCCCGTTAAGATGGAATCGATTAAGGTTGAGCGTCTGACAAACAATGAGGCTGCGGAAGTTCTTGAATTTCTGTCGCAGCGTCCGATTCACACCGTGGCGATGATGAGCATGATTCGCGACAACGGCATCGTCAGCCCATTCAATCGTGGCACGTTCTACGGTTGTCGCGACCTGAACGGTCAACTCGAGGGCGTGGCCCTCGTCGGTCACGCAACGCTGATGGAAACAGTTTCAGATCGAGCACTCGCAGCACTGGCACAAGTGGCGCGTGAGTGTCCCAACACTCACATGATCATGGGCGAGAAAGAACGAGTAGCTGACTTCTGGAGTCACTACACTAAAACCGGCCGCAAGCAGCGCCTGGCCTGTCGCGAGTGGTTGTTTGAATTATCAATGCCGGTCGACGCGCGCGAACCGATTGCCGGTCTCAGACCAGCAACTGCCGCGGAACTCGAGTTGGTAATGCCGATTCAGGCCGAACTTGCTTACGCTGAAAGTGGAGTTGACCCGTTGCAAGTGGACCCGAAAGGCTTTCGCGAACGATGTCTGCGACGGATCGAACAAGGACGAACATGGGTAGCGGTTGAAGATGAGCGACTGGTTTTCAAGGCAGACGTGATCTCCAGGACTCCCGAAGTTATCTATCTCGAAGGAATCTGGCTGCGTGAAGACTGCCGTAACAAAAACCTCGGCAAGCGTTTCATGTCCGAACTGATGCGACGCCTGCTCGAAAACACCAAATCAGTTTGCCTGTTGGTAAACGAAACCAATGAATGGGCCCAGGGCTTTTATCGCAAATGCGGTTTCAATTTCAGAGCTACTTACGAAACCATCTTCCTTCCCCGGAAGGAGCCCGTACAAAACTAGCAGGTCTCTTCACCCTTACTCGGCCCTGCTGAAGCCAAGTTGGCCCACCTCAAGTATGACGACGTAAGCGTCGCTCCCTGGCGCCATGAGAAATAAATTCTTCGGCCCATTCCTCTGGATAGTAATTGCATGCGGTTTCCTCGCGTTCGTAACCTCTGCGCTCCAGGTGGAAATCACCAAGCTTGATCTACACTTTGCGATTCTCATCGCAGTCGCCTTACTCCTGACGTCGCGGATCACGATCCCGATTCCCCGTTTCAGCTCCCAGGTATCAGTCTCCGACACATTTGTCTTTCTGGTCCTGCTGCTCTACGGCGGAGCCGCCGCGGTGGTGGTGGGCGCAATGGAAGCGCTGATCTCGACGCTGCGATTCAGCCGCCGGCCTGCGATTGTGGGCTTCAATTGGGCCTCGACAGCAGTTTCGATACTGATCACAAGCAGTGTGATGGAACTGATCTTCGGCAGTGTAGTGACGCTGCGAACGAAGCCAATCTCGCCGACGTTTGTGGCCGCCATCTGCACTATGGCGCTGACGCATTATGTTTCTAACTCCGGCATCGTGGCCATCGGTGGTGCGCTGAAAGCCGGTGAACCGATCTGGCAAACCTGGCGCAAGCATTATTTATGGACGTCGATAACATATTTCACCGGAGCATGTGCGGCGGGAATCATCGCGGGTCTCGTCTATTTCATCGGCGTGTACGCCTTTGTGATCACACTCCCGATCATCGCCATCACCTTTCTCACTTATCGCACGTATCTGAAAAACGTCGAGACTTCGGCGGCACAGGCAGCGCAAGCCGAGGATCACGTCAAGGAACTCTCGCATTACATCGCCGAGCAGGAACGCATTCGTGAACAGTTTTCCCAGGTAGAAAAACTCTCTGCGCTCGGTGAGCTTGCCTCAGGCGTCGCGCACGACTTCAACAACACTCTCGCCGGCATTCTCGGACGTGCGCAGTTACTTCAACGCACTGACGATCCGGAAAAAATCAAACGCGGTCTCGAAATAATCATCCGGACCGCTGAAGATGGCGCCAAGACCGTCAAACGCATTCAGGACTTCGCCCGACAGCGACGCGATCACAACTTTGAGCTCGTCTTGATCGATCAGGTACTACAGGACGCAAGCGAGATCACGCGACCGCGCTGGAAAAACTGTGCTGAAGCGTCGAACATCCACATCAGTCTCGATCTGCAAATCGGATCGAACGCGATGGTGTTGGGCGACGATTCGGAATTGCGTGAAGTGCTGGTCAACATGGTCTTCAACGCAGTCGACGCGATGCCCGAAGGCGGGAAACTTTTGATCAAGAGTTGCACCATTGGCGAAGCAGTTGTTGTGACGGTCGTCGATTCAGGCGTGGGAATGTATCCCGAAGTGCGTTCGAAGATCTTCGATCCGTTCTTCACTACCAAAGGAAAAGCAGGACTCGGACTCGGGCTCGCGGTGAGCTTCGGCATCATCAGGCGACACGGCGGCAACATTGAAGTCGAATCGCAATACGGAAAAGGAACAGAGTTTCGGATCACACTGCCGTTGGCAAAGATCGCGGAGAAGAGTGTCAAGCCGATCGAATCCATCGATATTGCCACGCCTGAGGTGCTGGCCGAGCCCGAGCCGCAAATCCAGAGACGATCGTTTGCACGATTACTTGTGGTTGACGATGAAGATTTCGTTCGCGATCTGCTCGGGGAAATTCTCGAGGGTGAACACTGCGAGGTTCATCTGGCTGAGAGTGGCAGTGCGGCGTTATCGCTGTTCAAGGAACATGAGTTCGATGGCGTTTTTACCGATGTGGGAATGCCGGGAATGAGTGGCTGGGAACTCGCGCGTGAGATCAGGTTGATAAACCAGACCATTCCGATTGCTGTGATTACCGGTTGGGGCGAAGCTGTCGGGTCTTACGAAAAGAAAGCGGCCGGCGTCGATTGGATCGTGGCCAAACCTTTCACTGCCGATCGCATTGCCGAGTTGGTGCGTGACATTAACGAGTTAGGTGGCAAACGACAGACTGTTGCCTCCCTGGTTTCGAGGTGAGTTTTTTACATGATTACAGGATTTTCAAGATTTACAGGATGAGTCAATCTTGTTCAGCTTGATCCTGAAATCCTGTCACCGGCTTCGTTCGATCGCACGCTTGACGCTGGCTTCAACAACTTCCAACCGAAAAGGCTTCAACAAATAATCAAACGCACCTCGACTGATCAAACTCTGCGCGTGATCCTGATCGCTATGACCGGAGATTATGATCACCGGCGTACCGGGATATAGTTCCACCACTCGACTCAACAATTCCATTCCACTCAAACCGGGCATGGAAATGTCAGTCAACACCACATCAAAACGTTGCGCTTGCAGTTTCGCGAGTGCTTCTTCAGCAGTGTCCGCTGTTTGGCAGGAATATTCCGCAGACAACAACTCGTCGAGCGTTTCACGGATCACGTCGTCATCGTCAACGACCAGGATATCGGCCATGTCGGGGTTCCTCCCACGCCTGTACTGAAGCGTTTCCTGGGTGAAACGATCGAGACTTTACCTGAATTTTTTTGCCGCTGGGAGGTCCAATCAGTCATTGGAATCATAACATGGTCTGAGCCGCTGGCGCGTGTGTTATTCTTTGCGCGATGTCGGTGACTGGCGTGAAAGCAACGGTTCGGTTCGTGAGTGAAGACTTGTTTCTTGGCATTACGCCGTCAGGTCATGCGATGGCGCTCGACACGGACAGTCAACGTTCAATTGCGCCTTCGCCCGTGGAATTATTACTAGTTGCACTTGGATCGTGCACGGCAACAGATGTCGCCAGCATCCTCGCAAAGAAACGACAACACGTGAGCAGCTACATCGTCGAAGTTAGCGGACAGCGTCGCGATGAGTATCCGCGTAAATACACATCGATGAAAGTGCATCACATCTTCACCGGACGATCGATCTCACCGAAAGCCGTCGCGCACGCAATTGAACTCTCCGAAACGAAGTACTGTAGTGTCGCGGCAACGTTGCGGCCGACAGTGGAAATCCAATCAACCTTCGAGATCATCGAAGAGTTGCCAGGTTCAACCCGGGAGTAGTAAAGGGTGTTAAAGAAATTCGCCGCCTTTCTTATTTGTTTGCTGGGCGCACTTCCCTCGACAGCCGCCAGCCGCAATTCAGCCGTAATCGCCAAACAGGCAGCCAGCGAAACAGCCCTGGCAGCCGTGCGACGCAGCGACGCTGCCGATCGCGACGCCAGGGGAAATCTCACCAAACTCGCTCCGGCCGAGCACATGCGCCGCGCCGCGATCTATCTCAGCGTTCGTGCCTTTGAAGAAGCACGCGCACACTGGCAAACGCTCATTGATAACTACCCTCAAGACCCGCGCGTGCCGGAAGCAATGCTCGGTATCGGGCGTTCATATTTTCTGAGCAAGGATTATCAGCCGGGCTACGCCATCTTCAATAAAATTGTCCAAAACTATAACGGGACGAAGGAAAGTCGTGAGGCGCTGAATTTTAGTGCCGCTTCCCTGCTGCGCATGGGAAGATTTGCCGAGTCCGCGGATCGTTATGCTGAATACGTCGATCGTTATCCGAGTGGTGAACGCATCGACACCGCCACCCTGAACGTCATCGACACTCTGCGCGAAGCAGATAAACCCGCCGAGGCACTGCAGTGGGTCGCACGAACCAGGCAGCGTTTTGCAGGAACACCGGTTGAGACGAATGCGATGTTTGCTGAGTTGCGTCTCTACGTCGCCGAAGATCGCTGGAATGACGCAGTCAATGCCGCAGAGCAACTGCTGAAACGGTCGTTCTCGAAAGCAGTGCTCACAAGTTCGGCCGAAGTCGCGTATCTCAAGGCTTTCAGTCTCGAGAAAGCTGGCCGAAAAGACGAGGCGTTCAGTGCTTATCTGGCAGTGCCGGACAGCATCGAATCGTATTACGGATGGCTCGCGAGCCAGCGGCTGGCTGCTCTTGCTGGTCCATCACGCGCGGAGATCGTCTCGAAACGGGCGGAGCGTGTTAACAGCGCTATCGATTCAGTGTCTGAACTTTATCCTGCCCCTTACCGTCAGGCGATCCTGAGTGCGGCGAAGACACGCAAACTCGATCCACGTTTTATCCTCGCACTCATTCGTCAGGAAAGTGTTTTCAAGCCGCTGGCAAAATCGCCGGCTGGAGCGCGTGGGTTATTACAGTTGACGATGGACGCGGCGCAGAAGTATGGACCAGGCGCGGGCCTGAATGCTTTGCGTGAGAATCAACTCTACCAGCCTGAGACTTCGATAATGGTGGGCGCGGAATATATCGAGCACTTAACAAAACTCTTTCCGCAGATGCTGGAGCCAGTGGCGGCTTCGTACAACGGCGGTGAGGACAACGTCGCGCGATGGCTCCAGCGTGCCAAACGTTCAGACCCCGGTGTGTTTACTTCAGAAGTCGGATTCGACGAGACAAAAGGTTACGTCCAAAAGGTGATGTCCAATTACCGCGTCTACCGGCAACTCTATACCGCGGATCTAATCCGTAAATAATCTGCGTTCATCCGTGGCTAAACTACGGTTCCGGACTAAACCCTCTTGAGTCTTCCCGACGCTGCAGCGGCTCACGTGACTGCTGTCGCGGTACTACTCCGAGTCTCAACAGCGCCGAGTAATACTCATACCTGATCGTCACTTCGCCGGCCGAATTCGACTCCAAATCCATATCAACCCAACGGACATCATTCCGCACATTCCGCCCGATTCCCGTGGCCGCATACTCATCATCCGGCGTTGGCGCCGCGGCTCGACTCTCCTTCGCACTATCCGACTTACTCGGACGTGCGTCCTCGGCGCGACCTGCCTGTTGCTGCGGATCCGATCGATCACGATTACGGGAAATCGGATAAGGCGGCGTCACTGAAATGACGCGGCGCCGCTCCCTGAAAAATACCGCTGAGATGACACCCAGATTCGCGGTCTGGCCGAGCTTTGCGCCGTACGAATCTCGTTCGTTGGTGAAATAAAATCGGCGCGCTCGCTCCGAACTCATTTGCCAGCCGCTGATTGTTATCGTCTGATACGGTTCGATCACCCACTTGCTCGCATTCCATGCGGAGGTGTGACGCGCATCGATCGTATTAAGTCCGTCAACCGAAAGCGCCACCGCGACACGCTCTGAGGTGGGATTTCTCAGCCGCAGCTCATACTCCGCGCCCTGGAGAGCTTCGATGTAGGTCCGGCCCCTTGCGTAATATTCCTGTAATGGTCGTCCGTTGACGAGCACATCAACCTCAAAGTTTGGGTAAGATTTACTGAGGCGCTCTTGAGGCGGTTCTGGAACGGCGGCGTTGGCTTGTCGCAGGAGAATCACGGTTCCGGTCCCCAGCAAAAGTGCCACGAGAAATACTGCAAAGCTCAATATCAGGCGAATTCGATTCATGGTGTTCCTCCTTAAAAACAAGGAACGTGGTGTTCCCGGGTTCTTGCGCTTGGCCTGAACCTTGCAGTGAAATCTGACGTAAATCGGTGGTTTGGAGGGTTTTCAGTTGAGTAAAATCGGTCGGGACGATACAATTTGCCGGCCACTCGGCGATGAAATACCGACAACTGTCGTAGACATTCACTAACTGAGGCTTGAGAAGAAGCTAATGGAGTATGCCCTAACTGCAACCAAAAACGAGGCGCGTGCCGGCTCGTATTACGACCGCATCGCGCGTTTTTACGACTTGACCTTTAAGGTCAACGGTTACGGTCGTTCTTTGGATCAATACTTTGCTCATCATCCGCTCCCGGTTACACGTGGGGCGCGCATTCTTGACGCCGGTTGTGGAACCGGCCTGCTTACTTTTGCCTTGTTGCGGTCGATTCGCTTTCCAGTGTCAATCACGGCGCTGGATTTGTCGTCGACATCCGTCGCCGCGGCGCGAAAGGCGCTGTATTACAGTTCGGGCCGAAAACGCGATGTGACGTTCACGCAGGGAAATCTGCTGTGTCTACCGTTTGCCGATGAATCACTCGACCTTGTTGTTACTGCGGGTGCGCTGGAGTATGTGCCGTTGGAAGACGGACTGAACGAGCTCGCGCGTGTCATCGCTCCCGGGGGTCACTTGTTGCACCTCCCGATTCATCCGAGCCTGATTGGTGTGTTTCTCGAGGTACTCTTCCGCTTCAAGAGCCATCCGCCGCGTGAGGTGAAGAACCAGACCGAGCGACACTTCCGCATCGTCCATCAATATCGCTTCCCGCCACCACAGGCAATTGGCTGGAGCAAAACCGCCATCCTGGCTCAAAAAGTTTAGCCACAAAAGGCACATAAGACACAAAAAGCACATAAGGGAAAATTCCTTTTTGTGCCTTTTGTGTCTTATGTGCCTTTTGTGGCCTATTGTGGCACTAATCGCATGATGCGATCGTCGTCCTCGGTGGGTTTGCCGCGGCCGTCACGATTGGAAGTTGAGAAGTAGAGATAACCGTCCGGTCCTTCGGCGACGTCGCGGATGCGGCCGTAGTCCTTCACCAGATCTTCCTGGCTCACAACTTTTCTGCCATCAAGCGTAACGCGAATCAGTCGCTCGCCACGCAAACATCCGAAGAAGAAGTTTCCTTTGAATTGAGTGAAGACCGAGCCGCGGTAGAACATTCCACTCGCAGGTGCACACGCGGGCGTGTACTCGAGCAAAGGCGACTCCAAACCTTCCTTTGTTTGCGTGTGATGAATGATGGGCCAACCGTAATTCTTTCCCTTCTCGACGATGTTGACTTCGTCGCCGCCGCCCGGACCATCAAAGCCGCTTGGTCCATGTTCAGTCTGAAACATCAGATTCGAACCCGGCTGCCAATCCATACCCTGCGCGTTGCGATGACCAAGCGACCAGATTTCCGGTCTCACATTTTGCTGACCAATAAACGGATTGTCTTGCGGGACGGAACCGTCGTCGTTTAATCGCAGTGTCTTGCCAGCGAGTGAATCGAGTTTTTGCGCGAGCTCACGACGCGTTGCGTCGCCGGTGGTCACATAAAGTTTTCCATCCGGTCCAAAACGAAGGCGGCAGCCGGCATGAAACTGCGCTGCCGGAAGATTCTCGATTATCACTTTCGGCTCGACGAGACCTTCCGGTGTCTCGCGATAACGCACCACACGAACGAGTACGCCGCCGTTTGAGTACGCGTACGACAGATAGAGAAAGTGGTTACTGCTGAACTGCGGATGCAGCGCCACACTCATCAATCCGCTTTCGCCAGACTTCTCAACATCAGGCACGGTGAACAACGGCTTCGGATTGAGAGTCCCCTTCTCAAACACTCGCACGCGACCGGGCCGCTCGGTGAAGATCATGCGACCGTCAGGCGTCCAGACGATGGACCACGGTACTTCGAGTCCTCCGATAACCTTTTCCACTTTGAAACGCACGCCCGATTGTGCGGAGGTTCCGGTTTCACCCGCACCACGTCCGGCCGGTGGCTGGCTACAAGCGACTCCGAGCGCTACGAACAGCGCGATTACACTTAAGATTCTCATCCGTCTTCATCCGTGTTTACTGTGGCTAGAATAATGAAGCCTGGGCAGAGGGTCGCCGAAAAGTGCTGCCTGCGGGTGTCTGATGTGTGCGTTTCTTGTTGAATCCGAGCCGCGCACAGTGGATTTTGAAGAGGCGCTCGGTGGCTTCCCAGTATTGACCTTTGCCGCGCATACGCTCGCCAAAGACGCTCGAATTGAGCTTTCCTTCTCGCGCTTCACGAATTCTATTGAGCACGCGGTCCGCTTTAGTCGGCAATTTCTCGCGCAAACGCTCTTCAAAATATGGCGCCACGTTCCCCGGCAAACGCAACATGTTTATGAACGCATACTCGGCGCCGGCTTCTTTCGCACGTTTCAACAACACGGGAATATCGGTGGATAAACCCGGAATGACAGGCGCGATTCCGATGCCGACTTTGATACCCGCAGCAGCGAGCGCTTCCATCGCGTGAAATCTTGCTTCCGGCAGCGGCGCAAACGGCTCAACCGCGCGAGCGGTCTCGACGTCAGTGAAAGGGATCGTGAAGAACACGCCCAGCTTTGCATTGCGCGCCAGATCCTGAAGCACATCGATGTCTCTGCGTATCAAAGCCGACTTCGTGATCACTCCGACCGGATTGCGAAACTCGGCACAAACTTCGAGACAACGACGAGTCAGTTTGTAGTTCGCTTCCAGCGGAATGTATGGATCGGAAGTGAAAGAGAAAACGATCTCGGCGCCTTTCCAGGACGGTCGCAGTAAGTCTTTCCGCAAGAGTTCCGGCGCATTCACTTTCGCGACGATTTTGCGATCGAAATCAGTTCCAGCGCCGTAGCCAAGATACTCGTGCGTCGGCCGGCTGAAGCAATAGGTGCAACCGTGAATACAGCCGCGATAGCAATTGACGGTGTAATCAAAACCGACATCAGGACTATTGTTGTGAGTGATGATGTGGCGAGTCGCGGTCTCTTCAAAGACTTCGAGCTTCGCTTCGGGTGGTTCGCCAATCCATTCCACTGAGTGAGTGAGCCATGGATTCGGAGGGTTCTCTACGTACTGCATAAAACCTAAATCCGCGCTTTTTATCCGTTCGAATCCGCGGTTCCAACCATTATCGACTCGATCGCGCCGAAGGCTAAATACACTTGCTGACCGGGCTCGGGTCGCGTTTCCGTCAGGCAAACGTAATCGTTCGTGACCTCAGAAATGCGTCCCGAATAAATGCCGCCCGACACCGTCTTCACGTCGACTACCTCTCCTTTGAAGCGGCGAAAGAGATTCTCAATATGTTGTCCCGCCATGCGTCATTCCTTTTCTTTCGTCAATCCAGCTTACGAAGAAGTAACGATATTTATCAGGGTCTTCGAGTGTAACAAACCGGCCGCCCCAACCTTCATCCAGCGGGGCTTGGACGTCTGCGCCTCTGGCGATCAAATCTTCATAAAACTGATCCACATCTTCAACGCCAACAAAAAAATGAACTCCACGACCGCGGCGCAACATCGTCTCGAGATTCTGAGCAAGGGTGATTCTTAACGCGCCGCCACGAAGCCTCGCCATCGGCGGCTCCGACTTCAGGTTAACTGACTCGACCTCCATGCCGAGCACTTGCTCGTAGAACGCAAGCGATTCCTCAAGACTGTTGACCTCGAGAAAGAGAAGGTCTAAACCGCTGATCATCTCGTCCTCAAAGTGTCATCACCACGTAGAGACCATAGCCGCCACTGACGATCACTGTCCAAAAGGCAACTTCCTGAATTCTGGTGTGGCCTTTGATTTTGTTCGTCACCGGCAGCGAATCATTCACTGCAACCATCGCGCTGCGCGCCAGTAGCACTCCAAATCCCAGCACAAACACGGCCAGTATTGCGAGCGGCCAAAGAAACCAGATCCACTGAAATCGCACCAGCAATAACAAAAACAACCCGGCCACTAAACACAGCAGCGCGCTGAGACAATGACCCATGACGCCAACGTCCCTCGCAGTCGGCGTCGTCACCGGAGCAAAGTGCTGAGCCGAGTAGGTCTTCCGCCGGCTGGCATCATACGAAGTGCGCAGCATTTGGTCTTTGAGAACGCCGTAGGCTTCGTTCAAAGTCTTCATCCGTTCTTCGCTGCCGCCGCGATCCGGATGATGCTTCGCCGCCTGGCGTTTGTACTGCCGGTCGATGTCGGCCTGAGGGGCATCCTTGTCGACGCCCAAAACGCCGTAGTAGTCTTTGTTCGAATCGAACTGGCTCATCGCGAGTTGCCTGATTCTAGAGGCGCGTTATTCGTTTGGCAATCCACAGATTACGCCGATTCTTTAAAATAAATCTGTGTAATCGGTGGATACGGATTAACTTGGACGACATTGATGCTAAAAGTTGAGAATCTCTCAAAGGAGTATTCCACACCCGCTGGACCGCTCCGTATTGTTTCTAACGTTTCCTTGACGCTTCCACCCGGTTCGGCGGTATCGATCATGGGAGCGTCGGGGAGCGGCAAGAGCACTTTGCTATACATGCTGGGCGCACTCGAGCCGCCGTCGAGTGGCACTGTAACCCTCAACGGCCAAAACCCTTTTGCGCTGAATACCAAACAGCTCGCCGCCTTTCGCAACCACGAGATCGGGTTTGTGTTTCAGGACCACTGCCTTTTGCCGCAATGCTCGGTAATTGAAAATGTCCTGACACCGACAATGGTATCGTCAGCAAACGGCGAATCCACGCAACGAGCTACTGAACTACTCAAACAAGTGGGTCTCGCAGAACGCCTGGACCATCGTCCGGCGCAACTCTCCGGTGGTGAGAAGCAGCGAGTCGCGCTTGCGCGTGCACTGATCATGAAACCGCAACTGCTTTTGTGCGATGAGCCGACCGGAAATCTCGACGAACGATCTGCGGGAGTGGTGGCAGATCTTTTACTCGAGGCTCATCGTGGCGCCGAGACAATTCTGATCGTGGTCACGCACAGCAAAGAGCTCGCCGCTCGTTTCCCGCAACGCTTCGAACTACGGAACCAGCAACTCGAAACGCGTTAAATGCAAACCACTCAATTCATAAAACGCAGTCTCGGGTATTACTGGCAGACCAACCTCGTGGTTGTGCTTGGCGTTGCGATCGCGGTATCGGTGCTGGCTGGCGCGCTACTCATTGGTGAGTCAGTACGCGGGAGTCTGCGCGATCTTTCATCACGGCGTTTAGGTAAAACCGATGACTTGATTACGTCCGCAAATTTCTTTCGTGAACAACTCGCCGTCGACCTCGGCAGCGATACGTGTCCGATGATCGCGCTCGAAGGTGTTGTGGTTCATGAACCGAGCAAGCGTCGCGCGGGTGACGTCAAAGTTTATGGCGTCGATGAACGGTTCTGGAAGTTCAATGGCGTCGCGGGTGTCACGAGTCCTGAAAATCGAAATGTGCTCGTCAGTGACAGTCTTGCTGCGGAGTTGGGAAGTCGAGCGGGTGAGTCGCTGGTTTTGCGTATCGAGAAGCCGTCGGACATTCCGGTCGAGTCGTTGCATGGACGAAAAGAAGATCCGGGCCGGACGATCAGACTGAGTGTTGCTGGTGTCCTGGGCGGTGAGAACCTCGGCGAATTTTCTTTGCAACCGCAGCACGGCGCAGTTCGCGCAGTCTTCGTCTCGCTTCGGTTTCTGCAACAGGAACTTGAACAGAGCGGACGTGTTAACACGATCCTCGTTGCGAGATCCGCGCAACAACAGCAGTCGATCACAACGCTGCTCAAGAACAAAGCGACGCTCGATGATCTCGGGCTCAAGTTGAGAACGGTCAGTAATCAGCAAGCCATCTCGCTTGAGACTAGCAGCAAGATCATTAACGAACATATAACCGCAGCCGCAAACGAAGCTGCCAAATCGCTCTCGTTGCGAACGGTTCCGGTGCTCTCCTATCTTGCCAACAGCATCAGCTCCGGCGATCGTTCGACTCCATATTCACTCGTAACAGCACTCGACGACGAAACTCTTACCAGGCTCGACAAGTTTGAGACAGCACAGCCGGCGCATCCGCCAATCATTCTCAACGATTGGATCGCTCGCGACTTGAATGTGAAGCGCGGCGACACCGTGTCGCTCGAATACTATCTCTGGCATGAAAACGGTCGACTCGAAACAAAGAAAGCCGACTTCCAATTAGTTGCGATCATTCCCATCACGGGTCTGGCTGCGGATCGTGATCTCGTTCCCGAGTATCCGGGGATCACCGAGTCGGAAGATATGTCGGCATGGGATCCGCCATTTCCAATCAGTCTCGATCGCGTGCGTAAAGTTGATGAAGATTACTGGCACCAATATAAAGCGACGCCGAAAGCATTCATCCCCCTTTCGACTGCCCAGACTCTCTGGGGAACGCGTTTCGGCAAACTGACATCGATTCGCGTTGAGTCTTCAACCGGTCAATTAACACCCGAGACGGTCAATAATTACGGCGAGAGTTTGCGCAAGTCTCTCGATCCGGCGTTGATTGGATTCCAAGTCGTGCCAGTGCGCGATCAGGGACAGGCTGCGTCGCGTGGGGCCACAGATTTTGGAGAGTATTTTTTGTACTTCAGCTTCTTCCTCGTCGTTGCGGCGCTGATGCTGACGAGCCTCTTCTTCAAACTCGGCATCGAACAGCGCGCGCGTGAGATTGGAACCTTGCAGGCGATTGGGTTTTCTGATGCGAGGATCCGGCGACTCTTCTTTATTGAAGGAACGCTGTTGGCGGGAATTGGTAGTTTACTGGGACTGGCAGGCGCGATCGGTTACGCAGCGTTGTTAATGTACGGCCTGCGAACCTGGTGGGTCGGGGCGGTTGGGACGACGGCACTGACGCTGCACGTTTCGTGGGTGTCGTTGGTTATTGGGGTTGTCGGTGGTGTTGCGGCGGCGTTGGTTTGCATTTACTTCACCTTGCGGAGACTCGGGCGCTCGTCTACTCGCAGTTTGTTAATGGGATTCGTCGAAGAAGGACCAAAGAAACGAAGGAAGTCGTTCTTCGGCGCCTTTGCGTCTTCGCGTGAGACACTTCTTAACTTTCTTTTCACTGCGCTTGGACTCGCACTTTTGATTGTCGGCGCGCTTGCCTGGATTCCGCGCGTCGCTGCTTTCTTTGGCGGTGGCGTGGTTCTTCTGATCGCCGGCGTATTGTTTCTCTCGAGCTGGCTCAAGCGCACTAAGAAACCGCTCATTCAGGGCTCCGGGTGGTGGACCATCGCTCGTCTCGGCTTTCGCAACGCCACCTACCGCCCCGGTCGAACCGTGCTTTGTATCACCCTGATTGCCTCCGCTGCATTCATCATCGTCGCCGTTGACGCCTTTCGCCGCTCCGGCACAGCGGCCACCGATCGCAAATCAGGAACCGGTGGCTTTCCATTCGTCGCCGAATCACTTTTGCCTGTCGTCCACGATGCAAACACACCCGAGGGTCGTGAATCCCTGAACCTCGGCAACGACCCGACACTGAAAGATGTGCACTTCGTTAATCTCCGCGTGCGACCGGGCGACGACACAAGCTGTCTTAATCTCTATCAACCTCGCAATCCGAAGATCGTCGCGCCACCGCCATCGTTCATCAACGACAACCGTTTTACGTTTCAGAGTTCTATCGCCGCTACTGCTGACGAACAAAACAATCCGTGGCTATTACTCGATCGACAGCTTAATGACGGCGTGGTTCCCGTAATCGGCGATGCCAACTCTTTAACTTATGTGCTGCACCTCAAAGTCGGCGACGAGCTCGTCGTGGACCATGTCAATGGACCACTCCGTCTGCGCGTCGTCGCCGCATTGTCCGATAGTATTTTCCAGAGCGAGTTGTTGATGTCTGAGAAAAACTTCCTCAAACTGTTTCCGGCTGAAGCAGGCTACCGCATGTTTCTGATCGATGTGCCAAACAAAGATCAGGCAGTTTCAACCCTTCTTGAAGAACGTCTTTCAGACTTCGGCTTCGACGTTTCCGGTACTGACGAACGACTCGCAAATTTCCACCGCGTTGAGAATACTTATCTCTCGACCTTCCAGTTGCTCGGCGGCCTCGGACTCGCACTCGGCACATTCGGAATGGCAGCAGTCTTGTTACGAAATGTTTTCGAACGACGGCGAGAACTGGCTCTGCTGCGTGCCGTGGGGTATAACTCTTCACACTTCGCGGCAATGGTGATCACGGAAAATGTGCTGATGCTTTGCTGCGGCCTGGCAGTCGGATTTGTCTGCGCGCTGCTGGCAATTACGCCTGTGTTTTTCGAACGCGGGGGGCGGCTTCCAAACATCTCGCTCGGTCTTTTGTTGCTGGCGGTGCTGCTATCGGGCGCATTCGCATCTCTCGTGGCCACCCTCGCCGCGTTGCGATCCCCTTTGCTGCCCGCACTTCGATCGGAGTAATCCACCGATTACGCAGATCAATCTGTGTAATCGGTGGATAACAAAGGAGCAATATGAGAAAAACAAAGTGGGTACTCGCTTCCCTTCTCTTCCTCTTTGTTATCGATATTCAGGCACAGTCTGACTGGCTGCAGTGGGGTGGGCCAAGTCGGAACTTCACCACCAACTCAAAAGGCCTCGCAGCTTCATGGCCGGCCACTGGTCCAAAGCGACTCTGGTCGCGTCCACTTGGCGGCGGCCATTCGGCGATCCTTTCCAGCGGTAACACGCTCTACACGATGTATAACCAGGGCGAGCAGGAAGTGGTCATCGCACTCGCCGCCGACACTGGCAAAACAATCTGGGAATACAAGTACGACGCGCCGTCTCCAGCCGGCATGGATTACGAATACGGAGTTGGACCACACTCAACGCCGTTGCTCGCCGGAGATCTACTCTACACGGTCGGCGCCACTGGAAAACTGTTCGCGCTCGACAAGAAAACCGGCAAGGTGGCCTGGACCCACGATCTCTGGAAAGAATATGCAGGAGTAAAAATGGGTCGTGGTTACTCGTGCAGTCCGATTGCCTACAAGAATACGGTCATCCTCACTCTCGGTGGTGCGGGTCAAACGTTGATTGCTTTCAATCAGAAGGACGGAACAGTCGCGTGGAAAAATCAAACGCTAGACATGTCGCCGTCGTCGCCGATCATCGTCAACGTCGATGGACAAGAACAGATGATCGCGTTTCTCGGGAAAGTTGTTGCCGGAATCGATCCGAACAACGGTAATTTACTCTGGAGCCATCCGCACGTTACCGAATGGGGACTCAACATCAGCACCCCTGTTTGGGGCAGCGACAATCTGCTGTTCATCTCGTCTGCGTATAGCGGCGGCAGCCGGGTGTTGAAGTTGACACAAAAGGATGGCAAGACTACTGCGGAAGAGCTTTGGTTTCACCGCCGCATGCGACTCCATCACGGCACGGCGATTCGTATCGGAGATTATGTTTACGGATCGAGCGGTGATTTTGGACCAGCGTTTCTGGCCGCAGTGAATGTGAAGACCGGTGAGATTGCGTATCAGGACCGCAGTTTTCCGAAGAGCAACTTGCTGCTCGCCGAAGGAAAGTTGATTATTTTGGACGAAGACGGCAATCTTGCTCTCGCAACCGCAACACCAACAGAATTAAAAGTGATCTCGAAGGTGAGTGTGATGAAAAACCTCGCCTGGACCGTCCCGACACTGGTGGGAACAAAGCTCTACCTGCGCGATCGTCAAACGATCGTGGCACTCGATCTCAGTTAGCCACAAAAAGGCACAAAATGCACAAAAAACACATAAGAGTTCTTTTTGCTTTTTCTGTTTTTCTGTTTCCCTTGGTGGTGGCTCAGGGACAGAACTGGCCGCAGTGGCGTGGACCCGCTCTGAACGGTGTGAGCAGTGAAAAGAATCTGCCCGTTAAGTGGACCACCGAAGAAAATGTTGCCTGGAAGGTGGCGATGCCGGGTTTGAGTGGCTCGACGCCGATTATCTGGCGCGATCGCATTTTCCTCAATGTTGCCGAAGGCGACAATCTATCCCTGTGGTGTCTCGATAAAACAAAGGGTGAAGTCCTTTGGAAGCAACCGCTCGGCGCGGGCAACGTGAAGATGCGCAAGCAGAATATGTCGTCGCCTTCACCGGTTACCGACGGTCGCAGCGTCTATGTGATGACCGGCACAGGCGTCCTCAAAGGTTTTGACTTCAACGGCAAAGAGCTCTGGTCCAGAGACATTCAAAAAGATTACGGACAGTTTGGTTTGAACTGGGGCTACGCTTCTTCCCCGCTACTGTTTGAAGATTCGCTGTACGTTCAGGTGCTGCACGGAATGAAGACTGACGATCCGTCGTACGTGATGCGAATCGATAAGAAGAATGGCAAAACGTTGTGGAAAGTCGATCGTCCGACGAATGCGATTCGTGAGTCGCCGGACTCTTACACCACACCGGCGTTGCTTCGTTACGGCAAGAGCACTGAGATCGTGATCACCGGAGGTGACTGTGTCACCGGTCACGATCCGGCCAACGGAAAAGAGCTGTGGCGTGCCAATGGTCTCAACCCCGACAATAATCCGTCTTATCGCATCGTGGCCTCGCCGATCGTTTTTGACAACATCATCTACGCGCCAACTCGCGTGAAGCCTTTGCTGGCGCTCAAAGCCGGCGGTCGCGGTGACGTCACCACGTCGCACGTGCTCTGGTCCACAGCAAACGGACCGGATGTGCCGACGCCAGTCACCGACGGAAAATACTTCTACATGGTTAACGATCGCGGGATCATGTGGTGTCTCGACGCCAAAACCGGCGCCGAACTTTATTCACAGCAACGCATCAAGCCCGGTACGTACAGTGGTTCTCCAGTGCTTGCGGACGGAAAGATCTACGTCACTAATGAAGATGGGTTGACGACCGTGGTTGCTGCTGGTCCAAAGTTTGAAGTGCTGGCTGAGAATCCTTTGAACGACTACGTGCTGAGTTCGCCGGCGATTTCGGATGGCAGGATATACATTCGCACGGCGCTGCATCTGTACGCCATTGGAAAGAAGTAACCACAGATTTACACGGATTGGAAAACGGATTATGAAACGTGCGCTAACTGTCTTTGTCGTTCTTGCGGGTTTGGTTCTCAACATAAATGCACAGGAGTCGCAGCTCGGACGAGTTGAGTTTCCGACGTCGGGATCGGCGAAGGCCCAGGCGCATTTTTTGCGCGGGCTCGCGGCGTTGCATTCGTTCTGGTACGAAGAGGCGCTCGATGCGTTTCGTGAGTCAACGAAGATTGATCCTGACTTCGCGATGGGCTACTGGGGCGAGGCGATGACGTACAACCATCCGCTCTGGTCCGAGCAGGATCTCACGGCTGCGCGCGCTGTGGTGGCTAAGTTTAAAGAAACGCCGAAGGTCACGGAGCGAGAGCGCGCTTATCTCAACGCGGTACGTTTGCTTTACGGCGAAGGCGACAAACACGCGCGTGACCTCGCCTATTCGGCGGCGATGGAAAAGGTCTACCGCGCGTATCCTGAAGATCTCGACGCAGCCGCGTTTTATTCGCTTTCACTACTTGGTATTGCAGGCGGCGAGAAGGGTTATCGATTGCAGGCCAGAGCAGGAGCGATTGCTTTAGAGGTTTATCAAAAGAATCCAAACCATCCCGGCGCTGCTCATTACATCATTCACGCTTTTGACGATCCGGATCACGCGATTCTGGCACTGCCCGCTGCGCGTCGCTACGCCAGCATCGCGCCCGAAGCGCACCACGCGCGGCACATGCCATCACATATTTTTCTGCAGCTCGGAATGTGGCCCGAAGCCGCCGCGTCAAATGAAGCTGCCTGGGAATCGTCAGATGCGTGGATGAAGCGCAAGAACCTTTCGCTCAACGTTCGTGACTACCACAGCCTGCACTGGCTGATGTACGTGTATCTGCAACAGGGTCGTTATAACGACGCCGAGAAGTTGCTGAACTTGATGACGAAGGTAATGTCGGAATCGACTTACGACAACAAACTGCGACCCGGGTATTATGAAAATAATTACGCCAACATGGCAGCAGCATTTGTGGTCGAAACTGAGCGATGGGACTTAGCCGAGAAACTCTTTCCGACGTATAAACCAATGAAGCCCACGGAATTAACCGAAGGAATGGGTGGGGCACATGGTTCACACTCCGCGTCTACCGGCGCGCCAACCTTGCGCTATTCGTGGGCCAGCAAAACATTACCGCCGTTTATTCGTGGTTTAGGACGTTCAGTCACCGATACTGAAAATTACAGTCCCGAGGCCGAGCTAAATGATTTAGAAACGATTCGCAAATCTGAGGGCAGCAACAAGTCAGTGATCGAAATCTATGAACGTGAGATAGCTGCCCTCGGCGCGTCGATCAAGAAGGACCACAGTAAGGCAATTGAGTTGATGACAAAAGCGACTGCGCTTGAAGAAGAGATGAGCCCTCCTTCCGGACCGCCGAGTTTGATCAAGCCGACGCACGAACTCTTTGGCGAAATCCTCCTGCGAGCAGGAAAACCTGCTGAAGCGGCCGCGCAATTCAAAATCTCATTACAGCGTCAACCAAATCGCGCTCGCTCACTACTCGGCGCCGCTCGCGCCGCAGCCCAGACCGGCGATCAATCCGGCGCCCAAACCGCATACGCGGCGCTCATTGATCAATGGAAACAGGCAGACGCAAATCTTCTGGAGCTTCGTGAAGCCCGAGATTATCTGAAGACGCAGATGAACGCGAATAAACGCTGATCCGCGTCCATCCGCGTTCATCCGCGGCTAATTAATTCTTTTGGCGGACGTCGTAAGCATAGATCGTATCCTGATCTCGTAGATACAATCTCCCACCGACAACAACCGGATGCGTCCACGTCGGCAGGTTGCCCTGCGCTATCCGGAAACGCCCTTTCTCTTTGTAACCCGTTGGCGTCGCTTCGACGAGTCCGACAACGCCATTCTCGCTGAAGCAGTAGAGATTGCCATCGGCATAGACCAGCGATCCCTTGCCCACGCTCCGATCGCGCCAGGCAATCTCGCCAGTATCAAACTGTACTGCGGTGAGTATCGCGCTCGAGAACCCATACAGGTAATTGCCGATCAGCACAGAGCTGCTGTGGTGATTGCGCATTTCCTTCGTAAACCAGATTTCCTTCGCGCTGTTGTCGGCACTAATCTCTACGACCCCACCGCCCGTGCCGTAATCAGACGAGATAAACACACGATTCGAGCGGGCGATCGGCGTTGCTACATTTGCGACTCTGTTTGCCGGTTTTCCATACTCCCACAACAAACGGCCGTCCTTCGCATCGAGCCCAACCGCTCGCTGCGCGGTGAAGAACACCACCTGCGTCGTGCCGTTCAACTCGATCGGAATTGCGGAGGAATAGCCGGCGCGATCGCTTTGACTCTTCCAGATCACCGCGCCGTTATCCTTATTCAGCGCGACGATGGAAGCATTAGGACCGCCGGCATTCACGAGCACTTTGTTTCCCAGCACGAGCGGCGACTCGCTGATCCCCCAGGTGATGTTTGATCCGCCAAATTCCTGCAACACGTTCTTGGTCCAGACAATCTTACCGGTTCGTGCTTCAAACGCCGTGAGATCGCCACTGCCACCGAGGGCATAAACGCGATCTCCGTCGACGGTCGGCGTGCCTCTTGGACCATCACCACGGTCGTTGCGAAAGGCACTGCCGTGCGGTGTGGCCCACGCTTCTTTACCCGTCGCCACGTCAAACGCCACGATGAACTCGCGTTCGCCACGTAATCCCATCGTGTACAACTTGCCGTTGGCAACTGAGAAGGACGAGTAGCCACCGCCGGCGCCTGACGCTTTCCAAACAAGTGGCGGACCTTCAGCGGGCCACTGTTTGAGAAGCCCGGTTTCCTTCGAGATGCCGTCACGATTTGGGCCACGCCACTGTGGCCAACTACCGCCTGATTGGGCCAACGCCTGTTGAGCGAGTGCCACCAGCAACATTGCCGGCAATAGAACCCGTGTGTTCTTCATTCTGATCTCCTTCGTGTAGATAACTCGCGTCAAAGGGGAGACACGAAGATCCATCCACAGATTACACAGATATTCTTTAATCTGTGGATTACGACGACGGTTTGAAGTAAAGCACTAAACCACCGCCGAGAGCGGCCAAAACAAAACCAAGATAGAGCAACGGATTGGGCGAAGTCTTGGGCGGATGCAGCCACATCGAATAGAGAACATTTACGAGTGGCGCCCCGGCAAAAACAAGCGGCATAACATACGTCGGTAACCCGCCGGATCTGAAAGCAAAGATAATACAAACGGCTCCGGCTGCGCCGAGAGCGCCGGCAATAGTGGCGCCGACGGAGCCTTTCATGGTGAATCCGTTAAGCTGTCCCTGCGCAGAAAGACTGACTACCGGCACGAGGACACCGATTAAGAAATAAGCGACACCCACACACAGCAGGGCGCGCATAGGATTGCCGCCGAGCTCTGTCTGGCCGCGATGCAAAGCAGGACCGTAAAGTCCCCATGAGAGCGCGGCGCCGAGAGCGAAAAGAATCCAAAGCATTAGGACCTCCGCAAACTAGAGATGAGCCACAAAACAGCACAAGAAGCACGAGCTGTTTTATCCAGGATTTTGGACTAAATCCTTTTTTGCTTTCTATGCTTTTTTGTGGCTAATACCTTTTGCGGCGAAGCTGAAACTCGAAATGGGCTTTCGCCGTAATGTCTACGTCCCTGGTTCCGCGCATTCTAACATCTGAGCCTTAGACAGAGCAGCAACTCATTTGTTAAGGTCTGCCGAACACACGGGTCGTTATTCCATCCAAAATCTCGAACGGGGAGCCTTAAATCTTGAAGTCGAACTTTAGAATTCTCTTCCTAATTGTTCTTCCCCTCTTGTTGCCGGCCGTCATTGCGGCCCAAACGCACCGCGCTTCGGTGCGTGGCACCGTTTCTGACCCGAATGGGGCTGGCATACCGGGAGCAACGATTCGCTTGCGAAACACCGATACCGATGAAACGCGAACCGTTACGAGTGGCGAAGAAGGCGAGTACGCCATCTCGTCCATACCGCCCGGCAATTACGAGATCGAGGTCGATGCAAATGCGTTTGCCAAGCGAACTCAACAACTAGTGCTCGTCGTTAATGAACAGCGACGTCATGATGTTTCCCTGACCGTTGGCTCGCTGCACCCGTATGAGATTGACGCCCCGTTCGAAACTCTCTTGAAAAAGGAGAACGCCTCGCTCGGCACCGTGATCGAGAATCGTCAGGTAACTGGTTTGCCTCTCGATGGACGAAACTTTTATGAATTGAGTTTGCTCGTCCCCGGCGCCGTTCCGCCGGCTCAGGGATCTGCTGGTTCAGTTCGCGGCGACTTCGCGTTCAGTGTAAATGGCGCTCGTGAAGATGCAAACAACTTTCTGCTCGATGGCGTTTACAACGTCGACCCGAAGCTGAATACATTCGGCGTCCGGCCATCGGTAGACGCGATAAAGGAATTTGAGATGTTGACCAGCACTTACGACGCCTCGTTCGGTCGTAATCCCGGTGCACAGGTAAACGTCATTCTCAACTCCGGTTCGAACGCTTTTCACGGTTCGGCGTTTGAATTTCATCGCAATGCGGCGCTCGACGCGCGTAACTTCTTCGCGCCTGCTTCGGAACCCAAACCAAAGTATATTCGCAACCAGTTTGGCGGCTCGTTTGGCGGTCCAATCAAACACGATCGCACGTTTTTCTTTGCTGATTACGAAGGCACGCGTTCGCGCGAAGGCATCACCCGCATCACCAACGTACCCACCGCGCAGGAGCGCGTGGGCAACTTCTCGCAGAGTGTTTTCGGTGTGCCGATTAATCCGTTTACCGGTATGCCGTTCGACAACGGTCGCATTCCTGACTTTTTCATCAATCCGATCGGCCGAGCCATCGCCGCACTGTATCCACTTCCGAACCGCAATGTGCCGTTTCAAAACTTTGTCTCGTCGCCAATCCTGCGTGACGATAACGACAGTTTCGACGCACGCATCGATCACCATCTAACCGATCGCGCCCAGCTTACTTTCAGATACAGTTTTGGCGACCGCGATCTTTTCGAGCCATTTACTGGTCCCTCGCTTGCGCTCGTGCCCGGCTTCGGCGACACGGTAAAGCGTCGCAGTCAAAACGGAATGGGAGCCTTGACGTTGATGCTGTCTCCCAACCTGGTTAACGAGAGCCGGGTTGCATTCAGCCGAGTTGCGTCTTCAGTTACTCAGGAAGCAAGCGTGCTGAATTCCGCGGTTGGGTTGCCAACCATTTCGCCGCGTGCACGCGATCTCGGGTTGAGTTTCATCACCATCACCGGATTCTCACCGCTTGGCGACGAAGGAAATAATCCGCAGAACAGCGTCACGAATGTTTATCAGTTCATCAACAACTCCAGCTACGTTCATGGTAATCACATCGTAAAATTCGGCGCCGATCTGCGTTTCACACAGCAGAATGCTTTTCGTGATGTCGAGTCGCGCGGCCGGCTCCAGTTCTCGCCGTTCGGGCAGGTCACTTTCAATGCGCTCGGCGATCTGCTGCTCGGCGCGCCCCTCGTGACGAGTGTTGCCCGGGTAGATAATCCCCAACAGATCCGGACCCACAGTTACAACTTCTTTATCAACGACAGCTATCGCATCACACCGCGGCTGACGCTAAACGGCGGGCTTCGTTACGAATACAACTCGCCGCCGGTCGACGCTGAAGATCGCGCCAACATTTACGACGTGGCGACGAGAAGTCTGGTCCGCGTCGGCACTAACGGCGTTCCGCGCAGTGGTTTCGAGTCTGACAAGAACAATTTTGCGCCGCGCGTCGGTTTTGCCTGGTCCGTTGGTGAACGAACTGTGCTGCGCGGTGGTTATGGAGTCTATTACGATCAATCGCCGCTCGCACCGGCGGAAGCGCTTTACTTCAATTCTCCGTTCTTCGATAACAACATCTTCTTCCCGTTACCTCCACCGTTTCCGCCGCTGACGCTGAACGACCCGTTCCCGGCGTTCTTCCCGTTCCCGCTGCCTGATTCCGCGCTCTCGATTCAGCGCGACCTGCGCACCGGCTACATGCAGCATTGGAATCTCAACATTGAACGACAGCTCGGCGATAAGAACGTGCTTGAAGTTGCTTATGTCGGCTCGAAAGGAACCAAGTTGCTGACGGCTCGCGATATCAACCAGCCGCAACCAAGTGTGTTGCCGCCGGGACTTCCCTTCGTTCCGCGACCCAATCCGCAGTTTGACGACATTAACCTGCTCGAGTCGCGCGCGAATTCAAACTACCACGCGCTCCAGGCACGTTTTCAGCGACGGCTTTCGCGGGGCTTGTCGACGCTCGCGTCGTACACGTGGTCCAAGTCAATTGACGATGCTTCAAACTTTTTCAGCAGTGCCGGCGATCCGAACTTCCCGCAGAATAGTTACAACGTCGCTGCCGAACGAGGACGTTCAAACTTCGACGTCGCTCATCGGCTTTCGGTTAGTTACTCCTATGCGCTGCCCTTGCGGAAAACCGGTGCTGGACTCGCGGCGAAACTCGTTAACGGCTGGGAGACTTTTGGAATTCTGACTCTGCAATCAGGACGGCCATTCACTGTTGCCCTCCTCTCGGAGATAGATAACAGCGGCACCGGACGTTCGATCCTCGGATTCGGCAACAACGATCGGCCGAATCTGATCGGAAATCCTGAGCTTTCTGATCAGACAACGGACCGGTGGTTCAACACCGCCGCCTTCGCCTTCTCAGCTTCGGGAACTTTTGGAAATGCGGGACGAAATATTCTGGAGGGACCGGGATTTCAGAATTTCAATACGTCGCTAGTGAAGAATACGACGTTGACAGAGGACGTAAATCTCCAGTTCCGAGTGGAGGCCTTCAACCTCTTCAATCATCCAAACTTCAACCTGCCGGACAACTTCCTCGGCTCCCCGACGTTCGGACACATCACCTCAGCCCGCGACCCACGGCATCTTCAGTTTGGATTGAAGCTCTTATTTTAGCCGTGGATCTAAACCGGAATTAAGAGGCTGATATCTGGATGCAACGCCGCAAGGCCTGCATCCAGAGTTGCTAGTTGCGACCCATGACGACGAGCGAGTTCGGCCAGCCATGCGTCAGTTACTTGCTTTGAGCCGGAAATATTAGCGAACGGAATTTCACGATAACTGAAGCCGTCGTTCCAAAACACATGGTCTGGCATAGCATGAATTGCTTCCAGAATAGACCACGCAGCCGCTGCGGTTCTGTCCTGCGCAAGCTGCATGTGTACACGCAACAATGTGCCTTCAGTGATTGAGCAAGTCGCGAACTGTTCTAACTTAGAATTGAACCAGCGCTGGGCTCTCTGGTGAAATTCGTGAGTATCAATCGCCAGAGCAACTAAAAGATTTCCATCTAACAACCACATTATTACTGAGACGTATCAGATCCGGATTCGATGAGGTTTACGTCCGCTGAAGTGAATCGCTTGCGGCCTTTAGACACCGGGAACTTTCGTTTACTGCGGTCCATGTCAGTGGACTGAGACGAGGTACTCACTCCATTCCGCAATTGTGCTTCGATAAAGCGCAGTAATTCTTCCTGTTTATCTTTCGGCAGAGACTCGACGGCCGCTTCGATTTCAGCGAGAGTTTTCACGGAAAAACCATAGCATGCGAGCGTTCCCACAACAAGTTAGAGTATCCACAGATTACGCAGATTCTTATCTGTGTAATCTGTGGATGGTCTTAAGCTGAATCGGAAGCGCGGTCGTCGAACGACATGTACTTCGCCGAAAACAGCAGATCTGATTCTTCTGGTGTTGGTGTTTCTGCTGCCATGGTGCCGTCGAGTTGTTCGTAGAGTGGTGGAGGGATCTCGGCAAACTCCGACATTGGGCCGTATACCGAGTCGACGCCTTCCTTGAATACGTCACCAATCAAAAGATTGATGATGTGAACACGCTCTTCGGGATACTTGCGCAGGAAACCGGCGAAGCTGAAACCGTCGTTGTAGAACGCGTAGACGAGTTTGCGCATCGACTCGATGCCGCGATCGAGTTTGGTCTGGTATTGACCGAGACGAGCGGCGGAGAAGTCGTCGTGATTGAACGCGTCGTGAATGGCATCAGCGGCGAGCTCGGCCATCTTCAATGCCAAGAGCACGCCCGAAGAGTAAATCGGATCGAGAAAGCCGTAAGCGTCGCCAATGATGATGAAGCCGTTACCGGAGTTGTGTTTCGATCGATACGAATAATCGAGAATCGAATAGATCTTATCGACGCGAGTTCCTCCTTCGACACGTCGCCGGCAAGGCTCACACTTCTCAATCTCTTCGTCCAGAATTTTTGCGAGATCCTGGCCACGCCCCTTCAGCAGGTAATCAGGGTTGGCTACGATGCCGACACTCGTGATGTCGTTTTCGAGCGGGATATACCAGAACCAACCACCACTGCCGGCTTCGGTGCGCAAAACGAGCGTGGCGCCACCGTTGAGATCCGGTTCGCGATGCGCACCTTTGAAGTAGGAATACAGCACTGCCTTTTTGAGTTTTGGATCGCGCACACGCCAGCGAAACTTGTTCGACAGCATCGCCATCTGCCCGGTCGCGTCGACAATCACTTTCGCAAAAAACTTTTCGCGCGTACCGTCCGGCATTTGTACTTCCACACCAACAGCACGATCGCCTTCGAAAAGCACCTGCTTCACCAACACACCCTGATGCACGACCACGCCCTGCTCAGCAGCATGATTGATCAGCAGATGATCGAACTGCGCACGTGTGACCTGCCAGGTGACAGCACTTTCGTGATGCACTGCTTCGAAGAAGTAAAACGGGCGCGACTCTTTTCCCGCGGGATTGGCAAACTGCACACTGTACTTCCGAACAAATGGACTTTCCCTCAGTTTCTCGAGCAAACCGAGACGTTGAAAGGTCCAATACGTATCCGTCATCAGCGACTCGCCGATGTGATGTCGCGGAAAAATCTCTTTCTCGAAAAGGATAACTTTGCGTCCTTCACGCGAAAGCATGCCGGCTACCGAGCTCCCTGCGGGTCCACCACCCATTACTATGACGTCAAAAGTATTTGTATTCATGCGTAGCGTACGGTTCTGAGTTCAGGTTCAAAGAAATCGGGTAAAAATGAATCCACTTCCAAATGACCACGACGAGTCAGCACGATATCGCCGTTTTGACGTTCGAGCAGGCTCTTTTCTTCCAGTCCTTCATAAACAGGACGAAATTCATTCCAAACATCAACGCCAAACTTCTTAACAAAATAACCGGTGTTGAGTGCTCCGGTCTTTAACTGCAAAACCATTTCGCGGATGAGTCTCTGCTTCGGCGTCAGCGAAACAGCCCGCAAAAGCGGCAGGCGGTCTTCGTTAAGGATGCGCACATACTCCTCGAAGTTGTGTGCGTTCTGGAAATTGACGCCGCCGAAATGCGAAAACGACGAAACACCGATGCCGATCATATCGCCGCCATGCCAAAGCGCGTCGCGATAAATAAACCGACAGGTCTTCTTCCTGGTGGCGACGATATCACTTCCGGCAATTTCGTACCCATGCACCTGAAATTGTTCAAACGCGTAATCGAGCCAGCGCCGCTTGGTGGTCCAGCCGGAGATCGGCGACTCAATGCCTTTGTTCAAAATATCCCGAGAGATGGTTGTGTTGTAGGGCAACTCCATCTGATAGATCGTAACGGAGTCGGGCTCGAGCTGAATCGCACGACGCACCGCCTCACGCCACTTCTCGTCGGTCTCACCCATCATCCCCGCGATCAGATCGATATTGACTTGTGGAAAGTCGACTTCACGGGCCCATTCGTAAGCGCGATAGATCTCGGGTGACAGATGAGCGCGCCCGTTAGCGGCGAGGATCTCATCGTCAAAGTGTTCGAGGCCAAGACTCAGACGCGTCACCCCGATCGACTTGAGCGTCTCGAGTTTCGCTTTCTGCAACGTTCCCGGTTCGCACTCGAACGTGACCTCTTCCGCGTTTGCCCAACTCACGTGACGGTTAAGACCGTCGACGAGATAACGCAACTGCTTGTCGCTGATGTACGACGGCGTCCCGCCGCCAAAGTACGCAAAGCGAAGCTGACGTCCCTGAAATGCAGGCATGCGACTGTAGAGTTCGTTCTCTTTGATCAGCGCGTCGAGATAGACCTCGATCTCGGAAGCATTCTTATCGGTGTAGACTTTGAAGTAACAGAAGTGACAGCGCTTGCGACAGAAGGGTATGTGGATGTAGAGACCTAATGGATCGTCAGTTCGCGGCGGCTGATTGAGCGCAGCGAGTGCGTCTGACACAAACTCGGGCTTCCACTGGGAAAAGGGCGGGTAGTTCGAGACAAAATAGTTCCCTACTTCAGTTTTGGTTTGAGCTACGTCTGCCGTCATGAAAACAATCAAGTTAGCATCATTACTGCGCGCTGAGCAATCCACAGATTAAAAAATAGAATCTGCGTAATCTGTGGATAGGATGTACTACGCGCCGGTCGCGAAGTAGGTTGCGCCATCGTCCCGTGGCGTTGTATAGAAACTCGATGCCCCCACGAAGCGGATTCAGTTTCTCGGACGCCCGCCACTATTTACCGTATTTCCTGATGTTGCTGGTTTTTGTGGGCGGTGTGTGGCTCGTACTGGCCACCGGCGCGCGCCTCCAACCCGTGACAGGAGTTCCCGTCAGCGCACCTGCACCCGCGGCGACGCCATCGTCAACCAGTATCCTCTGGGAAAACTTCCGCACTCCACTCAGCATTTTACTCACGCAGATCATCGTCATCTTGATCATGGCCGGACTATTCCGTCGACTGTTTCGCCGGATCGGCCAGCCGCCGGTAATGGGCGAAATGATCGCCGGCATCGTGCTCGGACCATCAGTTCTCGGCTGGTTTTACCCACCGGCGTTATCGTTTCTCTTCCCAGCTTCTTCGCTCGAGATACTGCGACAACTCAGCCAAATCGGTGTGGTGCTGTTCATGTTCATCGTTGGCACTGAACTGAACATTCGCTTGTTGCGTGAAAAGGGCACCGCCGCGGTGATGATCAGTCACGCCAGTATCATCGTGCCCTTTCTTCTCGGCACGACGCTGTCACTCTTTCTCTACCGCGAGCTTGCGTCTGCAGGAACCTCGTTCAATGCGTTTGCGTTATTCATCGGAGTTGCGATGAGCATCACGGCGTTTCCGGTGCTTGCACGCATTCTTGAAGATCGCAACCTGTCGCAAACCACTCTCGGATCGATCGCCATCACGTGTGCCGCCGTCGACGATGTCACTGCCTGGTGCATTCTCGCCCTCGTAATTGCGATTGTGAAGTCGGCGGGGATAGCGAGTGCGGCGCTCACGATCGGACTGACCCTTGTTTTTGCGGTCGTGATGATTTTCCTGGTGCGTCCGCAACTGGCGCGCGTGATCAAGGAGCCGGATTCGCAACAACACAGACGTCGTTTGATTCCACTCATCCTGGCCTTTGTCTTTGCGTGCGCATTGATCACGGAGACGATTGGCATTCATGCACTGTTCGGCGCGTTCGTGGCCGGCGTAATAATGCCGCCTTCTACCGAATTTCGGATCTTTCTCAAAGACAAACTCGAAGCATTCGGCTCTTACGCGTTGTTGCCGCTCTTCTTTGCATTTACCGGATTGCGCACGCAAGTGAGTCTGTTAAATGATTGGCAGGGATGGGCGATGTGTGGGGTTATTATCCTGGTGGCAATCGCCGGCAAACTCGGCGGCAGCATGTTGATGAGTCGCTGGACCGGCATGAGCTGGTCGCAATCGTTCGCGATTGGCACGCTCATGAATACGAGAGGATTAGTTGAGCTCGTAGTGCTCAATATCGGTTATGATCTCGGCATTCTTTCGGGGCGAATATTCGCGATGATGGTTTTGATGGCACTGGTAACGACATTTATGACCGGACCGCTTCTGTCGCTGGTCAAAGATCTGAAAAGGAGAACTTGAGATGGCAAGAAAGACGTTGTTGATAGTCGCGGCGATGATGACTCTCTCGTTGATTGCCTACGCAGCGGCGAAACCAAATTTCAGCGGCAGTTGGACGATGGATCGAGGTCGCAGCTTCGGACTTCCGGGAGACATGAATCAGACACTCACGGTCAGTCAAAAAGACAATCTGATCGAAGTTGAGACGAAGCTGATTCAGCCCAACAACGAAAGAACCGTGAAGGACACTTACACGCTCGACGGTAAAGAGTATGACTTCACGCCACCGGTTCCTCCCAACGCGCCGCCGGCGAAAGGCAAACGCACTGCGGTGTGGCTACCGGGTGACAGAGGCATTCAGGTAACGGATGTTACGACTGCGGAAACACCGAAAGGGCCGGTCACAACTCAAACGGTGAGGAAGTGGACCATGTCGAGTGATGGCGAGTTGGTGATCGATATGTACGTCGATAATCCGAATATTTCGTACGAAGCTAAGCGGATCTTTATCAAGAAGTAGTTTTAGCCACAGATTACACGGATTACTGGCCTGAAATATCGTACGCCGCCATCTCAGTCGAGTTGCGCACGAGCAGGCGGCCACCCGCGATAGCTGGATAGTTCCAGGTCTGGCCTTGCAACGCCGCGAAGCGCGCCACTTCGGTATACTTATCAGGCGTGGCTTTCAGGAGTACAACCTCACCCTGGTCCGAAGTTATGATCAGGTGTCCATTCGTCAGAATGATCTGCCCGTAACCAAAGCGTCCCTCTTTCCACTTGCGCTCGCCGGTGCTCACATCCAGACAAACCAGAATCCCTTCGTCGAGACCGTAGATGTAGCCGTTATGAAGAACAGAGCTATTGAACTTGTTCTTCATGTTCTTGTTTTCCCAGATCGTCGATGCGGTGAAACTGTTTCCACTGCCCTTCACTTCAACCAGCGCCGCGCCTTTGCCGTATCCGGACGAGATGAAGAAGCGATTGCGATCGACGGGGATCGGCTGCGAGACGTTGATGCCATTATCGGTATCCCACGCATACTCCCAAAGCAGCTCGCCTTTTTCAGGAGTGAGTCCAACCACACGCGATGAGCTGACCACAACGATCTGTCGTCGTCCGGCGAGATCCATCAGCATTGGCGAAACATAAGCCTGGGTATCATTGAGCACGCGCCACACCGGCGCACCAGTCATCTTGTTGTAAGCAACGACAGACTTGCCGGAGTTGCCGCCGGGCAGCACGATAACCTTGTCGTCGACGATCAATGGCGATGCCGCCATGGCCCAGGGAAGATTCTTCGCCTGGTTATCGGAAAGGATGTTCTTGCCCCAAACGACTGCGCCTGTAGCAGCATTTAGACAACGCAATTCACCGGTGGCGCCGAGCGCATAAATTCGTCCCTGATCCCAGGTTGGCGTCGCACGTGGTCCATCGCCGGTCGAGTCGTTGAATTCGGCGCTCCATTTCTGCGTCCACAGTTCGTGTCCATTGTTGATGTCGTAAGCCGCGACCACTTCCTGGCTGCGTCGCTGCTCGATCGTGTAAGCCTTTCCATCGGCAACGACGAAAGATGCATGCCCAACGCCGACCGGCTGTTTCCAGACCTGCGGCAGTCCATTCGCAGGCCAGTGGGTCGAGACGGTCGTCTCGTCGTACTTGCCATCGCGTTTCGGACCACGGAAGTTTGTCCAGTAGTTTGTAGCGGGCGCCGGTGCGGCCGGACTGGCGCCGGGTGAAGCGGCTACGCTTGCAGAAGGCGACGGACTCGGAGTCGCGGCAGTTGAAGGAGCAGCCTGAGCTGCCTGTGCCTGGCGATTCGACTCAAGTTCCGCATAATGAGCGTCGTTCGCACTCTTACTACACGCTCCGCCAAGTAGAGCAAACCCCACCAACGCGATCAGGGTCGTTCGCTTTGTCATAAACACATCCTTTTCAATCCGTGTAATCCGTGGCTAGAACTTGCCACGGATTAGACGGATTTTCAAGGCTTTATGTTCCAATGCAATAGAGGTTTTTCTCGCCGCGGATGAAGATGCGGCCATCGGCGATTGCGGGTGAAGCGTAAACGGGCTCGCCAATTGAATTGGTCCCGAGAATTTCGTGCTTCGGACCGGCCTTGACGATGAAGGTGTCGCCGTCTTCGCTTGTCATCAGGATCTTGCCTTCAAACGCAACTGGCGAAGCCGTAAAAGTCGCGGGAATCGGAATGCGACCACCTTCGTATTTCACCTCACCCGTCTTCGCGTCGATGCAGGTGAGAATGCCGCGATCGGTGGTCAGATAGAGATAGTCGCCGTAAAGGATCGGCGAAGGAACGTAAGCAGTGCCCTTGGCATAAGTCCACGGCACGTTGGGAGTGCCGGTGAGATCTCCGTTTTGGCCCAGACGAATGGCCAGCGCGATTTTTGCGGGAAATCCGGCCACGAGAAACGCCATCTCACTGTTCGCTACGGGCGACGGAATCGCATTGCTCTCGACACCCTTGTGCCGCCACAACTCTTCACCCGTCTCCGGACTGTAAGCGATCACCGATTCGGTTCCACTCGTGATCAACTCAGCACGCTTGGCTGTGCGGACCAGCAACGGCGTCGACCAACTAACCTGCACTTTACGTTCTTTCTTCCAGACTTCTTTGCCGGTGTTTTTATCAAGCGCAACGATGAACGACGATTCGCCATTCTCTTCGTCACACTGCACGATGACGAGATTCTCGAACAGAATCGGCGACGTGCCGGTGCCCATGCCGACCGTGCCGAGTTTCCCTAATTGAGCTTTCCACGCCAGCTTGCCTTTGAAGTCATAGGCGTAAAGACCTTCAGTGCCGAAGAACGCGTAGACCAGCTTGCCATCCGTGGCGGGAGTCGATGCGGCGTAAGAACTCTTGCGGTGGCGATTGTCGTAGGGCGTGCCTTCCCACGCCGTCGACTGCCAAAGGACCTTGCCACTCTCACGATCGAGAGCGATTACTTTGAACGTGTGTTTGCGATCGGCGCCGACACTATCCGGATGGAGAAACTCCTTGCCACCTTCGACCGTATGCGTCACGGCTTTCGCTCCGGCGACCACTTCCCCTTGAATCGCAGTTGTCAGAAAAATGAATTTTCCCCACACGATTGGCGAAGAATGCGAGCGGCCATCGATGGCCGTCTTCCACTTGATGTTTGTCGTCGGTGTCCAAACAGATGGGAGGTTCTTCTCGTTGGAAATGCCCGAACCATCGGGCCCGCGCCATTGCGGCCAATTCCCTGCCGCAGCACGTTCCGAGAAAACACTGAGACTACCGATAATGAAAGAAAGCCCAATAACAAAAGCGACTGCGATGCGGCGTGATATTTTCACTGTCTTAGTTCCTTTGTTCGTGATCCGTAATCAATCCGTAAAATCTGCGGCTAATTTCCTGTCTTACTCGTGGTGCCAGCCGGCGCTTCACCAAACGCAAACAGATGCGAGACGGTGCGCACGATCACTAATCCGTCCGAGACTGCGGGCGTCGCCATCATGACTTCACCCACCGCGTTCTTTGACAGCAGTTCGTACTTTGGACCAGTCTTCACTACGAACACGTCGCCATCCTCACTCGACAGATAGATCTTGCCGTCCGAAGCAACCGGCGAGGCAGTAAAAGCGCCGCCAGTGCCACCGAGACGCTCCTGATAAACACGCTCGCCTGTCTTGGCGTTGTAAGCCGTCAGCACGCCCTGATTCGAACAGGTGTAAAGCAGATCACCGTAGACGATCGGCGTCGGCATGTATGGACCACCACGCTGCTTACTCCAGGCGATAAAATCACTCGACTCTTTGCCGTCTTTGAGTGAGAGATCGCCGTTGCCGCCCGGACGAATCGCGTAGATGGGCTGAATTGGCGCGTAACCGCTGGTGACGAAGATTAGATCGAAAGCGACAAAAGGGGTCGGCGTTGTGATCTCTGACATTGGACCAAGACGCCACAACTCTTTTCCGGTTGCCGGATCGTAGCCGCGAATTGCCTTTGGTCCAACGGTGAGCAGTTCAGTGCGCGTTTTTCCTTCGTAGATCGTCGGCGAACCCCATGAAGGAAGCTCTTCGCGGGCGGTCTTCCAAACTTGTTTGCCCGTCTTGAGATCGAATGCGGCAATGAATGAGTTTTTCTGAATGTCAGCCTGAACAAAGACCAGGTTTTTGTAAATGATGGGCGAACTGCCGTACTCCCACTGGTAATCGGCGTCGTAGAACCAGCCCGAATCCAGCACGCCGAGATCCGTCTTCCACAACTGTTTGCCGTTGAGATCGTAGGCATAAAGACCTTCTGATCCGAAGTTAACAATCAGGTATTTGCCGTCAGTCGCAGGTGTTGAGGCGGCGTGGGTGGACTTTGGGTGACGCTTAACTTTCGGAATACCTTCGTAAGCGGTTCGCTCCCAGAGGATCTTGCCGTTTGCCTTGTCGAGTGCATAAATCTTCCACGCGTGTTTGGGGTCGTCTTTCACTGGCGCGACGTCGCCATAGAGTCCGAAACGCGTTTCGTCCTTGGCGGTGCTGACTGCGCTCACTACAAATACTTTGTTGCCCCACACCACGGGACTCGCATGTGACAGACCGGGAATCGCCGTCTTCCAACGGACGTTCTGCGAAGTCGCGCCGTCAAATTTGACGGGCTTCGCGAGGCCTTCGGTAACACCAGTCGCGCCTGGACCACGAAACTGCGGCCAGTTCTGCGCCTGCGCGACGCCAACCACAGCGATCAAAAAAGTGAAAGATACAAGCAATCGTTTCATGAGTTCGACCTCGACTTAGTCTATGCGCTTCATTTGTGTGGTGCTGTTTCCCTGCTTGAGAGCCATTCCAGTGACTTTGCCACCTTCGGAATTGAAGGTGAGCGTGATCCCGCCAAACGCTAACGGTCGGAACGTCGTGTTATCCAAAGCGATCAAACGTTGCGGCTGGCGCGTAACTCCGACCACCATCACCATCAACTTACCTTCCTGCACGCTAATCGTGGCGTCGGGTCCCGGATCGCCTTTGTATTTGCCGGCGTATGTCTGAAGCGTTGCGGCATCAACTTCAATCGGCGGCTTCGCACCTGCCTTAGTCAATACGTCAGCGACGGCGGTGTTCTTGTCTTCGGTTGCGAGGACCAGAGCGGCAGTCAGATTCTCAGCTTTGACACCACCCTTATCGAGCGCAACCTTGATCAGTTCTTGATTATTTTCGCGAGTGCCGGTCAACAAAACGTCGTCTACATCTTCCGCACTCTTGTCGAGAATTAGTCGGACCACGCCGACGTGTTTGCCGTCGAGTGCCCAGGTCATCGCGGTGGCCTGGTAAAAAGTGTCTTTCACATTTACGTCAGCACCACGATCGAGCAGTATCTTTGCCACGTCTGCGTTCCCACGCTCGGCAGCTTTGAACAACGCTGTCTGGCCGTAACGAAACTTCGCATTCACGTCCGCACCCTTATCGAGCGCCGCCGTAACACCGGCCGCGTCACCCTTACGAACCGCATCAAAGAGTTGATCGTTCAACTCCTGTTTTGAATTCTGGGTAGTGGTTTGCGGGACCAGCAACGCCAATAGCGAAAAGAGGAAGACCTTTTGTAGCAGCAGCATGATTTCTCCTCGCACTGAAGAAAACTAAATCAGCCCGGATTAACGGATGAGTCGGAACCTGATAGAATCACAAAAATTGTGTAACGCAGCAACGTGAGTTTACGTATTGTACAACGTTCAGGTTGCGAAACGCAGTTACTTCTTTATCCGTGTACAGGTTTTTTTGCGGACTCGGAAACGCTTTTATCCATATTCAGTGACGGGCCTCCAAAATGACTAACTTAATCTCCATTTATTTGAACTTTTGTCTAGCTCTGTCGTCGTTCGTCTTCGCACAAGACTGGGCCGAGTGGCGTGGCCCCAATCGCGACGGCATCTCCACCGAAAAAAATCTTCCCGTAAAGTGGTCTCCAACCGGTGAGAACCTGGCCTGGAAGGCACCATACGGCGGACGGTCAGCGCCGATCGTAATGGGCGATCGTGTCTACCTGCAAAACACCGCCGGCGCCGGCGAGACCGAACAGGAGCGCATCATGTGCTTCAATGCCGACACCGGTAAGCTTCTCTGGGAGCATCGCTTCAACGTTTACTTAAGCGACGTGCCACCACACCGTGTCGGCTGGGCCTCTCCGGTCGGCGACCCGGCAAGTGGAAATGTGTACGTCTTTGGCGTGGGTGGAAATTTGATCGGATTGAATCGTGATGGAAAAGTTCTCTGGGAACGATCCCTCGGCGAAGATTTCGGATTACTAACCACGCACGGCGGACGTACAGTGTCGCCCATTGTCGATGGAGATCTCGTGATTGTAAGCGGCGTCACTTTCCAGTGGGGCCAGCATGGACGTGGCGCACATCGCTTCATGGCGTTTGATAAGAAAACGGGCGAGACAATGTGGGTGAGCGCACCAGGCGGCCGCCCATACGACACAACCTATGCGGCGCCAATCGTCGTCAACGTCAACGGGACACGATTGCTTATTCAGGGAGCCAGCGACGGCGTGGTCCATGCGATCAAGGTCCAGACAGGGGAACCGGTCTGGAAGTACGAGATCAGCAAACGCGGACTCAACACGGGTGTAGTCGTTTACAACAACACCGCAATACTTACGCACAGCGAAGAGAATCTCGATTCGAGTGAAATGGGAATGATGGTCGCCGTCGATGCCACGGCCAAAGGCGAGATCAAGAAAGAACAGATTAAGTGGACTACTTATGGCTGGCAGGGCGGCTTTTCTTCGCCAGTGCTCGACGGCGATCGGATGTACCAGATCGACAACAGCGCCAATATTGCGGCCTTCGACGTAAACACCGGCAAGCAGCTCTGGCTGCAGAATCTGGGAACGATTCAGAAAGCATCCCCTGTGCTGGCTGACGGCAAATTGTACGTTGGCACTGAAACTGGAAAATTTTTCATCCTCAAACCATCGGCAACAGGATGTGAGATCCTGGACGAAGAGCAATTGGGAACAGCCGCAGTCCCTGACAAGGTAATAGGATCAGCGGCAGTTGCAAACGGTCGTGTCTATTTCGCGACTGAATCCACCCTCTACAGCATTGGCAAGAAAGGCAATCACGCATCATCACATAGCACCGCATCTGCTGCCGGAACACCCGTCAGCTCAAACCCGGCAACGTGGGTTCAGGTGGTCCCCACCGAGTTGATACTTAAACCCGGTGAAAAAGTGAATTTCCGCGTTCGGCTTTTCGATGCGCAGGGAAATTTCATTCGTGAAGAACCGTCGGCAACGTGGTCACTCGAACAATTGAAGGGCACAGTCGACAACGGTCACTTCACCGCGGGCAACGAGTCTGTGGCCCAGGCGGGACTCGTGAAAGCTACCGTCGGCAACATTAGTGGCACTGCAAGTGTGCGCGTGTTCCCGCCACTGCCATGGAGTGAAACGTTCGATTCGTACGCCGTCAATGCAGCACCGCCGGCGTGGGTGAGCATGACTTTGAAATTCGGCGTGCGCGACCAGAACGGCAACAAGGTGCTCGCGAAGCTGACTGACGGCTCATCGCTGCTGACCCGCTCGCGTGCTTACATAGGACCATCAAACTGGTCCAATTACACTGTCGAAGCCGATGTTTCGGCCACGCAAAAACGTCGCCAACAAGGTGATGCAGGAGTGATCGCGCAACGCTACGTGTTGACGCTTTACGGCAACAGCCAGATGCTGCATCTGGAACCGTGGCAACCGGAAACTCAACGCACCAAGAGTGTGAAATTCGCCTGGAAGCCCGACACCTGGTACCGTCTCAAGCTACAAGTTGATAATCTGCCTGACGGGAAAACGCGTGCGCGCGGCAAGGCGTGGCCTGCAAATGAGGCGGAGCCTGCCGAATGGATGGTTGAGCGCATCGATCCGATTCCCAATCGCCAGGGAGCGCCGGGAATATTCGGCAACGGTCTTGCCGAGCTTTATTTCGACAACATAAAGGTGTACGCAAACAAATGAGATTCGAAAAGCTAAAATCCAACGCAATCATCAAACGCCCGGCTGTTTTGGTCTCCGCTCTGCTGCTGTTTGCAGTTATTGCGTACTGCCTGGCACCGGCGGCTTCGGCCTCTGATCCCGGTTCCGGTGACTGGCCCATGTGGGGCGGCACGCCGGATCGCAACATGGTTTCCAACATGAAGGGACTGCCGACGAGTTGGGACGTCAAGTCAAAGAAAAACGTGAAGTGGGTGGCCCAACTCGGCTCACAGACTTACGGTAACGCCGTCGTTGCCGGTGGAATGGTCTTTGTGGGCACGAATAACGAGGGAGTGCGCGATCCGAAGATCACCGGCGACAAAGGCGTGTTGATGGCGTTTCGCGAGTCAGACGGTCAGTTCATGTGGCAGATGGTCCATGACAAGCTGGTCGCCGGTCGTGTCAACGACTGGCCGTATCAGGGCGTCGCTTCGTCACCTGTCGTTGAAGGAGATCGCGTTTACTACGTGTCGAATCGAGCCGAGCTGACGTGTCTCGATACGCAGGGTTTTCGCGACAAAGAAAATGATGGACCATTCACCGAAGAAAAACTTACCGGTGAAACCAACGCCGATGTCGTTTGGAAACTCGACATGATCGAGGAAGTCGGTTCTTTGCCGCACAACCTCGCGAATTCATCGCCTGTTATTTACGGCGATCTGATCTATGTGAGCACTTCCAACGGCCAGGATGAGAGTCACGTAAACATTCCTTCACCCAAAGCACCCGCGATCATCGCCGTCAACAAGAAGACGGGCAAAGTCGTTTGGGAAGATAACTCCGTCGAAGATCGCATCCTTCATGGACAGTGGTCATCGCCGACCGTGGGCACGATTGGCGGTGTGGTCCAGGTGATTCACGGCCAGGGCGACGGTTGGATTCGCGGCTACGAGGCGTTAACGGGCAAGAAGCTCTGGGAGTTTGATACGAATCCTAAAGATTCAGTTTGGCCGAAGACACGCAATGAGCTGATCAGCACGCCGGTGGTCTACCAGGATCGCGTTTACATTTCGAATGGACAAGATCCGGAACACGGCGAAGGTGTCGGACACATGTACTGCATCGACCCCACCAAACGCGGCGATATCACACAGTCAGGTTTGGTTTGGCACTTCGACAAGATTCGCCGCTCGATTTCGACCCCGGCGATCAAAGACGGCCTTGTTTATCAAGCTGACTTCAGCGGCTTTCTGCACTGTCTCGACGCAAAGACCGGACAAGAGTACTGGTCACACGATCTCTTCGCCGCAGTTTGGGGATCACCGGTCTTAATCGACGGCAAGATTTATCTCGGTGATGAAGATGGCGACGTTGTGATCATGCAGGAAGGAAAGACGAAGAAGGTGCTCGCCGAAATGAACATGGGCAGTTCGGTTTATTCAAGCCCTGTTCCGGCCAACGGTACGCTTTACATTTCCAATCGCAATCAACTGTACGCATTATCGGAAGCTGCGGCAGGCAAACCCGCTACAGCCAAGAATTAGCCACTAAGAGGCACATAAAGCACATAAAAGAAGAAGTCTTAATCAGAATGTTTTATGTGCTTTTTGTGCCTTATTGTGGCTAAAAGTTTTTGTGCTTATTGTGGCGATGAAAGAATTTGATTTTCAACCGAGGACGAGGGTGGTTTTTGGCGCAGGGGTGATTGAGCGTCTGGGTGAACTCGCGCGCGAACTGAACTTCAAGCGCACGCTGCTCGTGGCCGATCATGGGATGGTTGCGTCGGGACACGTCGATGAGGCCGTGGCGCCTCTTAAAAAAGCTGGTGTTGAGGTGGTTCGCTTCCACGATTTCGAAGTTAATCCCGATACGCGCATGGTTGAAAACGGCACCGCTTTCGTGTCGGGATTCAATGTCGATTCGATCATCGGTCTCGGTGGTGGCAGCTCGATGGATTGCGCCAAGGGGATAAATTTCCTGCTCACCAACGGCGGGCACATGGCCGAGTATCGTGGCTACGGAAAAGCAACCAAGCCGATGCTGCCGATGATCGCGATTCCGACCACTGCCGGCACCGGAAGCGAGGCGCAAAGCTATGCGCTGATCTCCGACGCTGAAACTCACGTGAAGATGGCGTGTGGCGATCCCAAAGCCGCTTTTCGTGTTGCTCTTCTCGATCCGGCGCTCACGATTTCACAACCGCGAAGCATCACAGCTACTTCCGGTTACGACGCGATTGCTCATGCTGTCGAAACCTATGTCACGTTGAGACGCAATCCACTCTCGGAACTGTTCTCACTCGAAGCGTGGCGACTGCTCGAGCCAAATTATGAACGCGTGCTCAACCAACCAGACAACATCTCAGCGCGAGGCGCAATGCAGTTAGGCGCTTTCTACGCTGGTGTCGCGATCGAGAACTCGATGTTGGGTGCAACGCATGCCTGCGCCAACCCACTCACAGCACGTTATGGGACCGCACATGGCGCTGCAATCGCGATGTTGTTACCAACCGTGGTGAGGTGGAATCAAGAGACAGGGACCGACTACCACTCCCTGGGCGAAGAGCCGGCGCGGCGACTCGAAGAACTCGCCGAGATTGGCGGTCTGCGCAACAACCTGCGCAGCATCGGTATTAACGAAACTGACTTGCCTGCCCTGGCCGCTGATGCCGCTGAACAATGGACCGGCACCTTTAATCCCAGACCACTCGATAAGCACGGAGCAATTGAGATCTACCAATGCGCGTATTAACAATTTTGCTTCTGATTCTATTTTTTGCGTTTTCAGTTGTGGCCCAGGACACGCCTGCCGACAACTGGTCACAGTTTCGCGGCAATCTCTCGCTGACTGGCGTGTCGCAGGCAAACGTCCCTTCATCGCTCAAACAAGTATGGACATACGAAGCCGGTGATTCGATCGAGTCGTCGGCAGCGATTGTCGGCGGCACCGTCTTCGTCGGTTCACAAAAAGGCGAACTGGTCGCGCTGAGTCTCGAAAACGGATCGGTCTACTGGAAGTTTGCGACTGGAAATCCTATCGGGGAGTCGTCACCCGCTTACGCGGGTGGCGTGGTCTTTATCGGAGATTTAGGCGGCTGGCTGAATGCGTTGAGTGCAACTGACGGCAAGAAGTTGTGGGCCTTCAAGACGAATGGCGAAATCAAATCTTCGCCGGTGGTGATCGGAGATCGCATTTTAATTGGTTCGTACGACGAGTATTTGTATTGCCTTTCAACCCGTGACGGGTCGGTACAGTGGAAGTTCAAAACAAACGGTCCGGTGCACTCGACTCCCAGCGTCGCGGACGGCATGGCTTTCATCGCCGGTTGTGACGAACTGTTCCGCGCCATTCGGATTTCGAATGGTAAAGAAGTATTCAATGTTTCGTCAGGTGCATACACCGGCGCGTCGCCGGCATTGCGCGACGGCGCGGCTTTCTATGGGACGTTTGATAACGAAGTGCTGAACGTTAACCTGGCGGAACGCAAAATCATTTGGCGTTATGAACACCCGCAACGGAAGTTTCCGTTTTACTCGTCGGCGGCAGTGACGGGCTCGCGCGTCGTTATTGGCGGGCGTGACAAGCTGGTCCATGGGCTGGGATTGGATGGGAAAGCCGCGTGGACGTTTGCGACTCGCGCACGGGTTGAGTCTTCACCGGCGATCGCAGGAGGCCGCGTGTATGTTGGATCGAATGACGGAAGATTTTATGTGCTGGGTCTCAACGACGGGAACTTGCTTTGGGAGTTTAATGCCGGCGCGCCGCTTTCTGCCTCGCCCGCAATCGCTAACGGCCGGATTGTGATCGGATCACAGGACGGACGTTTGTATTGCTTTGGCTAGATCTATCCACAGATTACGCAGATTACTTCAAAACCGCGACCACTTCGATCTCAACCCGCGCATCACGCGGCAACCGCGCTACCTGCACACAAGTTCGCGCCGGCGGATCGCCTTTGAACTTCTTCGGATAAAGTTCATTCAACTTGTTGTAGTCGTTCATGTCCGCCAGAAACACCGTGGCCTTCACCACGTGATCGATGCTACTTCCTGAAGCGTCCAACACCGCCGTCAAGTTTTTAAAAACCTGCTCGAGCTGGGCTTCAAAACCCTCAGCGAGCTGCCCGGTCTTTGAGTCGATACCGATCTGCCCGGAAGTGTAGACCAGGTCGCCGGTGATGATCGCTGGAGAAAAAATCCCGTTCGCAGTTCCGGTCTTTACTGCGCGTCGCTTATTGTTGTTTTGACCCGCCACATAAGATGAAGCAAGCGCGATACCCATGAAAGCCAGCAACATTTTCATCATGATCATCGACCTCCAAAATATTTCGCCAACGTACTCGACGCGGGTTTCCGTGTGGCCAGCGACACGACAATCATCAACAACACCGAACCAATCACCATCGGCACGACCGGCATAAAGCCAAAGACGGCAGTCCCGCCGGGCGTTCGCGTTAAGACTTCCATACCTCCGGGCGCCCATACGATCGTCGCTGGTCCAGGCGCCGGCGCGGGAACAATCGACTGCAACACCGCCACCGCAATCACGGTCAACGCGGTCCAAACAGTAACGGCCAACGCGCCCCACTTCGTGCTTCCCTTCCAGAACAACGCGGCAACCAGGAGCGGAGACAACGCCGCATAACCCGAGAACGCGTACTGAATCGCGAGTTCGAATATCGTTTCCGGCGCACGCAAAGCGACTATGTAAGCAAAGAGCGTGATGAGAATGATGAAAATGCGTCCCGTCTGCACTTGCACGTGCTCGCCAAAACGCGTTTTTCCGCCGTAAAAGGCGAAAACATCCTCCGTAAACATGGTCGATAGAGCGAGAATCTGCGAGTCACTTGCCATCACTGCCGCCATAATGCCCGCACCTAACAATCCTGCCAGCCAAAGCGGCGCATAGTGCTTCAACAACAGCATGATCACATCATCGCCGGCCGACTGCTCGCGCAATTCATCACGCTGCTCGGGCGCCATGTTCTTTCCCTGAGTCGCCAGCACTCGTCTCGCTTCCTGCTTCTGCCGGATCTCCGGAATGTCCACGCGGTTAGCCATCACGCCAAGAAAGACGCACGGCAACCAGATAGCGAGGATACAAATCGGATAGAAGATGACCGTCTTCTTAAACTGGGCCATCTTGCGCGCCGTCAAACAAAAGATCAGGATGTGCGGAAATGCGATTGCCGAGAGTGGGATGAACGTGTAACTGAAGAAGTAGTACGGCGAGATACGTTCGCGCGTCAGCAGCGACGCCATCGGCGAATTATGGATTGCGTTCGCAGCCGTGCCAAAACCTCCCATGCCTACGCCAATCACAACCAACGCAACGGCGCCAAAAGCCAGGAAAAGCACGGTCTGAAAAGTGTTAACCCAGGCTGTTCCACGCATGCCGCCAAAGAACACATAACTCATCACCACCAGGGCCACGATGGCGCCGCCAAACCAGAATGGGACCGTTCCGTCGCTGATTGTGGAGAGCGTTGTGCCCCCGCCCATGATGCCGATGATGATGTAAGGCACCAGCAGCACTGCCTGGACCACAAAGATCACCGTACCGATGTGAGTGCACTCCCACCGATCGCGAAACATCTGGACAGGCGTCATAAAGCCATGTTTTTTTCCGAGCGCCCAGACGCGAGTGCCGATCAGAAAGATCGTTATCGGGATCACGAGGCCTGACGACGAGGCCATCAATCCAAACGTAACGATGCCGTTGCTAAACGCGTGTCCCGACGAACCGAGAATCGCAAACGCGGTCATGTTCGTGCCAAACAGCGAGAACAAAAACACGAATGGGCCAAGCGAACGGCTGGCGAGAAAGTAATCTTCAGCTTCTTCTTTTCCCCTGGCGCGGCGAAAAGCAAAGATGCCGATATAGAGAACGGTCGCGAGGTAAAGGAAAACGACTATTGCAGGAATCAAGCGCTCCGGTCCTCCCCGGTATTTGCTTCTTCAACTTCCTCTTCAAGGTGCGACGGCCACGCGTAAGTCACCAGCAGCCACATCAGCAGCGCGGCAGCCACTGAAAAGCATCCTTGATAAAAGAGTCCGATCGGAATGAAACCAAAAACCAGGTAAGAGCTCCGCCAGAACCAAATGTCCTGATGAAGCACGTAGAGTACGACGACGGCAAGCACAAGCAGGATGTTTTTCACAGGAGGCGAAACGGTATCAAGCGCCTTTGGTGAGTGTCAAGCCTCTCTATCCACAGATTACGCAGATTCAAGAAAACAATCTGTGTAATCTGTGGATAAGTCTCACCCGTGGCCTGAGACTTTGACGCGTTGAGCACGCGCGTGATGGGAGTTGATGTTATGACGTTTGATCATGCGATCGAGCGTTTTGCGATCGACGGCGAGGACACGAGCCGCGGCCTGCTTGTTGCCACCCGTGTGTTCAAGCACACGCGTGACGTAGCGACCCTCGATTTCCGAAAGTGTGACCCAATCCTCGATTGTCGGCTCAGCGCTGGACATCAGTTCAGACTTGTTTCCATCGGCAGACAGACCGGAACCGTTGCGCACACGTTGCGGCAGATCCTTGACGCGGATCGTGCCGTCGCACATCGCCACCGCCCGTACCACCGCGTTCTCCAGTTCGCGTATATTGCCGGGCCAGTTGTATCGCTCCAGCAAGCCTAGCGCTTCACCGGAAAACTTCACCGGGGGACTCAAAGAATAAACACGATCGGCAAATGTCTGCGCCAGCGGCGGAATGTCCTCACGACGCTCTCGCAGCGGCGGCAACACGATCGACACTGCATTCAGTCGATAAAACAGATCGTTGCGGAACCGCCCGGAGGTAACTTCCTGCTCGACATTGCGATTACTGGCCGCAATCACACGCACGTTCACTTTCTGCGTTTGATTTGAACCGACGCGACGTATCTCTCCCATTTGCAACGCGCGCAACAGCTTTACCTGGAACGACGAATTAGTTTCGGTGATCTCGTCGAGAAAAACCGTGCCGCCGTCCGCTTCTTCCCACAAACCGCGCCGATCTCGATCCGCGCCGGTAAACGATCCCTTCACGTGTCCAAACAGTTCGGCTTCGATCAGATCCGCCGGAATTGCACCACAGTTCACCGCGACAAACGGTTGATCGCTGCGACCGCTGCGATGATGAATCGCCGAAGCAACTAGCTCTTTTCCGGTGCCTGATTCGCCGGTTAGCAAGACAGGCAGATTGGTATTCGCAACCCGGCCCACCTGTTTCATCACTTCGATAAATGCCTGGCTACGTCCCACCAATTCGATGTCTGAGTGGTATGCAGCGGGGCGACGCGTGGTTGATGATCGCTGCGGCCGCTCGGCTAACTGTTCGCGTAAAGCTCGCGAAAGTGATTGCAATTCTTCCGGACCAAACGGCTTCAACAAGTAGTCGTAGGCGCCAAAAGCAGTAGCATCGAGCGCACCGGCAGCGGTGCCGTGTCCGGTCATCAAGACGACCTTTGTCTCCGGCATTTGTTCCTTGAAGTGACGCAGCACGCTGAACCCGTTAGCGCCGCCCAGCATCACGTCGCAGAAAACTACGGACCAGAGGGCCTCGCCGATACGCTCGAAGGCATCTTCAGCCGAAGGTGATTGCGTTACATCCCAGCCTTCCTCTCGCAGCACGTCTGATACAAATTGGCGCACCTGATATTCGTCGTCAATGACGAGCGCTTGATAGGTTCCCTCATTCCCGATCATCTTGCAGTCCTCCCCGACTCAATTTCTTACATTGATCACCGCACTTCAGATCCAGCACTTCGCGCACTCGGCGCGCGAGCGCAACTGGAGAAAATGGTTTTTGAATAAACTCGACATTCGAATCCAATACCCCGTGGTGCACAATCGCATCGTCCGTATATCCCGACATGTACAACACCCGCGTTTCGGGACGGACTGACACGAGGTACTGCGCGATCTCTTTGCCGCTCGTGTCCGGCATCACGACATCGGTCAGCAGCAGATGGATGGGTTCTCGATGTTCGTCGCAAAAAGTCAGCGCTTCTGCACCACAACTCGCATCGAGCACGTTGTAACCAGACTGTTCCAGAATCTGACGCGCAAGACCACGAACAACATCCTCATCTTCCACCAGCAAAATAGTTTCCGATCCACGCGGTACAGCAGTTTCCACACCCGGACGTTCCGCTGGCTCCTCGTCGCCGCCGTCGAGATGCGGCAGGTAGACCTTGATCGTGGTGCCACGGTTGAGCTCGCTATAAACCCAGATGTTGCCGCCGCTCTGCTTTACGATTCCGTAAACAGTCGATAGCCCAAGTCCGGTGCCTCTGCCTTTGTCCTTAGTGGTAAAGAAGGGTTCAAAGATGCGCGCCTTGGTTTCTGCGTTCATACCGCATCCGGTATCACTGACGGCGAGCAGTACGTAGCCGCCGGGCGGAACGCCGAGATGCCTGCTGCTGTATTCAAGGTCCACATCGAAGTTTGCAGTTTCGATTGTCAGCACTCCGCCCTGAGGCATTGCATCCCGACTGTTGACGACAAGATTGACGAGCACTTGTTCGATCTGTCCCGGATCCGCTTTGATCTTTTTCAACTCGGGATCAAATCTCGCGTTGAATCTGATGTCCTCGCCAATCAAACGACGCAACATCTTGTTCATGTCGGAAACTACTTCGTTGAGGTTCAGCGCTACCGGCTTGAGCATTTGCTTGCGGCCAAAAGCGAGTAACTGGCGGGTGAGGTTTGCCGCGCGGTCCCCGGCTTTCCGGATCTCTTCGAGGTAATTCTTTGTGCGGCTGTCGGGGTTTGTACGTTGCAGAGCGAGACTGCTGTAACCATTTATGGCGGTCAGCAGGTTGTTGAAATCATGGGCCACACCGCCGGCCAGTTGGCCGATCGCTTCCATCTTTTGCGACTGTCGCAACTGCTCCTCGAGCTGTCGTCTTTCACTCTCGGCGCGTTTCTGTTCGGTGATGTCTTCGATGGCGCCTTCTCGAAAGAGAGCCGTCTGATTGTCATCACGGATCAAACGAACGTTCAGCGATAACCAGATCTTCTCGCCGTCCTTGCGATAAGCCTCAAATTCCAATCCCTGGACGATGCCGTCTCTCTCGAGTGTGCGAGTAACTTCCTCGGCCACTTCGGGATTCACGTAGAGTTCCGCGCCGAGATCGTTGATGCTGGCGATTAATTCCTGCGGCGAGTCGTAACCGAGAATACGAGCCATGGATGGATTGGCGGTTATGAGGCGGCGATCGGGCGTGGCCTGAAAGATACCCTCAACCGCATTCTCGAAAATCGAGCGGTAGTTTTGTTCGGCTCGTCTGACCTGTGTATAGAGCGACGCACTCTCGAGAGCGGCAGCAGCAGTGCCCGCAAGGATAGTAAGCACTTTTAATTGTGCGAGCGTGAAAGGACGGGGGCGGTTCAGGGCGTTGATGTTGAGCGTGCCCACGACCTTGTTTGCCACTTGCATCGGGATCGAAAGCGCCGATGAGATTTCGGGATGCGGCCAGGCTGATCGAAATCGTTTGTCACGAACTTCGCCCTGAAGCATTAAAGGCTTGCGTTCACGAGTGATCCAGCCGGAGATCGTTTCATCCAACGAGACGCGTTCACCCAACAATCTTTCGCGATTCCCACCGCGCACAGCAGCGACATACAACTCATCAGAACAATCAGGCACCGGCAAGAGAACCGAAACCTCGTCAGCATCCGTTTGCTTCAAAACTGCATCGACAAGTTTGCTGATGACGGTTTGCGGATCGAGTGTGAGGGCAATCGTTTGCGCAAGTTCGTAGATGGCGAGCGTCTCACGCAGTTGCAGGTTCTCAAGACGCATGTGACGGACGTTCATGGCCCGCGTGATCAGCGGCAACAGCGTGTGCAAGCGAAACGGTTTGAGGACGTAATCGAAAGCACCGACTTTCATCGCGTCGACCGCGGTCTGAATCGTTCCCTGTCCCGTCATCACGATCGCGACGAGGTGTGGATCGATCAGCAAACCTTCCTGCACGAGCGTGATGCCATCCATTCCGGGCATCATCATGTCCGTGAGAACAACGTCGAAGGGCTCGGTGCGAAGAGCCGCGAGTGCTTTGTCGCCCGAGGTGAGGCCGGTCGTTTCGTATCCCTGAGACGACAACGATTCGACGAGGATGTTCTTGAGTTCCACCTCGTCATCAACCACCAGTATTTTTCCGATTGGTGTTGTCATCTCTGTTTTGTCGATCCGTGCGCCATTGTCACCACTGTTCCAGCTTCAGGCCCGGCTTCGGTCGAAACAGTTGTGGTGTCAGTTACGAGTTTTTCTGATCTCTCAGTGAGGGCGCCGTTGGCAACGGGAAGAGCCAGACGAACCGTCGTTCCTTTTCCAACCTCGCTTTCGAGCGAGATCGTGCCGCCGTGCTCCTCGACGATGCGGTTACAGATCGAAAGTCCAAGTCCGGTGCCTTTTCCTTCCGGCTTCGAAGTGAAAAATGGTTCCCAAACTTTCTGCAGGTCGCTGCTCGAAATTCCCTGTCCGGTGTCGACGAATTCGATCATTACTCGCAGGCTGTCGCTCTGATCGTTGGCACGCACCGTCAAAACACCACCTTCCGGCATCGCATCGCCGGCATTCGTCATGAGGTTAAGAAAGACCTGACGCAGTTGTTGCCGATCGGCGTGAATGGGCGTCAACGTTTCATCAAATTCCCTGACGACCTGAATCCTCCGGTTGCGGAGGTAATAACTGATCAGGTCAATCGATCTCTCGAGCTCTTCACGAACGTCGATGGTTGATATCTGACGGTAGTTGCGCCGCGTAAACTGGAGCAGGTTCGTCACGAGATTCGCCATTCGTTCGACTTCGCTCATGATGATGTGCAACGAACGCTGCGTTTGCTCGTCGTGTGCAAGCTGGCCCATCAGTGTTTCCACACGCAGCGAGACAGTCGCGAGCGGATTGTTCAGCTCGTGAGCTACGCTGGCAGCAAGCTCTCCCATCGTGACGAGCTTCGAGGCGTGCCAGAGTTGCTGTGTCATTGAAGCGAGTTCGTCGGCTTTCTCCTGGAGTGCGTAGCGCGCCTTCAGTTTTTCAGTGACGTCAAGCGCGAGCACCAGTTGCGCCGGCTTGCCATTGAAAACGATGCCGTGCGAAGTCAGTTCGACATCGATCAACGAGCCATCTTTTTTCCGGTGCTTCCACAAACCTGACTTCGAAAATGATTCGGTATCAAGGGTGGTTTCTCTAAGCAACGAGGGCACAGTTTCGGGAATGCGAATGCCTCTAATCGTCATCGCGTGAAACTCATTGCGCGAATACCCGTAGTGTCGAATCGCCGCTTCGTTTACGGCCAGAAACCTGAGTGTCCTGGCTTCGTAAACCCACATCGGTTGCGGATTACTGTCAAAAAGAATCCGGTACTGAGCCTCTGAGGTTCGCAACGCTTCATCGGCTTTCCGGTACGCGCGCCGCTGTTGAGCCTCTCTCAACTCACGCTGGACCGCTGCCTGTAAGCGTCTGAGATTGCTCTTGTTCAGGTAATCGTGTGCTCCGGCTTTCATTGCCTGTACAGCCACATCCTCAGCCACCGTTCCCGAAACGATGATGAAAGGGATGTCGGTGCCTGATTGCTTCAACAACTCGAGCGCGCGCGGAGCGTCAAACTGCGGCAGTGAATAATCGGCGAAGACAATGTCGAACTCTTTCTGCGCGAGCGCGGCACTCATTTGCTCTGCGTTCTCAACCCGCTCGAAGGTCACCAGATAATCACCGCGTCGCAGTTCGCGAAGCAGCAAATGAGCATCGTCTTCCGAGTCTTCAACGATTAATGCTTTCAACGCTTCGGTCATATCAACTTCCTGGCGGTGGAGGTTCATTCAACACTAACCAGTACATTCCCAACTGGCTGATGGCGGTGACGAAGTTATCGAAGTTGACGGGCTTGCGAATGTAGCTGTTACAGCCATAGCCGTAACTGTCGAACAAATCCTGTTCTTCCTTCGACGAAGTCAGCACCACCACCGGCAAACGTCTGGTTATCGGTTCGGCGCGAATCCGCTGTAGCACTTCCAACCCGTTAAGCTTTGGCAGTTTCAGATCGAGCAAGACCACTGCCGGAATATCGTTTTGATCGCGGTCGGCATTGTTTCCTCTGGCAAACAGATAATCGATTGCTTCCACGCCGTCGCGCGCTACCACCACGTCATTCACGACGTTGCTTTTCTTGAGAGCACGTAGTGTCAGCGCTTCGTCGTCGGCGTTATCTTCAACCAGAAGAATGGTCTTACTCCTCATCAATTCCTCCCGGCGTCACCGCGCCAGAGTGAAATAGAAAGTCGCGCCTTGCTCCACGGCGCTTTCGGCCCAAACCCGCCCACCATGCCGGTGAATAATTCGTTGCACGGTCGCGAGTCCGATACCGGTCCCTTTGAAATCATTCGCCTTATGCAAGCGTTGAAAAGCTCCGAAGAGCTTGTTGGCATAGGCCATGTCAAATCCGGAACCGTCGTCGCGGACAAAAAAGACAGGCACGCCGTTGTTTCGCAGACTGCCGAGTTCGATACGCGCCTGTTCGTGCCTGGAAGTGAATTTCCAGGCGTTGTCGAAGAGGTTTTCAATCGCAATCCGTAACAAACGCGGGTCGCCGTTGACTGTCAGATCATCCTCGATCACGAAGTCCACTACGCGGGCCGGTTCGATCCTTTTCAGTTCATCGGCAACTGTTTTTGCGATAGTGGTGAGGCTAATGGTTTCATGCGAAAGCTCGCTGCGCGTCATGCGCGACAGGTTTAGAAGATTGTCGATCAACTCGGCCATACGCTGCGCACTTGCGCGGACGCGCATCAGGGCATCTTTGCCTTCGTCGTTGAGCTGCTCGCCGTGGTCCTCGAGCAGAACCTGGCTGAAGCCGTCGATCCCTCGCAGTGGAGCGCGCAAATCGTGTGACACCGAATAGCTGAAGGCTTCGAGTTCCCTGTTGGTTGCTTCCAGTTGGGTGTTGGCGTTTTCGAGCTCGAGGTTTTTTTCCTGTAACGAGACTTCGAAGCGTTTGCGATCGGTGATATCGCGGATGGCGCCACTGACCAGCAATCCTTCTTCTGTTTCCAAAGGACTCAAACTGATCTCCACTGGAAATTCAGTGCCGTCTTTGCGAAGACCGTGAAGATCGAGACCTGCGCCCATGCCACGAACTTTTGGATCGTAGAAATAACCCTCGCGGTGTCCGCCATGGTTGTGTCGATACCGCTCGGGTATCAGCATTTCGACTCTTTGGCCCAGTAACTCCGCTCGTGAGTAACCAAACGACCTCTCTGCCTGGGAGTTGACCAGCACCATCTTTCCCTGGCGATCGACGATCACGACTGCATCGGGCGCAGACTCGAGCAAGCCACGAAATTTTTTCTCGGCGCGACGCTGCTCGGTGATGTCGCGAATCGAACTCATCACCAGCATGCCTTCTTCAGTTTCGAGCGGACTCAGACTGATCTCGACCGGAAACTCGACGCCATCCTTGCGGAGTCCATACAGTTCCAGACCTTCGCCCATCGTCCGTGCGCGCGGGGCAGAGAAAAAACCGGTGCGATGGCCCAGATGAGCAGACCGATAACGCGTCGGCAAAAGCACTTCGACCGGCTCACCGATCAGCTCCTCACGTGAGTAGCCAAACAATTTTTCAGCGATGCTGTTTACGAGAACGAGCCGGCCCGTGACATTCACGATCATGGTCGCATCGGGCGTTGACTCCAGTAGGTCTCGAAATTTAGCCTCGATCAGATGAGCGGCGCGGATGACCTTGAGGTGCGTGACATCTTTGGTAGTGGAAAGGAGATAAAGCACGTCGCCATTCTCATCGCGCACAACTCTGGTTGAGGTGTCGACGTTGATGAGTGAGCCATCCTTTCGGCGGCGCAGCGATTCGCAGATGAGGGTGTCTGTACTCAAAACCATTCCGAGATTTTCTTTTTCTTCAGAAATGCGATCGGAGGGAATGACCAGGTCGGAGAGAGGCTGGCCCTGCGCTTCTTCTTTTGAATAGCCAAACATTTCCGACGCGCCTCGACTCCAAAGCAGCACCAACCCGTCAGGGTCTAGAGCAATGATCGCGTCCGGTACGTTGTCGATTAATCCTTCGGCAATCAGAGAGTGATTCACTTCCATATAGGCCTATAGGTCCCATAGGCGCGTAAAGCTCCTCGCTTGAAGGAGAGGGACGACGACCTCGCCCTGGCCGTCGTCCCTCTTTTCACGCGCGAGGATTTCACCCTGTTTACAACGCGCGCGTCTCGTAGAATCAATTCACCGCCGCTCGAGTCTGCGAAACTCGTCCTCGAATCAGATTCAGAACTTCGCTTGCCAGGAACGGCTTGTACAAAACCGGCACATCGGCCGCTTCACAAATCATCAGCCCCTCTTCGGTGAGACCACCGCCGGTCATCATGATCATTTGGGCCGCCGGCTGTTGGGCTCGAAACTCGAGAGCCAATTGCAACCCATCATCATTTCCGAGCATGTAGTCAACGAGCACAACATTGGGCGTTAGTGCGGCGAAGAGTTCACGTGCCTGCATTGCACTCTCGGCAGTCAACATTTCCCAACCGGCCTCTTTCAGTTCAACAGCCAGAAACAGCAGCAGATCGTGGTTGTCGTCGACGATTAAGATTGAGGGCTTTGCACTTAAACGAATCTCACGACCTGCTTCCAATGAAATCTCGAGTTTGTCAGCCGTTTCGGCAAGCGACACACGCGCGAGCGCGCCCGGAGTGATATCGCCACGCGCCACCATCGTGGCCAGTGGCTGCGTCAGCTCGCGATGCATGGTGCGCTTCAATTCGCGCGCGCCATATTCCTGGCTGACTCCCTTGCGCAACAGAAACTGACGGCTTTCAGGGGAGACTTCGATCTCGAAACATCGATTTCCAAGCCGGGAATAGACGTGGCTCTGCAGCGCTTTGATGTCGTGGTCGAGAATCGCCTCCAGTGATTCCTGATCCAAAGGTTGATAAGTGACGATGGCATCGATGCGATTGACAAACTCCGGTGAGAAGCGCTTTCGCACCGCGCCGAGAGCGATATTTTCGAGCTTGCCTGTCAGCTCAGACCGGAGTTTGGGAAATGCCGTCTGGAAACCAATCTCAGGATTGATCTCCCTCATCATTTCCCGGGCTCCGAGGTTGCTGGTGAAGAAGATGAGGCTTTTTTCAAAGTTCACCTCCGTGTTGTCACCCAATCGCAACGTGCCTTTGTCGAGGATGCCGAGGAGCAGTTTGGTAAGCGAGGGCGACGCTTTTTCGATTTCATCAAAGAGAACGAGAGCGAGGTCAGACGTAGTACTGGTGGCGTCTTTAAGACCTTGCTGAGTGAGCATGGGCACTGTCTCACGATGACCGAGATACCCCGGTGGAGCTCCTATCAATTTCGCGGTCTCGTGATCGAGCTGGAATTCGCCACAATCGATCTTTACTAATTGTTTGTCACTGCCGTGCAAGAGGTCGGCAATGGCTTCAACGGTTCGGGTTTTCCCCGTGCCGGTTGGACCTAGCAGCAAGAAAACACCGGCAGGTCGTCCGGCGGGAGCCAACCCTGACTGATACATGTAAACATAGGGGACAATGATGTTAGTGGCCGCTGATTGGCCCACTACCTTTCTCGAGAGGAGTGTTACCAGATCCTGGCCCGAACCTGAGGGGGCCAACACGTGATCGTTTTTTGAGGTCAGTTCGACTTGTTCGCTCATTTTCGGGGCGACCTCTAGTTTCGGTGGTTCAGAACTCCCACCACGTTTATTTGTAATGCTGTAAAAGACAGGAAAGATTTGTCTGACGATAGCGCTGTCAGACTCGCACGCCAATCGATTCCTCTCTCAAACATAGCCAGCTCTCTTGAGTGGAGAGGTGCCTTGAACGGCAAATAGAAATGTTCAAGCGAGCATAGGGCTATGGTGTCAAAACCAGTCGCGTGTAGGCTAAGCGCTATTGAGGACACGCGCAATTGGGGAGTTTCCTGAAGGATACTCAGTGAATTCCTGACTATTCGGGTTGCAAAAGTCACAAATCCATTTGCAAGACGTCACGAAATCCCGCCCACGGTAGCGAGAGGGATCAAATTTGGGTTTACGACCATTATCTAGACGGGATTTGAAACTTCCGTTGGCGGGATTCTGGCGTTTTTGCGAGGAGATTAATGCGGATCACTCAACCTCTATGAGACCGACGATGATGGCATAACGAACCAGGCCCGCGACGTCGTGAATACCAAGCCGCTCCATTAGCTGGGCGCGGTGAGTTTCCACTGTCTTAACACTGATTTCGAGGAGTTGGGCGATCTGTTTGGTGGTCTTGCCTTCGGCAATGAGGCGAAGTACCTCACGTTGGCGCGGACTCAAAGTAGCCAGCAGGTCTCGCTTGGTTGCGCCTTTGCCATATTCGAGCAGAGTTTTTCGTGAGGTTTCCGGCGAAATATAAACCTCACCCCGAACCACCGTCTGAATTGCCTGTTCGAGTTCCGTACTGGCCGCACTTTTCGGCAGAAAGCCTGCCGCCCCCTCGCGTAGCGCCCGGATGGCGTATTCGCCTGCTTCGTGAACAGTTAAGACGATGATTCTGATTTCAGGGTACTTCTTGGTGGCTTGTTCGAGAACCTCGAAGCCGCCACCTTCAGGCATGGTGATGTCGAGGAGCATGAGATCGGGCCGGAGTTCGCGAACCAGATCCAAAGCTTCGTTGCCTTTGCCGGCCTCGCCCACGACGACCATTCCTTCGATTTTCTCGACGAGCGCTCGAATACCAGCGCGAACCAAGGCGTGGTCGTCAGCGATTAACACCCGAATCGGCTTCATGAGGTCGTCTGCCTGTTTAGGGCCAGTCGGGTACTCGCCGGGTACATGTGAGTTTGAGAATTAAACAATACAAAACCCTCCCACCGGTTTTCGGACGCATCATTACAGGAATCTCCCTGATTCAACAATCAGGAATAACCTGAGTCTCCGAGCCCGGACTTGCACTTTAAGGCAATGCTACTTGGGACGAGGCGGTAAAGAAAGCGTAAGCACCGGATATTCTTGAAGATCTTGGGTTTACGGCAAGTAAATTGATTTGTCATCGACAACTGAGAGGGCTAGAATGCGGGACATGAGTTCTATACGATTTAATTTTCCTCACACCGTTCCGCTAGTACAGTGGGAGGATGGTAGCGTACGAGTGCAAGGCACACGCCTGTTGCTCGCTATGATTGTATCCTCGTTCCAACGGGGCAATGCGCCAGACGAAATCAACTATAGCTTTCCATCGGCGTCCGTCACACAGATTCAAGCTGTGATTGACTGGTACCTCAATAACCAAGCTGAGGTGGATGCGTATCTCAAAGAAGAGGAAGCAGAAGGCGAGAGGCTGCTTCTGCAGATCCAAAGCACGCCGGAATATAAAGCCAGGAGCGAGTTTCTTAAGCGTAAGCGAGAAGAATACATTCGGCAGCGCCAGGAACGAATGATTAAAGCCTAAAATCTCACAGATCAAAGATGCTTCGTCTCCTCACTGACGAAAACTTCAATCAATATGTTGTACGCGGATTAAATCGCCGTCTCAATCTAAATCTTCTCTCTGTCAGAGCTGTTGGCCTAGCGGGATTTCCAGATCCACTGTTACTTAATTGGGCAGCTCAGGAGGATAGAGTGATGTTGACTCATGATGCGAAGACGATGCTCAAATTCGCTCAACAGTTATTGATTCAAGAACAGGTGATGGCTGGACTGATCTTAGTTCGCGAAGGATATCCAATTGGCCGCGCGATCGACGATTTGCAACTCATGATCGAATGTTACTCACAATCAGATATGCACAATCGCATAGAGTATGTGCCGCTATAGAACTAAAGGAGGGTAGGCGGTAACACGAACTGTCCGAGGTGGGGGCCAGAGTAGTTTTGGGTGGTGCGGAGAGCTAACTCCAGTGCCGGTCGTGTTGTCTCGGGGGTAATCACTGCGTCGACAAATCCACGCGCGGCGGCGTACTTCGCATCCAGTTCCATGTCGTAGGTCTCACGCACCTTGTCCATCTCCGCCGTTAATTCCGCGTCCGGAGATTGTCCGTTCTTCTTCAACTTCTCGAGCTGACTTCCAAACACAGCCTGCACGGCTGAGTCGCCTTCCATCACTCCCATTCGACCGGTGGGCCAACTGTAGATAAAGTCCGGATCAAAGCCCTGACCCGCCATCGCATAGTATCCGGCGCCTGATGCATGATTGACGGTGAGAACGATCTTGGGAACAGTGGCCGTCGCCATCGCTTCGACAAATCTCGCCCCCGCGCGAATGATTCCCGAATGTTCCGCGTCAGGTCCAATCATGAATCCGGAAACATCCTGCACAAACAACAACGGCGTTTGATGACGCGTGCACGTCTCGATGAAGTAAGCGACTTTCTCTGCCGATTCAGTGTAGACAATGCCACCAAAGCGCGGCGGCTTACCGCCCGGCACGCGCACCATGCCACGATGATTCCCAATCACGCCGACCTGCATGCCACAAATGCGCGCGTGTCCGGTGATCATCTCTTTGGCGTAGTCAGCCTGAAACTCGTCGAGATGACCATCGTCAAGCAAACACTCGAGCAGCCGTCGTGCGTCGTATGGCTGTCGATGATCTTCGGGAATGATTTCGTAGAGTTCTTCTGCGGATCGTAAGGCCTCGCCACCAGACTCAATCGAGAGCGCCGGCTTAGGCAGTTCCGACACAAACTCCCGAATCCTCTCAATACACGCTTGATCGTCCGGCACCCGATAATGAGCGACACCGGAGACTTCGTTATGCGTGCGCGCACCACCGAGAGTTTCGTTATCGATGGTTTGTCCGGTTGCGCCTTTAACGAGATTGGCGCCGCCGAGTCCCATGAACGACGTTCCCTCAACCATGATGATGATGTCAGACAGCGCCGGCAGATAAGCGCCGCCGGCGATGCATGGCCCCATCACTGCCGAGATCTGCGGCACTTTCAGATAGCGGCGCATGATCGAGTTGTAATAAAAAATTCGCGAGGCCCCGTACTGACCGGGAAACACTCCACCCTGATACGGCAGATTCACGCCGGCGGAATCGACGAGGTATATGATCGGCACCCGCGATCGCATCGCAATCTCCTGCGCACGCAGGATCTTCTTGATCGTTTCCGGCCACCACGAACCGGCCTTCACAGTGGCATCGTTTGCGACCACGACCACTTCTCTGCCTTCGACTCGACCAACCACAGTGACGACTCCGGCAGCCGGCGCACCGCCTTCATACTGATCGTAGGCGACGAGTAATCCGATCTCCTGCGAGTAGGTACCTTTATCAAGGAGCAGTTCGATACGTTCGCGCGCAGTCAGCTTGCCTTGCTGGTGCTGGCGATCGATCTTGTCAGGCCCACCGCCGCGACGAAGCTTTGCTTCGAGTTGCCGCAGTTGTTCAGTGAGTTCGCGCAGGCGCGTGGATTGTTTCGTTGCCGAGCCGCTGTCAGACTTTTTCATGTGTTCGAATCGTGTGGTTATCGTTGTTGCCAGATGGTACGCAGCAGTTTATTTGAATCACGTGCAGCAGGCACGCCTTCGACGATCGCAATGCGTGAACCACGCAGTTCCATCGCCACCCCACCGCTTCCGGTTTGCCAATCCATGCGATCCTCGGAGGCCTTTAATTCTTTTGCGTCGGGATATCGCTTTGAGACTCGTTTAGCGTAGGCATCAAAGAACTCGCGCGCGTCCGCAGGCGTGTCCCACGCTGTCAACTGTGCGATGAAATACTCGTCTGGCTTGCCGGTTTCATAGAGCGCAAAGCGATCGCCACTCCAACCTGCCGCAGCTTGCTTAGATTCCGCCTGGTTATTCAAAAACTCATCGAGAACCAGATACAAGCCCCATTCGCCATTCACATCATAGTCGATGCGCTTCCAGGCTGGACCAAGCAGAGACTTGAATTCCGGCAGTGTAAGTTTCTGTGGCGCTTCGTAAGCGAAATACTTATCAGCATGCAGAATCTGTTCGGTTGACTGTGGCAGTTTGGTGAACGCCTGTGAGACCCTCTCCCAGCCGCCACGTTTGTAAAGCGCTGTGGCCCACGTCGAACCTTCCTCATAAGGAAACAACAACGACTCACGCAATGCACGCGGCGCCTGCCGGAATTGTTCCGACGCCGCTTCCTGCGAACCAAGACTGCGAATAAATGCCAACGCTACCAGAGGATTCTTCGCCATGTAGAGAGTCATCGCGAGTGTCGCATCGCCTTCGATAAGAGCATGCGCGGCAAGCTCTGCGTCGGAATCCCCCTTGGGCCATTTCTCAAAACGTTTGAGATTGAAATGCTGATCCTGCAAAGCATGTGTCAACTCGTGGGCCATTACCGGCTTCTGGCCGTCGAGTTCGATCCAATCGGCGAGATAGAACTGTTGCGCCTTGGGATCGTAATATCCCGCCACCTGTTCGGTAAGAAGTTTTACCAGAAATGTACGATAGCCAAATTCTTTCGGCGCCAGTCCAAAAGCCCGAAGCAAAACCTCGGCCGCATGCATCTCGGCGGGTGTCGTATCAGTATCGAGATTTTTGACAATCATCCGCTCGATATCAGCGCGTGACTGGGCGCCACTCTTAACTGCCTTAAGAATCGAGAGCTCACGCAATTCACTTGTTTCTTTGAGCATTGCGGCCGTGGTCGAGACAATGGCCGCATTTTGGGCGCTGGCGGGCGCTGCCGTCTGGGCAAAGCTTCGTGGCAGGAAGCTGCCGGCGCAGATGGCAAACAGGGTCAGGAGGACCAGCCCGGCGCTAATTTGTTTTGACATATTGGTCTTTCACTCTTATAGTCCGCTAAACGTTTACAGCTAAACAAGGATCGGGAATTTAATTCCTTCTCTCGCTTATGAGTTCGGAAGGCTTTGCTCAGATGACAAGCCCTGCCCCTGAAGATGTATTCGGCGTTTGGCATGAAACCTTGCTCCGTGTGCGTTACGCCGAAACGGACAAAATGGGCATAGTTTATTATGCCAACTATTTGGTCTGGTTCGAAATCGGCAGGACTGATTATTGTCGCGCCCGCGGTTTTTCTTACCGCGACATGGAAGAGAACGAGGACGCGTTCCTGGTTGTCGCCGAAGCCTATTGTCGTTACAAAGCACCCGCCTATTACGACGATGAACTAATTGTTCGTACCCACATCACGGAATTGCGTAAACGTTCGCTTCGTTTCGGGTACGAGATCGTACGCGCATCGAATGGACAAGTTGTCGCGGAGGGCGAAACGGGTCACGTGATCACTGACTCGCGCGGTAAAGTTCGATCCTTCCCCGAAGGCTACGCGCAAAGACTGTTGGCTCCGCCTATTATCAAGTCTCAACCGGGTCCGGCAGTCCCCAAAGAAACCGCACCTGAATAACTCAACATAAATCCAATAAGTCGTACTGTTTTTTTTCGATCTAATTTTCTTCCCTGTCACAACACCTCAACTCACGGTGTTTCAGATCCAGAGCCCCAGATTCTTTGTAACTTTTATTCGGTTCGGTCGTTTTAAGATCAAATGATGAGAGCCTCGTCGCTACTTCCGATAGCAACGAGGCTCTGAATGACAATACAAGTTCGATTGCCTCGCGGCGCTCAAGCTGCATCGTCGACGCCCGCATCTTAGCGCACCAGGTAGACGAGCTTCAACCCAAGGGAGGGTCTACCATGCGCAGCTACGTGATCTTGTTCGCACTCGTCTCCCTGTTGCTTCCGGTAACAGCGTACTCCCAGACACGCACTCCCGAAGCTGCCGTCAATCACTTCAAAAACGCCTTAAAGAAAACTGGTAATGGCGATCTCGATGGCGCAATTGAGGACTACACACGCGCCATCAGACTGAGTTCTCACTTCGACACGAGTAAGACTTCCAATAGTCTCGGAAATTCGTACACTGATCCAAACACCATTACAGTCATCGATCCGTTCACTGCCAACGCTTACTCGAATCGCGGGCTGGCGCGCTTCAAGAAAGGCGACTACGTCGGTGCGATTGAAGACTACAATCTCGCACTTGAGATCAGACCAGGACTCGCAACTGTCTATCTGAATCGAGCGGCGGCACTGCGCGCCCAGGGCGATGTTGAAGGCGCCTTGAAAGATTTGGACCACGCGGTGGCGTTGAAGAAAGACTTCTTCGAAGCGCTCAGTAATCGCGGCAGCATACGTCTCGATCTAAAGGACGCTAAAGGAGCCTTGTCTGACTTGAACGCGGCGATCGCGCTGAACGACAGCGTGGCCGAACCTTTTTATCAACGCGGATATGTGCACATGGCGTTGAAAGACTTTGATAAATCGTTAGCTGACTTTAACCGCGCGATTCAAATGGCGCCCGAGATGGCGTGGGCATATCAGGGACGCGGCACGACGGTGATGTATCAAGGGAAGATGGAAGAGGCGATCCAAAACTTCAACCGCGCGATCGAACTCGATCCGAACATTGCGTGGGCCTACTTCAATCGCGGTCTCGCAAAAGTGTTTCTCGGCAACGAAGCTGAAGCTGACAAAGACTTTGCTCAGAGTTTGAATTTGAAGCCGGAACTAAAAGCTGAACTCGAGCGAAGGATCGATCTGGCGAGACAGTTGAGGCGGATTGCGAATTCGAAATAGGACCTATTGATCGTGACTCAAGTTTAGCCGCTGGATATCTCGCGCCGTGCCGGTGGTCTCATCGATGTCCAGCACCACGGCGCAAATCCGGACTTGACCGCTTGAATGGTCGGCTCGTCGCGCGGTGACTGACATAAACCGCGCGATGACGTCCGACTTATCCATTCCAATCACGCCGGCATAACTCCCGGTCATTCCCAGGTCGGTAAGATAAGCGGTGCCGCCCGGCAAGATTCTCTCGTCGGCTGTCTGCACATGAGTATGCGTGCCAACAACCGCGGACACGCGGCCGTCAAGATGCCAACCCATCGCGACCTTTTCTGACGTTGCCTCAGCATGCACATCAACGAGACGCACAGTTGTATCTGCGGGCAATGATTCCAGCACGTCGTTGATTATTCGAAAAGGATCGTCGGACGGCGGCATGAAGACGCGGCCCATCACGTTCATCACGGCGACTTTGGCGCCATTCACTTCTCCCACCCAGCAACCGCTGCCGGGCGTGTTCGGCGGATAGTTTGCGGGACGAATCAGACGTGGCTGCTTGCGGATGTAGTCGATTGCTTCTTTCTTATCGAAGATGTGGTTACCGGAAGTCATCACATCGATTCCGGTAGCAAACAGTTGCTCACACAACTGCGGTGTAACGGAGAAGCCGCCGGCAAGGTTCTCGGCATTCATGATTGCGAGATCGATCTGGTGCTGTTCGCGCAAATCCTGAATACGCTCGAGCACAGCAATGCGCCCAGGCTTCGCGACGACATCTCCGATCATGAGAACTTTCATAGTGAAGAAAATGGCTGCTGAAGATAAAAAACCGCGAACCCTGGATCGTTAATCGTGTGAATCAAACCAGCACGATTTACGATTCACGACACGCGGTTTGCTGGCTGGAGGGAGATCCGCATTTGCCGTTCCGAAGCCGTAATTGAACCTGCATAGACAGGTGGGTGACCTCTTAATGCCGCTGCCTCCGGCAGTTCTTAACGATGAAGAAATGCACTGGCAAACGACCTCGGTCTCCCTAATCAACGGCGTTGGCTCAATCATCGTAACTCGGTGACGAACACCGCAGAACGTGACCCTCCGCCGCCACGGATAGTAGCACAGCAGCTAGCCACAAAAAAGCATATAAGACAAAAAAGTTAGCCACAAAAAGGCACCAAAAGCACAAAGAGAAAAACTGCTAGTTCAGTTCTCCTTTTTGTGCTTTTTGTGCCTTTTTGTGGCTAAAAAATCTTGGTGGCTAACCGAGGCTGAGCTTGCCGGCGCCGCCCTGTTCGTGTTCGAGGCTGCTACGAACTTTCAACAGACGATCGAGCATTTCCGCACACTCCGCACTGCGTGCCGCGAGTTGCGAATCAGCCTGTTCGTGCATGTTCTTCAGCCGGTGAAGTTCGTCGGCAATATGCAGCGCCGCAAGGATTGCGACCTTGAGCGAGTCGACCGTCAAGGTGCCGGAGGAAATCTCCCGCATCCTGCTATCGACGAATTCCGCGAGTTGAATGATGTACTCAGTATCGCCGTCAGACCGAATGTTATAGGTCTGATTATAAATTTCAACTCGGATGGTGGGACTATTGGTACTGCCTTCCATACTGCCTTTGTTGATCATGCGACCGATCCCGGAACTCATTTAAGTTCCTCAACCATTTCCGGATCGAGAGCAGCAACTGCATCAAGCATGGCTTCAACTTTCATGCGGATGGTTTCACGTTCGGCGAGCAGCTTCTCGACCTGGTTCTCGAGTCGCTCTTTTTCATTGAGCACGTTGCCCATGTCGCGGTGAATTAACGCAAGTTCTTTTTCGAGATTTTCTTTTTCCTGGCGTAGCGTTTTGGTGAGTTCGATAGTGCGATAGATCTTATCTTCTAAATGAGAAAACTTTTCCAAGCCTGACAGACCTACCATCAATTTATCTCCCGAAAGTGTGAACTGAAAATCGGAGCGATTATCCGCCTTCACGCCTGTGAGCGCAAGACTCATTTTGCAATCACGCCAGATTTATTTTTAGCGCTGCTCCGCGGCGAACGTTTCGAGCAGCGCAGAGGTCAGACGCGTGTGATCGGCTTCGACTTCTTCGTCGCGCAGCGTACGGTCGTCGGCGCGATACTCCAGTCGCAAAGTCACTGAACGTTTTGAAGCTTGAATGTTGCCGCCTTCAAAAGTACCGACAAGCTTCACGCTGCGACAGTCAGCAACCTGTTGCTGGTTCACAATCGCCACGATCTGATCAAAGGCCACCGTCCGATCGACAAGCAGTGAGATATCTCTCATTACCGATGGGTACTTCGGCAACGGAGAGTACTGGATCACTTTCGCAGGACCACTCAACAGTGCGCCGAGATCCAGTTCCAGGACGTAAACCGGTTGTCGAAACTTGTAGGTCGACGCCACACTCTCAGCCAGTCGACCAATCGTGCCGAGTGGTTTTCCATCGCCACTACTGATCAGCGCACTCTGACCCGGACGCAAATGACGAGCAGACACCGGCGCGAAAGTTAAGGCCGCCATGTTCATCCAATCGACACCCGTTTCCAACGCACCTTTCAGATCGAAGAAGTCGAGCTCACGTTCGGCTTGCGCTTTGTCTTCTTCCAACGCACCGCCAGTGGCTACGATAGCGAGGGCAAGAGTCTCGTCGGGCAATTCACCAGTCTTGAAAATCGAGAAAATGCGCCCGATTTCGAACAAACGCACGTCGCGAATGCCGTGATTCAGATTGTGACGAATCGCAGTCAGTAGACCAGGCAGCAGCGTCGAACGCATCCACGCGGCATCTTCGATGATTGGATTTTCCAACTGCGGTTGATCGTCTTCATGACCAGCCAGCGAGGGAAGCAGATCGAACCGTGAATCCTTTTGAATAAAACTAAAGTTGATCGCTTCGTCAAAACCGGCAGCGTTGAGTGCACGTCGCAAAGATCGCTGTTGCATCTCCGTCGGCTGATATTCACCCGCCATGCTCGACGGCGGCAGTTCGGATTTGATCTTGTCGTAACCGGCATGACGTGCGACTTCCTCGATGAGATCCTCTTCCTGCTCGACGTCGATGCGCCACGACGGCACTTTGAATCTCATGCCGTCACCAGGACGTTCAAAACCCAACCCGGTGAGTATGCGTACGACCTCGTCGGTTTCAACAGTCAGCGAGGTGAGTTCAGTTATTCGTTCCGGACGCAGCTCGATGTCTCGCTCGGCCAGCGGCTGCGGATAGATGTCGAGCGCGTCTTCGGTTGCAACACCTCCTGCAAGCTCGCAGATCAGATCGACACAACGTTGCTGCGCGCGCAATACGCCGTCGCGATCGGCGCCGCGTTCAAATCTTCGCGACGCTTCGGTATCCATGCCGAGCTTGCGCGCTGTCTTCCGGACCGAATTTGGATCAAAATACGCACTCTCGATCAACACGTCTTTTGTTTGATTCGAGATTTCAGACTCTTCACCGCCCATGATGCCGGCGAGAGCCACAGCCCTCTCGGCGTCGGCGATTACAAGCATCTCGGTCGTCAACGAGCGTTCTACGCCGTCGAGTGTCTTCAGCTTCTCGCCCGCTGCGGCGCGACGAACCACAATCCGACGGCCACCGAGTTTTTCAAAATCGAAGGCGTGCAACGGCTGGCCCAGTTCGTGCAGGACGTAGTTGGTGACGTCAGCGACGTTGTTGATCGGACGTTGGCCAATCGCTTCGAGACGTGTCACGAGCCATGCGGGTGATGGACCAATCTTGACGCCACGCACGAGGCGCGCAGCGTATCGCGGACACAGCTCCGAATCCTTGATCTCGACCGACGTCAGATCTCCGGAGCGTCCTTCGGTCTTAGGCTTTTCACCTTCAGGCATCCGCAACCGGCCTCGTTCGATCACCGAGACTTCGCGCCCAATGCCCACGTGCGACAAACAGTCAGGCCGGTTGGAAGGCACTTCGACATCCAGCACCGCATCGCCCGCGTGCTCCTCGACAGCGTCAATCGCCAGACCAACCATCGTCAGCCGCTCGCGCAACTCCGCCGGACTCAACTTCGTGTCCGTGAGCTCTTTCAGCCACTCATAACTAATTAACATTTATCTGTGTAATCTGTGGATGCTTACTCGAATTTCTCTAAAAATCGCACGTCATTTTCGAAGAGCAAACGTATATCGTCGAGTTCATACATCAACCCGCACATGCGGTCGATGCCGAATCCAAACGCAAACCCGGAATACTCCTGCGGATCGACACCAACAATACTCAGCACCTTCGGATGCACCATGCCGCAGCCACCCAGCTCAATCCAGCCTGAGTTTTTACAAATGCGACAGCCGCTGCCTTTGCATTTGAAACAACTGAAATCGAACTCAGCACTCGGTTCGGTGAATGGGAAATACGATGGCCGAAAACGCGTCACGGTATCCGCGCCGAACAGGCGCCGCAAAAACTCCCCGACCGTGCCCTTCAAATGCGCCATGCTGATACCACGATCGACACACAAGCCTTCGACCTGAAAAAACATCGGGTTATGCGTCGGATCGGGAGTGTCGCGACGAAACACACGCCCGGGCGCGATCATGCGCACCGGCACACCACGACGCTGCATCGCGTGAATCTGTACGGTCGAAGTTTGCGAACGAAGCGCAAAGCCGTCGGTCGTGTAGAACGTGTCTGCCGTGCCACGCGCGGGATGATTTTCCGGGATGTTGAGCGCCGTGAAGTTGTAGAAGTCGGTTTCGATTTCCCGACCGTCTTCGATGGCGTAGCCGAGCGAGACAAACACATCTTCGAGTCGCTCACGCAACAACGTGATGGGATGACGATGTCCGGTACGCGGACGCCGTCCCGGCATTGTGACGTCGATACTCTCACGCGCTGTTTGTAGGCCCTGAATGAATTCATTCAGATTATGCGTGACGCTGTCGAGCAATCCTACGATGGAGGTCTCGGTCGCCTGCACTTGTTGACCAAAAGCAGCTCGTTCTTCCGGAGCAACGCGACCAATTAATTTCTTGGTGGCCGCAAGCTCACTCTTCTTGCCGACATAGCGCGTGCGCAGCTCACCAACAGCTCGCTGTTCGGCAAGAGCTTGTTCGAGATCGAGAGCAGCCAGCGCCGAGGAATCGCGCGCAAAAGCCGCAAAGCGTTCGAAGTCTTGCTCGAACGCTTTGTTGATTGTTTCTATTTGGTTCTGTGGTGATTGATCAGTCATTAGACAGGATTAACAAAATTCTCAGGATTAACAGGATGCTATCTTGTAAATCCCGTTACATCCTGCAAATCCTGTTTTAGTTCTTCTTCACTGCCACCCATTTGCCCTGCAGTTGACCCGAATAATCGTACTCGCCGGAAAGCTTCCCTTCGACGACCGTAGCGCTCATCGAGATCGATCCGTTCTGACCTTCGACCACAAACACGAGTTTGCCGTCTTTCCATGTGCCCTTAACGGTCGACTCACCGAGCTGCGAACTGCTGCTACCGGTGACGGTTTCGCCGTCAACTTTCAACACCAACAGAAATGGAAAAGGCTGTCCGTTCGCATCAGCAACGGCGTCCCACTGACCATTGATACTCACGGCGCCCGCAGCAGGAGCAGCGGCAGTAGCCGGTGCGGCTGTAGCAGCCGGGTTCACTTTCTTGAGCTCGAGTGGAATCTTCTGGGCGCCATCACCCGCCTCGCCAGTGATCTTATCGCCATCAACTTTGCCGACGAACGTGTGATCTTTGGCGTCGAAGACGAGCGTGATCGTTCCATTCTCAAGTTTACCGTCGGTTATTTCGATGGATTTATCGCCATGCTTCGCGCGTCCGGTAACCTTGGCGCCTTCGCTTTTCAACTCGAGCGAGAGCTTCTGCTCGGGACCGTTCGGCATCTTCACCATTCCTTCATAGGTCCCATTCACACTACCCTGTGCCAGAGCAACGACGCTGCCAAGCAGAAACGCGAGTGTCAGTAAGCCGATTCTGTTAATAAATTTCACTAGTGTATTCCTTTCGACAAACTAGGCTGCCTTATTGCTCTGTTCGCTATCGAGTGCGCTCTTGGCCTGGGCCACAACCTGAGCAAACGACTCCGGCTGATTGACGGCGAGATCGGCAAGAACTTTGCGATCGAGGTCCAGCCCAGCCAGTTTCAGGCCGTGCATGAGTTGCGAATAATTGAGACCGTTCAAACGCGCCGCAGCGCCGATGCGAACAATCCACAGACTACGAAAATCACGCTTCTTCAACTTGCGTCCGGTGTAAGCGAAATTCAAACCGCGCTCGACTGACTCTTTCGCAGACCGATACAACTTCGACTTGGTGCCGCGATAACCTTTCGCCAGCTTTAATATTTTCTTGCGTCTTTCGAGACGTTTATTACCACGTTTTGCTCTGGGCATAATGATTCCTCCCTCTTATTAAGACTTATCCACAGATTACACAGCTTAATCTCGTCCGTAAGGCAACATCGACATCACGCGATCGTGATCTGATTTTGACACGAGCACATCGATATCGAGATGGCGCTTACGCTTATTCGTTTTCTTCGTCAAAATGTGCCGCGCATGCGAATGGCCACGTTTGATTTTTCCGGTGGCGGTCAGGCGCACTCGTTTCGCTGCACCTTTGTGCGTTTTAAGTTTTGGCATGAACTGACTTCCCTTCTCTATTGATTAGCGGGCGTTTCCGGCTTCACGCCGCCGCCGCTCTTATGTCTCTTGGGCCCAAAAATGATGAACATCTGGTTTCCTTCCATTCTTGGCCGCGCTTCAACTTCGCCGACGTCCACCAGATCCTGCTCCAGCTTCTCGAGTATGCGCGCACCCAATTCGCGGTGGGTCATCTCGCGGCCGCGAAACCAGATGGTGGCTTTAACTTTGTCGCCATCCTGCAGCCACTCACGCGCATGTTTCATGCGGTAGTCATAATCGTGATCGTCGGTTCCCGGTCGGAATTTAACTTCCTTGACCGTGATTGTTACCTGCTTCTTCTTTGCCTCGTTTGCCTTCTTCTTTGCTTCGTACTGATACTTTCCGAAATCAATGATCCGGCAAACCGGAGGATCGGCATTCGGAGCGACCTCAACCAGATCGAGCCCCTTTTCACGGGCGGCACGCACGGCATCGCGCACGTCCATCACGCCCAGTTGTTCTCCCTCCTCACCAATTACGCGCACCTCGGGCACGCGGATTCTTTCGTTAATACGAACCGGCGGCAGACGCCGGTTATCAGGACGCTGACCGCGACCTCGAAAGCCTGTAGCTATTGCTGCACCTCCTCAATTTGAGCCGATGAATTGTCAGGTCCTTTCGGTCCTAAAAATTTCCCGGCTAGTTGTTTGTCAACGCGCGGGTTTCGATCAACCGGCGCGCCATCTCTTTAAAATCTGCGATGGACATTACCCCGATATCACCCTTCGCACGGTCTCGCACTGCCACCGTCTTTTGCTCCATCTCGCGATCTCCGAGCACGAGCATGAACGGCACTTTCTGTAACTGCGCATCACGAATCTTAGCGCCGATTTTTTCGCTTCGCAGATTCGTTTCCACGCGCATCCCCGCGACTCTGAGGTCACGAGCTACTTCTTCAGCGTATTCGTTCACCCGATCCGTAATTGGCAACACAGCAACCTGCACCGGCGCCAGCCATAACGGGAACGCTCCCGCGTAATGCTCGATCAGGACGCCAAAGAAGCGTTCCATTGATCCAAAGAGCGCGCGGTGAATCATGATCGGCTGATGCGGTTTGTTGTCTTCGCCGATGTATTCGAGTTGAAAACGTTGCGGCAGATTGAAATCAAACTGCACCGTCGTCAACTGCCAGGCACGACCAATCGCGTCTTTCACACGAATGTCGATCTTGGGACCATAGAACGCCGCTTCACCTTCGATACGCTCGTACGGAATCGCGCGCGTGTTCAAAGCATCGACGAGTGCCGCCTCGGCACTTTCCCAGTCTTTGTCTTCGCCGAAGTAACCGCTGTGATCGTCGCCTCTGACGGAGAGTTCAACTTTGTAGTCGTTGAAGCCAAACGCCTCGTAGACGTTCAAAGCAAAGTCGATACAACTGACAATCTCGGCGCGCACCGTTTCGGGCGTGCAGAAAAGATGTGCATCGTCCTGCGTAAATCCGCGGACGCGGATCAGTCCATGCAAAGCTCCGGAAAGCTCGGCGCGATAACAGGTACCAAACTCCGCATAACGCAAAGGCAGATCTCGATATGAGTGCTGCGCCGACTTATAAATCCCGATGTGAAACGGGCAGTTCATCGGCTTGATGCGGAATTCCTGCTCTTCGAACTCCATCGGCGAAAACATCGAGTCGGCATAATTAACTTCGTGTCCGCTCGTAAACCAGAGATCGCGCTTGGCGATGTGTGGCGTGAAGACTAAGCCGTAACCACGAAGCAGAAGTTGCTCGCGCAGGTAGTCTTCCATCTCCTTGCGGATCGCGCCGCCTTTCGGATGCCAGAAGACGAGTCCCTGTCCGTAGTCTTCCTGAATCGAGAATAGATCCAACTCACGACCGAGACGGCGATGGTCACGTTTCTCCGCTTCTTCACGTTGCTTCAACCACGCATCCAGTTCTTCCTGCGTGAAGAAAGCCGTACCGTAAATGCGTTGCATCTGCGGTTGCGTCGCGTCGCCTTTCCAGTAAGCGCCAGCGAGTGAAAGCAGTTTGAAAGCCTTCAGCTTATTCGTGTTCGGAACGTGTGGGCCGAGACAGAAATCGATAAACGGTGAACCGTCGATGTAGTAGACACTGACAAAGTCGCCGGCCTTTTCATCGATCAGTTCACACTTCAGCGGCTCGTCGCGTTCACCAAAAACACGCAGCGCTTCGTGCTTGGGAATTTCATCGCGTCTATAACCAAGATTCTTACTGGCGATCTGCTTCATCCGCTTTTCAATCAACGGCAGATCGGCTTCCGTGAGCGGTTGCGGTGTGATCACGTCGTAGAAATAGCCGTAGCGCGGATCGTCAAGCAGGGCTGGTCCAATGCCGAGCTTGGTTCCCGGAAAGAGATCGAGCACGGCCGCTGCGAGCAGGTGTGCCGTTGAATGACGCAAGACTTCGAGACCGTCGCGCGTTTGCGGCACGATGGGCTCAATCTGAACGGTTCCGGTTCCTTCGCCGTTACTCACGCGCAGCGTATCCAGCGACGCCGTGAGGTCGACCTCGCGTCCGCCAACCTTCGCTGCCAAAGCCTGTTTCGCCAGATCGCGATCCAGTTTCTTGAGAGCCTCGGCCACCGTTGCCGAATCAGGCACGGGCACCGCTTCACCATTTTTCAGTTGTACGTTGATCTCGCTCATTTAACTCTCCCCCGAACACGCCGAAAACCCTTGATTGTTAACAACCAAGCGCGCGCGGGGACCACAACAAAGACCTGAGTCCCGAGGCCGAAGACCATTCCCTACGATTTACGATTCACCAATATTGTTACTTCAGTTGATCGGATTCGATAGGAGCGCCTTCGCCGCGCGCCCGCGTGGTTGCGGGTCGGCAATTAAAAAGTAAAGAATCGAGTAGTCGTTCGATTCATGACGAAGGTCTTCCGGAGCGTCCTATCAAAAATTAGAAACACAAAGCAACGAACGCGAATTCTAGCAAAGCCTCTGTAATTGGGCAAGTTTAGCCACAAAAAGGCACATAAAAGAAGTTCTCCTTTTGTGCTTTATGTGCCTTTTTGTGGCTAACTAAAATTTGCGATAGGATGTGCCGTCAATTCCACGCCGACGATCAGGAGACATCAAAACATGCTCTCTGTCTTTCGCGCTTTAGTTGTCACGTCCTTACTCTTCTGCTTTCTAATTCAAATACCTGCGCAAACGTCAACGAAGACAAACACTTCGAAAGCGACTGTCTCCGAAATGCGCAGCGCCATTGAACGCTACACGGTCGACCGGGGCAGCCTCCAGCGGTCGTATCCGGTGGCGGTTTCGGGTGCGCGTCGAGAGCGCTTCAAGAAGTTCTACGAGGAATGGCTGAACTCGCTGCAGAGCCTCGACTTCGACTCGATGAGTCAGGACGGCAAGATCGATTACCTACTCTTCAAAAACCATCTCGAATACGAGTTGCGACAACTCGACATCCAGGCGCGCCAGATCAGCGAGATCGAACCACTCGTTCCTTTCGGCTCGAAAATAATCGAACTGGAAGAAGCACGGCGTCGCATGGAACCGATCGACTCAGCCAAGCTGGCGGCGACCTTGAACGATCTACGTAAACAAGTTGACGACCGCCGTCGTGCGATCGAGCTTGGTCTCAGAGCCGAAGCCAGAGGCGGTGATACGAACACGGAAACCGGCCGGATCAAGAAGACTGTTGCCAACCGCGCCGTTGCCGCTATCAACGGACTGCGCGCCAACCTGCGCAACTGGTACACGTTCTACAACGGCTACGATCCGATGTTCACGTGGTGGAACGAAGAACCATACCGCACGCTCGATCAGGCCATGACTAACTACGCGACTTATCTCACTGAGCGGATAGTCGGCATCAGGACAGAAAGCGCCGCGCCGCAACAAACCGCACAGGGTCGTGGACCAGGTGGCGGTGGCGGCGGTGGAAATTTTCAGGGCGGCGGTGGTGGCGGAAACTTTCAGCGTCCGGGCGGCAACAATGCGCGACCCGGAGACTCCAGCGACATCGTCGGCGATCCAATCGGTCGTGAAGCGCTGCTGAGTGAGTTGCGTTCAGAGATGATTCCCTACACACCGGAAGAGATCATCGCCATCGGCGAGAAAGAAATGGTCTGGTGTGAGAACGAGATGAAAAAGGCATCGCGCGAGCTCGGTTACGGCGACGATTGGCACAAAGCCCTCGAACACGTCAAAAATCTCTACGTCGAACCCGGCAAACAGCCGCAGATGATTCGCGACCTCGCGCTCGAAGCAATCAAGTTTGTCGAAGACAACAATCTCGTCACCGTTTCCGAACTCGCCAAAGAAAGCTGGCGCATGGAGATGATGACGCCCGAACGGCAGCTTGTCAGTCCGTTCTTTCTCGGCGGTGAAGTGATTCAGGTGTCGTTTCCAACCAACACGATGGCCCACGAACAAAAGATGATGAGCATGCGTGGCAATAATATCTACTTCTCACGCGCGACCGTTCATCACGAGCTGATTCCGGGTCATCACTTGCAGGGTTTTATGGCGGCGCGAAACAAGCCGTATCGAGGCGTGTTTGGCACGCCGTTCTGGACCGAGGGCAATTCACTATATTGGGAGTTATTGCTCTGGGATCTCGGCTTCGCGAAGACGCCCGAACAGAAGATCGGAATGCTGTTCTGGCGTATGCATCGTTGTGCGCGCATCATCTTTTCGCTCAGCTTCCATCTCGAGAAAATGACACCGCAGGAATGTATCGAATTGCTGGTCAACAAAGTCGGGCATGAACGCGATAACGCAACCGCTGAGGTGCGTCGTTCGTTTGACGGCAGCTACGGTCCGCTTTACCAGATCGCGTATTTGATCGGCGGGTTGCAGCAGTATTACATGCACAAGGAACTGGTCGATTCCGGCAAGATGACCAACCGCGCGTATAACGATGCGCTCTTGAAGGAGAACCGGATTCCGATCGAGATGTTGCGAGCGGCAATCACGAACCAGAAGCTGACGCGAGACTTTGTGACGACCTGGAAATTTTACGGGCCAAATCCGTAACGCGGATTATGCGGATCCGGGCCGATTAACGCCGATAACTTAGTTTTAGTTTGACGAGCATCGAGTCCGAAGACTTGATGCTGGGTCTATAGAAAAGCAGTTGCGGCGCAGGGGCGCTCGCGGTCAGGGCGCGAGTGCGAGCGTCCTTTTCCTCTTTGGTCCAAGCCTGGCCCGCGGTGGACATTTCGAGATTGCCGACGTTCGAGCCCCAGTTCTTTTCCCACGCCAACACCTGGGCGTCGGTGAGCTTTAGCGCTTTGTCCGTGATATCAACGCCTTCCAGCTTGTTTGGAGTGACAATCACGCTCAACACCTCGGCGACGTGATCCGCGCGGCTTTTCTTCATCGTGAAGAACGGCGGATTATCGTCCTGAGCGGGAATCTCAACCAGTCTGCCAATCGCGACTTGATTATCACCACCGGCTGTCCGCGTCGTCGGAAAGATCAGATAGGGCTCGCCGAGCGATCCGTCCGCATACTGCTCGCGATCGATCACATACAAATAACCGCCACGCACTGCTTCGACGCTCATGCGCAGTTTGTCTCCCTGGACCAGCCTCGTATTCGCGGAAATGCGTTCCGGCAACCACTCGGTGTCGGCGTTGTCGTCGTGAACAATCAGCCGTTCGCCTGAATCGGTTTGTCGTGCCGGTCGCAAACGCCAAAGCGTTACGCCGACAACAGTCTCGGGAGCGACGTTGTTAGTGGGAACATTCGGTGTCGCAATGCGATAGCTGGTCGGACGTCGCCGCGTGTTCTTCTTTGGTGAAGAACCGGCAAAAGCGGTGTCCCACAATTTACGCGTCATGTCTTCCGGATTTTGGGCCATCAAGACAGAACCGGCGATGAGGATCAATAAGACTAGGCTTAGAATTGATTTCATTTCCACTCTCCCTGCAACACAAACGGCGCCCAGAAATACGGCGACTGCCATTGTCGCGTCCGCAGCATTTCGATCTGTGCGGCACGTAACGCAGCCGCGGGTGTTTTGCCACTACGCAACATTCCCACGTAAAGACGTTGCATCAACGCAGCCGTGGCTTTGTCGTTTACATTCCACAAACTCACGATCACGCGGCGCGCACCGGCGTACATAAAGCCGCGTGTCAGTCCTTCGAGACCTTCACCGGTCACATCTTTGCCGAGACCGGTTTCACACGCGCTCAGTACGACCAGTTCTGCCGGCAACTTGAGATTGTAAATATCGTGTGTGCGCAGGAATCCGTCCTGCGGTTTTCCCTCTTTGTCGAAGAGCGACAGCACGATGGCCGAAAGATTCGCACGCGAGGTGTCGAGATATCCGTGGGTAGCGAAGTGCACGTAACGATATTTGCTGAGCTCGCCATCAGTCGCGATCGATCGGTTCGCTTTGAAATCGAGAGCCTTCAAACTGCCGGCCGCGGGTGCTACCGCGAGAATCTGGTCGGCTTCCCAACGAGTAAACGGCAATCGTGGAATCGAAAGCTGGCCTTTTGCGGTCCCTTGTAAGTGCTCGATGATTCTTGTCGCTGCTGGTTCATTCGTTGCCGGCGCCTCGACGCCATTTTTGAATCGCGTATCGGACGTGGAAAACACCGGATCGGCGACAACGGCAACCGCCTTCGGCGCCGGCACACGATCCTTCAGATTCTGACGTTGAACAGCGAAAGCCGATGCAGACGGCAGGCTGACTACTTCGTGTTCGATAACGAGCGGTCGATATGGACCACTGGAAACACTCAACGCCGCGAAGGGCACGTATTGCAAAGCACCATCGGCAACCACAACCAGCCGTTTCCGCGCGAGTTGAGCCTCAGCCGGCGTCAGTATCAGCGAACTCAAACGGCCGGCTGCTTGTTGAAAGTTCGCGTCGGCCTGATCGATCCGTGCTTTTCTTTGTGCGGGACTTTCGAGTGACTTAATAACACTGCGCGCCGTCAGCGACTCATAAACCTCACGCGCTACTGCTTCCACGTCCGCTCGCTTCGGCAACACATACGCCTGCAACGAATTCTTTGTAACAGCCCAGACGTAGCTTCGCTCTTCGCCGAGGGCGTACTGAAGCAGTGTCGTTTCCTGGTCCAACTGCTGCTGAATGCCTGCCAGATCGAGCGGCTGAGGCTGAGTCAGGGCCGAGTACTGCGGGCTCTGCTTGCGAATTGCGGACTGCACCTGCTGGTATTCATCTTCAAGCGCGCCGATTTCGCGATGCAGCACCGCAATCTCATCATTGCTGCCGCGTCGCGCTTTGAGTTGCATTTCGCGTTGCGCTTTTGCATTCAAAACGCGCGCGAGGTCGCGTTCTTTTTCAATCAACGCGGCATCAACGCCCTCTCGGATGTCGATCTGAGTTTCGCTCAATTGTTCCAGCAGGCTGCGTGCACGACCACGCTCACTCGCTCGCAACGCTTCAGCATCGAATCCGTGTCCCGGATTCTTCGCGTGCTGCTGCATCAGGAGATCGATGTAAAACTCGTAGGCACGCTCAACCGTGGCACGATAAGACGCACGCATCTCCAAACTTCCCGAACGCGAACGCACGGTTTCGCGCAAGGCGAGCGACTCTTCAATGTGCTTGCGAGCAGCGGTGAAATCGCCGCGAGTTTGATCGGCACGCGCAATTCCTTCGAGCGACATGGCCGCGCTCGCCGGGTCACCAATATTGCGAAAGACCTCAAGCGCCGCCGTAAACTGTTCTACGGCTTTGTCAGGCTGTTTTAGTAAGTTGTAAGTGATGCCAAGATTGTTGAGGACGAGTGCTTCTCGTCGCAGGTTGCCGGTCTTGCGCTGAATATCGAGTGCCTGGCGGTGATAATTAAGCGCCTTGTCGTACTGCTGCTGGGCTGAATAAGCAACGCCAATCTCGTCCAGCGTTTCTCCCGCTTGCGCCTGATTTCCTGTTTCGCGTTGAATCGCCTGCGCCTGGCTGTAATAGTCCAACGCTTTGTCAAACTGATTCAGACGCCGGTAAACGCGTCCAATATTAAGGAGTGTGTACGCTTCTGAGTTCTTGTTTTTAACTGAACGGAGTAACGGCAGGGCCTGTTGTAAATAGTCGAGTGATTTCTGTTGCTCGCCCGATTGGCCGTAGGCGATACCGATGTTGTTTAGAGTGATCGCCTGGTTCTGGGCCAGGTTCAGTGATTTGAAAACCGGCAGCGCCTGCTGGTAGTACTCCAAAGCCTTCTGCCAATCGGCAAGATCGTTATAGATCTTGCCGATATTACTGAGCGCGTTACCTTCCGCGATGCGTGGACCGTTTTCACGAGCGAGCTTGAGTGCCTGCTGCTGATGTTCCAAAGCCTTTGCGACATCGCCGAGTATCTCGAACGTGCCGCCCATGAAAGTCTCGGTACCCGCTTCCAGCCGTCGATCTCCTAATGCGACTGAAAGCTTTAGTGTCTCATCGAAAAACCCGTGCGCATTGCGAAATTCGTTGAGGGAGAAATAAGCGATGCCGATTGATAAATTGGTGATAGCACTGCGATAGGTGTCGCCCGCAGCCTGAAAGAGTGGCAAAGCAATTTGATACTTTTCGATCGCAGTTCGCTTCGCGGTAGCGGTCTGCTGCGTCATGAGTTTGGCGCCCTCATCGAGTGCCATTTGGGCGGCGGCGTGGCCCTTATCGATCGTCGTGGCTTCGCGTAACGCGAGGATCTCTATCTTGTAACTCCCCGTTCGAGTGCTGCTGCCGGGCGCTCGTACCTCAATCCGATAGTCACCACTAACCGGCGCGACTACGAGAATAGGTTCGGAGCCCCAGTTATCATTAGGGCTGTCACTTTCCGTAAGTTGTTTACCATCAGGGGTAAAAATCGCAGTGACCAGATCGATGCCTTCCTGAACAACAACAGCATTCAAGAACTGTCCCGACTCTAACCGCTTTCGGTATGAATGGGTTTCGCCGCCTTTGATTTCGCGACTAACTGCGGCGAGTTCTTGCTGCCCCTGCGTCGACTGGGCAAACAAAGGGCACACCGCCATCAGCAGTGCAGCCGATACGCGAATCAGGAACTTCTTCTGCATCTGAAACCTGATTCTCTGTGCCACAGAGAAACCTTTATCCCCCGTGAAAACAACATCTCGCGGTAGCGGTGACGGAATTCGCACGCAGGCCCACCAGCCGTTAGCAGGCCCGCCATCCGAGGTGCGAATTGTACTCACCAGCTACCGCCAAGATACCGTGCATTTGCGAAGCTTCTGAGAAGCTCACGCGTAAGCTGAAGTTGTGTTGGGCTCCCCTTCTCCGCTACCTCCGGCCTGAGCTTGGTAGGTGCCATCCGCCATTGCGGGATCTACACCATCCCACCATCCTCCACGCAGCACGTTATCAGAATCTTCAGTGAGAGTGAGATGCCAGACGATGCCAGGGACGTCATCGAGCTCGAACGTGAACTCTGAACCGACCCTGATATGTCGCCCCTTCGGTTGGCCGTCTTTATCGTAAAAGTCGTAAACGTCAACACCGGGTTTGAGTATGAAGTAACAGCCAAGCAAATTTTCACCGTCGGGCTGGCCGGTAAACTCATCAATTATGATCTGCTGGTCGCTCGTATCAGCCATTTTTACACTCTCCTTCTGGGTCTTGTGGGTTAACTGGGTTAACACAACCGAAGGTTGTGCGCTGGATTTGCGAACCGGGAGCGCCTTCGTCAAGGCGTTGCGTCCGTCGCACTCTCTTCTCAACTATTAACGCGAGAACTTTTTAGGAAAACCACCAAAAGCGGGGAAAGCTTTAGTTTTGGTGGCGCAAATCATGCCACAAAAAGCCATAAAAAGCACATAAACGGAGATTAGTGGTGTTCGAGCTTGATGGCGTGGACTAGCACGTTGCCGGGGGTCTTTAAAGTCGTCAGGTGTTCGCCTTTTTCGACGCTCGGTTTGGTTTCTGAGTGGGTGTTGAGGAACGTTTGGACCACTTGGTTGCGAACCGGATCCGTTACCAGTCCCTGCGTGGCGGGACCCGCGAACTCCTTTAAAGACTCCAACTCCGGCACTACCTCTTCGGAAAAGATCAACCAAAGCTTTTCCGTGCCCTGCTGAGCGTCAAACTTCAACCACGACTGTTCGGGGATCTGTGTCACCTGTCCGGCGGCTATTGAAGACGTGCCTTTATTTGCTGTTGGCGACGGGAAGACCACGTTGAACTCGGGTACTGTCGTTGCTACTGGTCCTTCGTTCAAAATGTACAAGTGACCGGCTTGCGGACTGCTGAAGCTAAGACGAATCTGATAGTCCTCTTCGAAGATCATCTCACCTGGGATGGTGAAAGGATCCTGGAACGGCTTCTTGTCTCTGAACTTCTGCACCGTGATCCAGTAAGTCAGCGTGCGCTCACTCACGGGCGCCAGGACTGCCGGCGGCGTCACACTTGATCGCGTCCGCGCAGCACGCCACATACTTATGCCAAAGATCGCTGCCGTCACGATCGCCATTCCAATCACGGCCACAGCCAGTACGTTTTTCTTACTTCTCTCAGGTTTCAGTTCTGCGGTGTGAACCGCATCAATCGTAGTTGTCGGTGACGAGGTACGCTGGATCTCCAGCTCCACGTCCATACGCTTCTTCAAATTGCGTAAATCAATCAGCATGTCTTTCGCAGTTTGATAACGTTCGTCCGCACTCTTGGCGATCGCCTTCTGCACGATGCGTTCGAGCTCGGGCGGGGCGTTTCCGAGTTTTGAGAGTGGCACCGGATCCTTTTCGAGGATCTGCACGATCGTATGACTGCTGGTTACGCCACCGAACGGCGTCGACCCGGCGACCAATTCATACAAGATCACACCGGTGCTCCAAATATCGGTGCGTTGGTCGACAGCGCCTCCACGCGCCTGCTCAGGTGACAGATACCTGATCGTGCCGATGATCGTACCGGGCGCAGTCTTGAACTCCGTCGCTGCTTCCGACGCTTCGCTCTGTTTTGTCGCCGAGACTTTCGCGAGGCCAAAGTCCAAAACCTTAACCACCTGATCGCGATCGCGAATCATCACGTTTTCAGGTTTGATATCGCGATGCACGATGTGTGCTTCGTGTGCGGCATCGAGTGCTGCCAGAATCTGAATGCCGATGTCGATTATCTCGCCGAGCTGATGTCGCTTGCCTTTCAGATAATCTCGCAGCGTTTTACCATCGACGAATTCCGTCGCCAGGAACGTTAGTCCGTCAACTTCTCCAAACTCGAAAACAGTGAGGATGTTTGGCTGGTTTAGTGACGACGCGACTTTTGCTTCCTGGCGAAAGCGTTTCATGCGTCGCTCGTCTGTCGAGATCTCGAAAGTGAGCACCTTCAACGCAACCGTGCGATCCAATCGCGTATCACGCGCGAGGTAGACTTCGCCCATGCCGCCCTCGCCGAGGGCTTCGAGGATTTCATACGAACCGAATTGTTGTCCCTGAGTGAGAACTTTTCGTGCGGGTTCGAGGATTTCATCGCCAATCAGCAGCGGCGCCGCTGCTTCGGCTGCCATGCCACCAATAAACTTTTCCGCACTCGCGTTGCCGTGTGCGGCGATCAGTTTTTCAACTTCCGATCGCAAAGACTGGTCGATCCCACACTCACCGGCGACAAATGCGGCCCGGTCTTCATCATCGAGCGAGATTGCAGCGGTGAAAATGCGACTTATCTGTTGCCAGCGTTCAGGCGTCAATTCGCCCCGCTCCCGGCGAGTTGTTGATAGAGCCATGCGCGAGCCATGTTCCAATCGCGAGTCACCGTGTTTTCTGAAATATTCAAGACGCCGGCAATCTCTTCGTTGTTCAGGCCGCCAAAGTATCTCAACTCAACCACCTGGCTACGTCGCGGATCCATTTCCGCAAGACTGGTGAGGGCTTCATCGAGGCGGAGCAATTCCGCGCTTTGATCCGGAGTAACGATTGCAGCTTCTTCGAGAGAAACCTGTTGTGCACCGCCGCCACGTTTTGCGTACGCGTGATGCCGGGCATGATCGATCAGGATACGTCGCATTATCTGCGCGGAGATCGCAAAGAAGTGCGAACGATTGGCCCAGACGACATTCTTCTGGCCCACCAGACGAACATAAGCTTCATTGATCAGGGCGGTTGTTTGTAGGGTGTGACCCTTGCGCTCGCGACTCATGTAACGGCGCGCGAGACGATGCAGTTCGTCGTAGACGAGTGGGTACAACTCGTCGAGTGCGGACTGGTCGCCGTCACGCCATTCAGCGAGCAATTGGGTGATGTTGTTTGACGGTGGTACTCGTGTCAATGCGGACTATTTCAGGCCTTAAACTGATCGATGTCGCCCGGCTTGCGAAGCATTTTATTTACTTCGCCGACGTGGAGCTGTTCTTCAGCAATCATCCGGCGCGCATAGTCTTCCAGCAAAATCGAACGATCGCGAACCAGCTCAAACAACTCTCGGTAAAGCGCGAGTCCGGCTCGTTCTGCTTCGAGCGACTCGATCAGAATGTCGTTAATCCCATGCTTGTGTGTTTCCAGCAAAGCACCAATTTTGAGTGACGGATGTTCGCCAAAGTGGGTTACCAACTCACCCGCTTCGCTTGCATGCGCGAGACACGTGTTAGCTTCGTTTCGTAGCCAGCTCACGATCGGAATACGATTGTGACCGAAGACCATTAACGAGTAATGCGTGTATCTGACGACGCTGGCCAGCTCAGCTTCCATGATCTGATTCAGAAGTTTCACCGCCGCTGTCGTATCAAACGTTTCCTCTGGCATGTTGTCCTCCGTCTATGATTGTTCTCAGAATCTCAATGACAAACAACTGAGCCCGCCGTCCATCTTTTGAAATTCCGACATATCGAGGGCGATTGTTTGATAACCCCTGTGTTCCAACTCACGGCTGGCCGAGGGAAAGCCGCCCGCAATGAGTACTTTACCATTTATTTCGAGGCAATTTGCCGCATAGTCTTCGCTTCCGTCCAGACAAATAACATCGTAACCGGAAAACTCTTTAAAGCCTCGCAGCGCTTCGATCAAGACGAGCTGTTGGCCGCCAAGCCAGGCTAACCCGCTCTTCAGGTGAAGAATATTACTCACACCTCGTATGTCTATCAAACTCGAACTGTAGCCGAACGAGTCGAGATGGCGAGCCAGTTGTTCAGCACCGTGTTCGTTGGTGCGCCGCGAGACGCCGATGAAGAAGTGATCGCCGGCTTCGCAGATGTCGCCGCCATCGACAGCGCCCGGGTTCTCGATCGAGTGAACGGTCGCGAAGTACTCCTGTATTAAAGGACCAATCTGTCTGGTTTCGTGGAGACGGGACGGCGCTCCAGGACGTGTGATCACTGCGCCGCGTGAGGTCAGAATGGCGGTGTCTTCGACAAAGGTGGAATCAGGGAGTGCTTCGTCAGGAGCGAGACGGATGAGCTTCAGACCGCACGATTCGAGCGTCTGACAATAAGCTTCGTGCTGTTTGAGAGCGCGTTCCAGGTCGGGCACGCCCAGATCGACAGTAGTTAAGCCGGCGGCGAAGTTAGCGCCAGGTGGTCGAACGATCGCTTTGCTGAACATTTTACGCGACAGGATTTACAAGGTCATTGTAAATCATTCTCTTACTGGCTTTGTGTCGCCCATCAATTTCTTGATAAAGGGCAACAGCAGCGCAAGCAGCAGCGCCGATCCCAACAACCCAAACGCGATTCCACCGTACAAGTTTCGCAATCGCCACGGATCATTAGCGACAAAAAATCCGGAGAGATATCCAGCCAGCTTGTTTCCGAGTGATGTCGCCAAAAACCATCCGCCCATCATGAGTCCCACGAATCTCGCGGGCGCGAGTCTGGTCACCATGCTCAATCCCACCGGACTCAAACACAGCTCCCCACAAACTTCGAGAAAATAAAGTCCAACCAGCCACCAGAAACTCACGCGTCCCTGGGCGGTTAACACCGCCGCCGGGATCATTAATAGATAGGCCGTCCCGATCAGGAACAGGCCGATAGTGAACTTCGCCGGACTTGATGGCTGCCGATCTTTCAATATCAGCCACAAAGCTGAAAATACCGGCGTCAAAAAGATCACGAAGAAGGGCGTGAGCGACTGCAGAGTGGGCGCAGGAAAACTCTTGCCGAGAAACTCTGTAAGCACGAGTTTGTCCGCGAAGAGATTCAGGCTCGCGCCTTTTTGCTCATAAGCTGCCCAGAACATGATCGTGAAGACAAAGAGGATCAGTATGGCGGCGATGCGCTTCCAATCACTCGGTGTTAAGGCTGGAGCGGATTGGCTGGTCCCAGCTACCTGAACCCGGCGCGGAACCTTATCTCCCACTCCTTTGAGGGCGCGGCTGCTGAGAACGTAAACAATCAGTCCGAGCACCATGCCGACGCCAGCCGCTCCGAATCCCCAATGCCAACTCTTCGCGGGATCCTGTCCGATAGAAATCAAGAAATTCCTGAATGTTTCGCCCTTCGCTAAAAGACCGACGACAATCGGCGCAAGCAATGCACCGACGTTGATTCCCATGTAGAAGATCGAGAATCCGCCATCGCGCCGGGGATCATTTTCACCATAGAGCTTACCAACCATCACGCTGATGTTTGGTTTGAGCAGCCCGGTACCGATCGCAATCAATGCCATACCCAGAAAAACCAGGTTGGTGGAGTGAAACACCATCGAGAAGTGGCCCGCGGCGATGATGATCCCGCCCAGCAGTACGGCCGTACGGGCGCCCGTGAAATAATCTGCGAACCATCCGCCGGGCAGTGCGGTCAGGTAAACAGACATCGTGTACCAGCCATATATTCCGGCTGCTTGTTTGACGTCGTAACCGAGGCCGCCCTGCGCCGCAGTGGCCGTAAGATACAAAATGAGAATCGAACGCATCCCGTAGTAGCTGAAGCGCTCCCAAAGCTCGGTGAAAAAGAGGGGGACGAGGCCGACGGGGTGTCCTAAAAACTCCGGTCTTGATTGATTTTGATCAGTCATGGGCCGGGAATATAATCCACAGACTACATAGATTCAATAAAATCCGCGTAATCTGTGGTTAACAACCCTTCGTAAACCCGCCGCATCTATTCTCCACAACCGAAATGCCACTCTCCCGATTGCAGCACTTCCCAGGCACAGGACTCGTATGATTAAAACCAAACTGCCGCTGATACTGTTTTTGAGTGTCGCTCTGGTGCCTCTGAATCTCTATGCCCAGTCGGGACGCAAAACGACCGATCCCAAAGCCGCTAAACCAGAAGCTGCCAAACCCGGCGATGACGGCATAACCCAATCGAACGTCGACCCTAACGGCGAAACGGTCGAAGGCGACGTCATCAAGTTCGACACCTCGCTGGTGATGGTTCCGGTCACGGTTATGGACCGCAACGGCCGTTACGTTCCGCTTCTGAAACGCGAGAACTTTCGCATTCAGGAAAATGGTGTCGACCAAAAAATTGCTTACTTCGCCACGACTGACGCTCCATTCAGCGTCATCTTATTGATCGACACGAGCGGTTCAACCCAGGTTCGGCTCGATGATATTCACCGATCCGCGATCAAATTCGTCGAAAAACTAAAGCCGACCGACCGCGTGATGGTGATGTCGTTCGACGATCGAATTGAAGTTGAATGCAAAGCGACGACAGATCGCGATGAGATCACAAGAGCCATTCGTCACACGCGAACAGGCGGAGGCACGCGACTCTACGACGCAGTTGACGACATCTTCAGGAAACAACTCAAAACCCTCGAAGGCCGAAAAGCTGTGGTGCTTTTCACAGATGGTGTCGACACCACGAGCCATCGCGCTTCGTACGAGAGCACAATCCGTTTGGCTGAAGAATCGGATGCGTCGATCTATTCAGTTGACTACGATACTTCCGGCGGCATGATGTCCAACGGAATTCCAAGACCCGGCGGGCGCGGTACGATTTTCGGCTTGCCGTTACCGTCCCCCGGAATCCCCGGCCAATCGCGCAACGGGACACCCGGCGATTACCAACGCGCGGTTCGTTATCTACACGCCCTCGCTGACATGACGGGCGGACGGTTTTACAGTGGCGACGGTCTCTACGGCATTGACCAGGCATTTACGTGGATCGCCGAAGAACTCGGACGCCAGTACAGTCTCGGTTATTATCCAACGACGGCGGGAAAAGATGGGGAACGACGACAGATTAAGGTGAAAACGACGGAAGCGAACCTGGTGGTGAAAGCCCGCGACAGCTACATCTATTCTGAAAAGAGCAAGAAATTCGCCCAGACTACACGGCTCGATCAATAATCGATCCGTGTAATCCGGATTAATTACTGTAGTAGAATTTGCCCTGCATTTCCCAGTTGCCGAGATTAAAGCGTCGTTGGGCGCCGCAATTCAGACATTTTCGATAGGCGCGTCCCCCACGCGAGAACGGCCGGCTCAAGTCTGCATGCCAGCAACCAAATACGCGCGCCATGAAACCGCTAATTTTGTCAGTGAATACTTGCATGATGATTCCTTCTTAAACCTTCCGAGCTATCCTTCAACTGTTAACGCGCAATGTGAAACCGAATTGGGTCATCCGGCGCTACCGCAGGTGGTGAGGTTCGTCTTATACTAATGGTCCTTAAGTCTTGGAACACGGAGAGTTAACGATTGGCTGAGCACCCCACAGAGAACGTAACTCGTCTACTGATCGAGCTCTCTAACGGCGATCGGGCCGCGGTTGATCTTTTACTACCCGTCATCTACGATGAACTGCGTAAGTTGGCGGCGAATTATCTGCGGCGTGAACGAGTCGATCACACGCTGCAACCGACCGCGCTGGTGCATGAGGCTTATATGCGTCTCATCGATCAGTCGCGGGTAAACTGGCAGAACCGAGCGCATTTTTTCGGGGTTGCTGCGCAGATCATGCGTCGCCTGCTCGTGGATCATGCGCGCAAGCACAATGCTGAAAAGCGTGGCCAGGATTTTCAAAAACTCTCTCTTGACGAAAATATTGATCGAGCGGTTGAACGAAGCGCGGAACTAATTGCGCTCGACGACGCGCTCAAAACTCTGGCCGCGTTCGACCAACAGAAAGCGCGAATGGTTGAGTTGCGGTACTTCGGCGGCCTCTCCATTGAAGAGACAGCAGACGTTCTGGGCGTCACTCCCACAACCATCAAACGTCACTGGCGCTTCGCGAAGGCCTGGTTACATGGTGAAATGCAAAGGAATAATTAATACACGCAGTGAGTCCAACAATTAGCAAGTAGTCACCGCTCTAGAATTATCTCTGTGCAAACTCCGTGTCCTCTGTGTCTCTGGTGATCGAATTCATAACCAACCTTAACCACCGGGACCGAGAGCGCGCAGAGGTTGTATAGAGAAGAACCAATGACCCCTGAACGCTGGCGACAAGTTGAAGAAATCTTTCAGGCGGCCCTCGATCTTTCACCGGAAGATCGAAAGCGCTACGTGTCACAAGTGTGCCGGGAAGACAACGACCTCAAGCGCGACGTTGAGTCGCTGCTCTCACAGTACGACAGTGCCGGTGAACTGCTGGACGAGCCCGTCTACGGCAATACGGAGCTGAGCGTGCTCGAGTCGTTTGTGGAAGAAAAGGATCCGATGCTCGGGCGGCGTCTCGGATCTTACCGGATCGAAAAAGAGATTGGACGCGGCGGCATGGGTGCGGTTTATGAAGCATCACGCGCCGATAACGAGTTCAACAAAAGAGCGGCAATCAAGCTGGTCAAGCGCGGGATGGACACTGACTTCATCCTGCGACGGTTCCGCAAAGAACGACAGATCCTCGCCGCCCTGGACCATCCGCACATCGCCGGTCTGCTCGACGGCGGCACTACCGAAGACGGTCTGCCCTACTTCGTGATGGAGTTTATCGAAGGGCAACCACTTTACAGCTACTGCGACACCCACAACCTGAACGTAACGGAACGTCTGAAACTTTTCCGTGCAATCTGCGACGCGGTTCATTACGCGCACCAGAAGCAGGTGGTCCATCGTGACATCAAACCGTCAAACGTTCTCGTAACTTCCGAGGGCGTTCCGAAACTACTCGACTTCGGCATCGCCAAGTTGCTCAATCCACAACTCGCGGGTGATATCACTCACGATCCAACAGCCACAGCGATGCGTTTGATGACCCCGGAATACGCGTCGCCGGAACAAGTGCAGGGTGCGCCAACCACGCCAACCACCGACGTCTATTCACTCGGCGTGTTGTTGTATGAATTATTGACCGGACACAGACCGTACCGTCTCCTGAATCGCGCGCCACATGAGATCGCGCGTGTTATCTGCGAGGAATCTCCGGCGCCGCCAAGCATCATCATCACGCGCGCCGAGGATCTGTTACCGAGTCTGTTCACGGGCGACGAAACGTCCACACTCGAGCGACTCTACGCCACCCGCGGCGGAACGCTCGAGACGCTGCGTCGCGCTCTTACCGGTGATATCGACAACATCGTGATGCAGGCTTTGCGCAAGGAGCCGGAGTGGAGATACCAAACTGCCGCCGATTTGCGCGACGATATCACCCGTTATCTCGAAGGACGGCCGATTTCTGACTTGCCGGATCCACCGCACGCGAATGTGGTGATGCGGCCTGACTCGAATCAGGAAAACTCGCTGGCTGTCCTGCCAATGAAGATCCTGGACATCAACCAGCCTGAAACGACTCCGGATTACCTGGGAACAGGTTTGGCTGATGCTCTCATCACGCGACTCAGTGCAATTCGAAGTTTCGCAGTCAGACCAACGAGCAGTGTGCTCCGTTACGGCCCTGATGCCGATCCGCTGCGCGCGGGTCGTGAACTCGGTGTCACCTTTGTCCTTGACGGCAGGATCAGACGCACTGCCGAACGCATTCGCGTGACGATTCAGTTGCTCAACGTGCGCGACGAAACGACTGCGTGGGCCGGACAGTTTGACGAACAGTTCACAGATGTTCTGAATCTCGAAGACATCATCTCGTCACACGTCGCCGAAGCGATTGTCCCGCACCTGACGGTTGACGAGCGTCTACGACTCGCGAAACGCGGCACTGATAACCCACAAGCACACGAAGCTTACCTGCGCGGGCGTTATTACTGGAACACCTTTACTGAAGAGGGGTTTGCACGCGCGATTGTTTGTTACCAGCAGGCGATCGCGCTCGATCCCAGGTATGCGCTCGCGTATGCCGGCGTGGCGAATTATCACAACTGGCTTGGAGTTTTCAGTGTGATGCCGTTTGCCGAATGTTCCGCGGCAGCTTATGAAGCGGCATCAACTGCGGTCGAACTCGACCCGCATCTTGCGGAAGGTCACGTGGCACTCGGGCAGGCGATTCTTTGCCGCGACTTCGCGTGGGCTAGTGCTGAACATCACCTGGTACGCGCCATTGAACTGGATCCGAACTACCCGCCCGCGCGTGTTTGGTATTCACTCCAGCTCGCGATGGAAGGTCGGTTTAGTGAATCGTTGCGCGAAGCGCACACCGGCAGGGATCTCGATCCGATGGCGATCATCTCTCGCTTTGCAGTGCTCTGGTGTTCGTATCACGCACGTCGTTTTGAAGAAGCGCACCGTTTCGCAACTGCCACTCTCGAAAACGAACCACGAAACCTGATGATGCTCTACGGTACCAGCTTCGTGTTGAGTCTGCTCGGACGGCACGCTGAGGCAGTTGCAGCAGCGGAACAATGCGTGGAGTTGATGGGCAAAGCATCGCACACCCTCGGACGACTCGGCTGCGCCAACGCCGCCGCGGGAAACATGGAAGCCGCTCAGGCAGCGCTCGACGAGATGCACAAACTGGCCGAACGTCGCTACGTTTCGCCGTATCACCTCGCGCTCGTTACGTGCCAACTGGATCGACCCGAAGAGGCGCTCGATCTGCTGGAGAAGGCTTACGACTCATGCGACGCAAAAGTGCTGTGGATGGGAGTCGATCCGGAACTCGATCCACTGCACGGTCATCCGCGCTTCAACGACCTGCTGCGAAAGTTGGACCACCGTCTCGCTGCGCTTCCCGCTATCGCGGGACAGTTGCGCGCCGATCAGGAATCGATCGCGGTGCTGCCGTTTCGCGTGCTTGGTCCACCGGGAGAAAACACGGGCGATGAGTATCTCGGTATCGGTTTAACTGATGCGCTGATCACGCGACTCAGCAACGTGCGACGTCTCGTCGTGCGTCCGACCAGCAGCGTGTTGCGATATCACGGCGCCGCGATTGAGCCGCTGCTCGCCGGACGTGATCTTGGTATTGATTACGTCGTCGACGGCAGTCTCAGGCGCGTGGGCAATCGTATTCGTGTGACTGCGCAGTTGCTCAGCGTTAATGAAGGTGTCACGCGTTGGTCCGAACAATTCGACGAAGAATCGACCGACGTGCTTCAGATCGAGGATTCGATCTCGGAGAAAGTCGCGTCGGCGTTGTTGCCACAACTCACCGGCGACGAGAAACGTCAGTTATCCAAACGTGGTACCGACAGCTCCGAAGCTTTTGAGGCTTACTTGCGCGGGCGTTATTACTGGAGCTCTTACACCGAAGTCGGTCTCGCCAAAGCGCTCGAAAGCTACAAGAAAGCGATCACGCTCGACCCTGACTACGCACTCGCATACACCGGCATCGCCGATTACTACAACTGGCTCGGCGTCTTCGGTATCCGCTCCTTTGCCGAAACTTCAGCCGCCGCAAAACAAAATGCAGCCAAAGCTGTCGAACTGGATTCAACTTCCGCGGAAGCGTACAGCGCACTCGGTTTCGCCACTGTCTGTCATGACTTCGACTGGGCCGTCGCCGAAGGATTGCACCGCCGCTCGATCGAGACGAATCCAAATTACGCGACCGGTCATCACTGGTATGCCTTTCACCTGATGATGGAGGGACGTTTCAACGAAGGTCTCGAGCAAATGTTGCTCGCGCGCGAGCTCGATCCGCTGTCGCCGAGTGTGCTTCAGGCACTGGGCTGGTGTTACTACCACGCACGCCGGTTTGACGAAGCGATCGCGACTTATCGAAACATGCTCGACGCCGTGCCGGAGTTTCCCTATGGACTCGTTACTCTTTCATGGATACTCCGACACACCGGCGAATTTGACGAAGCAGTTCAGGCGGCAGAAAAAGCCCTCCAGCTTTCAGGTGGCGGCACATTCTACGTGGCCGCAGTGGGCCAGGCTTATGCCGCCGCCGGGCGAACAAGCGACGCCAAAGCTGTCCTGGACCGTTTGGCCCAACTCTCGGTGCACGGATATGTTTCACCGTTTCAACTGTCGTTGATTCATTTGCATCTCGGAGAACGCGAACGGGCTCTCGAACTCCTTCTCGACGCGTACACAATCAGAGACGCATGGGTTGTGTGGCTGGCAGTCGAGCCGCAGTTTGATCCAGTGCGTGGCGAACCATCCTTTGAAGCGATCCTGCGTGACCTGCGACATCCCGCCGTGTATCGCAAGAGCGCAAGGGCGGCAATGGCCGTCGGCGCCGCAAAGCGAAAGCGCTCGGGCGATCGCATCGCTCCTATCACCACGCAGATCCTGATTCCAACTCCCGACACCCAGGCGGGAGAAAACGAAGAAGCGCGCCAACTCTATACCGCCGGTCGTTACTACTCGACGCGTCGCACTGCGGAAGGACTGCGACAGGCGATCGAACGTCTCGAACGCGCGGTCGAACTCGATCCGCAGTTTGCGATTGCTCACGCTGAGCTGGCTGATTGTTATGCGCTGCTCAACTGGTACGTTGAACCACCGCCACCAGGGGCATGGGAACGCGCCAAAGAGTCTGCGATGCGCGCGGTCGAGGCCGATGCGAATTTGCCGGAAGCACATGCGTCACTTGGTTTTGTGAGACTGCATTACGATCGCGACTGGGTTGACGCCGAACGCGAGTTGCGCAAAGCAATCCAACTCAAACCGAGCAATCAGGTGGCCCATCGCTGGTACGCTTACAGTTTGTCGGCCATGGGACGACACGATGAGGCCTACGCCGAGATCGAGCGCGCGCGCCAGATTTCACCGCAGTCGGCAGTGATCGCGACGGCCGTCGCAAACGTACTGTTTCTGGCCGGCAAGTTTGACGATGCAGTGGCCCAGTGCAAGAAATCACTCGAACTGGATCCGGGCGCCGTTGCGGCGCATACGATTTTGCGTTGGGCTTATGAGCTCAAGGGCATGGACAACGAAACGATGGCCGCGTTTGAGCAGGAACGAAGTTTCGCGGGCGATACGCCGACCACGCATGCGAAGCGCGCGCACGTCCTCGCCGCAATCGGTAAACGCGACGAAGCGCAGGCGATTCTCGACGAGATTATTGCCAAGCGCAATCAGAATTGGGTTACGGCTTACGAGATCGCGATTATCTACACTTGGCTGGGCGACTTCGACAACGCGTTTCGCTGGCTCGCCCAGGCTGAACGCGAACACGCAGTCGGCTTCACGTTCGTGCGCGTCGATCCGCATCTCGCTAAACTTCGTACCGATCCACGTTTTGCTGATCTGATGAGAGAGACTGAAAAGACGATACCTTAATCTGTGGATATGATTCGAGAAAAGTTAGACGCATGGGTTCGTGAAGTGGTGGCGTGGCATTTTGATCCGGACACAGGCTGTCCCTTCTGGCTGGACTACGCGCAAAATCTTGATTGGGATCCGCGTAAAGAGATTCAAACCTACGATGATCTGGCGCGTTTCGGTTTTTTCCAGGACGAGTGGTTGCGTGGTGGTCCGGTGCGTCGCTGGGTACCAAAGGGCTTAGCGCACCGACCGGTCTACACGTTCGAAACCGGCGGCAGCACGGGCGTGCCGAAGTCGCGCATCAACATCGACGACTTTCGTATCGACTACGAAGCGTTCAGCGACACGTTGCCGGACGAGTTCTTTCCCCGAGGCGCCGATTGGCTTTCACTAGGCCCAACTGGTCCACGTCGCTTGCGTCTCGCCGTCGAACATCTGGCTCAGCATCGCGGCGGTATCTGTTTCATGGTCGACCTCGATCCGCGCTGGGTGATCAAGCTGATCAAGATGGGCCAACCAAAGATGGCCGAGCAGTACAAGCAACACGTCATCGAACAGGGTCTTACATTACTGAAAGCACACGACAACATTCGTTGTTTGTTTACCACGCCGAAGTTGCTGGAAGCGCTCTGTGAAAAAGTATCGCTCAAGAAACTGGGCATCACCGGCGTGTTCTGTGGCGGCACTGAGATGACGCCGCAGTTTCATCGCTTCGCGGTGGAAGAGCTGCTCGACGGCGCTTACTTCGCGCCCACGTACGGCAACACACTGATGGGACTGGCCGTCCACAAGCCGCGCCTGGCGGAAGACAATTTTGCGATCATTTACTATCCCCCAATGCCACGTGCGATGGTGGAAGTCGTAGATCCGGATGAACCGGACCGCATCGTCGAATATGGCGCCACTGGCCGTGTACGTCTGACCACATTAACCAAAGAATTCTTCATGCCGCGTTTTCTGGAACGTGACGAAGCCGAACGCGAACCACCATGCGATCAGTATCCGTGGGACGGCGTCCGTAACGTTCGCCCCTTTTCACGTTTCCAGTCGAGCGTCGTCGAGGGCGTTTACTAAATCTTGTCAATCTTGAAAATCCTGTAATCATGTCCACGATCCACCTTCCAATCCTACGCCACGGCACTCCTTATAAGAGCCTCGACGTCGCTCGCACGCCGCACCATCAAACGCGCGAACCCTTCGTCGAAATAAGCCAGGCCAACGCAGGATTGATCCGCCGCGATCTCGGCCGGCAGGACATCGGCACAACCAGTCTGCAACGCTTCTCAACACGCGAACTCGTCGCGATCTGCACACGCGCCGCGGATCACTTCACTGATGATTCCTTACCCCTTGGCGACACGACCCAAACCGCGGCAGACTACGTGCATCAAGTCTCCGCGACGACCGGACTTCCCTACGTGCTCGCGCGTCGCAACATGCTCAAGATCAAAAGCATGTTTGCAAACATGGAGAGCGTGCTCAACGGTCTCACCCGTAATCTCGACTGGGAACTACTCGATCGTGGTTTCGGCGAGTTTGACGGACGCGCCTATAGTTTTTTTCCACGCACCCACTCGCTCGGCGCCGTGTTGCCAAATAATTCGCCCGGCGTGCATTCACTTTGGATACCGGCGTTTCCACTTCGGATTCCGCTCGTGCTTAAGCCCGGCAGCGCCGAGCCCTGGACGCCCTATCGCATCATTCAATCGCTGATCAAAGCCGGCGCGCCGCGCGAAGCATTCAGTTTTTATCCGACTGATCATGGCGGCGCTTCCGAGATACTGCGGAGTTGCGGTCGTTCCCTGCTCTTCGGCGATTCGTCGACGACGAGCGCGTGGTCCAACGACCCGCGCGTGGAGATTCATGGCCCCGGCTACAGCAAGATCATCATTGGCGCAGACTGCGTTAACGACTGGGAACAGTATCTCGACGTGATGGTCGCATCGATTGCCGATAATGGCGGGCGCTCGTGCGTCAACGCATCTGCTGTTTGGGCTCCTGCACACACCGAAGAGATTGCGGAGGCACTCGCAAAGCGATTGGCTGCGATTGTTCCCCGTGCCGCAGATGACGAAAGCGCGCGGCTTGCGCCATTTGTTGATGCGGGAGTTGCCAAACGCATCAACGCCATCATCGATCAGGGCCTGACTGAGCCGGGCGCGCGTGACGTCACCGCCGCCTATCGCGACAGCGAACGATTAGTTAACTGGAACAACTGTTCCTACCTGCTGCCGACTGTCGTTCTGTCAGAGTCAGATCATCCGCTCGCAATGAAGGAGTTTCTGTTTCCCTTTGCGAGTGTCCTGGAAGTAGATCAAAAAGACATCCCCGCTCGTCTTGGTCCAACACTCGTCGTTACCGCCATCACCAAAGATCCGAAACTGATCCAGACGCTCGTCGCCTCACCACGCATTGACCGTCTCAACATCGGCGCCCTTCCGACGAATCAGGTCAGTTGGGATCAGCCGCACGAAGGCAATCTCTTCGAACATCTTTACGCACGCCGTGCTTTCCAACAGGCAGTTGCCGTCTGAGGATCCGAGTTGAGAATTCTTTATCTCACAGGCGGAGCCGGGCGGATGTACTGCGGCAGTTGCCTGCGCGATAACGCGATGGCCACCGAACTGATCGCGCGCGGTCACGACGTGATGCTGCAGCCGGTGTACACGCCGACGTTCACAGACGAGCCGAATGTGAGTAGCGATCATGTTGTGTTGGGCGGTATCAGTGCTTACCTTGAACAGTATGTTCCGATGTTTCGCAAGACACCGCGCTGGCTCGACAAGCTGTGGGATTCAAAGTCGGTTCTGAGTCTTGCATCGCGCCGATCCATCTCGACGAATCCGAAGATGCTCGGCGAGATGACTGTCTCGGTCTTGAAAGGTGAGGACGGTTTTCAGAGCAAAGAGATCTTCAAATTTGTTGATTGGGTAAAAGATCAGGCACCGCCTGACGTCGTGAGTCTTCCCTACACGCTGCTGCTCAGTCTTGCTGGTCCACTCAAACAACAACTGGACGCGCCGATTCTATGTACTCTCCAGGGCGAAGATCTCTTCCTCGACGGATTGCAGGAACCTTACCGCACCCAGGCCCTAACTCTGATCCGCGATCATCTGCCGCACGTAGATCTGTTTTTATCCGTGTCCGAGTATTACGCTGACTTCATGCCCGGCTATCTTGGCATTCCGCGCGAGAAGATTCGCGTGGTGCCGTTGGGAATCAATCCCAATGGCTTTGAAATGCGAGAGCCGCGTGGTGATGGTCCATTCACGGTCGGTTTTCTCGGTCGCGTCGCGCCCGAAAAAGGATTGCATGTGCTTGCGGAAGCGTATCGCATGATGCGGCAGTCGGGAGCCCTTCCCGCGGGACGCCTCGAAGTCGCAGGCTACATGGCCGCAGATTGCAAACCTTATCTCGAAGAAGTTCAGAAACGGTTGAGTGATGCCGGGCTGGGCCAGGAGTTTCGTTATCACGGCGTTATCGATCGCGCCGCGAAGATCGCATTTCTGCGTGGACTCGATGTGATGTCGTTGCCGGCAACCTACGACGAGCCAAAGGGTGTTTCTTTACTCGAGTCGATGGCATGTGGTGTTCCGGTGGTCCAACCACGTCGCGGCGCGTTTACCGAGATCGTCGAATACACTGGCGGCGGACTGCTGGTGGAGCCCGACAACCCGCAAAGTCTCGCCGACGGCATCCTGAAACTACTCCGAGACCCGAAGCTTGCTGAACAACTGAGCAACGACGGCTTCAAAGGCGTGCGCGAGCACTACACAGCCGCGCACATGGCTGATAAAGTTCTTGATGTATACAACGACGTAATCCGTTCTTAAATCCGTGTAAATCCGTGGCACCTGGCGACGATCTAATCTTCCAACTCGAAAGCGCATTCGGACTCTTGCGCGTACTCGCCGTCGATGGCGAAGGCGCCGACGCCATCTGGCACCTGCTCGCTTACGATGATTTCTTCCCCGACGTCGAATCAGCCGAGTTAGCCTTGTCGCGTGGTTCGTTGCCAATCCGCAACGCACATATGGCGTTAACCAATCGCGCCTTCGAACGTACTCCAACTGCAAAACTCGGCAATCGCCCCGTCACTGACGACGAACTGGCGGCTTACAGAGAATGGCTCAATGGCGATCGCGAAGTCTCCGATCGTTCAGCCCTGCTAATGCTCGGTATCCGATGAACACTCTTGCCCGTGTAATCTTGCTGCTGCTTTTTTCTTCGTCTGCACTCGCAGCACGCATTGAGCGTCTGATCGACGCCTGGCAACCACAGCATTACCTCGTCAACATCACGCTCAACGATCAACTCTCCGAGATCAGTGCCAGCGCGCGCATCAACATTCGTATCCTGAAACCAACGCGCCTGATCGATCTCGACTTCGGAGAGCTCACCATCGATCGTGTCACGCTTGCTTCGAAACTAGTTGAATTCACGCACAAAGACGAAAAGCTTCTAGTCACGCTCCCGGCAGACGTCAGGGCCGGCGATTTGTTATCGCTAACAGTCGATTATCACGGCAAACCGAAAGACGGTTTGATTCTGATGAAAGACAAGGACGGGAACGCTTCTGCGGTCGGCGACAATTGGCCCAATCGCGTTCATCACTGGATCCCGTCACTCGATCATCCGTCTGCGAAAGCAACCGTTACGTTCAACATCACCGCGCCTGCCGGCCTCGAGGTCGTGGCGAATGGCCGCCTGGACCATGTGGAGACAACTGCGAGCGGCTCCCGCACGTGGACGTTCTCGGAAGGCGTTCCGATTCCACCCTATTGCATGATCATCGCGGTGGGCCAGTTTGCGAAAGTCGAACCCGTTGAGCGCGGCGTTGCTCCGCTTTCGTATTACGTGCCGCTTTCAGAACGCGAGCTCGCAATGAAGGGATTCTCACCGGGCGCTCCCGTGCTCGACTACTTCACCCGCACGGTCGCTCCTTATCCTTACGAGAAGCTCGCACTGATTGTGGGCGCAACCCGATTTGGCGGCATGGAAAATTCGAGCGCCATCGTCTTCACCAGCACGCTCTTCAACCGCGCGCCGTCGCCACTCGGAATGAGCGCGAGATTCGGAGTGCCGGCAAATAACGTGAGCCTGATCGCACACGAGATCGCACATCAATGGTTTGGCGATTCGGTTACGGAGTCGACGTGGTCCGATCTTTGGTTGAGTGAGGGTTTCGCGACGTACTTCGCAGCGTTGTTCGTGCAACGCTTTGAGGGCGAAGACGCGTTTCGGATGTCGATGAACAACGCTGCGCTTGCGGTGTTTGCGTATGAGAAGAAGAAGCCCGTGCCGATGTTCGACCGCGACACGGAGAATCTCATGGAGTTGCTCAACGCCAACAACTATCAGAAAGGCTCGTGGGTGCTACACATGTTGCGCTCTCAGCTCGGAGATGACGCCTTCTTCCGTGGCATCCGTGACTACTACTCTACGCACAAAAACTCGACGGCGAGTTCAGAAGATCTGCGCGCCGCGCTTGAAAAGGCGTCGGGCAGAAATTTGCGACCGTTCTTTGCGCGTTGGGTTTATGACAGTGGTCATCCGCAGTATGAGTTGGCGTGGTACTGGCTCGGCAAGAAGGAGCTGCGCCTCGTGCTTACGCAACGTCAAACAGGCAACGCCTTTGTGGATCCGGTTCCCGTAGTGATCTCGACGGCGAATGGCAAACGCGAGATCGTTTTGAAGCCTGCCGGGAAGTTGTTGATCGAACGAGTGCCGTTGCGAGCGAAACCAACCAGCGTAGAAGTCGATCCCCGCAACGTGCTGCTTGATGAGACGACGGTGAAAGGCAACTAAGAATTTTGGAAGGTGTATTTGACACCTTCCATTCCCTTCCCTATCATCCTAACCCTGTCGGGGCGTGGCTCAGCCTGGTAGAGCGCACGGTTCGGGACCGTGAGGTCGGAGGTTCGAATCCTCTCGCCCCGACCAATTAAATCAACAACTTACGGCTGCCAGCATTGGCGGCCGTATTTCATTTGTGGCCAATTTGTGGACATTTTTTTCAACCAAAGCCACTTGACGCGTGAGTCGATGGGCTCGGATATCTTTCGGTAGTCTTCATATCGCGACCCATTAGGGCTTTGATCGTGAATGCGTCATAACCTGCGATAGCCAACCTTATCAGACATAATCTTCCCGACGACCTTGCGCTGCGCTTTTGCGTTTCTGGTTTCGTCGAACTTAATAAATTAGAGAGGTCAAAATGATAGTCAGAATGTGGCATGGTCGTGTTCCCACGAGTAAGGCGAAGGCATATCGTGAATTTACAAACATTCGCGCAATACCTGATTACCAATCCGTACCCGGAAACCAAAGCGTTCATATACTCGAACGTCAGGAAGGAGATATAACGCATTTCATAACGTTAACTTTCTGGGACAGTTTGGATGCTATCCGTGGCTTTGCCGGTGAAGATGTCGAGCGCGCGAAGTACTATCCCGAGGATTCAGACTTTCTGTTAGAGTTTGAGCCAACGGTCGTTCACTACGAAGTTGTGGGCCAATCCAGAGCTGAATGAAAACATTATTCTCCTGGCAAGATCACTAAAACCGAAACCCGATTCCTGAAGTGACCTGGAGATTATGATGCGTCTCCGGTGGTCGTCTAACGATCTGATTTCTCAATGAGAAACCCTCGGCGGGGAGTTCACCATAACGTATCACCGTGTCGCCTACATCAAATCGAGCCATCCATCGACGCGAGATATAAAACTCCACCACCCCGCCGATATCGATTGAAGGATAAAATTTCTTCGCCACTCGAAACTCACCCACTGTTACGGGAATTATCTCGTTGAAAAATTGCAGATTAAACGACTGCGTGCTGACCAGATCGTTAACCTTGGAAAACCCCACAAATCCAGGTCTGGCTTTGCCGAACACACCCCATTTAGAAAACCGCTTGCCAATCTTTGCGCCAAACTGCCCTTGAAACATATGCCCTGATGGATTGGGCAAGCTGGTTTGGCTGATGAAAACGTCAGTCAGGTCACGAAGGTAAAAGTTTCCTTCCGCTTCCAGGGCAATATAATCTGTGAGGTTAAAGGTAAACCTGCCGCCGAGCCCTGGCTCTGTGTGAATGAGAGGCTCGCCGTGTATCAATCCAAGCTGAACTACCGGTGCAGGTGGGTCCGTATTGAGCGCTGTAAATTGAGCACCTACCTCGAATCGCGGAGTTCGTTCTACTGCTGTCTGGTCGTCGCTCTGCGCGCTTGGAAAGTCCCCCAGACGAAACCCAACGCCGGCAGTGAACTGAAAATTGTGCTTGAACTTTGCAGGACGTGCGAGTTGCACAAACGGAGGATCACCGGTTCCCGGGAAAACCACATCGAATAGCTGCGGATGACGAAGAGCTGTATCGCCGGCTTCAAATCTCACCACCATTCGTCGTGATGGATACAGCTCCAAAACACCTCCAGCATCGAGCGTAAAGAAATTAGTTCGCTCGATCTTGAAATTTAGCGTCGATAGTCCGTTGACCACACTCACGCTATCTGGTGTTACGGACTCGACGTCGTCCACACTGATGAAGCCTGGACGGACTTTCGCGAAAAGGCCGAACTTTTCAAAACGCTTGCCAAGCTTTACTCCAAATTGAGCCTGGACTGCGCCGCTATTGAAGGATGAAAGTACAAATTGTTTTTGCGGAAAGAAGTTAATTTCGGCTTCTGCAGCTATGGACCGATTGAAATTATAAGTAACCCGGCCGCCAACGCCCGAGTTGGTTACGTCAAACGGGAAATCAGGTCCAAGGAGCGTTAGCGACGTTGACTGCACGCCGACCTCGACTCTATCTCTTTTGTTTTGTGCCACAACAACAGAAGCAAACGTGACGATAGTGAGAAGAAGGTATATTGAGGTCTTCATACGTTGAGAGTGAGTCAGAGGCTATGGAACGCAGCAAATGATACGCGAGATTTCGGAATGCTTTGGGACACCGAACTCGCCTGCGCGCCGTTAGACGTCTTCGCTGGCTGCGGATCGTGAACTCATAATCTTCTCTGTTCTTTCTTTGCTCGGAGCCGCAGTCTCGAGTATCAAAGGCTCAGGAAAATTGACTTCTGGCCCAGGAAGGATCGCTCGATCCTTTCGGACATCTCTGGGTAGCGCGGGTTCTCGTTCGCGCAATTCCTTGAGAACGTATCCTTCCCGGCGCAACGCGTCCGGATAAGTCGCCATTAAGTAAATGTACGAAACCATATACAGAAGAAAAGAGAGTCCCGTTAAACTAGAAAGAAAGATGCCCGCCCAAGTCGGAACGTGAAACAGAAAGCCAATCACTGTTGCCCACACCAAAACACCAGTCATCCAGACCGTAGAAACCAAAGGGGTGGACCGCTTATATCGCCCCACCGCATTGGTAGGGATGTCCTTCGACCCTGAGTCAGTCACTTTGTCTCTGTCTTCTTCATTCATTCACGTTTAAAAACGCTTAGAAACTACTTCGCTGGCAACAAGCAATCAACCTTGTCCGCGCTTAAGAACAAAGCGCTGCTAAAGTTTAACAGGAGTGATGCGAGTTGAAACAGACCGGCTGGCTAGTTCCCTTTGGCACCTTAAGTGGGAACAATACAAAAATCCGAAAATCATTTAGAGTAATGCGAACTGCTGTAACTAATCTTGACCAGAGAAGGAATGCTTGATGAGAAAGTTCCTACCCGAACTTGTATTTGTTCTGGTGTGGTCCATTGCGTCTACACAACTCGCCCCCGCCCAAGCGCGGAAACAATGGCAGAATTCTCCTGACATCGAAAAAAGAATTGAGACGCTGCTAAAGCAGATGACTCTGGAGGAGAAAGTAGGTCAACTGAATCAATATTCATACGGACAGCCTACTGGACCAGCCACCGGCCGCAGCAGTGTAGAAGACTCAATTAAACGTGGTGAAATCGGTTCGTTTCTCAACGTTACTGACCCGGTTCTTAGTAACCGCTTACAACGGATGGCCATGGAAGAATCGCGGCTGAAGATTCCCCTCATCTTCGGGCTCGACGTAATTCACGGCTACCGCACGATCTTCCCTGTTCCGCTTGCTCTCGCCTCCACGTGGGATACAAACCTTGTCGAGCGGGTTTCACGCATTGCGGCACAAGAAGCAACTTCAGCAGGCATACGTTGGACGTTCTCTCCGATGGTGGATGTCGCGCGCGATCCGCGCTGGGGACGGATTACAGAAGGAGCGGGAGAAGATCCATATCTTGGATCCATCATAGCTCGCTCATACGTACGTGGTTATCAAGGCGAGGCCATGGGTCCTCAGTCCATGGCAGCGTGCGCCAAGCACTACGTTGCTTACGGCGCTGCCGAGGCCGGTCGCGACTACAACTCGGTTGACATCTCTGAGCGCCAGTTGCGCGAAGTATATCTGACTCCATTCCACGCCGCCGTTGACGAGGGAGTAGCGACGCTCATGTCGGCGTTCAATTCGATAAACGGAATGCCAGCCTCGGCTAATCAATTTACTCTCAACCAGGTGTTACGCCGTGAGTGGGGCTTCCGCGGATTTGTCGTTAGCGATTGGGGCTCCGTCGGTGAGTTGATTCCGCACGGCATCGCCAACGATTTAGCGACTGCAGCCCGAAAAGGTTTTCTTGCCGGCGTCGACATGGACATGGAGAGCAATGCCTATCTCCGCCATTTGCCTGACGCCGTCAAAGCCGGACAAGTGTCACAAACAGCGATCGACGAAGCAGTCAGACGTATCTTGCGCGTGAAGTTCGCCCTGGGACTTTTTGACAAACCTTATGTCGATGAACAGAACGCGATCACAACACTGCCGGCCGCAAACGTTGCGGCAGCGCGCGAAGCAGCCGAGAAGAGTTTCGTGTTGTTGAAGAACGAGCCAGCTAATGGCGCTGCTGGTCCGGTTCTGCCAATTCGTTCCGGCACACGTACCGTCGCCTTGATAGGACCACTAGCGGACAGCCAACAGGACATGCTCGGTACCTGGAGCGCACAAGGAAAACACGAGGATGTGGTCACTCTACGCTCTGCTCTCGAATCGCGTGCTAAGCGCGAAGGGTTCACGCTTGTTTACGCTAAAGGAACCGACATACGGGGCACTTCGGATTCCGGGTTTGCTCAGGCTGTTGAGGCCGCCGCTCAGGCAGATGTAGTGTTGCTCGCTCTCGGCGAAGACGCCTCGTGGATGAACGGAGAAGCGGCGTCGCGCGCTTTCATCGATCTTCCCGGCAACCAGCAACAACTGCTCGAACGTGTGACCGCGACCGGCAAACCCACGGCGCTCGTGCTATTCACTGGTCGCCCCCTTGCACTTACTCCGGTTGCATCACGCGTACATTCAATTCTCGAAGCATGGTCGCCGGGAGTTCAGGCTGGGCCAGCACTGGAACGCGTTCTATTTGGTGAAGCCAGTCCTGTGGGCCGGTTGACCGTTACGTTTCCGAGAAGTCTTGGGCAGGTTCCTATCTATCACAGCATGCTCAACACGGGACGGCCGGCTGTGGGTTTGGATCTAACGCGGCCACCCGCGAATGGGGGTGAGAAGTTTAAATCGCGCTACATTGACGAACAAAACACACCTCTGTATCCGTTTGGCTTCGGCCTTACGTACACCAGCTTTGAATACGCCGCGCCGCAGGTAAACGTGCAACAGGCAAGCGTAGCGGAGCTAAATACTGGTCGGGCTCAAATCCGAGTCACCGCGGAAGTGAAGAACACTGGCTCACGGGCAGGTGAGGAAGTGGCTCAACTTTACGTCGGCCTGCGCGGTACGAGCGTAGCGCGTCCGGTCCGGCAACTGAAAAACTTTCGACGTCTCGTGCTCGGCCCAGGCCAATCGCAACGCGTCGAGTTCACGATTGGTCGTGATGAGCTGGCCATTTGGCAGAGCGATACTAAGTACGAAATTGAACCTGGCGAGTTGATGATCTGGGTAGCATCCAACGCCCAGACCGGCACACCCACACGCGTATTGTTGAAATGAACATCGGGTTCTCGCCGTCAGTCACGGAGAATACGGAGCCACCGTGACGGCGGTGAGGTTGTCAGGACTCTCGACAAGTCGCTCTTATCGGGCGCATCTGTTTGCAATAAAGATGCAACTTGACTTGCGGCCGACACAGGCATAAAAAGGCTGCGCTCCCAAGATTCTATCCCGAAGGCCCTGGCCGGTCTTCAAGACAACCCCCCTCCCAGAGCTCGACAGGTATCCGGCGGCGATTTGGTTGGAGTTGCCTAGAGCTTCCTTCCCAAAGTTACGCACGTCGATCCACACTCTGAAGAGTGACGTCTCTAACTGCTGCACACAGGAGACAGAACCATGCGATATCTCTTCCGCTCAACCTCTAAAGCGAAAACTCTTTTAGCGATCACGTGCATTATGATCATGGCGATCTGTTTTGCAATACTTTCACAAGTGAGTATCTCGAGTCCTTTCAAAAACATGACTGCAGCTGCGGCTGCGGCGCCGCCTAAGAATGTAAACATCAGGGGCAAAGAAAGAACGAACGCCCAAGGACAGACTCCTCCACGCTGTTCATCTTGTCCGCCTCCGATACCGCGCAGTATTTATGTTCCTGCGATTGAATTATCAGAAGCCAGCACGTGTGAAATTGTATTGAATAGTCGCAGCGCGAACGAAATCGAGGTTACGCCAACTTTTTACACTGTGACGGGCGAGCCAATACTGGGAGAACCGCTGCGATTAAAACCGGCGGAGATCCGCTTTGCTCGTGTCGACTCGCTAATACCTCGCTCCGCCAGACACCACCATTGGGGCGGTATGACGCTCTCTTTTGTAGGCAGTATCTTGGAGGTGTGGGCGCAAATTACATTTCATGGTGTTGGTGGCCGCGGCAGCATTGATGAGACTTTCAATATCCTCGGGGATCAGCCCTCTGACACTCGTGAGGCCGTCTGGTGGCTGCCAAAGAAAGGCACTGCCGTCATCGCTCTGGGTAACAGTTCAAACGCACCGATTCAAACGACAGCGAATTTTTCAGACGGTGAAGCGAAACAGATAACTATTGCTCCGTTTGCAACAGAATTTATTCGGCGACGCAGCGCCGATCGTCCAGACCGAAGTGGAAGCGTAGATTCGGTAAAGCTAACGGTAACAGGTTCCTCTGATGCTATGAGAGTTGCGGGCTTCATCGTGGGCGGCGATAAAAGTTTTGATAGCAGTATTCGCTTTGCCGACACGAAAAAAGTGGCTCAGCCTAACCTTTATGCGACGAATCTCAGATTGCAAAATACTGAGCCGCACATGGTCCTGAAAAACACAGGTTTAGCGGACATTTCAGCGCGTCCCAGATTTTTCTCAGCCGCCGGAGAGAACGAGAATCCCGTTGAACTTCCAGCAATCGTGCTGCGGCCCAACGAGACGGTTGACGTTAATCTTACGCCGTTGATGCAAGCTGCCGCAGCGCGACCCGATCTTAATGCTGTCAGTGTCAACGTAGTAAATAGCGGTGCGCCTGGAAGTCTAATAGGAGCATGGAACGGCACGGATACGATCAAGCTCTTGACCTACGATGTACCACTTCGCGACTCAGGTCCCATCCGTAATTCCACCGGCAGCTATCCATGGAGGACTGATCAGGACTACACAACAATCGTAAATATAACGAATGTCAGCGACCACGCCGCCAGCTTCGTAGCGGATATCAGGTTTCCGGGCGGGCATTACTTCGTGCCAACTCTTGAACTGCCCGCTGGCGGCACTGCGCGCTTCGACTTAAGAAAAATGATTAGTGAGCAAAGGCCCGATAATCAGGGGAATGTAATACCACTCTCGACAACAGGTGGTCAGTTTCACTGGAGCATATTCCATTCTCCGCCGTCGTCAAAATTTATCGGACGAAGCGAGGTGATTAGCGTTTCCAGAGGAGTGGGCAGTAGCTATAGTTGCCCGGGTTGCTGTCCGGATTCCGGTCCCTTCGGCACAATCAACCCTCCTCCTTCAGTCTTTTTGGGCGAATCTTTTACAGCTAGTACAACGGGAACAATCTACGACGGCTGCACTGGTTATGCGACGAACGTTGGCTGGTTTGCAATGGAGGAGTTCTGGATGGATGATGAATCTATCGCGTCATATTCTCCAGAGTCGGGCTCATCTACTTTGGTGACAGGCCTCTTTCCTGGTCAGACAGCGCTCCATGGAATTTATTCCTGGCAGAGTTTTACGTCGGATGGATGGAGCATATGCTATGAGGACCGCGGGCAAACTGAAGACCAGCAGCCGGTCGACGTGCAATGCAAAGTACCAACTGGTGAAACAAGCGCTGCTGATGTGTGGGGAACGGGAAACCTGGCTACCGTTCATATGTGGAAGCAGACCTTGACTGGCACTGGGGACTTCACTAATCGCACCATTGCCGAACAAGAAGGCACTCCAGCGACTATTTCAGATGCCTGCCATTTTCCAGGTTCTATGGTCGATCCGTATACAGTCACAGGACTCGACGCGACCGTAACTGCGGGCAATCAATGGAAGCCTGATGCCGTCGGTCGCAGCACAGGGGCAGTGACCTACTATCGCCAACAGGGGCGTTCGCCCTGTTCTGCAACTGCGAGCCAGGTCATGTTCATTAGTTGTCCTGACATGTTGCATCAGTACACTACCGGTAATCTGGTCGTTGGAATCACCGCCACAGAGGTGTCCTCCAAGCGACATAGCGCATCGGCACAAACCAAAGCCTGGCCATAGATTTATGGGTTCGAGGAGGTAAAGTTATGCTGAAGAATGACGCAACTGCTAATTTGAGACGCCAGAACCAGCTACTCTTTCTGCTCTGTTTGGCGACCGTGGCGGTTATTATCGTGACCTTACTTACAGTCGCGGGCAGTGGCATGAACGAGCCGAAAACGGACCAGATATCTGTCAATGATCCGCGGCCAGTGGCCCTCGCGGTTGAGACACTCGAAAAGAAATACGGCTGGATCATCACATACGAAGACCCGCCTTACGTGCATGAGAGCGAATTGGTTGACGTAACTGAAAAGGTGCGCCGCGATCTGGATAAGTTCAAACCCGGACAGGCGCCGAAAGTGTTGATTCCTAAAGGCGGGGATCTGACTTTGAAATACTCTATCGATCCGGCCACAAAAAAGCCGGTCGATTCGGCCGTAGTCGTGCAACAACTCCTCGACGCATATGCGATTGCCGGCAATCCGGGTGTTTTTCGTTTGGATAGAGATGGAGAGCGACTCCATATCTTTGCCGGCGCCGCCAAAGGGAAGGATGGTGTTTTAGTCGCTCATCGATCAGTATTTGATGTTCCGATAACACTGCCGGCGCAGAAACGAAACGGACTCGAGCTACTCGATGCTTTTTGTTCGGCCGTCAGTCAGGCGAGTGGAACACGCGTCGTGCTGGCCACGGTTCCGATGACGTTGTTTTTTCGCTATCAAACTGAATCAGGAGCGAAAGAACAGAGGGCACGCGACTTTCTCACACATGAATTCGATCGAATGAACAACATCAAATTGTCGTGGCGGCTTCTCTACGATCCGGTTTCGAAGGCCTATTTTCTGAATATCCACACAGTCTCTAGCCTCCCCTGACTGGTGGAAGTAATGCTTGAGCAGCGTAATCACCTTCTGGCAAGTCAAAATCACGACGTCGAGTGACCCTCCGCCAGACCTTTGTTGATTGCATTAAGCTCGGCAATGGCATTCGCTGGAAGTTCCAACGCCGCAGCTTGCAGATTCTCGCGCAGGTGATCAACCGAAGATGTACCCGGTATCAAGAGAATGTTTGGAGAACGCTGCAGCAGCCACGCCAGCGCGATCTGCATCGGGGTAGCTTGCAGTGATGCCGCCACTCGATCGAGCGCCGCTGACTGTAACGGTGTGAATCCGCCCAACGGGAAGAACGGGACATACGCTATCCCCTGCTGAGCGAGTGCATCGATGAAGGCATCGTCATTGCGGTGGGCCACGTTGTAGAAGTTTTGGATGCAAACTATTTCTGTGATTCGCTGAGCCTCTGCGAGTTGGTTCGGGGTGACATTGCTAAGACCGATATGAGCAATCAATCCCTGGCCTTTGAGTTCGGTAAGCACAGTCAGCGGTTCGGCAATGGTCCCGTCTACTGGCTCCGAGAAGCCACCGACCCGAAGATTCACGACATCGATTTGATCCACGGCGAGATTGCGAAGATTGTCGTGAACGGCATCGATGAGCTCCTGACGCGAGAGCGCATGAATCCATGATTTGTCATCACCGCGACGAGCGCCAACTTTGGTTACTATCACCAGGTCGTCGGGATAAGGATGGAGTGCCTGCTTGATGATCTGGTTGGTGACGTGTGGGCCATAATAATCGCTGGTGTCGATATGGTTCACTCCCGTCGCGATGGCCTCCTGCAAAACTGCAATCGCAGCAGCAACATCGCGTGGCGGTCCAAACACCTGCGGCCCGGCTAGCTGCATCGCGCCGTAGCCCATCCGATTCAGGCTCATCGAAGTGCCGGGAAATGTGAAAGCGCCTCCGAGCTTTCCCTGTTCAGTCATAGTCTCCTTGCCTTCCATCCCAAAATCAGTTTTGGCCTGTCAATTTCTTATTCTCATCTTGAGCTACTTCCTTGATACAAACAATGCGGCACTCTCCGCGCTCATCCCTGTGGCTCGAGAATCTCCATGGTTCTGAACCCGCTCCAGGAATGTCCTGATCGTACCTGATGCCGCCAAGAGAAGCGAACAACTCAATCGGGATGTCAAAATGAAGTCGACACCCCCGTTGCCCTCTTGCCTGGCGAAGAGTCGATCGCAGATGGTTTGCATTTCGGGTGGCGGAGTCCCGTTGTTTCCAGATGCTTGATGTCCTTGCTCCTGAGGACAAAAATCGGGAAGCGCCATTCCACCGATATGTCAGTTACTAGTTTACTGGAGGGACATTGGACGCACGGTCAGTTTCAGCGAATCGTTCGGCGATCTTCTTTTATGGCGATGGCACATATACAGATGCAATATTCTCCGGACCAAATTCCACCGTCGTCGTGCCCGGCGCCAAATGGGTTTGGTCCATCGGAGTTTCAACGGTCGCTGTGTAACGCACATGTGGACGCCGCCCACTCCGAGCAGTGATCCGAACCTTGACTGTGTCCTGTTTGTCGTCGGCCTTTGGACCATAGACGTAAAGGTCTACGGCCTGGCCTGCTTGCATCGTCTCGCGCTCTTCCCTGTCGGGGATCTCGAACTGCGGGTAGTAGTGATCCGCCAGGTGTTCCGCGTTTTGAATATGGGGTGCGGGCCGCTGCGCGAACTGCTCCGGAATGTCAGCGAACAACTTCAGTTCGGGAAGTCGCCTTAACGCCGACATCCGTGGCGTTAGCCCAAAGTGATTCGCCGCATCAGGATTTGCTCCGGCCGCGGTCAGCGCCGCCACCATCTCCTCACTGTTGAGCCTCTCACCGTTGGCAGTGCCAAGGTCGTTCGCAGCGGTCAGGAGCGGCGTCTCGCCTGTCCGGAAATATCGCGATTCGGTATCCGCCCCGGCGCGGAGCAACTCTTCGATGCCTTCCAGCCACCCCGATGATACGGCATGGTGCAAGGCAGTCATCCCGTAGTCGTCCTGTTCGTCGAGCAGCCCAGCCTCGATCCCCCGGCGTAGTTCCTCGACGTCGTGGCGTGCAATCCAGCCCCCGCAGTTGTCGAACCATTTTCGCAAGGATAGGATTTTCGCGTCGGTCACGCGTGCACCTTTCCCTGACCGAGAGAATAATGATCCTAGTCTGGACAAGATTGGGATGTGATAACCCTTCGTTTCCTTAAGCATAAAGAGCCACACCATCTGGGACGTGATTGAGTATGAGGTCCATGAGCGCCTGAGAAAAATATGCTGACCAGATACAGTTCTCAGCTCCAGTCTATTGGCACTGTCAATCGCACCATACCACATAACCCGGCCCGGGTAGCATTGCGCACCTTATCAGCCATCTTCAAACTCAGCGAACGAACCAAAAGCGCCTGAAGGCGCGGTAGAGATCCAACCATTGTTCGAAGCTCAACTCCGTGGGCGTGGCGTTTAATGAAAAATCCAGTGCGCGGGCCAGATGTTTCCATTGCTGGTAAGTAAAGACTTGTTTAAATGCCAATTTGAGATTCGGTTTCCCGCTACTAAATCCGTTTTGAACAAAGTTGCGGTAAGGAGCGAGGTCTTGTGATTCTATTAACGGGCGAGTTCGTCGCTTAATCGACAACAGAACCGAGTCAACGCTCGGTGTGGGCCAGAAGTCGGTCCGCCTCAATCGAGACACCACCTGGAATTCAAAGAAAGGCTTCGCCAGGATCGACAATAGAGTCTCTCTGGGATGCCCGGAATATTTCTTCGCGGCCTCCTGCTGCAGTATAAAGAACGCCTCATTCAGGTCAGAATGCTCAGACAAAATCCGGCGCAGGATTTGCGCCGTAATGTTGAACGGAATGTTCGCAAATATCTTGTAATCCGAAGTTCGCGACTGTTGTCCTGCAGTTAGCGAAGACACACTGCTGCGGGCTCGATTACGAAATGAACAAGCGAGAAAATCCCTTTCCACAATTTCCACGTTATCAAGCGGACGAAACCGTTTTCGCAAACGGCGAACAAGGTCCGGATCCTTTTCAATCGCGATGACTTGTCGCGCCACACTTGCGAGCGCCGCGGTAATTATTCCGTTTCCAGGTCCGATCTCGTAGACCGTGTCGGTTGACCCAATTCTGCTCATGCTCACCAGCCGGCGGACCAGGGTGGGACTCTTCAAGAAGTTTTGCGCTAAACGTAATTGATTGTGATGTCGTGTTTCCATGTTTCACCTCCAGAAGTTGTGGTGAAACGAAAACGCGCTTGTCTGCGGGAGGTCTGAAGGGCTCTAACAGCAAAAGCCGCGAACTGAAGCGTTATTAACGCTGGTTCACGGCACTTAAGCTCAATAGTCTAGAGTTGAAACTTAGGGATATGTTGTTCCGCGAATCAGGTCGGTACGTTCGGGACCTTCCACATTTCGTTCGCGAATTCGAATCAACATGCGCGCGAGAGTATTAGACGGTGGGCAGAATTGTCAACCGGTCTTTTCATTGGCTTGAATTTACGAGAGTGGGGAGCGTATACACTCTAAAGGACCTGATTCATCATCGCCCTTTGAGTGAAGCAGATCGTCCTCGAAGCCTTGCCGACATTGATCATGACGCCCGAACAAATTCGCAGGCTCCTCTTTAAGGTTTTCCCCCAGCGCTCCGTTAAGAATCTAAACGTCCTGTCCGGCGGCCTCAGCAACACAAATATCAGAGTTGACTTTGAAGCCAATTACAAACCGGTGGTGATTCGAGTCTATCGAAATGGCGCTCGGGTCTGTCGCAAAGAGCTCGCTCTTTACGACCTGCTCTCGCCAACGATTCGGGTTCCGCGGGTTCTTCATGCCGCGCCCGAGGGCATCGAAGATTCTCCTGCATTCATGATCAACGAATATGTAATCGGTGCGACATTTCAAGAGTTGAAGAGAACCGAAGACCTCAAGGCAATTCAGCAGGCGTCATATTCGGCTGGTGCAACACTCGCCTCAATTGGTGGCTTTACATTTGAGAAGCCTGGACGACTCGAAGTCGAGGAGCACCCGGGAGCCTTAGCAGTTGGTCAGAAGTTCATCGATGGACCAGCCCAGGTTGCGCGTCTGATGGACACGTTTCTCGCCTCAGCAAACTGTGAACGACGTGCCGGTCCAAAACTCATCCAGAGACTGCATGACTACCTATGGTCGTGGTCGTCATGCATTCCGCACCTGGAAGAGGCACCTTGTCTCGTTCACAACGATTTCGGCAATCGAAACATTCTGGTTCGTCAGGAAAACGGTAAGTGGGTAGTGGCCGCAATTCTCGATTGGGAATTTGCATTCTCAGGGTCACCCTTACTCGACGTGGGCCATTTTCTCCGTTATGAACGAAGCAATGCGCCTTTGCGTGAACCTCATTTTTCGCAGGGGTTCGTCGAGCACGGTGGACAACTACCGGATAACTGGAGAGAGACTGCAACGACGATCGATCTAACCGGAATCGTCGAATGCCTTACTCATGACGAGTTACCAGTTGACGTCGAGAGTGAGCTACTCGAATTGATTAACGCAACACTCGATCATCGCGAGCCAAATTCTGGATAAATAAGAAGTTCGTTCTTGCTCGTTTTCTGGGCTGGTGACTCTTTGGCGTTCTTAGTCCAGACCAGCAATGGAACTGGAACTTCCGCTGCATGGTCCCGCGTTCAGAGCCCAAGCCCGAACGCTGGTTAGTTCAGGCGTATTCGGAGCCGCCATTTAGAAACACGGAACTCAAAAGATTTTTGGATATCTACGTACACGACAAGACAACTCGTCAGCGGATCCTGAGCGAGGTTGAGAAAACTGCCTCGCAACCAGTGGACGAAGCTGAGCATTTCTATCGTCGGCGTGAGTAAGAAGTTGCGAAGATTGTCCAGTGTGGGGACACAAAGAAATGGGAGAGGATTGTGTCAGCAGTGTTATTGTCTACCCGGAACATAGTTGGTTGCAGGTGCCGTCGTCAGAAAAATGGCTCCGTTGTTCATAAAGGAACATAACAAATTAACGAGGTTAGATTGAACGCTCCGCTTCCCTTCGTCGAAGGTGTCGGTCCAAGCTGCCAATGGTTGCCGGCAGGTCCATGGAAAACTGTCATCGACTTTTTCAAAGAACAATATCCGCACGTGCAAGCCGCGACCTGGAAGGAACGAATGGCGAAGGGTCAAGTGATGGATGAAACCGGACGCCGCGTGGATGTAGAGACTGCTTTTCGAGTTGGCGCTTGTATTTTCTATTACCGCGAGCTGGAAAATGAAAAAACCATACCCTTTAGCGAGCAGGTACTCTATCAGGATGAACACATCCTGGTGGCAGATAAACCGCACTTCCTGCCGGTGATTCCGGCGGGGAAATTTCTCCATGAAACGCTTCTGGTCAGACTCCGGCAACAATGCGCGACGGAGGACCTGGCGCCTATCCATCGTCTCGATCGGGAAACTGCCGGAGTGGTATTGTTCTCCCTCAACAGGAAAACAAGAGGCCACTACACTTCCCTGTTTCGGAATCGCATGGTGAGAAAGATATATGAGGCTCTGGCGCCAACTCTGGAAGAATCGAACTTCCCCGTCACCCGGCGCAGTCGCGTGGTTCAGGGAGAACCATTCTTTCGCATGAAAGAAGTTCCGGGCGAGGCAAACACAGAGACTCACATCAGCGTCATCAGCAACCTGGGAAACCTCAGTCGCTATCAACTGCTTCCCTGCACCGGCAGGAAACACCAACTTCGTCTGCACCTGGCAGCCTTAGGAATTCCTGTCATCAATGACAGACTCTATCCCGCGTTGACTCCGTCAGAGACACATGATTTTTCCAGACCGCTGAAGCTGTTGGCAAAATCGATTTCGTTTCGCGATCCGTTGAGCGGGCGGGAACACTATTTTGAAAGTGGCACAAAACTATGAGCACACCTCTTAACATGCACGCGGCGCGTACGGCACTCAACCGGGACCCGGAACTCCGTCAGTGGGCAGAACAGTGGTTAAAGAACAAAGAGCGAAGCTTGACTGGGACCATGGCTGATGAGGAGTTCGAGAAGCACTGGCTCTACGTTCGGCCTGAGAGAATGCACGAGGGTGCGCTAGAGGCGGTGAGCGCGTACCAACAGGACCATGAAGGTTAGTTCGCTCTCACCTCTGTCGGTTAGGTACCGAAGAGCAATTACTATTTAGTAATAGATCGAAACTTGAATTGACAGTGCTCACTCTCTCCGTTCTCTTGTTTTCAAGATTACAGAGTCGATTGAATCACGCTGTCGAGATCGTTGGCGTCTCTTAAACGACGGGCTCGATTCCGGTTCGTTGCCTTAGCTTTCGAGAATCATTCCCCGCCGCCGCACTTAGTCTTACACTTACAATCAGTGCTTTCAGTCCATTGAGCGCCTACGCAGTTAGTTCCCTGGAACAAACAGATGCACTTTTGGCCTTTTTCGCATAGACCACACTTCGTGCACGTACAAGTTCCATCAGCCGTAACCGGTACTGGCGCAAACGCAACGTAAACGTTCAACGCCACCAGGCACACGGCAATCGCTACTAACCTCTTCACCATGGTTTTGGTTGGTAGGCTCATTCGAAACCTCCCCGAGTGAGTTGAGTCTGGAGCAAGCTTATGAACCTGCCGCAAAAGAAAGTCAATCGAAACTTCGCACCACTTAATAATAATGCGGCAAATGCATACGCCTTTCGTTCGCCGTTAGGACTTCGTGCTTTTTCGCTACTCCAGCAAACTAAAAAGGTTGGAAAAGTCGTCGGTCCAAACTATATCTCCCTGCACCCTGGTCCAACGCGAATCGTTCGGGATTGTCCCCAACGCAGCATCACTTCGAGCCATCACTACCCACATCGAGGTATATTTTTCCGAGTCCCCGCCCTGGTCCTTCCGAATGAACGCAGATAGCCCAGTTCGACGCGACAAGCCCGCCAGCAGCGGCTCCAGATTGAGGTAGCGGTTGCTGATGTGAAACGCCAGCATCCCGTCTGGCGTTAACTTCTTTTGATAAAGATTTAGAGCCTGCATCGTCAACAGATGCGCCGGCACCGAGTCTGAGCTGAAAGCGTCCATCACCAGCAGTCCGTAGTGTTCCTGCGGCGCTTCCTGCAACTTCAAGCGCGCATCGCCTAGAATCACACGATACGACGCTCGCGTACAGTCGCTCAGAAAACTAAACAACTGCGGATCCGAAGCAATGCGAACAATCGCCGGATCGATGTCGTAGAAATCCCACTGCTCGCCTGGTACTGAGTAAGTGCCGACCGTACCTGCGCCTAGTCCGGCCACCGCCACCGGCTTCACTGTTGGCTTGCTATGGTAAACGTCGAAGACCTGTCCGAGTGGTCCACTTTTGTGGTAGTAAGCAGTCGCCTCACATTTGCGGGACTGATCCATTAGCTGCGCACCATGAATGGTGCTCCCGTGGTAAAGGCGACGAAACGCCTGGTCCTGGTTGGTCGTTACTCGCCAGATTCCAAAGAAGTTTCGCTCAGTTGCGAGAGTTTGGTCCGTGGATTTCAAATATGGGGTGGTCCCCAGCAGGAACGCCCCCAGGGCCAACCCAAAGACGATCGGACGCTGAAAACTCATGGCGAAACACAACGCGAGCGGTACCAACAGAACTAACCCATTCTCTAATCTTCCCGAAAGCCCCAACCGCGGTCCAACAAACGACAAATTAAGGGTCATAATAAAAATTAACAAAGGAAATACGATTCGGAACCACATCGCGGTCGTCTTTTCCTGACTGGTGATTGGGCGCAATAGACAAGCTAAAACAATCACAATCGGGTACTCGATAGGCGTCGCAAAGATCAACGGCGCCAGCAGCGCATTGAAAGCGCCACCCAGAACTCCGCCTACGGCGATCCAAAGATAGTATTCAGGAAGTTTGCTAACGTGCGGGCGACTCTGGGCCAACCGCTGATGACACACGAGCGCGGCAAGGAAGAAGACCAACAAGTGCAGCGCCATTGCCACCCAAAAAGAAAAAGGTGGATTCAAGGCGATGAATGCGCCGAGACAGAGGAGCGCAGACGGAAACAAGATCGAAGCCACCGATGGCTTGATGATCTGCCTCTTTCCAAACGCAAGGACGAAAGTCAACAGATACAGAGCCAGGGGAATGATCCAAATTAGCGGCACTGACGCAATGTCAGTGGCGATGTAAGTTGTCACGCCAAGCATCAAGCTCGAGGGAACAAATGCGAGCACGATCCATTCCAATCGCTTAGCCGCTGCAACAGTCTTCACCTCGTCGTCCGCTATGACCTCGGCACGAGTCGTAGTAACTCTTCTATTAAGAAGCACCGCACACGCTACGATCAGCGCTACCAGAACGGCATAACCGGCCGCCCAGATCACACTCTGCGTCCGCACTGTAAACGCAGGTTCGAACACGAACGGAAACGCAACCAACGCCAGAATGCTTCCGGCGTTACTGACCGCATAGAGGAAATAAGGATCATGCGCTGACTTGTGGCTCGTATGTGAAAACCATCTCTGAAGCAGTGGCGCCGTCGCTGAAAGCAGCAAGAATGGTGGCCCGACAGTTAGAAGCAATGTGGTAAGGAGCCAGATTATGGGACTCCTTTGCGTGGATAACGACAAGAGTACGCGACTCGATACAGCAAACGGCAGGACCAGCGCTGCACCGACCAATAGCAGGACGTGAACGATCGCTTGATTTCGCAGTGAGAGGCGTTGCGAGATGAGCAGAGTGTAAGCATAGCCTGCCAGCAGTAAGGACTGGAAGAACAACATGCAAGTGTTCCAAACCGATGGCACTCCCCCCAGCAACGGCAACAGCATTTTTGCGATGAGCGGCTGCACCCAGAACAACAGCGCGGCGCTCGTAAAAAGGGCGAGTGCAAACACGGGCATAAACAGGGTCGCCTGTTCAGCCCTGATATTAATTCGATCTAGTTCGATGTCGGTGTTCATTGAATCGGCCCGAGGAAGCCCGCGGAATGAACGTGTCTCCTGCTTGTTATCGACGATGCTTAATCGAGGCCAAAGCGGCGTCAGGCCACCGCACTCCAGGATTAAGGCTTGGTGCTCTTCTTCGGCTTTTCTTTGAGTGGTTTGGCTTGCACCAGGCACACATCTGCCAATGCAAGTGTCGACATCGCGCGCTGAAACTTGTCAGTTAGACCGCTGCTTTGAGACAAGGCAGTATCGAAGTCGAACTTTGCCATTTCACGGAAGGCGCTCTCCGGATCAAGCCCCGGCATGTAAAACCGGAGGGAATACTCGCCACCGTAGCGGCCCCCGCTTACCTTTCTCTCGATGGCTTTCTCCAGCGCCTGACCGTCACTGAAAAAATCCGGGGTCTCGATGCGGTTAATGCAATTAATAGCATCTGCCAAAACTGAGATTGACCGGTTGAGATCTATGGTGGCGTAGAGAGTTGACGCTGTCAGCAGCGTACGTGCCGTAAAGAGAGTCGGACCAGCTTTCTTTGCTTCAGTTATGGCCTCATCGAGAACTTCCAGCGCGCGAGTCTGCTGCTCGCTTTTCTTCAGTAATCCCTTTGCGATCTCGATGTGAAGAAACGCACGTTGCTCTTGTCCTTCAACCTGAGCGACGAGCTTTGCAGCCTCTTCAAATTGCTTGTCTTTGATTGCGGTTGTGGCGCGATGAAAGTAGAGCCATTCCAATAAGTTCCCGCGTAGACTTGAATCGCTAATCTTATCAATTGCCTGAATCACGTTCGCCAGGCTCTCTTTTTCCGATTCGGAACTAAGAACTGCATTAGTGATGAGGTCATCGCGCTCGTTCACATCAGATGCCTTTAGTGCTAATTCTACCTGTTCGTCAAAGCTTTGGACCGGTGCAGTAAAAATCTCACGGCCGGGTTGCACCAGAAGCTTCTGGGTTTCAACAGGAAGCGAGACGAGAATTTTCTCTCGCGCTTGCGTCAGCGCCGGCAGTAGATCAGGGAACCCCGCTCTTACCTGAGGTTCAAGTCGCATCATCCCCTCGAGGAGATGCACGGCGCCAGGCACCGCAACGCCGTGAGACGTTCGATAAGAATCCTCCTGGTCCAATGGCGACTCCAATGCTTGTTGCGCCCGCCGCAACAAGATCTGCACAAACCGTCGTTGCAAAGACTGATTCGAGGCGAAATTGGCAGGCACTTCATAATACGAGGAGACCGGTGTATTGAGAGTCTCGCGCCAGGCGAATGGATATGCCTGCAGGTAGAGGAACTCCCGCATCGGTCTATCACCGTAAACACCGAGCGCCTGAGCGTAGAACTGATCCGCTGCTTGCTGATTAACTTCAGCGATCCGATATAAAAAACGAGTGAGCCAGGGACCAGCCGGGTAATTCAGACTAATCCTGGCAAGATCAAAAGCTGCACTGATGTCCGTGTCGATCAGTTTGATTGCGGAATCAAGCAGCCTGGTTGCAGTTAAGGCATTCTCAAAGGAACTTCTCGTTGACGAACCCGCACTGTCGTTCGCTACTTTCAGTAGTTGGCGGGTTAACTCTTTGGCCCAGGCGATATCTCTCCTGGCAACGGCACTAATGACGACGTATCGCTGGTCCGGTTTTTGCAGCCTCAGCAACAGCGAGCGAGCGCCTTTCTGTTCAGTCTCTTTTTCACTTTCTTTAGCTAAATCAAAGGCTTCAGTAAAAACGGCACGAGCTTTCTCCTGGTCGTAGGGCCATAACAGATCTGCTGCTCGAATCAGCGCCGTAATCCGTCGAATAGGATCATTGAAGGTTCGAGTAAGGACGACCTGCTGCTTAATCATCTCGAGCGCGTTCTCCTGGCTACAAAGCGGAGAAGTTGCGGCTCCAGCAGGTTTCGATTGCGCAAACAGTTGCTTACCAGAACTTACTCCGAGCAGACACACCGCGAGTAACAAGACACATTGAAACGGGATTCCGATCCGTCGCGGAGAGTCGTCTTTGTAATTTTGGTAACGAACTGATCTGTGCATGTTGTGAGGGCTCGAAGTAGTTACTACATCGGGACTCCGATCAACGCCGTCTTGTCGCCCCCGGATATCGTAAACGCCTGGAACGAAAGAACGTTCCGCAAAGTCGGGTTAGTTGCCTGGCGAAGTCGAACCCGGGAGCTGGATCCCAAAAAACGCTTCTACCTCAGGCTGCTTGTTCTCGAGGTAAGCTCCCCACCACACCTTCAATATTTTACCTTCTGACGAAACGACGATCGTTTGTGGCGTACTCCCAAGTCCGAGTGACTGAACAGTTTCATTTGTCACCCCGGCATACACGGGAAATTTGAGGCGGTGCTCGTCGACGTATTCTTTCAAACCATCCTCGGCCAGCGAGAGTCCAATAAACCTGAAATCATTCGCCTTGGCCTCTACAAGCTTATCGATGTTCGCCTGGTTGCGTTTACACCAGATGCAACTGGGCGTTATCACATAAAGTACAGTAGGTTTGTTGGTTGCGTCGTAAGAGATCGTAAGCGGCTTTCCATCCGCGCCTAAAGCGTAAACAGGATCAATCTTCATCCCGGGTGCGAGCTTAGCCGTACTTTGTGGTACCGCGCCCTGCTTAACCTTCAGCCCTAAATAGACATTGAGACACAACGATGCCACCAGGAGCAGCAACACAAAAACGTCCGGGCGATTTGATGGGACCCGAGAACTCTGTGGGTTTGAATTGACAGTGCTCATCATCTGCGCTTTCTGTTGAGATCGGTGAGTCGAGAGTCGGTCTGAGAAGCTTATGAACCTCTTGCATACTAAAAGTCAATAGAAAACTCTTAGCCAGCATTGTCGCGAAGCAAACTCGGATGCCTTGTTTGGCGTGCCTGTAATTGGTTCTAAACGTGGTGAGTTTCAGGTAAGATCACGGCTGCCTCACTGGCAGCAAATCCGTGCATGCAAACTGAATCCTCCATTCCCAAACAATACGATGCTTTTATCAGCTATAGACGTTCTGACGGCACTAGGGCAGCACGTTGGCTCCGACATCGCCTGATGTCCTACAGGCTGCCAAAGGCTCTTCAAAAATCGGATCATCCGACTCTCAAGATTTATCTCGATACGATCTACGAGCGAGCCACAGAAGATTTTTTCGTAAAGAACATCGTGCCTTCTTTGAAGCAATCACGAATCCTGATTGTGGTCGCGACGCCGGACGCGTTGCTCTTACGCTCCGACGGAACTCCAAACTGGCTTCAGCGGGAGATCGAAACCTTTACGAGCTTGCCGGACGGGGACCAGGTGCTCGTGGTCCGTGCAAAGGGTAAATTCGATGACCCACTCCCAGCCAACTTGTCAGAAAAATTTCCCGACGTTGAGATTGTCGACATTCGTGGTCTCACGCCGCTGCGTTTTCTGTGGTGGCCCACGCTGTGGAGGCTGCGTGAGGAATTGATCAAGCTCGTCGCACCGCTCTTCGAGATTCCGACCGTAGAAATGCCGCAGTTGCGACTCGAAGATGCACGCCGGCGTCAACGTCGTCTCTGGCTGACACTTGTCTCCACTGTGTGTCTGTTTGCGGTGATGGCAGGCCTTTTTTTCTGGTCGGTTGTGAATCTCGCGCGCGCCCGGCAACAAGTGGTCAGAACATACATCCTCCAGGGCCAGAGTCTTTTCACCCAACGTCCGGCCGACGCGCGACTCTATGTGGCTCGTGGACTCGAGGTGGCTAACTCTTCTTACTTACTCCGATTAGTAGGCAAGCTTGACGATCTGGGCGTCACTCGTTTCGGCTATAAGAGCGATTACGAGAAAGCGCGTTTGTGGCTTGGTATTGCGGAAGGTGAGCCGAAGCTAGTGGCGTATAACTCACTTAGCAGCCCTTACGATCCGGCACGAATGTATAACGAGGATCGATTCGTTCAATTCTCACCTGAGGGCGGCGCCTATTACACGACCGGTAAGGATGAGGGATACAAGATCTGGGATACTCGAACGGGAAAGCTTCTACGTGAAGGCTTCAGAATGCTTCCCGAGATAGCCGGTTCGAGACTGGGCAAGCGAGCCATCTTGTATAAACCGTCTCCGGAAAAAGCCTATGGCAAGTTGAAGCTATTGGGCTTAATGGATACTGAAACTGGACAACTGGTGGGCAAAATCCCTGAAGATGTGATCCGGGAAACACAAGGCTATACTGATCCTCTACCCACTATTACCCGCGACGGTACCGCTCTGATTTTCAATGACAAGCACGGCACGGTCAGATTCTGGAACGCCGACGATGGAAAATCACTCGGACCTCCAGTATCAGGTCCGTTCAAACCAGATCACAACACAGAAGAAATTGTTTTCTCTCTCAGCCCTGATGGACGAATTAGTTTGGCGACGGACGGTATCAATAGACCATTGCTTGGCTGGGATTATCGCAGCGGCAAGTTACTTTTCAGACTGCCTCCAGTCGCCAATGTGTTTCAGTGGCGAACCGGACATGTGACCGCAGGTAACCGGGATATCGCGTTTTTTAGCCCGGACGGAAAATTGTCTCTCGTTGCGACCAGCGATCGAGTCTTACAATTATTAGACATTCATAGCGGCCGGTTGATTGATCAGAAAATAATGTTTGCGGGAGTTCCGACGGCTGAATTCAGCCCTGACGGTAGCCGAATTGCAATTGTGAACCCGGCAAACACAATCCAAATTCTTGACACAGCTAAGGGCGAGCTGGTCAGGACGATTCAGAACACTGCCAACATTACTTTCATCAGGTTTAGCCCTGACGGTGACCTAATGCTTACCGGAAGCGACGACTCGACGGCGCGCGTCTGGGACGCGCGAACAGGCTCACCTGTCACGCTGCCAATGCAACATACAAAACCGGTGACGGATGGAGCTTTCAGTTCGAACGGACGCGAAATTGTGACCTATAGCGAAGATGAAACTCTTCGCGTCTGGCAGCTTGGCGTGTCCTTGCGTAAGTTGTTGCCCGAGGATTTCCTGGTCAAGCAAGTCGCTTTTAGTCAGGATGGCGGACGGTTGTTGATGAACGACTACCGGCTAAAGCAGACGATCGTATGGGATCTATCGACCGAAAAGACTTTTCAATGGTCCGATGAGGATGAACCAGGTGTGGCGTTCAGTAGTGACGGTCGAAGAGTATGGTTGAACTACAGGCCATTCACCCTGGCCGCTGACCAACAAAAAAATGAATTGAAGTCTCGGGATGTAGAAACTGGTGAAGTGCGCTCGCTTTTCAACATCCATGCGTTTTTTGGCAATCCTTTTACAGACGATGGCCTAAGTGTATTTGATGGACCCGATAACTCCAATTTGGAACTGCGGAATATAGAAACCGGAAAGGTTTGGGGAAAGCCTATTAACATTCGCAATTGGGGATCCGAAATTCAGTCTCCTGGCGCCTGCGCAAGCCGAAACGGAGAAACACTAGTCACCCGTCAGCTCGATTCAATCGAGGCCTGGAGCTTTGCTACAGGGAGTAAAGTTGGCGAACCAATCTCAGTACAAGCAAGCGATGTCCGTTTTCTCTTTTGTTCAAGCGACGCTAGCCGCGTAGCGTTCGTGACGGCCGGCGCCGGCGGCACAAGCACGTTAACAGTTTGGACGCCCGCCACCGGGAACAGTATTCAAGGAAAATTCGACACCTCGATTTCGCTGCAAGCGATAAGCGACGACGGCACGCGACTGGTCATCAGTTTCGCTGTCACCAACACAGCCCAGGTTTGGGATTCAACCAACCTGAACGCAGTGGGACCCGTATTGCGGCACAACAAGGAAATCATGGCGGCGGCATTCAGCTCGGACGCGCGACTGGTTGTTACTGCGAGTGGCGAAACGGCGCAAGTGTGGGACTCGAGTACGGGCGAGCCAATCGGCGGCGCAGTCACGCACCTCAAGGAACTGAAACACGTCATGTTTGACAGCATTGGAAAGCACCTGCTGACCGCTGACGAACACGAAGTTCGACTGGAAATTCTATTGCCTCTCCAAATCGACGCCGCTATGCTGGTACCACTCACTGAAAAGGAAACGGGTCTCACGCTGGACAGCAACAACGGCTCAATCAGACAATTAACTCAGCAAGAGTGGCAAACGGTGCAAAAAAGAGTAGCCACGTTGTCAGCTAATAACTAGCCTGCTCGTTACAGTCTTCGTGAGTTTGTGAGTAAGTAAGCAACTCTTGTCATCACCTGAACCTTGCGGACCGACAGTCACTCGTCTCGAACTCATATGCGTAATCAATACCCCAATTGAGCCGTACAACTTATCCCACCATACCGATAACTCCTTTAGAACGGTTTAATTCCGGGATTCAGGAGGGTGGTATGCACCTTGCCAACGTCAAACCCGAGGGAGATAACAACTAATGAGCACAATCGGGTACAGGAACAAAATCGGGGGAGCAATCTTAGCCTTATCACTGGTGTTTGGAATCGGGATGATTGCCAGCACAACCGTACAGGCGCAGGATCGGAATGACGGTCGCTGGCGTCGTAATGATGATCGCAATCGCAGTGACCGGCAGGATCGAGATTGGCGACGGAATCGCAACGACGATCGGTATCGCGACCGCCGCGATGATCGCTACGATCGTAACGACCGCTATGATCGCAATGGTCGTTACGGGAACAATGGTGGCTACAACAACGGCGCTCAGATCGAGCTGAACCAGGGATACCAGGCCGGCTTGAGCACTGGTTCGAGTGATGCCCGCCGCGGCCAGAGCTATAGCCCGCAGCGTTCACACTACTACAGAGACGCTCGCTCGCAGCAATTTAGAAATGGATTTGTGCGGGGCTATGCGGAAGGTTTCCGCCAGTATGGTGGTTACAGAAACAACGGCGACTACCGCAGGAATAATGGCGGCTTCGGCAATGTCCTTGGCGATATCTTTGGCCGACCATAAATCTCGCTAACCAGAAAACAAACCTCTAACTGAATCAGGAATGCCGCGATTAACTTCGCGGCATTTTTCTTTGGATTGCATGCGTATGCGAGATAGCGCACAGACAGTGCAATTTAAGAGGTTCATTCTGTAGGGAATAAAGGTTCCCTGGGGAACCGGACGGAATTCAAATGAGCGTAACAGTTACAACTGAGGGAGATTGCGGCACATGAAATTAGTCATCCTAATCACCGTCATTGAAAGTTTTGCTGTCATGTCAGTGATTTTCTATTTCAACTACACACGTAGCCAGTCACGAAAACGCGTTTTAGTTCATCGTCGCCGGCACGAGTCTATTACTGAGTAGCAAAAGGCGGGATCAAAAAAATGACCGGAATAGTAGAAGTTAGCAGTAACGTCACCACGCGCGCAGAGTGGCCGGGTATCGTATCCAGATTTCAGCTAGTCATCCTGGCAAGCCACCGAAGCAAGCAACTCTTACAAGGTGCAGAGCCGCGGATTGTAGCCGACCGCCTGAAACGAAGGAATACAAGCATCGCGCTCGAGGAGTTGAGGAGAGGTCTAATACCCTTCAAACCTCTCACCGGGGACGCAGCTCAAACCATGGCAGGAGGTATCTTGAGCGTCGAATTGAATGAAGTTCTATCTTAGAACTAGTCAGGACTATTCATGTTGTTCCCGCAATTGGACCAAAAGTTACAAGCATCAAAGCAGGCATTGAATAGGGCCACGAGCGATAGCATCATCGAGCAGTGCAAACAATATCTGGCGCTACTCGCCGAGTACCGAAGCCGGCTTTACGAGTGGCAGGGAATGCCTGCTGTAAATAAATTGCCCGCCTCCCCTTCCCTCACCGAAGAAATCCCGGATCGGAAAATGATTCGTGCAGCGATAGAAAGAGCCACGAGCGAGCGAAATAAAACTCAACTGCTGCTGCTCTCGTTCACCACCGTTAGCGGCTATGAGGCAGTAGAGATATTTAACCAGCGGAAATACGAAGGGCATGACGACTGGGAACTGCGAGCGAGCGGAATTAAATTTCGTGGCGGAGACGATAACGATCTGATGACGATCCAGGAAGCCGTCGATCTTGCCGGCATGCTGCGACGGGAAGACTACGTCGCACAAAACGCCTAGTTTCCAGAACGCGCCAAAGTCACAGCATCCACAATCGATGCGCGCGGTCTCGTTTCACGCTCAACAATTCTTAAGGTCTCGCCTACAAAGCTGGCCAGGGCCTCCGGCTCGTCCTCATAAACATCGAAGACCGTTAAGAGTTTTGTGACTGTCATCAGTTCATGGACACTCTCGGTCATGTGCATCAGCTTAAGCGCACCACCTCTTTCGTCAAGAGTTACATGACTTGAAACAAGCTCGCCCAAACCGCCCGAATCAATGTGCTTGACCCCGGCGAGATCCAAAAGAACCTGGATCTTTCCTTCTCGAGCAAGACAACGAATTGATTCGTGCAACGTCATGGCGCCGCGAATTCTCTCTCTACCTTTTAGATCGAGGATCGTCACGTCTTCGACCCTGCGCTGACCGATATAAAGATTAATCATTTGTGTTCACTCAAAGCTTTGGATGGTAATCAGGCATTTGCCGGCAGAGCGGACATTGCCCGCCCTCCCCTGAGGGGAAACATCTATCTCGTTACACCAACTTCGAAGTAGCTGCCCGCTCAAACGTCGAACTTGCGAACTCGAAGGTCTTCACAGTCGGGGTGCCGTCGATCACATTCGAAAGGGTCTTCAACACCTCGGCGTACGCCGTGTGGTCGTAGGCTTCCGCATCTGCTTTCGTGTCCCAGAAGCTGTTGGCGATCGCTTCTGAGCGTTCGGGCGCGATAAAGGTGGTTTCATCGCGGAATCCTTTCTGCTTGCGCAGGATCGGGAGAATCTCGTCCGTAGCGATGCGGTTGAGTTCTGTCGCTGAATTTGCCTTCAACTTTAGAGTTACTTGTCGTCCAAACATTTGTTTCTCCTCTGTTGCTGAGCTGTTGACTTCAGGTGTTCTGGAAAATTCCAGAGGAGCTGAGAAGGGAGTAAGCGGACTCGATTCGCAATTCACCTTATGCTAACGATGAGTATATGTCAAGTGCAGGATATATTGCATTTATGCATTATTTCTCGGAGAGAAAAGGTATTAGCCTGCGAGATTGTGTCGGATGTTAACGGTGGGGCAACGAAGCAACTCGATCCAGTCTTACATATAAGTGTGTTGGCGCACAGACGATTTGGGTTCCGACTTGTATACCTGTCTACGAGCCCCATTGCTACAAAAGAAACCGATGATTAGAGAATTAGAAATGCGCAACGAAGTAATGAATAAAAACCGAGCGACCGGCATTAACTGGCATACCGCAATTTTTATGGGACTCTTGCATATTGGAGCAGTGGCCGCGCTCTTTGTCTTCAGCTGGCAAGCGCTGGTGGCTGCCGTAGTGCTCTGGTGGATATCCGCCAGCCTGGGCGTCGGCATGGGTTTTCACAGACTCTTAACTCATCGTGGCTATAAGACGCCAAGAATAGTGGAGTACTTTCTGACATTCTGCGGCACACTCGCGCTCGAAGGCGGGCCAATCAACTGGGTTGTCACGCATCGCATTCACCACGCGCACGCAGATGCCCCGGGTGATCCACACACTCCGCGCGATGGCGGCTGGTGGGCACACATCGGATGGATGCTCAGTGGTACGGCACAGCAGTATGAACGGCCGGTTATGGAGCACTATGCCCCTGATCTTATGAGAGACAGGTTTCATGTATGGCTGAACGGCGTCTATTGGTTGCCGCTGGTTTTGCTTAGCCTGGCGTTGCTGGCTTTCGGCGGCTGGTCGTATGTGATGTGGGCGGTTTTCTTCCGCGTCACGTTTAACTTGCATGCGACCTGGCTGGTCAACTCAGCGACGCACATGTGGGGCGCGCGTCGGTTCTCAACCAGCGATGACTCGAGAAACAACTGGTGGGTCGCGCTACTGACCTTTGGCGAAGGCTGGCACAACAATCATCATGCGCACCCAACCGCGGCCCGGCATGGACTGGCCTGGTATGAGATCGACCTAAACTGGTGGGGTATTCGCGTCATGCAGTTTTTTGGGCTGGCAAGGACAATCAAAGTAGTCAGTGTGGCTCAACGTTTCCTGACATGATGGAGTTGGGCCAAGCAAAGAGACAGCGACTTCCTGGTCGCGCGACTGCTGGCACAGCATTCCAAAAGCTGCTTGAGTGAAACTGTAGCAGCCGAAAGAAAAAAATTGACGATTACTAAAAACATCACTTATGTATTTATCCTGTTACTGTTTCCCATCATCATCGGCCTGGACGTACAGGCCCAGCCCCAGCCTAAACGTAATAACACCCGTCAGGTCGGCAACATGCTGCAACAACTTGAACGAAGTTCGAGCAGGTTCCGTAACAGTCTCAATGTGGAATTGGTGCAGCGGAGCATAGACCAAACGCGGCCTCAAAATGACATCAGCACCTTCCAGTCTGGCTTTGATCTCGCCATTAAGCAGTTCAGGGACCAGTTCACTCGGAGGCTTGCGGTTGGATCCGACGTTGAGGCCGTCTTGCAAAAGTCGGCGCCCATTAACAGTTTCATATCGCAAAATAAGTTAAATCCCAGGGTCAAGAATGACTGGGCATTGGTGCGAACGAATCTCAACATGCTGGCAAGTGCCTTTGGCGTCGGGTGGCAATGGAACCAGGTAGCTGCGATAAAAATTGACTCAAATCGATCGTTCCGGCTATCCGAGAGTGAACTCACTCTGCTGATTCAGCAGATCGAAAATGGCGGCGACAAGTTTCGTGTAAGTCTTACCGATGCTTTTGACCGGCGGCCTTATGATCGCACTCGAAGCGAAGGCAACATGAATGACGCTCTTCGCGGTTTTAAGAAGGCGACCGATCAAGTTCGCATTCGCTTCGATGCCAGGGAGTTGGTTTCGGACGATGTCCAGCGCCTGCTCGATCTGGCCCAACCCCTCGATAATTTCATGCGGGACAATTCGCTCACAGACCGCGCCAGGGCCGATTGGTCAACATTGCGCACGAATCTAAACCTCCTCGCCAACGCGTATAACATATCGCCGAGTTGGAGTTGATTAAATCTTTTGGAATGCGGTGACCGAAAGGAGAAAGAAAATGTTGTGGACAATATTGGTAGTGTTACTGGTCTTGTGGTTACTGGGTCTCGTCAGTCACGTGGGTGGGAATCTGATTCACATCCTGTTGGTAGTAGCTGTGATCGTGTTGATATACAACGTGGTCATGGGGCGTCGGGCAGTCTAGGACAGCCCCTGATCCAACATCGCTATCGAGGACAAACCTAATGTCAGACGAAGTGGTTGTGCTTAAGACTTTCAACAACGAAATTGAGGCTGGCATGGCGCAGCAGGTGCTTCAAGAAGCAGGGATGCAGGCTTTCGTATTCAAAGATGATGTTGGAGGTATGGAGCCTCAGCTACAGCAAACGAACGGCGTTCGTTTAGTCATTAATAGTGTCGACGCCCGCCGAGCACACAAGCTGCTCAACGTGATTTGAACCTTCACCTGGGATGATCAAAACCGCGAGCCGTTTGCGATTAGCTCCCATCGTGTGATCCTCACACTCCCGCCCGTTGCATTTCTCTAAATCTGGCGAACCGTCGAGTTTTGGACTAAAGCGTCATTTCCTGATGCATATGCGAGATGGCGCACAGACGGTGTGCGTAATGTTGCGCGAAGATGTCTGCGTGCAACTTGGCGAGCAGTTCGTAGGTCCGAGAGGTAAGAGCTATGCGAATTATAGAAATAGCAATAGGCGTAATCCTGTTAGGTGGTGCAGCATGGGCCACGATTAGGACTTATAAGGGGCGCGGCCTCTCGTCGATTTTGGTCCTTGCGTTCGCCGTATTTCTCGTCGCTCTGGGTTTGGCTTTTCTCTTTGGCGCCTTTGGCGAGTTGGTGCGCAACTGGAGGTTCGGGAGCGAGTGGCTCAAATGAACCCGATACAAAAGGAAGTCAGTCGACCCTCATCACAACACTCCTGCGGGCGTGGACCGGATCGGAGATGAATGGCTGAGAATCTTAACCAAAACTCAGACATGAAGGTTCGGGCGATCTCCCAAACAACTACGTCTTTTCCCGTGATTGGCCTGGGCGCGTCGGCAGGCGGCTTGCAGCCATTGAAGGATTTTTTTACTCATATGCCGGCCAATAGCGGGATGGCGTTCGTCGTCATCATGCACTTATCCCCTAAGCATGAAAGTCATGCCGCCACGCTTCTGCAAGCCACTACCGAGATGCCGGTCACGCAAGTCACCCAAGCCATTAAGGTCGAACCAAATCATGTCTATGTAATCCCACCGACAAAAAACCTGGAGATGAGCGACGGGCAAATCGTCGTTAAAGACCCGGGACGCCTGAGCGGAGGAAAGCAGGTCGCCATCGATCGCTTCTTTCGGACGCTGAGCGAGACTCATAAGGAGAATGCGGTCGGCATTGTGCTCTCGGGGATGGGTTCGGATGGCACTAACGGATTAAAGCGCATCAAGGAACATAACGGACTGGCATTCGCACAAGATCCGAAAGAAGCCGAACATGATTCGATGCCGCGCCACGCGATTGACAGCAGCCTCGTCGACTTCGTGCTCCCGGTGGCAGAGATTCCGGGCAAGCTCATTGAAATTCGGCACAACGCGAGCCGTATCATGTTGCCGCCCGAAACGGAGCCACCGTCTGTTGTCAACCAGAAAGACGAGGACGAAGCAGCGTTGCGAGATATTCTCAAGTTGCTGCGATCGCACACGGGACACGACTTCTCGCACTACAAACGCGTAACCGTATTGCGGCGTATCGCGCGACGTTTGCAGGTCAACCAGTTGCATCAGCTCACCGCTTACCGAGACTTCATGCACGCCCATCCGCACGAAGCACAGGCGTTATTGAAAGACTTGCTTATCAGCGTGACAAACTTCTTTCGCGACCGACACGCATTCGAGGCGTGGGAGAACGTGGTGATAGACGAAATCTTTCACGCGAAGACGACCGCCGACCGAGTGCGCGTTTGGGTGGCGGGTTGCGCCACCGGCGAAGAGGCATATTCGGTAGCGATCATGCTGCTCGAACATGCCGCGCGCCTTCCGTCTCCGCCCTCGATTCAAGTCTTCGCCACTGACATAGACGAAACCGCAATCCGAACGGCGCGGGAGGGCTATTATGCGGAAACCATTGAGGAGGATGTGTCGCCGACGCGGTTGCGTCGCTTCTTTACTAAAGAGAATGGCGGCTATCGGATCAAGAAAGAGGTGCGCGAGTGCGTACTATTCGCCGTCCACAATCTTATAAAAGACCCGCCGTTCTCACGACTCGACGCCATCACCTGTCGCAACCTGTTAATTTATCTCAACCGTGACGCGCAGCAACATATCTTCGAGTTATTTCACTTCGTGCTGCTTACTAATGGATTTCTGTTCCTCGGTAATTCGGAGTCGATAGGCAGCGAGATACAACTGTTTGGGGCCGTGGACAAGAAGCAACGTATTTACCGCGCCGAAGACGTTCCACGCAGAGCCGCGCCCGTACCGATGCTGCCACTCGACCTACCGGTACACCACGCTTCCGCGCCGCAAATGGAATTCAAACAAAAACCGCAACGGATCTCTTTGGGTCAGCTTCATCAGAAACTCCTGGAGCAGTACGCGCCAACCAGTGTAATTATCGATGAGGATTACAACATCCTTCACTTGTCCGGCCCTGCTGAACATTTTTTGCAATTCGCCAGTGGTGAGCCGAGTCGTAATCTTCTGAGAGTGGCCCACCCGCAGCTCAGGGTCGAACTCCGCACTGCGTTGTTCCAGGCTGCGAAAACGGGAAAATCATGTGAAGCACGCCGGGTGAAGATAGATCGCGACGAAAAAGATTTTTACATCAACATCATCGTCCGTCCCGTACACGACAAAACAACCGGGGTTGACCGCCGGTACTTTCTCGTTTTCTTTGATGAACTCGAAGGATTCCCTCTTGCTGAGAGCAGCGGGCCGCGGGCCGGCGGGGCCGAGAGTGTGGTCGCTCTTCTCGAAGAGGAACTGCAAATAACAAAAGAGCAACAACAAGCGACCATCGAACAGTATGAGACGCAGACTGAGGAACTGAAAGCGTCGAACGAAGAACTGCAAGCGATGAACGAAGAGCTGCGGTCGGCCACCGAAGAGCTCGAGACCGGCAAGGAAGAGTTGCAATCGATTAACGAGGAGATTCAGACGATCAACGTCGAGCTGAAGCAGAAAATCGACGAGCTTGCCATCTCTAATAGCGACTTACAGAATTTGATCACCTCGACGGATCTGGCCACCATCTTTGTTGACCGCGACTTCAAGATCAAATTCTACACGCCTCGCGCCGAAGACATCTTCAGCCTGATTCCATCCGATGTTGGGCGGCCTCTTTCGGATATCACGCACAAACTTGATTACGCCTCGATGTTACAAGACGTGCGGCACATGCTCAAGGATGGGCATAAGACCGAATTGGAGGTTATGAGTCGCGAAGGACGTTGGTATATCGCCCAGTTGATACCATATCGCCTTCAGGGGGCCGACACCGACGGCGTGATTCTTACTTTCATTGATTTCACCCGACGCAAGGAAGCGGAGAAAGAAGCGCTGGCAGCGAGAGAAGGACTAGAGCGGCATACAGTCGCGCTGATGGAGACAAACCAAGCCTTGCAAACCGAAGTCAGCGAACGGCAGCGTGCCGAGCATGAACGAGGTCAGCTTGTGCGCCGCGTCGTTTTTGCTCAAGAGGAGGAACGCGCACGCATTGCGCGCGAGATGCACGATCAGTTTGGGCAGCAACTCACCGTGCTGAACTTGAAACTTGACGTACTACGGAAAGATTGCGGTGACAATACGACCTTGTGTGAACAGGTTGAGATGTTGCAAACCCTGGCCCAGCAAATCGGCGCGGACGTTGATAACTTAGTCTGGGAAATGCGGCCCATGGCGCTTGACGATCTCGGATTAGGGGCAGCGCTCACCAGCTACGTACAGAGTTGGTCAAGACACCTCGGCATCCACGTTGACTTGCATGCGACTGGATTGGATCGTGGTCGCTTAACGATCGAGATCGAAACCGTTCTTTATCGCATTGCTCAAGAGGCTCTCAATAACGTCGCCAAGCATGCTCATGCTACTAATGTCGCTATCGTGCTTGAACAACGCGCTGGACAGGTATTCCTGATCATAGAAGACAATGGCACAGGGTTTGATTTACAAACGTTTTTCGCTGCCGATGAGAGAGGGGGGCTAGGGTTGATTGGCATGCGCGAGCGTGCTGCCGTGGTCGGAGGAAACATCGAGATTGAATCCCAGCCCAATGCTGGTACGACCGTGGTCGTAAGGATACCGGTGCCGAATGCACCAGAGACAGGAACGGACCGATGAATAAGCTGCGTATCCTTTTAGCGGAAGATCATGAAACGATTCGCGATGGTTTGAAACTGCTGCTCAACTCCCAGTCTGACATGGAAGTGGTCGGCGAAGCAGACAACGGACGCGCTGCCCTGCACCTCGCTGAGCAATTCCTACCCGACGTAGTTGTGATGGACATATCGATGCCCGAGCTAAACGGTCTCCAGGCAACGAAGAAGTTGAAGGAGAAGTACCCACGAGTGAAAGTCCTAATCCTGACACGCCACGCCGAACCGGTCTATTTGCAAGAATTATTACAGGCGGGCGCGAGCGGGTATGTGTTGAAACAGAGCAAGTCCGAAGAGCTGATTCGCGCCATTCTTGCTGTTGCCGCTGGCCAGGCGTATCTGGATCCGGCAATCACCGAGAGCGCGGTTATCCAACTTCGTGAAAGCGGACCAGTTACTCGCGGAGTGTCTCCTCAAGCAAACTTGACTGCTCGGGAGGCGGACGTCTTACGGCTGATTGCGCTCGGTTACATCAACAAGGAGGTCGCGGCGCGCCTCAACCTGAGCATCAAAACGGTGGAAGCTCACAAGTCAAATGCGATGAATAAAATGGGCATGAAAAGCCGGGTCGACATCGTGCGTTACGCCATGTTGCAAGACTGGCTAAAGGATACCTAGACCGCCGGGAAAAACCCTCGCGGCTTTACCATCTTCCTAATACACAAATCCCGCGAAGTATCTTAAAAAACATACATCCGCATTGAGTGTCAGCCTCTCAGTACCGGGGCAGTAATCCCTGGATTGCTGCGTGGTCTGTGAGTGCCGCATCTGACGCGCGGAAGATGACAAGGGGGGTCACTGGAGAAACGGAGTGAGTTCACGTATTGCGTGTCTCACTCCTCTCCAGGCTGTCATGGCATCAACAACTCTCAACCAAAAGCGAAACGCTACAAAAACAAGTCACCGGGCAACTGACTCAGTGAATACCTGTCAGCGTTCTGTGCTGGTGGTGGAAGATCACGACGATACGCGCCTCATGCTCAGAACAATGCTCGAATTGCGAGGTGACATTGTGGTTGTCGAAGCCGAGAATGGCGCGATGGCGATCGCGCTGGCAACCAACGTCCATGTTGATCTGATTCTGATGGATACAGATCTTCCCGTGCTGGACGGTTATGACGCAACCAGTCGCATCCGTGAATATACCCCCACTCATGAAATCCCGATCGTAATGATGTCGGGCCACGCGGAACCTAGTGCTCAGGTGAGAGCATTTGCCGCCGGTTGCACCGAGTACCTGGTCAAGCCCTTTTCTCTGAACGGCATCGACTCCATGGTGGACCGATATCTTTATGCAGATAAAGCGAAACTTACGGGGACTTTATGAGCAGTTTGATTCATGACACACAAAGACTTTTCGGTTTACTCGAGCTCGATCCGCGGGGCACGGTGATCTTTTCCAAATTGGAAGGAGACGAAAAATTACACGGAGCGATGAACGTAGTTGGACGTAATTTCTTTTCCGAGGTCGCAACCTTCTTGAACGTGGCAGAGTTTCGACAACGTTTTGAAACCTTCGACAGCAACCCCGAACCCAGCAGCAGCTTTATGTTCAGTTGCGATTACGAAGACGGCGCAGTGCCCGTCAAGGTGCTCCTTGCGCGCCTTAGAGAGGACCCGGGGTACCCGGGATCAGTGCTCGTATACATCAAGAAAGCCGATCCGTGTCCTGAAGCCATTTAACACGCACTGATGCTGAAATCCAGACACTTGCAATGTCGAGGAGCGCCTGAATCCCAAACGCCAACCAACCATGATCTCCACTGAGAGTCAGTGAGACCAGACGACTGTCGCAGTTACGAAGTCTCCACCACCTGAACCTTCGACGGCTCCAAAGTTGCAGCAGAGAAACTGCGCGCTAAACGCAGTGACGTAGTAATCTTCAGATTCATTCACTTAACAGCGATAATTAGTCAAAGGGAGAAATATGGCAGAAACATCAGCATCAAGAACAGCACAGTCAGGGTTGGTTACCGGACTATTCCCAGACAGGGAAAGCGCGGAGCGCGCATACGGATCCATGGTCGAGCGTGGTTATGGACAAGATGACGTCAACCTCGTCATGTCGGACGAAACACGAAAGAAACACTTCGCAGCCGACGGTCGTGAAACTGAACTCGGCACTAAGGCGCTCGAAGGCGCTGGGACCGGAGCCGCAATCGGTGGAACAGTGGGAGCGACGTTGGCAGCAATCGCAGCTATCGGCACCACTTTGGCGTTACCCGGACTCGGTTTACTCATTGCTGGTCCAATCGCAGCGGGCTTGGCGGGAGCCGGCGCAGGTGGAGCGACAGGCGGATTGATCGGCGCTCTTATCGGCTCAGGAATACCCGAGGAACGCGTCAAGAAATACGAAGAAGGCGTCAAGAACGGTGGCATCATGATGGGCGTAACACCGCGTAATCCTGAAGACGCTGCTTACTTTGAGGAAGATTGGAAAAAGAATCGCGGCGAACAGGTTTATCGCTAACGAGCGCCTCGAAGAAAGGATTTAGGATGAAGCGAACTTTGGTCGTTATGTGTCTACTGGCGATAGTTGGACTTGCAGCTTGCAATAGCACCACTCCCAACAGTAATTCCGCGAACGTCAATTCGAACCTGAACTCGAACACGGCAAACTCGAATGTTGGTGTAGTGCAAAACAACAATGGCAATCAGAACACTTCAGGCGTTCGTTCGATAAACTCGAACAACGCGAATAGCACTCCGAATAGCAACGCATCGCCTGGCAACAAGAATAATTAGCTGGGTAGAATTTAGCTTGGCTTGGAAGGCAAGGGGCAAAGGCCTTTTGCCTTTTCTTTTATTTAAAGCCTGGATGGTTGAAGCGGCAATTTTCAGCCCTATTCCACATAATGTAGATCGAGCGTAGTCTTCAGAGCAGCGGGTATTTCTTTCCAGGGCGTCGAGATCAGCTCCGTCACCGGTAAATCGCCAACATGCATTCGAGAGCACAGCCATTCTCCGCGGAGCTCTTCGTAGCGCCAGCGATAATATGGACCACCGGCGCGTTGACTGTAGAAGATGAGACCTCCCCCCTGCGGTTCAGTTCTCTTTAGATCGAGATAAATTTTAAGACCTTTTATTGACCTACTCGGCATTCCGCACATCAAAATCAGTGGCCTGCTCTACTCGGGTCGGTTAAGTCTTCATTAACGGGGTCAGCTCAGTGAAGCCCAGTCGCAGACCATGCTTCAGGTGACGGGACGGATCGATGATCATCAAGAAAGACGCAGTCTGGCCGTCAGTCTTCCTGAGTTCCTCGAGTGCAGCCGTATCAAACGTCACTGGTCTAAAGCAATCCATGCCGGGGTCGCGCAAACGGGCTGTCATTGCGTCGCCACTGTTCTTGAAGATCGGCATCCGCAGATCACCTTTGTCTTCAACAGCAAACCAATCGCCATTGGCCCGTCTCATTGCATAAAAAGTCTTCATGCTTGCGCCTGTAGCACTGCCTGGTCGTTCAATTTTTGTGCTCCTCGGTTGGTGGCTAGTGACTTCAGGAGATCTGGTCGATTCCAGAGGAGCTGAGAAGGGAGTAAGCCAGACTCGATCCACATGAACCTTACGCTGGCAATCACTATATGTCAAATGCAGGATATATGTTGTACAACCGCTATGAACGTCAGACGACCTTTGCTGCCGCGGCCGGGGTTATTTCACGAGGGACATTCTCCATTGTCAGTTCTATCAACCGGTCTACGACTGCATTAACATCTTCCGTATCGCGCCAGACGCGAAGTTGTTCATCCGCTGATGTTCCTCGATCGAGAATCGTGCGGATGTGTCGTATCTCCTTGCGCGAGCGGAGATCGTCTACCACATCATCAACAAACTCGAGCAGTTCACGAATAAGTTCCCGGACGGGAACTTCCGTTCCTTTGCCGAAATCGATCATT